>DDUL01000060.1:3002-99523 GCA_002344785.1 Bdellovibrionaceae bacterium UBA2339
CACCCATGTCTCCGGTATAGACCCCGGGCGAGTGGTCGGGGAGACTGGATTCGAACCAGCGACCCTCTGCTCCCAAAGCAGATGCGCTACCAGGCTGCGCCACTCCCCGAAATTTCCAACGATCAAGTGTGGATGAAGCCAAGAATACACACTGAATTCTGAAATTCATCTTCTTCCGCGGCGAATTAAGCGCGCAGAAAAAGATTGCTTTAACAAAATGATGCTTCCTACCATGACCCTGAACAGAGGTTGAAGTCTAGGTCGAGTGCGAGGGCGTGAAGACGTCCAGCATGAAGACTCTGAGGGAGATCGGGGTTCAAGCAGCACAGGATGAGCTGCGAGGCCAGGAGGCCTTGGACTAAACAGGTGAAGTGGGGCTCGAGTCATTCAGGCCTTACGGAACTTGAGAGTGCAATGCAGAGGAGCTGTACGAAAGGCCAGAAGGGCTTTGTGATGGGAACGAAAGGCTGAACCGTTGGGAGGGAGGCGTCCTCCGCGAAATCTGCCAATCGGACTTTGATGTCAGGATCGATTGAGTGTTCGAGAGTTTGTTCTCGCGGGGGCTCAACCGGAAGTGATCGAAGAGTGCGAGATCGGTGAATTCGCGAAGTGTGCCGAGGTCAGGGCGGTTCAACGCAAAGTTCGAAAAGGTTTAAGAGTTAGGGTTCAGGTTCGGGTTAACAACAGTAGGTTCATCTTAGGAAGTTCAACAATGACGTTTCAAAGGAGTAATCAGATGAAGCGTTTTGCTCTTATCGCGGGTGCGCTCGCGATCTCTTCGGTCGCTGCTGCTAGCGACACAGAATTCAAACACGATGGCGAATTCCGCGTTCGCTATTACAACGACATGACCCCCTCGGGCGTAAAAGAGAAGCCGCTTAACCGCGCTGACTCTGAAGGCCGATTCAAGGTGGGCATGACAGCTCGCAAAGGCGAGAAGCTCCAGGCACGCCTGGGTCTCTTGCACGGAACGATCTTCGGTAACGACAAGCGCGCGTCGACTTCAGTTGCCGGCACGGGCTACAACACCAACTCAACAGACAACATTCTGTTGGTGAACGAAGCTTACGGCTGGTGGAAAGCTTCGGACGCGTTGGCGTTGAAAGTCGGTCGCTTCCACGTGAACATCGCTGATGGCGCTGTTTTCTCGTCGGACGACTGGTTGGTTGTGCCGCACACGCATGAAGGTCTTCAGGCATCTTATGAAATGGATGCGATGAACTTGAACTTCTACGCGATCAAGTATCTCGACAACAACACGAACGCAGGTAACCCGGACTCTGACCCTGAGGTTAACAACTACATCCTGTCGCTCGATTTCAAAAACCTGCCGGAAGCTCTTAAAACAGCTAACCTGCATGTCTTGAATGTGAAGCGCCAAGAGACTGCTGCGTACGGCTTGTCGGACGCTATGCACGTTGGCCTCACAGTTGGCGGCGATGTTTCGAATGTGATGTACAACTTCACAATGGCGATGCAGTCGGGTTCGATCAACAAGACTGCTGCTGCTGATCAGAAGTTGGCAGGCAACATGTTCGACTTGATGGTTGGCTACAGCATGCCGGAAACTATGGGCCTCAAAGTGTGGGCGAACTACCACATGGACTCTGGCGACGACCAGGCGGGCGACGACAAGACAGAGACTTATCAGTCGCTGTACTACGACAGCCATAAGTACGCTGGTCTGATGGACATCATCGGTTGGGGCAACCTGACACAGATGTCGGTCGGTGCTGACGTGATGCCGTCGGAAGACATGACTGCTGGTGTGGCGTTGCACATGTTCTCGAAAACAAAAGAGAACGCTGCGACTACAACTGGCACACGTCCGAACGGTCAGGCGATCACTGGCGCTTTGGCAGCTAAGAAAGACCTCGGTATGGAACTCGATGTTTATGCTTCGAAGAAGTATGACTCGAACTTCTCGATCGATGCTCACCTTGGCGCATTCATGCCTGGCGCGGCTTTCAAAGACGCGACTGTGAAGAAGGAAGCGACGATCATGCAAGCCATGGTCATGGGCAAAATGAGCTTCTAATCGAAGCTCGGGCTCATACGACTTAGGTCGTGATGACGGGTCAGTCGAAAGACTGGCCCGTTTTCTTTTTTGGGGGCTACTGCTGGATTGCCTCAATCTGGGACATGGATTTGCCGATGCGAAGTCGTGCAAAGGCTATGGAGAGCTCTCCTGTTATCCGTTCTGTTGTGTTTGGACTTCGGCCACGCTGGAGCCAAAGAGACACGTTTGCCCTTGGCCAGAGAGATTCGAGATCCGCTGCAAAACGTCCTGATCGTCAACGAAAGCATTCAAGTCGCTCTGATCAAGCAAGATGAAGAAGCTTTGGAGTTGGCGCTCCGCGATTTCGAGGTCGCGGTTCGAAACGCCATCGCGGCCTCTCGACCAGTCATGAAGCCTCATGATCGGTCGCATTTCGTGAAGTTGCTTTCGCCACTGCTTGAGACTTGCGTAGGCATACGGTCGTCGGGCTTAGCGGAGAGGCGGGAGCTTTTGGGGCAGCTGCTCAATGGTGTCTCAAATATCGTCAGGATTTATCGCGTTGATCCTCGCTTTCGAGTATATTTTTGTCCGAAGGATCGGCTGACCTGGGTGCAGTTGCGCAGTCGCGGTGAGCATCCATTGTCGAACTCGTCAAATTCAGAGCGCAGCTGCGCCTTGCGTGCACCTTAAGAATTGGGCCGCAAAGTATTGGACCGCGAAGAATTGGGCCGCAAAGAATTGGACCTATGAGTTCGTAGATCCTTTGGGGGCTGAGAGTGAATCTCGAAGAATTAATTCGGCGATCGCCGAAGCCATTGGTCGCGTTTGTCGTGCTGACATTGGGATTGATCTTCATGGTGTTGTTCAACCCACCGCGAACAGCTTGCGATAAGCAATTTGATTACTTTGTAGAGTCGCAGGTTGGCTTCTTGACGCCTGAAAAAGGCAGCAAGCAAGTTAAGCCGATTTTTGGTCAGGTCTATTCGAACTGCAAAGAGGGCAACAGCCCAGGGGCTTGTTTCGATTTGTTTCTCGGCGTTGGCAAAATGCTCGATGAGTTGGAGCGCTTCCCGAGAGAGTGCTCGTCTGTCGTCGCGGGTCAGAGCTTGGTGCGCCAGCATCTTGTGGCAAGTTTGGATTTGATGGTGAAGTTGGCGTGGGGGGCTGAAGCGATTCCAACAGGAATGACCGGCAAGCACTCTTGGTTTGATGCATCTGACTTTAGATTGTTTTGTCGAACCAAGGCGATGTTCACCCGACTCTATGGCGAGGAATCGCTGAAGGCTTTTCGCGAAAAGTTGTATTTGGAGTTGCCGGGTGCGGTCGATATGTCGCGCGAAGCGATTTGGTCGCGAAGTATTTTTTCTTCCAATTGCCAGCCTGGGGCCATCTAGGAGCTGGCACACTTGAGTGGTTGTGGGCGATGAGGGGGAGGCGTGATTCTTACGTCTCGCTGATGGCTCATCGCCGTTGGAATCTGGATGTAATTAAAAGGGAATGAGTCGAACAGCGGTGAGGCGGGGCCCCCATGTCGTCTGAGTCCAAATGAGCTTGAGGCGAAAACTGGGCTCTTGGCGATTTTGAACGCAGTTCGGGGGTAGGTGGGGGGAGGATTTGGACTCAGCACGCCAATGGCGGGGATTGAGTCCAAAGAGCTGGAGTTGCTTTTGGGTGAGATCGTTGAGCATTGTGGGCCTCCTTGGGTTTGGTTTCCCCGAAGGATGTTGCAAGGCGGATGGCTTGAACTGGGCGTCGTGATATTAGGGACTTAGCTTTGGTAATGCGTTGCTGTGTCCGGAGCTTGAGTTCAGCGTCCGAGACTCAATACGTGGCGGACACGGTATGGGCATACATGACTGGGGAGGTTTTCAGTGCTCGGCTATTCCATGAGCTACCGTACGGCCATCATTTGGCAGATGGCGGCGGCGATCTTGGCGGCTGTCATTTTTCCGAGTGGAATCTTTGAGCGCCGATGGGCGGGGGTGATTGCGGGGGCAGGATTTGTCTTGGTCTCCGCAGCGATTGCTGGGGTGGCTTGGAGGGGGCTTCTGGGGCGCGAGCGGCGCGTGGATCCCGCTGTCGGTTTGGGCGCATTGGGTGTGTTGTTTGGGATTTCCCTTCCAATGCTGGGGCAGCGATTACTCAATTGGAATGAAGGCTTCACTGAGCTCAGGATTTGGGGCCTAGAAGGCCCTCAGTTTCATCGATTGGCGACTTGGGGGTACTTGGGGTGGATGCTGCTTGTGGGAGCCCAGTGGGCTCGAGAGAGCTTGCGGTATCGGCGCACGCAGGGGCGCGGTGGCGAACCGAAGGTATAAAAAAGCCAGCTCCTGACGGGGCTGGCTTTGTATTGGCCGAAGCCTAGGTGCGAGCTGGATTACAAGCTGAAGGGCTTGGGTGAAATGCCTTCGGGGCGCTCTTGAAAGTCATAGGCTTCGTTGCCCAAGGGCAGGAGGCCGAGATTACGCGCTTTCTTTACAGCTGCGGCGACCCGCTTTTGCTGCGCCAAAGAGAGCTTGCTGATTCGCGCGGGAGTGATCTTTCCGCCTTCAGAGATGAAGCGTCCCAGAGTTTGGGCATCTTTGTAGTCAAAGAAGTAGTCGCCGGGAAATTCGGGGCGGTATTTTGATCGAACTGTCTTTTTCATAAAACTCTCTCATTCTTGTCTGAGGGGTGAGTTCTGTTGCCTCATTGAATCCCTCGAAGTGAATGTTCCGATGCTCGTCTTTTTGTAGGCTTCTTAAAGTCGTGTTTCCTTACGCGGTTCTTTAAGTGACCCACTTTATGCGCTTCACGCTCTACGTTTTTTGCCGAGCCGAAGGCCTGAAGCGCATGCAAAAGAGGCGACAACATACCTGAATTTGCAGTTGCCAACAAGACCGAAATTTCATATTCCTACCCCTTCTCGGAAGCCGGAGGGTTGAAACCATGGCCATGTGTGAATTAACGGGAAAGCGTCCGGTTGTGAAAAACCTGGTCAGCCACTCGAACATTAAAACGAAGCGTGTCGTGCAGCCGAACGTGCAAAAGCGTCGCCTGTTTAGCCAAGCATTGGGTGAACTTGTCACCTTGCGTGTGGCGACGAGCGCGATCCGCTCGATGGAGCATGTGGGCGGTTTGGACCGCTTCATTCTCCGCCAAGATGAGACTCTTTTGTCTCCTCGCGCGAAGACAGTTCGCAAAAACATCGTGAAAAAACTCACGCAGGCGAAGAAGGGTTGAGCCATGAAACTCAAGATTAAAAAAGGCTCGACGGTGGAAGTGATCACCGGCTCGGATAAGGGCAAGCGCGGTACGGTATTGGAAGTGAAGCCGGAGACCATGCAGATTAAAGTGCAGGGTGTGCGCGTGCAGACTCGCCACTCTAAGAAAGATGGCCGCACAACTGCAGAAGGCTTCTTGCACTACTCGAACGTGAAGCTGGTGGAAGCTGCGGCGAAGGCCAAGGCGACAAAGAAGGCCTCTTCTAAATCGAAGACGGCGTGAGGGCTTCGGGGCCGTTCGCAACGGAATGGAGCCGAGACTGAGGAAGCCAATAGGGAATTTAAAAGGGAGGCGCAGGCCTCCCTTTTCTTTTACTTATGCGGTGAAGCGAGGAGTGAAAGGGCTTTGCTCGGATTGGACCTCCTGCGTTAATTGTTTTGTACAAAGTTGTAGCTCCGTGGTCCGTGCACTCTGAGTCAGAGTGGTGAAATCAAAGTCTCGGGAGGAATACAGGATGCGAGTTTTATTGCTGGTGTTGAGTTTCGTCGTGGGCGTTTTTGGGATTGATGCGTTGGCCTCGGTGGAGAAGTCGCCAGCGGCCGCGCAGGCGGCGGCGGTGCAAGTGGCGACGGCTCAGGGCGAAGCTTTGAAGGAGGCCGGTGAACTCAAGACCGTCACGATTTGCCGTCCGCCAACAGGTAAAGGGGCGCGGACATTGAAGGTGTATCGTCGCGATGATCAAGGATGTCGGGCGACGTATACGAAATTGGGTCAAGAGCAGAGCGTGGGTGAGAATCGCGCTGTCGAACAGTGTGAATCGGTGCTTGCGGGCATTCGCAAAAATCTTGAGGCGGCAAACTGGAGCTGTCGAGGGCCGAAGGATGTGGCGACGATTCAGAGCTCAGAAAGCCAAGTGCAGTGAGTGAGGGTCAAATGGAGGCTCGCTTGCGCGTGGCGCTCGTGCAGCTGACCTCGAACAATCATACTTCTGAAAATGAGGCGATGATTCGTTCGGCATTGCGAACTGTTGAAGCCGGTTTCGGCGGGGCGGGCGCGGAGTTGGTCGTTTTTCCTGAGAACGTTTGGTTCATGCGCTTGGGCGACGACGAGAAAATTCCGCACTTCGATTTGAACTCGAGCTTTGCTCGGGAGCTTTCTGAGTGGTCGGCGCGAACGGGAGCGGCGATCATCTTGGGGTCTGTGCCGATTCTGGGATCTGCCTCGGCGGATCGACCACAGAGTGCACAAGTCGCCATTGAGCCCGGTGTACCGCCGCGTGTGGTGTATACGAAGATTCATTTGTTTGATGTAGATGTGGCGGGGAGCCGACCTGTTCGCGAGAGCGATCATCTCGCGTCGGGTGGTCCGGCTTATGTTTGGAATTGGAAGGGTTGGAAGTTTGGCTGCGCGATTTGTTATGATGTGCGCTTTGCGGAATTGTTTTCGATTTATGCTCGAGCCGAAGTCGATGCGCTGTTTTTGCCGTCGGCGTTTTTGGTTCCGACGGGACGAGCCCATTGGGAAATCTTGGTGAGAGCCAGGGCGATTGAGTCGCAAAGTTATATGTTGGCGCCGGCGCAGTCGGGCGAGCATGGGGCTGGTCAGCGAAAGACTTATGGTCGCTCGTTGGCAGTTGATCCGTGGGGTCGAGTCTTGGCGGCGGGAGCTGCGGAGAAGACCGGTATGGAGATCTTAGAGATTGAACTGGTGAGGGACGAGATTCGGCGCGTGCGATCGCAAATTCCGATGCGTTCGCATCGACGATTGGGAGTGAATTGAATATGCGTCAGAGATTCTTTAAGAGCCTGAGTTTTCGAGCGTTGCTGATGGGCGTGGCGACTTTGTTGGGAATGACAGCGTCGGCTGAGCCGACCAATTCTGAGATTCGCGAAATCATTCCCCACGGTGAAGGTGAAACTCCAGCGCCTCAGCCGGTCGCGAAGCGACAGGTGGCGCAGGCGGCGAAAGCCGTTGCGACCCAGGGGCATGCGAACTCGAAGCGGGGGATGGAGTATCCGGGCGGACGCGATGAAGATGATTTGCGCGTGCAAGAAAAGATTGCGATCAGTCCGCGAAGTTTGGATGCGCGTGCGGTTGAAACTGTGACTTCGGAAAGCGAGGCTTCGGCCGAGCCTTCAGGACAAGATTAAGGAGAGCGGATGTCGAGCGAAGTGAGCCAAATTCAGCGCGAAGAGATGGAGTTTGATGTCATCATCGTCGGCGGAGGCGCGGCGGGGTTGTCGGCGGCACTTCGTCTCAAGCAGAAGGCGCGTGAGCATGATGAGGCCGTGGCCTCGGGCCGTGTGGCGGGCGAGGCGCTGGGCGAACTGATGATCGCTGTGATCGATAAGGGCATGGAGATTGGCGCGCACTCGATGTCGGGTGCGGTGATGGATCCTTCGGCCTTGGTGGAGTTGGTGCCGGACTATCAGGAGCGAGGCTGTCCGATTGAATGTGTCGTGACTCACGATGAAGTTCATTATCTTGGGCGCAAGTTCAATGTGAAAGCGCCGATCACGCCGCCTCCATTTCAGAATGAAGGCAATTTGTTGGTGTCGCTGTCCAAGTTCAATCGTTGGTTGGCGCAGCAGGCGGAGGCTGAGGGTGTGAATGTGTTCACCGGCTTTGCGGCTGTTGAGGCGCTCTATGATGGTGAGCGAATTGTGGGTGTGCGCACGGGCGACAAGGGCTTGGACAAGCATGGTGAGATGAAGCCAAATTTTGAGCCGGGGCTTTTGTTGAAGGCGAAGGTCACGATTTTCGCCGAGGGAACAAGGGGGTCCTTGTTTAAGCAGGTTGCGAAGCGATTGGATTTGTTCGCAGGCAAGAATCCTGGTGTGTACGAAGAAGGTGTCAAAGAAATCATTCAATGCCCCCCGGGCACGGTGAAGCCGGGGCAAGTGATTCACACTTTGGGCTTTCCGCTAGAGAAGACGATTGGCGGCACTTTCATTTACACTTTGCCGAACGATCAGATCGCGATTGGCTTGGTCGGTTATTTGGATACGCATGATCCGTTGTTTGATCCGCATCGTGAGCTGCAGCGACTGAAAACGCATCCTTTTGTGTACAACATGATCAAGGGTGGAAAAGTGATCGCCTATGGCGGCAAAACTTTGCCGGCGGGCGGCTGGTTCTCGATGCCGAAGCTGTTTCATGACGGCATGATGGTGATCGGCGACTCCGCGATGATGGTTGATGTGAAGCGCTTGAAGGGCATTCACTTGGCCATGAAGTCGGGAATGCTCGCCGGTGAGACGGCGTGTGAGGCTTTGATTGAGAAAGATTCTTCAGCGCGGGTGTTGAAGCGCTATTCGGATCGCGTTGAATCGAGCTTTGTGAAAAAGGAGCTCTGGGCGACGCGGAACTTCCATCAGACCTTGGCGATGGGCATCTTCAAATCCATGCCGCTGATCGCTTTGCAAGAGGTGACGGGCGGGCGCGGGTTGGTGGATCACATGAGCTCGCCGGCTGATTGGGAGACGACAGAGACGTTGATTGAGAGTTGGGGCGCGCGAGGCTGGGAGCATGAAGATGTGAAGCTTCCGACGCCGGATGGTGAGTTGTTTTTTGACAAGCTCTCCAGCGTGTACCTCACCGGAACTATGCATGACGAAGATTCGCCGAATCACTTGAAGGTGGCGAATACGGATTTCTGCCGCGAGGTTTGCTACGAGAAATACAAATCGCCTTGCAATCACTTTTGTCCGGCTGCGGTTTACGAAATGGTTCCTGCCGATGGAGATCACGCTGGAAAAATGCGGCTCCAGGTGAATTACACGAATTGCATTCACTGTAAGACTTGTGACATCAAGTGCCCGGCTGACAACATCACGTGGACGGTGCCGGAAGGCGGCGGCGGTCCGCGATATAAGGAGACTTGATGGCGCAGTATTTTGCACTGACCTCGCGAGGGTTGGTGGATGCGGTTCGCGATGAGTTAGCGGAGATGGGCGCCAAACGACTCGAGAAGCAGCCAGGTGGAGTTTACTTCGAAGGCAATCGCGCGATGTTGTATCGAGCGAACTTGCGATTGCGGACGGCGACGCGAGTGGTGCGGCCGATTTCGTACTTTCCGGCGTATAAGAACGAAGATTTGTATCACAATGTGCGGAAGTTCGATTTCACGACTTTGATTCGCGCGAATCAAACCGTGGCGGTCGAGGCTTCGGTGCGAGAGTGCGCGCAAACAGATCAGCGCTTTGTTGCGATGAAGGTGAAGGACGCGATCGTCGATCAGTTTC
Organism: Bdellovibrionaceae bacterium UBA2339; assembly: GCA_002344785.1. Taxonomy (GTDB): domain Bacteria; phylum Bdellovibrionota; class Bdellovibrionia; order Bdellovibrionales; family JAMPXM01; genus UBA2339. The sequence goes on from DDUL01000060.1 coordinate 12,450, forward strand.
GCGAGAAATATGGCGAGCGTCCGTCCGTGGACTCGAAGTTGCCGGATTTGCTGGTTGTGATTCGAGGTTTTAAGAATACATATTGGATGAGTCTGGACACTTCGGGCGAAGCGCTATTTAAGCGCGGCTATCGCAAAGTGGCTGTCGAGGCGCCGATCAAAGAACATGTGGGTGCGGGGCTTTTGCGTTTGGCGGAATGGGATGGCGAGACGCCGATTGTTGATCCGATGTGTGGTTCGGGGACGATCTTGATCGAAGCGGCGCTTCGAGCCAAGGGCGTGTCGCCCGGGCTGTTGCGAAAGCGTTTTGGTTTCATGAACTGGGATGATTTTGATTCGGAGACTTGGCAGCGAGAGGTCGACGCCGCGGTGGAAATCGAAGAGTCGACGAGTGCGGCATTGGCGAAGCGTCGAGGCGAAGAGGCTGGGCCGATGTTTTTTGGCTTTGATTTAGATCGAGATGCCATCAAAGCGGCGCAACGAAATGCGCGCGAAGCTGGCGTTGAAGATTTGGTCAGCTTTAGGACTCATGCGATGGAGACTTTGGAGCCGCCGGTGGAAAAGGGTTGGATCATCACCAATCCGCCTTATGGTGAGCGCTTAGGGAATCGAGAGTCGGCGAAGGATATCTATCGGGATTTGGCGTTCACGCTGAAGAATCGCTTCAAAGGCTGGTCGGCATTTGTGTTGAGTGCGGATTCAGAGTTGTCGGCGGCGATGAAGCTTAAGGCGACTCGTAAGTCGCCGGTTTGGAACGGCAACATTGAGTGTCGCTTGCTTCGCTATGACTTGTACTGATCCTCAGGGCGAGCCGCGATCAGCGGCCTAAGAGATGCGCGTGAACTCGCGATTCTGTGAGTTTAGTCCGCAAATGAACATGCTGAATTGGAGATGTTAGGTTTCGGGTGTAGCGAGCTGCGCCACCCGATTTCTTTTATTCGCCTGCAGGTGTGGACTCTGGTTCGGCTTCGGCGGCGGGAGCTGCGCCTTCTGTGTCCGCGGTCGGAGTTGTGGCTTCGGGAGCGGAGGTCGTGCTCATCGGTTTATTGACGGCGACGTAGGAGCCTGTCGCGCCCAAAAGCACACTGACAAGTAAGAGCGGCAAGGCCAAGTGATTGGCCTTTCTGAGGATGAAGGGCATCACACCGAGCGCGAGCCAGATTGCGAGCTTGATGTGCACCCAGCCCGGCATGCCCTTCATCAGACCCAAGCGAGCGAGAAGGCCGAAGCCGGCAACGAGTGCGATCAAGGTGGCGACTCCGTGCAGGGCGACCCAAGGCTTGCGTTTGTCTTGCGGGGCGAAGGCCGCAGCGGCAAGTGAAGTGAAGAGTAGAAAGAGCGAGACGACGTGGAGGACTTTATAGAATTGATACGACATGAGGCGGTGATAGCCGAGATTGGGCTTTCGGTCAGTTGAATTTCAATCTTAGACTGGGCGAGTAGGAGAAAGTGAGATGCAAAGGCAAACGGCGGGGCGAAAGCCAGATCGAAAGAAGTCTGCGAAAAGTCAGGTTCAGCTGAGTCCGTTGATTCGTCGAGCCTGGAAGGCGGCGGTCAAGGTCAGGGAGCGCGCCTATGCGCCGTATTCTGAGTTTCAAGTGGGCGCGAGTGTCCTGGGGGCTCGGGGTAAGATGTATTCCGGCTGCAATGTGGAGAATGCGTCGTTTGGCGCGACGATCTGTGCCGAGCGAAATGCCATGTTGCATGCCGTGGCGGAAGGCTTGAGTGAGTGGACGGATGTGGTGGTGGTCACCGACATGAGTCCGCCGGCCTGTCCCTGCGCGCTTTGCTTACAAGTGCTCAGCGAGTTTGCGGCGCCAGGCGCGCGCGTTTGGTTGGCGGATCCGCGTGGGGTGCGAGAGGTGGTGTCGCTTCGCGAGCTTTTGCCGCGACATTTTGGGCCGCGTGAATTGTCTGAGGGGACTCGAACTTAAGTTTCAGTTTCGGGATCTTTGATTTTGAGCCGCTTCATCATTTCGGGGAGGCGCGTGAGGGCGCTTTTCATCCGCAAGTGATCCTTGAGGGGGAGAAGCGGATTGCCGGCGTAAGCTCCGACGACGTCGATGTTTCGATAGATCGCACTGAGCGCGCCGATTTGCACGCCATCCACGACTTCGACTTGATTCGAGAGCGCGACGCCACCACCGACTAGGCAGTTGGCGCCAATTTTGGAACTTCCCGACATGCCGAAGCCTTTAGCTGCGACGGTATTTTTCCCCACTGTGCAGTTGTGGCCGATGTGCGCCTGGTTGTCGAAGATGACGCCGTCGTTGATGACGGTATCTTCGAAGGTACCGCGATCCACAGTGGTGCCGGCGCCAAGGTGAACTTTGTCGCCGATGATCACGCGTCCTTGATGCGGGATTCGGTAGTGATTGAACTGGGCATCGTGAGCGTAGCCGAAACCTTCTTTGCCGATGATGTTGGTGCAGTGAATCTCGCAGTGTGCACCGATTTTTGTGTGAGGGCCGATAAAGGTGAAAGGGAAGATCACGGTGTGGGCGCCGATTTCGGAATGGGCATCGACGTGCACATGCGAGCGAAGTGTCGCGCCCTCTGCGATTTTGACTTGTGCCTCGATCACGCAATAGGGACCGACTTCAGCCGTGTGATGGACTTCGGCGCTGGGGTCGACGACGGCGGTCGGATGAATACCGGCGCGACGTTGGGGGATTGGCGGCGTGGCGCGAATGAAGTGGTGAATGCTAATCGCCATGGCGCGTTCGGGCTCGGCGGAAACGATGAAACTGGCGTCGGGCCGCTCGGTCTTGAGGCGCTCGGCGAATTTGCGATGCACGACAAAGCACTGGGCTTGGCTGGTGAGTCCTTCTTTAAGGGCTTTGGGTGTCGAGAGAAAAGCGAGATCTCGGGCGGTCGCTCGCAGGGGGCTTTGTATGCCTTGAAACGTGGACTCGCCATGAACTTCAAGAGCGAGTTGTGGAGATTGGGATTTGAGCCAAGAGGCGAGTTCACTGAGTTGAATCGCGCGAGCGGAGAGTGTTGTGGTTTGAGCCATGGCTAGGGCCTCCTCGACTTCCGGCTTGTTTTATGGCAGGGGCTAATCTAGTTTGAAGCGCATAAAAAGGGGCGTGCTGTGTTCAAACGCCTGCGTCAGATTTCGCAACGCGTAACGAATGATTTGGCGGCTGAGCTACTGAAGCGATCGCCATTCAAACGGTCCAAGTTGTCGGAGTCGGCGCGAGAGCCGGAAGTTCGAGCGAGTTTGCGGAAGAAGGCTGATTTGGGGCCCGAAACTAGGGTCGAAACAAGACCAAATCCACAGTTTCGAGATCGCTGGGTTCGGAAAGTTCGGGTCGGTCAGACGAAAAAAACGAGCGACGAAAAAGAGAAACGGATTGCGAGTGTTCGCGTATCCACCGGGCAAGGGGTGAAGACTTTGTCAGCAAAAAAGGGATCAGCAAAATCGAGTTCGGCGAAGAAGACTTCGAAGGCGATGCCTGTGAAAGCTGGATCTGCGAAGTCTGGTGTTGGGAAATCTGCTGCCGTGAAGGCCGGGCCAGCGAAGTCAGCGGGCAAGAAATCGACGCCGTCGAAATCTGCGCCTAGCGTGAAGGCTGGTGTGAAGTCTGGTGTGAAGGCTGGCTCAAATTCTGGCGCGAAGCCCGCTCCTCCTTCAAAAGAAAAGTCGACGCCAAAATTGGCCGCAAAGCCAGTGGCGACGTCGGGCCAAAAGCCGATCCAGAAACCCATCCCGAAGCCGATCGTGAGCAAGGTTGTCGAAGCTCAAGCGGCGGTTAAGTCACCGGCGGTGGTCTCTGCGCCGGTGCGAGGCAAAGCCACGCCGACAGGCGGGGGAAAAACGGCCGCAGTTCGTGTTGAGATCCCTCCTGCACAAGCACAAGTTGAGTCGATGCCGGCGTCCGCAGAGGCCGAAGCGCCGCCGGTTAAATTGCGACAGGATCCCGATCCCGATCGAGTCGCTGAGAAGAAGAAAAAGAAAGATGACTTCAAGATTGACCGTAATGGGGATCTGGTGGCGCAGTGGGAAGCTCTGCGCGAGAAGACGAAATTGATCAAACCTCTGAACTATAAAATGTCGGAGTCGTTTGAAGCGCGGATTCCGATCATGCATAAGGTTTTAGGCTGGGGATTTGTGATCTCCAATCAGAATGATCGGCTTGAGGTATTGTTTAAAGATGGAATTCGAAATCTGATTTCGAACTACAAGGGTTAACGAGAGGGCGGATGGCGAAAGACGATTTGGCGCAATTGGAAGGTAAGATTACCGATGTCAGTGCGGGCGGACTGTATCGGGTCATGTTGGAAAACAACGTTGAAATCGTGGCCCGACTTTGCGGAAAGATGCGTCGATTCAACATCCGCGTGGTCGTGGGAGATAAAGTCACGGTTGGCGTTTCGCCCTATGACCCGACCAATGGTTTGATCTTGTATCGCCACAAATAATCATCACTACGAGCGAGGCTCCGAGGCCGGTTCTGCGGCCTTGGAATGACTTATGTCGATCACTCCCATTCAATTTTCTGCTTACAAAGAAAAATTTCTTTCACAAATCTCACTGAAGTCCGCTGAAGCTGTTCTGCAGTTGGCGGCTGAGGGTGGCACGGTCCCCTTCATCGCTCGTTATCGTAAAGAGAAAACGGGTGGTTTGGATGAGGTCGAAATCCGCAAGGTGATCGAGGCCAACGAAACCTTGTTGGAGCTCAATAAGCGTCGGGCGTTTATCGCGGAAGAGATTGCCGGCCAGGGCAATATGACCGACGAGTTGAAAGCTCGGATCGCAGCTTGCTGGGAGCTCGGTGATCTTGAAGAGATCTATCGGCCCTTTAAGAAGAAGAAAAAGACCAAGGCCACTTTGGCACGCGAGGCGGGACTCGAGCCGTTGGCGGATTGGATCTGGAAGATTGGTCGCGGCGAGTCCGAGCCGGAAGTCGGCATGGAAATCAAAGCCAAAGACTTTCTCAATGTTGCGGCTGGCTTTGCGTCTTACGATCTCGCGCTCAAGGGCGCTCAAGATATTCTTGTGGATCGATTGTCCAATGATCCGAGTTTGCGGGAGCGCATTCGTGCGAATTTCTTTGAGCGCGGCAAAGTGGCCTCGAAAAAGGCGAAGGGCTTTAAGGCCCACTCGAAATTTGAGATGTATGCGGAGTTTTCGGAGCCGGTGAAGAGTCTCATGGAGACGAAGCACACGCATCGTTATCTGGCGATGCGCCGTGGTTGGGCTGAAGAAGAGCTCACGGTTTCCATTGAGGGCGACGAAGAGGCGAATCTTCAGGCGTTTGAACGCACCGCCATTGCGGCGGTGGCGGCTGAGCGTGCGGGGAAGAATGCGGAAGTTGAGAAGGTCGTCGAGTTTTTGAAGACCTGTGCGAAGCTTGCGTACACCGTGCATGTGCATCCTTCGATTTCCAATGAAGTGCACCGGGCGTTGAAGGACAAGGCCGACAAGGATGCAATTTCGGTATTCGCTGAAAACGTGCGAAAGGTTTTGTTGGGCTCGCCATTTGGTCCCCGATGCGTATTGGGCGTCGACCCTGGTCTTCGTACGGGATGTAAGCTGGCGTTGATCGATAAGCAGGGGAATTTCATTTCCCACACCGTGATGCAAATTCTTGGCGACGGTGCGGCGGAAAAAGCGAAGACGTTGTTTGCCGAGGTGACCAAGCAGATCAAGATCGACGCGATCGCCGTCGGCAATGGTACCGGAGGGCGAGAGACCGAGACCTTCATTCGCAAGGCACTGAAGGAAATTGGCGTCGATGTGCCGGTGATTTTGGTGAGTGAGTCGGGGGCCTCGGTTTACTCGGCGAGCGAAATTGCTCGCGAAGAATTTCCGGATTTGGATCTGACGGTTCGTGGTGCGATCTCGATTGCGCGACGTCTGCAAGATCCGCTTGCCGAGTTGGTCAAGGTGGATCCGAAGAGCATCGGTGTCGGACAGTATCAGCACGATGTTTCGCAAACGGCGTTGAAGAAGTCTTTGGATGAGGTGGTGGAAAGTTGCGTGAATGGTGTGGGCGTGGATTTGAACACGGCCAGCGCGCCGCTTTTGTCGCATGTCGCCGGGATCGGGCCAGCTTTAGCGAAGGCGATTGTTGAGTTCCGCAAAGCCAATGGATTGTTTGAAGAGCGCGACCAATTGATGAAAGTGTCGCGCTTTACGGGCAAGGTTTTCGAGCAGTGCGCGGGCTTTTTGCGCATTCGCGGTAGCAAGCAACCGTTGGACGCGACGGGTGTACATCCGGAGCGCTATGCAGCGGTTCGCGATATGGCGGCTGAGTTGGGAATCCCGATTTCGGGGCTGTTGGGTGAGAACGCGAAAAAGCTTCTGACGCTTCGATCGAAGTGGGCGCAGATCATCGGCGAGTTCACTTTTGATGATATCGTTCGCGAATTGGAGAAGCCGGGTCGCGATCCTCGGGATCCGTTTAAGGTGTTTGCGTTCCGAGATGATATTTTTGAAGTTAAAGATTTGAAGGAAGGTTTGATTTGCCCGGGGATCGTCACCAACGTGACAAACTTTGGGGCTTTTGTGGATATCGGCGTTCATCAAGATGGCTTGGTTCACATTTCCGAATTGTCGACGAAGTTTGTCGATGATCCTCGCAAAGTTGTGAGTCCAGGTGATCAAGTGACGATTCGAGTTTTGGGCGTCGATTTGGAAAAGACGCAGATCTCGCTTTCGATGATTTTGGACGCCAATGCTCCTCGTGAGCGAGCGCCTCGAGCTGAGGGGGCTCGGCGCGATGCGAATCCAGGGGCTCGTCGTCAGGATGGTCCGACACGAGGTCGCGAAGACTCTCGTGGACCGCAGGCGCGTGGCGCTGGCGGTGCCGGGCGCGGCCCTGGTGCTCAGGCCGGTGGTGCGAACCGGGATGCGCGTGGACCTCGACCGCAAGGATCTGGTCCGCGGCCGCAAGAGCGCGGTGGTCCGCGGGATGCCGGTCGACCGCAAGGCGGCGGAGCAGGTGGGCCTCGGCCACAAGGCGGTGGTGGTCATCGCGGTGGTGGGCAGCCTTTCAATAATCCGTTTGCTGTGCTGCTCAATCAAAACTCAGGTGCGAATACGAATAAGTCGAAAACCTGAGACGATTTGGGATTCGGGAGGTCGCGAGAGCTTGGTCGTGTGACCAAGCTCTTTTGCGTTTATGGGTCAGCGTCTGTGCCTCAAAATTGTTTCGGCGATCTCGACAAAGCCGTGGCCACCTTCGCGTGAGGCGATGAAGGCGGGGCGATGTTGGAGTCGGTGAGCGAAGCGCTGAATGTTGGCGACGGCACAGCCGAGGCGGAAGGCTTCAAACATCGGCTCGTCGTTGGGTGAGTCGCCGCAAAAAACCACGTGATCCAGTTGATCTGAAAGTTCAAACTTCAGTTCGCGCTCGCAGAACACTTTGCACATCGACAGCTTGTCGTAAGTGCCAAACCATCCGTTGACGTGGATGGAACTGACCTTCGCGACGGCTCCGTGACGTTCGAAAATGCGCACAATCTGATCGATGGATGTTTCGGGCAGCGGGCCGACGTCTTCGGCAAAATCAATGGCGAGATCGAGAAGTCTTGAGAACTGATCGCTGGCGACCGCACAGCCGGGAACTTCTTTGAGACAGGCCTCGCGAATTTTGTCGAGCTTCTGTCGATTGCTGGTGATCTCCGCGTCGGGAATGGCGAAGTGTCTTTGCATGCGACGCTCGGCGTAGCGAAAGTAGAAGCCGCCGTTTTCGCCGATCACTCCGGCCACTGGCCAAAAGCGAGCGATCATTTCACACCAGCCGGCAGGGCGACCCGTGACGGGAACGACGGCGATGCCGGCGCGATGCAGTTTCCAAAGCGCTTCGTAGGCCTCGGGATGAAGTTGGCCTTCATCAGTGATGGTGTCGTCGATGTCGGAAAACACCGCACGGATTTTTGAATTCGGAAACTCGCTGAGGGGGCGCATGGAGTTCGACATGTGTCGAGTTTCTCCGCACTGGCGAGGTGTGGCGAGGAAAATTCGCTTGCGAAGGGGCGGCGCTTCACCTCACTTTAAGGTGACGTTGGTGCGGCTCTGCTCCAGACTTCGGTCGAGTTGGGGCAGGGTGGGCGCGATCACAGAACGCGATCACATGACGCGGTCTCAGGGCATGTTTTCAGGGTCTGAGATGACCGACATGGCTGACATGACTGACATGACCGACATGACTGAATTGAAGAGATGGAAAATCTGAATCTACTTTGCGGAGTTTGAACTTCGCTGAAGTTTTGAGGGCACGGACAGAAATGGCCACGAAAACAGCGAGCAAGACAGCAACTCAGGCCTCTTCTTCAGCGGCTTCGAAGAAATCGATGAGCGAAACTCGAGTCAGTGGTGGCAAGACTTTGGTCGTTGTTGAGTCGCCCACCAAAGCCAAGACGATTCGGAAGTATTTGGGGAAGGACTACATCGTTGAGTCCTGCATGGGGCATATTCGCGATCTTCCGCAATCGTCCAAGGATATCCCTGAGAAATTCAAAAAACAGAAGTGGGCCCAGCTGGGTGTTGATGTCGAACATGATTTTGAGCCGATTTATTGTGTGCCGAAGACGAAGACCAAAGTGGTTTCGACTTTGCGAGAGAAGCTCAAGCAGGTGGATCGACTCCTGCTCGCGACGGACGAAGATCGCGAAGGTGAGAGCATCAGTTGGCATTTGATTGAGACTTTGAAGCCGCAAGTTCCGTTTCGTCGCATGGTCTTCAATGAGATCACGAAAGAGGCGATCATTGCGGCTTTGTCGGAGACACGTGAGATCGACGCGAATCTCGTTCGCGCTCAAGAGGCGCGTCGGATCTTGGATCGATTGGTGGGCTACACGATTTCGCCATTGCTTTGGAAAAAAGTGGCCTATGGATTGTCGGCGGGCCGCGTGCAGTCGGTGGCCGTTCGATTGATCGTCGAGCGCGAACATGAGCGATTGAAATTTCGCAAGGCTCAGTACTGGGACATCGAAGCGTCACATGAAAAAGAGAGTATTGAGTTCACCTCGAGGCTGATCAGCTGGCAGGGCCGTCGCGTGGCGACCGGCAAAGACTTTGATGCGTCGACGGGTCAGCTTTTGTCGGACCGTGCGGCTGAGACTCAAGCATTGAGCCAGGCGGATACGGAAAAGATTTTGGCATCGCTCAAAGGTGTCGAATTCCAGGTGGCCGAAACCGAAGAAAAACCGGTGTCGCGAAAACCACCCGCGCCATTTATCACGTCGACCTTGCAGCAGGAGTCGAACCGAAAGCTTGGCCTTTCGGCTCGCGAGACGATGCAGGTGGCACAGTCGCTGTATGAACAAGGTTTTATCACCTATATGCGTACAGACTCGAACTTCTTGTCACAGCAGGCGTTGGATGCGGCTCGGACTCGGATCAAGAAACTGTACGGAGCCGAGTATTTGCCGGAGGCGCCTCGAACTTATGAGGGGAAGAAGGCGAAAGGTGCGCAAGAGGCCCACGAAGCGATTCGTCCCGCGGGTACGGAGATGTTGCCTCCCGATGAGACGGGTTTGAGCGGCTTGCCGCTGAAGCTCTATGATTTGATTTGGAAGCGAACTGTGGCGAGTCAGATGGTGAACTCTCGGCAGAAGCAATTGTCGGTGAAGTTCACCGCTGGCCAAGCGATCTTTGCAGCGAGCGGTATGACGATCGAGTTCCCCGGCTTTTTGCGAGCTTATGTTGAAGGCCGCGATGATGAGGCCGCGGCGCTTGAGGAGAAGGAAGTCCGACTGCCGACATTGGCGCGTGGACAGAAACTCAAGGCGCTCAAACTTGATCCGCAAGAGCATGAAACCAAGCCGCCGGCGAGATTTACGGAAGCCAGTTTGGTGCAGACGATGGAGAAGGAAGGCATTGGTCGTCCTTCGACCTATGCGTCGATCATCGGCACAATCATTGATCGCGGTTATGTGCGCAAAGCGGGCAATGCTTTGGTGCCGACGTTCACGGCGCTGGTGGTGGCGCGCTTGCTGGCGAAGCATTTGCCGCAGTATGTGGATTTGGGATTTACCTCGGAAATGGAAACTAAGCTCGATGAAATCGCCGAGGGCGATTTGGATTCGATCGAGTACTTGCGAAGAATTTATTTTGGCGATCGCAAGGATCCAGGACTGCTGCCGCAAGTTGAGCGGCGCGAGAGCGAGATCGATCCGGAAGACGCGCGTGCGATCGAGTTTGAAGAGATGCCGGGTTTGAGTTTTCGCGTTGGGCGTTACGGTGCGTATGTTTGTCGGAAGATCAAAGGCGGCGAAGAGTGCGCGAGCCTTCCCGACGCCCAGGCTCCGGCGGATGTGACGACTGAAATCGTCAACAAACTCATCGATCAAAAGCTCAACGGCTCCGATGCGCTCGGCAAAGATCCGAAGACGGGGCTTCCGGTGTATGCGTTGACGGGGCGCTATGGCCCCTATGTTCAGTTGGGTGATGTCGAAGGCGAGGACTCGAAGCCCAAGCGCGTGTCGGTGCCGACGGGAATCGAGTTGGAGAAAGTGGATTTGCCGATGGCTTTGAAGCTCCTCGAATTGCCGCGCACTTTGGGCTCGCACCCGGGAACTGGTAAGGAGATTAAAGCGGGATTGGGCCGATTCGGTCCCTATGTGGTGCATGATGGGGATTTTCGATCGATTCCCAAGACCATGAGTTTGTTTGATGTGGATCTCAAGCAAGCCATGGAGCTTTTGTCGAAACCGAAGCAAGGTCGAGGTCGCGCCGCGGCCATTCGCGAACTTGGTCCGGTTCCGGGTACTGATGAGAAGATTCAGATCTTTTCGGGCCGATATGGACCTTATGCGAAGTTGGGAGCGATCAATGCTTCTCTTCCTGAGGGCGTGAAGCCTGAGGATGTGAGTCTTGAGGTGGTGTTGAATTTGATTCGCGAGCGTGAAGAAGCCACGGGCAAATCGGCGACGGCAAAAAAGGGCGCAAAGTCCTCTCGCGCGAAAAAGTCGAAGGCGGCGGACGCGGCGAAAGCTGACGATGAAGTTTCGCCGGCGCGGATCGCGAAGAAGCCAGCGGTAGCGGCGAGTGCGCCTGTGAGAGTGAAGGCGGCGGGCTCGGCATCGGGTGCGCTTAAAGCTGCGCCCAAGGGTAAAGCCCAGGCCGGCGAGGCAAAATCTTCAGCTTCCACCCCTTCGCCGTCGATTCGAAGCAAAGAGGCCACGAAGCCGAAGACTGTAGTTCGGCGGCGTTGAAAATGCCTAGGCGTTAAGCTATTTTGCGCTCATGTTCGGGCCATGGAAAAAGACCAAACGTCAATTCCCCACCGGCGCGCTTTGGCAGCGCGGGCCCGATGCTTTGGTGCAAGGCGGGACGCAAGACTTGGCGTCGAGTTTGCGCGATGGCCTTGTGATCGAGAAGGCTTCTTGGACACCGCCGCCGCCTGAAAAGGGACAATTGGAATTGCCGATTGGTCGCGAAGTTCATCGTGATCGCAATGCGGATCGCGGGGGCCGATCGTTCTACTTTTTTGACTTCGATGACAATGTCGCCTTTTTGTCGACATCGATTGTGTTGTTTGAAAAGGGCACTCGTCGCGAGGTGAAGCTATCAAGCGGCGAGTATGCACAAGTGCATCGACAGGTTGGAAAGCCTGGGCCGTGGGAAAATTATGAATTGGACTTCAACGATCAATCTGGATCGTTTCGGAATTTTCGCGATCGCGATTTGAGTTGGCTAGAGCGAATCTTGGGGCGGAAACAGTTTTTCGTCCAAGACTTGGCGGCGGCTTTGGGTTTTCCCGATGTGCAGTGGAAGGGACCATCGTGGAGCTGCTTTTACCATGCGACATTGAATCGGCGACCGATGAGCGTGATCACGGCGCGTGGGCATCGTCCCGAGACGATTATTGAGGGCATTGATTTGTTGGTGCAGCGTCAGTACCTGCCGCATGCGCCGAACTACCTCAGCATTTTTCCGGTGACTCACCCGAATGTGCGGCGCGAGTTGGGCTGTGAGACGGGCCAGACTTCAGTCGCGGCGCTGAAGAAAGCGGCGATTCGCGCTTCGGTTGAGCGTGCGGTTCAAGTTTATGGTTACAGTGATTTCCATCGCTTCGGCATGTCTGATGACGACCCGCACAACGTTGAGCTGATCGTCGAGGAGATGAAGGCTCTGAAGGCGCGTTACCCGCAGATGTCGTTCTTTGTGATTGAGACGCAATCGGGCCGATTCGTGAAGTGGGAAGTCTATGTCGATCACACGGAAGCGACGCTCTGCTCAGCAAATTCTGATTTCCAGTCTTTTGAGCAGCTGACGCTTCTCCCGCCTTAAGGGCAGAATAGTTCCAGAGAGGGATAGCCGGGTCGAGTTGAGCCGATGGGCTGGCGAGACGGCGTTGCACCCGAAAGGAACGGCATGAAGCAAATGTGGCGTCGAAGTGGTCTTGCGGTGTTGGTTCTCAGTGCGGCTTTGATCGGCACGCACCAAGCTCATGCCCAGGCGCGGTTGAGTTGCAATAACTTGATCAGTGTTCAAGGTAAGTTCTTTGAAGAACACGTGAAGTATCAAGGGCCGCACAAGGAAGTCGAAAAGCGCACAGTTGAGCAGATTATCAAGCGATTGGATGGCGCAAAGTTGTATTTGCGTGCGGCCGATGTCGACTCGATTCGCGCTAGCATGGCCAAGCTGTATGAGTCGCTCGCGGCAGGTGATTGCGGGCCTTTGAAAAAAGCCCAGGCCTTGTTGGTGACTCGCATTCAAGAGCGCGGCGAGTTTGCGAAGACGACGCTGACGTCGAAGACCTTCAAGTTCAATCCGAAAACGGAACTGGTGTTGGATCCCGATCGGCGAAAGTTTCCGGCGAGCGTGGCGGAGCAGAACGATTTTCATCGCAAGTATTTGCAGTTCCAGCTCTCCAACCAGTTAGCGACAGGTTCGACTCAAGAAGAGGCCATTCAGCAGGTGGTTCGACTCTACGATCGCGTTTTGAAACGCGCCAAAGACGTCACGGATGAGCAGCTCTACAGTGACTATTTGGATTCGTTTGGTCGAAGTTTGGATCCGCACACCAGCTACTTCTCTCGCGATCAGTTGGAGGATTTCGAAATTTCGATGGGCCTTTCGTTGGAAGGCATCGGCGCGACACTGTCTTCGATTGATGGCTTCACCGTTGTGGAGCAGTTGATCGATGGCGGAAGCGCGAAGAGCTCGGGACTGGTGAAGCCTGGCGATAAGATTCTCGCGGTGGGGCAAGTGGCGAGCGACGGCAAAGAAGGCGAGCTTGAGAATGTCGTGGAGATGGACTTGCGCGATGTCGTCAAAAAGATTCGCGGACCGAAGGGCTCGAAGGTCCGACTGCTCTTGATGCGCACGGTGGACGGCAACACGAAGGAACGTCTGACGATCACGCTGACTCGGGAGAAAATTAAACTCGAGGATGATGCGGCTCAGTTGAGCTTCATTGAGCGCGAAGTGAACGGCAAGAAGGTGCCGGTTGCTGTCATCAATCTGCCGTCATTCTATGCCGAGGCCAAGCGCGGCGGTCGATCGAGTGCGACCGATGTGAAGCGGCTTGTGGCCGAAGCGAAGGCGAAGGGCGCGCAGAGTTTGGTGTTGGATTTGGCGAGCAATGGCGGCGGTTCCTTGGACGACGCTGTTCGCATGGCGGGCTTGTTTTTTGCGCAAGGTAATGTCGTGAAACAATCAGGTCGCGATCCTGATCGTCCGGCGATGGCGCTAGATGATCGTGATCCTGCGGTGGATTGGACAGGGCCGTTGGTGGTGTTGACGAGCCGAGCGTCGGCGTCGGCTTCTGAAATCGTGGCGGGTACGCTGCGCGATTACGAACGTGCGGTGGTTGTGGGTGCAGATCACACATTTGGTAAAGGTAGCGTGCAGTCGGTGCAGCATCTTCGCCAGGGGCTCGGTGCGATCAAGGTGACTGTCGGATTGTTCTATACGCCGGGTGGATTTTCGACGCAGTGGAAGGGTGTGCCGGCGCATATTGAGCTGCCGAGCGCGCTTTCCGTGGATGATGTGGGTGAGAAGACCCTCGATTATTCGCTGCAGCCGGATCGTAAAGAGAGCTTCATTTCCAAAGAGGCTTTTGTTGCGAGCGGGCCGAACGCTTGGGCCAAAGTCACCAATGAGGAGATTCGTCAGCTGGCCCAGAGATCCAAGGGTCGCGTTGCGAAGAATTCGGAGTTCAAGAAAATTTTGGATGAACTCAAGAAGAACAAGGCGCGTGGCAAACTTGTGAAATTGGGCGAGTCGCTGAAGGAATCTAAAGAGCGCAAAGATGAGGCGGATCAAAAGAAGAATCTCTCCAAAGAAGAGAAATTGGCCGAGTATTTGAAGCGCGCGGAGATCCAAGAGGCGGCCAACGTCGCCGCGGATCTGTTCGCGATCAAGTCGAGGATTCCGCTGAATTTGGTCAAGATTCCAGAGCCTCCGCCGACGACGGTTGCGAAGGCTCCCCGAAAGGGCACAGATGACCAAAAAGTGGAGCCCGTAGGGGCTTTGAAGCGGGATGAGTCGGCGACAGCGAACTCGCCCTAAGCTCTTGGGTCGCGGTTACACGAAGGCTTTCATGAACGCCGCGCTTCCCGCGGAATTGGGATAAGGTGATGGGCCTTTCCTAAGCATGCAGGGAGGGCGGCGTTTTGACATATGGGCTGGCATTAGCTAGGGCTAGTGGGCGCCCGAGTGTAGCGCAAGAGAAGTCGACTAAGAGACGTAGCCTGAGAATGGTTGCGAAGTTGGGTACAAGACGCGAGCGGAGGAATCATGGCGGGACGTACGAGTTCGAGTCGTGGCATGTCGAAGACGGATCGGGCAACTGTGCGTAAGGCAAAGGTGCTGTCGGGAGCTTCGATGAAACGAGGTGCTCGCGTGAAGGCCGGTGCGCGTGATCGCGGTCTGACCTTACTGCCGAAGGCTAAGCTTCTTGAGATCATGGACCTGATGGTGAAGTCGCGAGTGCTCGAAGAGCGCCTCATCAAGGTCTACAAAACAGGCGATGCGTTTTTCTGGATCGGCGGTCCTGGCGAAGAGGCTTTTGGTGTTTCGTTGGGAATGCACGTCGATAAAGGCCACGGCCCGGCTCACGACTTCTTGCACTTGCACTACCGCTGCACGCCCACCTTGATTGCGATGGGTATGCCGATGATTGATTCTCTGCGACTGATCATGAATCGCGCGACGGACCCTTCGACGGGTGGTCGTAACTTTGCCAATCACTACTGTTTTCCGAAGTGGAATGTCGTGCCGGTGAGCTCTCCAATTGAGGTGCAATACGGCATGGCGGTCGGGACGGGATTGGCGCAGCGGCGACGAAGATTGGCCGGAGAGAAGTCAGGCGTGAGCATCATCACGGGTGGTGATGCGGGAACAGCAGAAGGTGATTTTGCTTCTTGCTTGATTTGGTCGTCTCGGCCCGGCGCTGAGTTGCCCATGTACATCACTGTGCAAAACAACAAGTGGGGCATTTCGACTTCGTTCGATGCTCAGCACGGCGAAAAGCACATCGCGGATCGTGGCAAAGCTTTCGGCATTCGCACAAGTGTGGTGAACGGCAATGATCCTGTGGAAGCCTATCTCGCGATCGAACAAGACTTGGCTTACATTCGCAAAACGGGGCGACCGGTGCTGACGGAGTTTATGGTATCGCGACTTTACGGACACTCATCGGCCTCGGGAGCCAATCGCGAAGCTGGCGAAGATTGCGTGGAAACATTTGAAAAGCGATTGGTCGATGCGCGCATGATTCCGGCGACGCACGTGAAGGAACTTTGGCAGAAGTACGACGATGAGTCCCGTGCGGCGGCGGAGCAAGTTCGCTCTGAGCCGGTGCCGACGCCTGAGTCGGTGTGGGAGCATGTGTACGTGGGTAGCGAAAACGGCGACTGGAGAAAGTTCTAATTATGGCAAACATGGCACAAGCCATTCGCATGGCGCTCCATTACGGCGAAAAGAATTTGGGTGTGACGGATGTGTTTGGTGAAGACGTGGGCGCGCCCTTGGGCGGTGTCTTCACCGCGACACAGGGCTTGGAGACGGCGTGGAACTCGCCTCTTGATGAGCGTGGAATTATTTCTGCGGCGATTGGATTGGGCTTGGCTGGCGATCGCTGCGTGGCCGAGATTCAGTTTGCGGATTACATTTTCAACACCATCGATTTACTGAAGATTGCCGGTAATACGCTGTGGGCTTCAAACGGGCAGTACAATGTACCGATCGTGGTGATGACACCGGTGGGTGCAGGAATTCGTGGCTCGATTTATCACTCCCACTCATTTGATGCGTGGGCAACTCGCCTGCCGGGATGGAAAGTGGTGCTGCCTTCGACACCTCTCGATGCTTACGGTCTGATGATCTCGGCCATTCAAGATCCCAATCCGGTCTTGTTCTTGAAGCCCAAAGCTTTGATGCGAGTTCGCGGTGATGAACTGATTCCTGGCGAGCCAGCTGACGAGAAGGAACTCAAGGCCATGATCGATGCGCCGATTGGCGATCGTTCGAAGTGGAAGCCGCGTTGGCCGGAGTTGAGCGAGTTTGCGATTCCGATCGGCAAGGGTAAGTTGGTGCGTGAAGGCACGGACATCACGGTGGTGTCTTATGGGCGTACGATGCCTTTGTGTGTGAAGGCGGCCGAGAAAATGGGCGCACAAGGCGTGAGTGTGGAGCTGATCGATTTGCGCAGTCTTTATCCCTATGATTGGACGATGATTCGTGAGTCCGTACAGAAGACCGGGCGAGTGCTGTTTGTGAATGAGGATACGGAGGTCACAAACTTCGGCGAGCATTTGGCCTATCGGGTGACACAAGAGTTGTTCTACGAGCTGATGGCTCGACCCAAAGTCTTGGCGGGAAAAAATCTTCCGGGCATTGGTCTGCATCCGCATTTGGAAGAGGCCAGTGTGCCACACCTTGAAGACATCGAGCATGCCATGGCCGAGGTGTTGGCCGAGGTTCCCTAATGTCGGGTCGAAAAGCCAAAGCCACGTCGCCGATTCGTGTTGAAGTTCCCGAGACCTTTGATCGCTATGATTATTATCGACGATCCGTGCAAAGCGCTGAAGTGGATGTGCTTTTCATGCGCGATACGTATCGCGAGTTGAAGGGCAAAGATCCGACGGTGCTGCGTGAGGATTTTTGCGGAACATTTGCGATCTCCTGCGAGTGGGTGAAACTCTCGCCGCGGTTTCGCGCTTACGGAATTGATGTGGATAGCGAGCCAATTCTTTATGGGCTGACGCACTACGTGGAGAAGCTTCCTAAGCCGGCGCGTGATCGCGTGAAGGTTCAGCAAGCCGATGTGTTGAATCCAGGACTTCCAAAGGCCGACATCGTCGCGGCGATGAATTTCTCGCACTATGTGTTCAAAGACCGCTCGATGATGAAGTCTTACTTCCACAACTGCCACTCGACCTTGAATCAAGGCGGGATTTTGTTAGTCGACTGTTTTGGCGGACCGCTCTGTCAGAAGTCGAATGTTGAGGAAACGGATCATAAGTCGCATGTGTACATCTGGGAGCAAGAGTCTTTTGATCCTGTGAGCAACGAAGCGGTTTATCACATTCACTTTAAGGTGAAGGACGCATCCGGGCGATGGAAGCGACACAATCGAGCTTTCACCTATGATTGGCGAATGTGGTCGATCCCTGAGCTGCGTGAGATGATGCGCGAAACGGGGTTTCGCAAGACACATGTGTTTTGGGAAGGAACCACTCGCAATGGCGAAGGTGACGGGGTTTTCACGCGTGTTGAGCGCGGTGAAGAGTGCGAAGCCTGGGTCGCCTATGTCGTCGGCGAAAAATGATTCGGCGACCGCAGGACTCGGCGCAAGCTTTGGTCACGGCGTCGAAGCGCGAGTCGGCGTCGCCGAAGGAGTCGCTGCGCGAAGTCCGATTGAATCAACACGATGAAGAGAATTTGATTCGTGCTCGTCGATTGTTGGTGCTGACGGATCTGCATGGAAATTTAGAGGCTTTGCGGGCGACGGAAAAGTTTGCGCGCGAAGAGCTGGGGCTCAAACTGGTCGACGGGCCGCTTGTTGAAGCTCGAGAAGATGAAGTTCCCGTTGTGGTGACGGGGGACTTCGTCAATCCATTGCCAGACTCTGTTCAAATGCTGCGGCTGATCCGTTCTCGCGAGTGGACCTGCCTTAAGGGAAATCACGAAGACTATATTTCTGTGGTGCGCGGGCGTCGCGAGATGAGTGGCGTCGATCGGGGTTGGCGATTTTTTCCGGTGGAGTTGGCGGCGCGGTCATTTGCAGAGAGTGACTTGGAGTGGATGGAGTCGCTGCCGGATTTGATTTCAATCGATGACATTTTGTTTTTTCATTGCGGTTTGCACTCGAACCGTCGAAGTGATTTTCGTGATTGGTCGTCGAGAAGAGAGTCGATCGCGTTGGGCGGGCATTGGCATCGAGTGATTGATTTGTGGTGGAGCGGAAAGCGGATTTATTTTGGCGGCTCTTGCGGAATTCCTCTGCGTGAAGATGGAAGGGGACCGCGTCCTGAGTTCACAGTGTTGGAGCAGGACGCGGGCGGATGGCGACCGCGAAGTTTTGATATCGGTTACGATCCGTCCGTGGTTGTGAACAGCTGGCGAGGGTCCGGTGATCTCGAGCGTGGTGGGCCGACGGCCTGGGCTTTGGCGCAAGAGCTGATGACCGGCCAAAGGAGATTGAGTCCATTGATGCGATGGCTCAGGGCCCGGCATCCGGGTTTTGAGAACTGGGATGTGGCAAGGGCTGCGCGAGTCTGTCGAGACGAATGGGGTGTTTCGATTTGAGACAAGCTTGTGGAAAGCGACGTTTTTAAATTCGGGCAGAGTCTAAGAGACCCGGGCTGAGCCGAAATGTTTGAGAAATGTCTCTCAGAGTGTCTCACGGACTCCTGAACCCAAGACCATAAGCCGATAAGAAAGCTGTGAAGATCGAGGGCTTGCCCGCTCGTTGCGGTACGTATTTTGTTGAGCAGTTTGGAGTGAACCGAAGTCGCACTTCAGGCCGACTTTTGAGTGGCCTCGCGAAGCTCGGGCTACTTTCATTCTTCATGATCGCCTCCGCTTGCGCAAAGAAGGAGGCCACCTCCTCACAGATGAAAATCGCGTTGCCGTCCAGCGAGCAGTTGGCAGCAGCGGACATGAATTTTTCAAAAACGGATCGCCAGCAGGCCCTGTCGGCGATGAGTGCTTCGACAATTTGGGGACAGTCCACGCCCGTCAGCTTAGCGGGGATGAAGTGTTTCGCAGTGTTGATCAGCGCAGCCGATGGACTGAATGATGTAAGCTGTACTCGATTGGACGGCAGCGAAGTGTTCAAGTCCAAGCACATGGCGGGATTGGCGCCAGCTGGCGGCGTGTTGAGTCTTGAGGTTCCATCGGGGAAGGCGCGCGAGATCATCGTGGTCGGCTTTGGTGCGACGGACCTGGGCGCTTGCATGACGGTTGAGGATGAGCTTCCGAATTTGTCCTTGAGCGCGCCGATGATTTTGGCGCGTAAGACCGTGGACCTTCCTGCGGGTTCCGTGGATGTTGATTTAGCGGCGACTTATAATGCGTCTCAGGTGTTTGAGACTTGCTCGAGTTTGGAGTTGCCAACGGCGACCCCGACTCCGGTGCCGACGGCATCGATGAGTCTTTCGACGGGCGCGAATTACACTTTCGCCGATACATCGGTGGGTGCGGTGAGTACGCATCTTGTGACTGTCACGAACTCAGGCATTGCGCCAGCAACCGGCATCAATGTGCTGGGCTTGGCGGCGCCGTTTGGATTCGCCGGTGGAAGTTATCCGGGATCGAGCGGGACTTGCGGTACGACATTGGCGGCCGGGTCAAGCTGCTCGCTGCAGATTGCTTTCTCGCCTTCGACCTCGGGCACACAAAACGACACATTGGATTTCAACTATCATGATGGAGTGCAAACGCAGACCGTCGCTCTGGCTCTCGAGGCCACGGCCCTGGATGTCGCGGTGCTGTCGCTCAATGGCGGGAGCGGATACAATTTTGGCAACATCACCATCGGTGCAAATGCGAGTTATACGTTCACCGTTGTGAATAGCGGCGGTTCAACCGCCACACTCACGCCGCCGACAGTCACTGGTATGTTCACCTATACAGGTGGCGCTTATCCGGGTACGGCGGGCACGTGCGCCGGCACATTGTCTGCGGGTGCGAGCTGTAGCATTCAAGTGAACTTTGCGCCGATCTCCGGTGGAGGTCAGAGCTTCACTTACACAATGAATTACGATGACGGAGCTGGTGCGCAGTCGGCCTCGGTCACGCTGAGCGGAACGGGAGTTTCGCCGGCGGTGTTAACGTTGAGCGATGGACCGACTTATGTATTCAGTGCGACGGCAGTCGGAGCGAGCCTCGATCACACCTTCACCTTGAGCAACTCAGGGGGCTCGACGGCGACGACGATCACCGGTTCGGGCTTGGCGGCGCCTTTCACTTTCAAGGGTGGAAGTTTCCCTGGCACCGGTGGAACCTGTGCTGCGACTTTGGCGGCGGCCGCGAATTGTACGATCGTGGTGAACTTCGCACCGAGCATCACGGGTCTGGCGACGGATACTTTGGTCGTGAACTTCAATGACGGTGCCACGCCGCAGATGGTGTCGGGCGACGTTCAGGGCGATGGTCTGTCGGTCGCAAGCTTGAGCTTTGACTTGTCGCCGACGGTGAACTTCCCGAACGCCACGGCTGGTGCTTCAAGTTCAATGACGGTCGTTGTGACGAACACGGGCCAGTCCATGGCCTCGTCGATTGCCGCGAGTGGTGTGACGCTGCCCTTTGAATTCTCAGGAGGGGTTTACCCTGGAGTGGGCGGAACTTGTGCAACGACCTTGGCGGGTGGCGCGAATTGCACGATGGTGCTTGTGTTTGGACCGGTTTCGGCGACAACTTCGAATGCAACACTGAGCTTGGGCTACAATAACGGCGCGGCGGCGGTGAATTCGACGCTGGGGCTGACGGGAACAGGACTTAGCCCTGCGGTGATCAGCATCAGCAACGGGCCGACTTTCAACTTTGGTTCGGTGGCGCAAGGCGGGTATTTCGATTGGCCGCTCACTTTGACCAATACGGGAAATTCGACAGCGACGATCACCGCTGACAGCGGTGGCTTGGCTTCACCCTTCACCTATGCAGGCGGCGGTGGCTATCCTGGAGTGGGAGGAACTTGTACCAGCACGCTGGCTCCCGCTGCGAATTGCACCGTGGTGTTGAGATTCGCGCCTTCAGTGTCAGGAAGCTACACCGACACGCTTGAGATTTCCTATAACAACGGCGCCATCGGTTCGAGTGCGACTCGTGATCTGAGCGGCACGGGCGTGATTCAAGCATCCCTGTCGATTTCGGATGGACCGACCTATAACTTTGGATCGCGCAACGTCAACACTTCGGTGAATCATACTTTCACGATCAACAACACCGGCGGCTATTCCGCCTCTTCGATGACGGGATCCATCGGCGGAGACTTCACGTTTGTGGGCGGATCATATCCGGGAACGGGTGGAACTTGCGGCGCGACGCTGGGCATGGGCTCAAGCTGTACGATCGTGGTGCGCTTCTTGCCGATGACGGTGACCTCGCACTCGGAGACGATCACGATCAACTATCATAATGGCGCATCAAATCAGGCGGCGACGCGCCCGGTGCAGGGTCTGGGTACGAATCCATCGTTTGATCAGACGAACTCCTTTGTGACGGTTTCGAATTCGACACTGGCCAGCGGATCAAGTGCGACAGTGAGCTTCTTTGCGCGCGACAATCAAGGCGATCCCTATGTTGTCCCTGGCACGGTGGTGTTCTCGAACTTCGGTGGCACTTCGACGGTGAATATCGGTCCGGTGACGGATCAGGGTGGCGGCGAGTACACCGCGACCATCTCTGGACAAGTGGCGGGAACTATCACCACTTTATCGGCGACCTTTAACAGCATGAGTATCTCATCAAGCTTGCCGACTTTGACGGTGATTCCAGGACCGGTGAGCGAAGTGACCTCGACGGTTTCAGTTTCAAGTTCAGTGATCAACGTTTCGGAGTTGGTGACCGTCATGCTTCAGGCTCGGGACGCGCAAGGAAACTTGCGCACAAGCGGTGGCGATGTGGTGGTCTTCGGTACGACGGGTGGAACATCGACGGTGTCATTCGGCTCTGTCACCGACAATGGTGACGGAACCTACACGGCTTCGATGACGGGTTCGTCGGCTGGAACGGCGACAACGCTCACGGCGACCATCAACGGGTTGAGCGTCACCACGACGATGCCAACGGTCACTGTGAATCCCTAATTTCAAAGTGCAAAACTACTTCTGATTAAGGCTGTGCGCCGGCGGCTTTCAGTTCTGCCATAGTGAACAGCGCGCGCAGTTCCAGTTCAGCTTCTTTGAGCTTCTCAGTGCGCCCTTCGCTTCGATCAATCACACCCAGCACTGTCGAAATCAGCGCACCATCACTGCGAAGATCGCGTGCCGACAGCACGACTTGTCCGCCCGTCGTGATGACGTCTTCGATGAGAGTCACGCGACGACCGCGGATCTCAGGTCCTTCAGCGAAACGGCAGGTGCCATAGTCTTTGGGAGTTTTTCGAACGAACACCACGGGGATGCCTGTGAGCAGAGAGAGCGCAGTGGCGATGGGAATGCCGCCCATTTCGAGTCCGCCGAGAAGTTCGGTATCGCTGGGAAGCAGGGGGCGAAGTTGTTCGGCGATGGAGCGAAGCAGGCGCGGGTCGCTTTCGAATTGATATTTGTCGAAGTATTCCGAAGAGGTTTGGCCGCTGCGAAGTTTGAAGTGCCCGGTACGGTGGCTGACGCGAAACACGGATTGGGCCAATTCGCTTTTGGTCATGATTGAACCTCCTGAAGTCTCGATTGAGAAGATGGCGGCAACTGTGGATTTGGCCATGTCCTTGGGCATTTTGACCCCTTTAGGCTGGCACATGGAATGCTCTCATGACGAAGCGGAGGAGTCACTGGGTAGCCCTGTGGCCTCGAACTGAGGTTTTACGCAGGGAAATTCGGGCTTGGCCTGCTTGCACGCGAGAAATGAGGAGCGAAATGTCACTGGACCAGGAGCCGCAGCCGCGGCCTCAGACGGATGAGGTGGAACCGCGTTCGCAGCGCGAAGCCTCAGCTCGCGGTGACCAAAGGCATTTGGCGACCCGAGAAGCTCCGCGTCGCGAAGCGAGTGATTTGGATGCCACCTCGTTTGAAGCGCTGAAGCTGTTTGTGATCCTTGTCAGCTTAACGGCGGCCATGGCCCTTCTCGTCCATTGGCTCTTTTGATCATTCGAGGCCGGCACAGGTCGCGTGGCTTTTTGCGCTGAAGTGAGCGTGATCGTCGGTCTTGTTTGTGCGGGCCGATCGTGTCATCTCAAGTTCGTGAACTTCGCGCCTCATGCAGATTTCAAATTCACGCAGCGTCCGAGCGATTCGGGTTTTGCATTTCCATTCAGCGTTGAGCTGACAATTCGCGAATTGGTGAAGTTCGACGAGACTTGGTGCGAGTGGCCGTGCCGACCGGATGCGATTTTTGTTCCCGATCACGGTGGGGATCGCGATTGGACTGCGTGGTGGCAGAGTATTCAGACCGCACAACGAAGTTGCGGCATCACACATGTGCCGCACTTGATTGCCCAAAGCGAAGTCGAAGCTGGACTGGATACTGTCTCTTTGCAATCCGCCTTGGTGGTCCGCGGTGATCGGCAGCCCGCACTTAGCGATGGAGTGAGTTGGCTTCGTCGCATTCACGAGAGATTTCCTCGCGCGCACTTGAGCGTCGCCGCTTATCCAGAAAAGCATCCGCTCGCCGAGTCCTTGGAGCGCGACGTGGACGTCTTGTTCCGAAAATTCGATGTCGGAGCGAAGGACGCGATCACGCAGTTTTGTTTTCACGCTTCAGGGCTTGAGAAATTCATCGAGCGAATCGAAGCGCGTGGACTGTCGCGGGCTCGCATCCGTCCTGGGTTTCGCCTGCCACCGGCGGGAGATGAGAACTGTTTTGGTGTTCGGGTGCCGAAAGACTTGCAAGGCAGTTCGTTGGCCGTGCGCGAGGCGGCGCTCGAGCAACTGTTGCGTGCAGCCTTGGAGATTTGGGGTGCTGATTTCCGTCCTCACTTTTTCGTGATGCAAGACGGGGCGAGTTGGCGGCGAGTGCTTAGGGCTTGGACGTCGAGTTGACGAGCCAGTCTAAGAAATCGGCGTTCACCTGTGGATTGAAGCGAGCCAAGCAGGGCGTGGCGTAGGGATGCGAGGCGCGGATGAAAACTTCGAGCTGATCGATGTGGGCCGCTGTGGTCTTGAAAAGGCCGACGTGTTCCGATGTGGACTCAAGCTGACCTTGCCACTTGTAAATGGAGCGATGGGCGGGGAAGAGGTTCAGGCAAGCGGCGTGGCCCAGCTCGATGGCACGGCGGCCAAGGGCCTCGGCCTGTTGAGCATCCGGAAATGTCACATAGAGAAAGACCGCGCTCACTTCGCCTCGGAATCTTTGAACACGCGGCTGCCGACGGATTTTCTCTGGCCTTGATATTTGCCGCGATAGGGTTTGTCCGCCACTTGGTCCATCTTACAGAAGACGAGTTGGCAGATGCGGCGACCGGCGTTCAAGGTGATGGGCAGGGAGTTGGCGTTGTAAAGCTCCAAGGTGATGTTGCCTTCGAATCCTGGGTCGACCCAGCCCGCGTTTTGGATGAAGAGGCCTAAGCGGCCGATTGAGGAGCGGCCTTCGACGAAGGCGGTGAGATCATCCGGAAGCTTGACCCATTCCATGGTTGTGGCGAGCAAGAAGGAGTGCGGAGGGATGGTGATGGTATCGCCTTCGTACTCGCGATACTTCACTTCGGAATCCATATCGATGGACTTCATGTTGAAGTCTTCCACCATCAGAAAGTGCGTGCCGAGCCGACAATCGATGGAGGCGGGTTGCACGCTCTCTTCGGTCAGCGGTTCGCAAATCAGTTTTCCGGACTTGAGCCAAGATTTGAGGGTCGCATCGGATAGAATCATGCCGAGGGTTTACCTTTTGGTATGTGCAAAGGGGAAGGCTTTTGCGCCGCGAAGCGGATCGATGCGGGGTGAAATTGACAATATGTCGAGGCATTTTCTGGGCTTGGAAGTTTAGAGGTGACGAGGCTCGGAGAAATTCGCTAACCCCTCAGGCATCAGGAGGTCGCTGATGCGCTTGAATGCCGTGTGGTCAAAGTTGTTTGTTGTGATGGGAACGTTTTTCGCCTTTGAATTGGGCGCCTTTGAATTGGGCGCCATTGAATTGGCCGGAGCCTGTGAGCAGCCCGAGGCCCAATTTCGCGGACGTGTGAAGAGTCTGGAGATCGCGGCCGATGGTGAGTGTCGGATGCGACTGACGCTGAACTTTCAGTGGGGCGACGACTTTGTTTCGTCGCAAATTTGCCCCTTGGATCTGGATGAAGCATTGGCGAGGTCAATTCGCGTCGCGAAGTGTGAAGGCTTGCGCGTGGGTGATGCGGTGTCGGGATACTTGATTTGGCCTCGAGACAGCGAAGACTTGCAGCTCGAATAGTGTTTGGTTGAAGAGTGGCCTGAAGGTCGACCTGAAAGTCGATCGGAAAGTCGCGGTAGGAATGAGCAAAAAAAAGCCCCGAGTTTCCTCGGGGCTTTTTCGTTTCGAGAGCCTGATTGAAAGCCTCAGCCTTTGGACTCGGCCGCGCGCTTTTCCAAGTACTTTTTGTGAAGTTCTTCTTGGATGTTGCGGGGGACCGGAGCGTAACGCGCGAATTCCATTGTGAACTCGCCCTTACCTTGCGTCGAAGAACGCAGATCCGTCGAGTAGCCGAACATCTCCGTCAGCGGCACTTCCGCTGTGATGGTGACGTTGCCTTCGATGGTCTGTGTACCTTGGATGATACCGCGACGTTGGTTGATGCCGCCCATGACCGCGCCCTGATATTCTTCGGGTGCTGTCGTTTCGAGCTTCATGATCGGTTCGAGCGCAACGGGCTGAGCCTTCATGTAGACTTCGCGAAGTGCGGCCATCGAAGCGATTTTGAACGCGAGGTACGAAGAGTCGACGTCATGGTATTGACCGTCTTTGAGCGTGACCTTCATGCCGACGATCGGGAAGCCGATCAACGGGCCTTTGGCCATCTGCTCTTGGAAGCCTTCATCCACCGCAGGAATGAATTCGCGCGGGATGCGGCCGCCGACGACTTCGTCGACGAATTCGTAAGTCTTCGGATCTTTGCCTTCTTCGACTTGAAGAGGCTCGATCGTGCCGACGACTTTCGCGTACTGACCCGAACCACCGGTTTGCTTTTTGTGCGTGTAATCGAAGTCGGTCGCGGCACCAATGGTTTCGCGATACGCGACTTGCGGTTTACCGGCGATCACTTCGCAGTTGAACTCGCGCTTCATACGCTCGATGTAAATTTCGAGGTGAAGTTCGCCCATACCGGAAATGATGGTTTCGTTCGACTCTTCATCGCGATGCACGCGGAAGGTCGGGTCTTCTTTGCGGAACTTCTGCAAGGCTTTGGAGAAGTTGTTGGCCGCTTCCTTGGATTTCGGCGCAACCGCCAGCGAGATCACCGCGTCGGGTACGAACATCGAGCTCATCGCCACGTTGAGGTTGCCGTCGGTGAAGGTGTCGCCTGACGAGCAATCCACGCCGAAGAGAGCCACGATATCGCCTGCCGATGCTTCTTCGATATCGACCATGTCCGAAGCATGCATGCGCACCATGCGCGGCACTTTCACTTTGCGTTGGTTGGCCGAGTTGACGATGAAGTCGCCCTTTTTCATCGTGCCTTGGTAAACTCGCATGTAGGTGAGCTGACCGTAGCGGCCGTCGTCAAGTTTGAACGCGTAAGCGATGAGCGGCGCCTTCGGGTCGACTTTGATGGTGAACTTTTCTTCGTCTTTGTCGAGATCCAGACCGGTGTTTTCCTTCTCGGTCGGGTTCGGCAAATAGGCGGCGACGGCGTCGAGCAGTTTCTGCACGCCGCGGTTTTTGAAGGCCGAGCCACAGCAGACGGGCACGAATTTGAGTGCAATCGTTGCTTTGCGGATCGCGGCGACGATTTCGTCGTTGGTTGGCTCTTCTTCCATCAAGAACTTTTCGCCAATGCCGTCGTCGACGTCGGCGAGTTTCGCGATCAACTCTTGGCGGTACTCTTTAGCTTGCTCGAGCATGTCGGCGGGAATGTCTTTCTCAATGACGTTTTCGCCGTTGGCGCCTTCGTTGTAGTAGGCCTTCATTGTCACGAGGTCCACAACACCTGCGTGCTTTTCTTCCAAGCCGATGGGCAACTGGATCATCACGGCATTCAAGCGCAACTTGTCGCGCAATCCCTCGCAAACGCGGAAGGGGTTGGCGCCCGAGCGATCGAGTTTGTTGATGAAGGCGATGCGCGGAACGCTGTAGCGCTTCATCTGACGGTCAACGGTGATCGACTGCGACTGCACGCCCGCGACACCGCAGAGAACGAGGATGGCGCCATCGAGAACTCGCAAGCTTCGCTCCACCTCGATGGTGAAGTCGACGTGCCCGGGAGTATCGATGAGGTTGAAGGTGATATCTTTCCAAGAGCCGTAGGTCGCGGCCGACTGGATGGTGATACCCTTTTCGCGCTCGAGATCCATGGAGTCCATGGTGGCGCCGACGCCGTCCTTACCGCGGACTTCGTGAATCGCGTGGATGCGGCCGGTGTAAAAGAGGATGCGCTCTGAAAGCGTCGTTTTTCCTGAGTCGATGTGCGCCGAAATACCGAAGTTTCGGACCTTTTCGAGTACCCACTGTTGGTTGGCCATGAATCTCCTCTCGTCGCGCCCCGCAGGCAAAAAAGCGTTGCCCCGGGCGATGTGGCCTCGGAATTCTGTCTTGATGTTCCGAATGAGCCAAATTCTGTAACACCTCCCCGAACCCGCGTCCAGCCTCCGCTCAGCGATTGCTTAAACCTTGCTCGGGGGATGAAATGAGAACATGTCACTGCCCATTGAATCACCCGAGGCGTGGATGGAACGGGCCGCGGAAGTCCGCGCGCAGCTGTTTGGCTTTGCGGCCTGGCGGGGCGAGCAGGAGATCGCGCTTCGGGCTATGGCCGCAGGTCGCGACGTCTTGGTGGTGATGCCGACAGGTTCGGGCAAGAGCTTGATCTACCAGGTGGCCGCGCGGGTGGTGAGGGCCGGGAGAGCCGGCGGGCTGACTTTGGTGGTTTCGCCGCTCATTGCGCTGATGCAGGACCAGTTGGCCGCGGCGCGTCGCGCGGGTTTAAAGGCCGAAGTGATCAATTCATCTTTAGCACGAGCGGAGCGCGAGCGGGTTTTGGCGGACGTTGCCAAGGGCGACGTGGAACTTTTGTTGGCGACGCCCGAGAGGTTTCGTCAGCCCGAGTTCGAAGCGGCCTTACGTGCGGCGGGTGGCGTGCGATTGCTGGCGATCGATGAGGCGCACTGTATTTCGACTTGGGGCCATGACTTCCGATTGGATTACTCGAGGCTCGGGGAAATTCGCACGCGACTCGGGCGGCCCCAGTGCGTGGCGCTGACCGCGACGGCAACGCGAGACACGCAAGATGATATTTTGCAGCAGCTCGGGATGGCGGGGGCCGAACGAGCTGTCGCGAGTGTGTGGCGCGGAAATCTGGCGATCTCCGTGCACGGTGTGCACGGCGTGGATGAGAAGCTACGTCGCTTTGTGTTTCACCGGCATGCGAGGCCAGGGGCCTCGATCGTGTATTTTGCTTTGGTGCAGAGTTTGGAGAAGTTTGCCAACGAGGCGGCGCGCTTCGGTGAAGTGTTGATGTATCATGGTCAGTTGCCAGATCGCGTGCGGCGCCGGTCGCTGGAGAGGTTTTTGGCGGGCGACGCCGAGGTGATGTTGGCGACGCCGGCGTTTGGTTTGGGAATCGATAAGCCCGATGTGCGTTTGGTGATGCATGCGGAAATGCCGGGCTCCATGGAAGCTTACTATCAAGAAATTGGTCGCGCGGGTCGAGACGGCGAGGCGGCGGATGTGGTGGCGCTGTTTGACGGCGATGATGTGAGCATACAGCGAGATTTTTTGAAGTGGGCGACGCCTGAGCCCGCCTTCGTGGCGGGTGTGCATCGGCTGATTGAGCGTCATGAGCTGCGCGCGCGCCAAGAGGGCTATGATTTTCTGCGCTCGCAAATGAACTTTTATAATCGTCGCGATTTTCGCGTGGAGACTTCGGTGGCGCTGCTGGAGCGTTGGGGAGTTCTTGAGGGCCTGCGGCCTCGGGATTGGCGCATTGTCGGCGAGATTCCGCCGGAATTTTTGGATGAGGCGCGGGATCGCGAAGCGAGGGCTCGGCGGGAGCGGAAACTGCTGATGTTGGAGAGCTATATGGCGGAGGCGCCTCGTGAGTGCCGATGGATATCGGTGGCGCGCGAGTTTGGTGAAAGTGGTCGCGAAGCGTGTGGGGTGTGCGATGCGTGTATCGCGATTTCCTGATCCGCGCGAAACCACCGCCGAGGGTGTTGTGGCCGTAGGCGGCGATTTGCAGGTGGAGACATTGCTCGACGCCTACGCGCACGGCATCTTTCCGTGGCCTCAGGAAGGCTACCCTTTACTTTGGTTTTCTCCGGCGGAGCGAGGAATTATCAATTTACGAGGTGAGTTGCGTGCGCCAGAGCGTTTTTTGCGCACGTGGCGGCGAGCGGTGTTGGGTGGCGAGGTTGAGATTCGCGTGAATTCGGCTTTTCGCGAGGTCATGGAGTCTTGTCGGGATGCTCAGCGGCCGGGTCAGGCCGGCACTTGGATCTTGCCGCCGATGTTACCGGCCTATGTGCGCTTGCATGAAATGGGGGCCGCGCATTCTGTGGAGGCATGGCGTGGGCCGCAGTTGATTGGCGGAGTTTATGGAGTGTGGGTGCATGGCGTGTTCAGCGGTGAGAGCATGTTTCATCGCGAGCGCGATGCGGGGAAGCTGGCGCTTTGGGCTTTGCTGTTGAAGTTGCGTGAGGCCGGTTGCGCCTTCATGGATGTGCAGATGGTGACTCCCGTGGTCGAGAGTTTTGGTGGAGTCTTGTGGCCTCGTGAGAAATACTTGGGCGAGTTGGCGGCGGCGCAATTGGCGTGGCGTGAAGGGAAAATTCGATGCGAGTGGAAGAAGGGTGTGTGGTCACCCTCAGCTACAAATTGATGACGCGATCTTCGAGTGGTGAGGTCGCGCTGCTTGAAGAGCGCACACCGGAGTATCCCTTTGAGTTTGTGTTTGGCCAAGGTCAGACCTTGCCAGCGATTG
The DNA here is from genome assembly GCA_002344785.1 of Bdellovibrionaceae bacterium UBA2339. Classification (GTDB taxonomy): domain Bacteria; phylum Bdellovibrionota; class Bdellovibrionia; order Bdellovibrionales; family JAMPXM01; genus UBA2339. The sequence goes on from DDUL01000060.1 coordinate 42,619, forward strand.
AAGCTGTGATTTTGGGAAAGACGCCGGGCTTTCAAGCTTCGATCGGCGTGGATCCCGCGCAAGCTTATGGTGAATTCGATAATGAGTTGGTGGCCGAGGTGCAGCTGGAGCAATTCGCCAACACTTCTGCGGGCACGGACGTGCAGGTCGGCATGCAGTTTTCGACGCGCGGGCCGGAGGGCGAAGAGATCACGGTGCGGGTGATTGAAGTGAGGCCTGAAGACGGCGTGGCGGTCGTGGATGGCAATCATCCGCTGGCCGGATTGGCGCTGGATATTGATCTGCAGATCCTCGACGTGCGCGCGGCGGGAGATGCGGGCCCGGATGGGAGCGAGGGGCCGGCGGAGGATGAGGATGGGAATCCGGTCCTCCATTAAGCTGGGCTCGTTGCGTGGTTGTGCGGGTGGGCTCGAGGTGGGCTAAGTGCGGGAATCCTCGGGCGAAGTTTTGTTATTCCATACTAAATTTTGACGCTGCGGTGAGCACCTGGGGCCGAAGATGTGGCCGGGGTCTTCATGGGCTTTGTGAGCGGCTTGAGTGAGTGCGCCGGATTAGAAAGGTCGCAACCGGCGAAGCCATGTCGAGGTGGAGGCCGCGTCCGAGATTCGGCGCTGCCACTGAGCCTTGAGACTTTCGAGATCTTCAAATGCGTCATGTCCTTCTTCGATGCGGCCACCTGGCCGGTGGACTCGAAGGCCGACTTCGCGAGAGTCCGTCACGACGCCGATGGGGCGTACATGCCATTCTTTGAGTTGTGCGATGTGCTCTTGCGCCTGATCAGGTGCGATGGCGAAGAGCAGTTCGTATTCGTCGCCAGCTTGCTTGTAGCGGAAGATCTCTTTTTCGCTGAGATCGGCGACGGCGGGATGGCGGTGGATCATGGAGGCATCGACGGTGATCTGCACGCCAGAGGCGAGGGCCATTCGGTGTAGATCGCGAAGAATGCCATCGCTGATGTCCATGCACGCACGCGGCGTGATGTTCGAGGCGGACATGGCGCGCTGGAGATCTGTGCGGGGATGTGGTCGGCGATAATGTTGGATGGCGTTTTGGTGCTCGGGCTTGAGATGTGAAAGATTGAAGTGAGGGGCTTGCTCGGGTTGTTCGCGATGCAGTTGTTCGAGCAGGTGCAGGCCGCGTAGACCTCGGCCCAGAGATCCGCTTGCGAAGATGAGGTCGCCGACTTGCGCTTGGCTGCGCAGCCAGGGCGAGCCTTGCGCGGGCAGTTCGCCGAAGGCGGTGACGTCGATGCAGAGTGGACCTCGGGTGCGTGTGAGGTCGCCGCCAGCGATGTCGACGTTTTCCATGCGCGCGAGGTTGTGGGCGCCACGGAAGAAGTCGCGCAGGAAGTTTTGGCATTGATCGTAGGGCCATGCTTCGGGGACGGCGACGGAGATGGTGACGGCGACGTTGATTGCGCCCATGGCGACGATGTCGCTCATGGGGCGGGCGAGGGCTTTGTAGCCGATGTCTTCGGCGGGCGAGAGATGAAGTTCGAAGTGGCGATGTTCAACGCTCAAGTCCGAGGCGAGCACGACAGGGCGACCCGAGGGGATGATGACGGCGGCGTCATCGCCGATGCCGATGGCGAGGCGAGGCGGGCGCACGCGAGGTAAGGGCGCGAGCACCTCGTTGAGTAAAGTGTCTTCGAGTTGAGCGCCGCGGAACAGGCGCGCTTGCCAAGCGACATCTTGGAGATCGCGGACCAAGTTGGTGAGCTCGGCCGAGCCGGAGGAAGGGGAGTGATGCGGAGAGGTGGTGGAGCTTTGAGACATCATGTCACTTCATCCTGTTCGCAGCTGCAGCGGGGGTCAATATTTGTTGGATCGCCGTAGTGAAGAAGTGGCAGGTGCCTTTCGCGTTGACGGTGCGAGTTGTGCTGCGTAAGTGGGAAGACATGATGAAGCTGCGCGAAGGTGAATTGAATTTGGGTGCCGAGCCCTTGGTGGCTTTGCAAGTTTGGTTGAACGAAGCTGTTCAGGCGGGGCTGCCGGAGCCGACGGCGATGAATTTGGCGACCGTGGATGCCGAAGGGCAGCCGAGTTCGCGAATCGTGTTGCTCAAAGGTATTGGCTCGGGCGGCGGTGGTCCGGGTGAGGCCGGCTTGGAGTTTTACACCAATTATGAGTCGCGAAAATCTCAGCACTTGTTGAATGAGCCGCGGGCCGCGCTGTGTTTTCATTGGGTGGCGATGCGACGGCAAGTTCGCGTTGAAGGTGTCGTGCAGAAGCTGACGCCTGAGGAGAATGAGACTTACTTTCAAACGCGGCCTCGAGAGTCGCGCTTGGGGGCGTGGTCGTCGCCGCAGAGTCGCGAAGTTGCAAGTCGCGAAGATTTATTGGCGAAAGTGAAAGAGATCGAAGCGAAGTTTGGCGCGACGGGTCCTGTGCCTTGTCCGCCATTCTGGGGTGGCTGGCGTTTGCGCCCGCATCGTGTGGAGTTTTGGGAAGAGCGCCCGCATCGCTTGCATGAGCGCGTGTTGTTTGTGCGCCAGGGTGGCGGTTGGGTGAGTTCGCGATTGGCGCCCTGATTGGGGTTGCCTGTGGCTTGCCGTCGGATCGTTGTGCCTTAGCCGGGTGGCCAGCCGAGTGTGCGGCCGCCGAGAATATGAAAATGCAAATGATAGACGGTTTGTCCGCCATCGCTGTTGGTGTTGGCGACGACGCGAAAGCCCGTTTCTTTGATGCCGAGTTGCTCGGCGAGTTTTGGAATGACACTCATCATGTGACCGAGCAGCGCGGAGTCTGAGGCGGTGATCTCGGCCATCGAGCGGATGGGGCGTTTGGGAATCAGCAGAACGTGAACCGGAGCCTGCGGTGAGATGTCGTGGAAGGCGAGGCAGTGCTCGTCTTCAAAGGCGATGCGGGCAGGGATTTCTTTGCGAATGATTTTGCTAAAGATGGTGTCGGTGTTCGGCGCGTTCATGCCGAGTAGGATTTCGCGAAACACGTGGGTGTGGCAAGCGTTGATGAGTTGCAGACGCGCGGAGATTAGCGTGGACCTTTAGAGCGGGAGCGACGGGTTTGAGTGCCCGCGGGCTCGCGCTGAGGGGCCGACGATTTTTTAGACGCGTTGTTGAAGGAAGAGTGGCGTGTGGGCTTGGTGCGCGACTTCGTGCTGCTGGTGGTGGGGAGCAAGTCCGTAAAAGAGGGAGCGCGATCGGCGTTCATGTTGCGAACTTGTTCGAGGCTGGAGTCGAGGCTCGCGAGGCGAGGATCGTCGTCGAGGCCGGTGTTGGCCATATGTTGGCGAAGGCCTTTGAGTCGGCGCGCATAATCTTGCGCGGCCACGGCCATCGAAGCGCGGCGATCAGGTGCGAGACGATTCACCCAAGCGAGCCACAGATCTGTGCGCCGCACTTCAAGTTCGATGGCGGCGGCGGTGATGGCGGCGAAATCGCTTTGCAGCGCCATGTGCACGCTGTTGAACGCGGCTGGGTGGAGTGGGATTTCGGCTGTGAGTGTGTCGTCGGAGCCGGAGTTGGGGTCGGAGTTGGGGTCGGAATCGGAGATGGAGTTGGGGTCGGAGTTGGGGCGGGCCTGCTCAATGTGTGATTCGAGAGTGGGGTAGGTGCGCGTCCAAAATTTTTGCAGCAAGATTGCGGCGAGTTTGGGGTCGCGATTGAGTTGCTCGTCCACTTGAGTGAGTTGCAATTTGGACTCTTCGATGAGGGCGAGGATTTCGGCGTGGTGAGCGAGGGCCTCGATGCGCGCTTGGTGCTGGCGTGTGGTCTCGTCGATGTGGCGGCCTGAGGCTTTGCCGCGATCAGCGAACTGAGCGACGAGTTTGTATTCGCGAGCGACGTCGAGCCAAATCTGCGCGGGCAGTTGGATGTGTTCGGCGGCGGGTTGGCGCTCGCCGAGGTGGTGTTGGATGAGGCTTTGCACTTTCACGTGAGTTCGCTCGATTTGCGCGAGGAACTCGAGGCGATCTAAGCCTTGGGGTGCGAGGAAAAGTGCGAAGGCCGTCATCGCGGCGACTCCGACGCCGGTGAAGCTGTGCAGGTAGGCGGCTTCCCATCGAGGGCCGACGCCATATTCGATTTTGAGTGCGAGGCGCGCGAAGAAAAGTCCCAGAACGGCAGAGAGCGCCAGCAGAGCTTCATGGGCGTTTTGCAGATCGATGCCGGTTGCGTGGTCGAGAGTTTGCGAAGTGGCGCGTGCGATGGCGAGCCAAATCAGAGAGATGCAGCCGATGGACCATGCGATGGGGAGGCTTCGATCACGTTCGCGCGATTTGGCATGAAAGGTCACCCAGGTGGCCGCGAGGCCAAGGCCGACCAGCCATTCGAGTGAACCGAATCTGAGACCTGCGGGCTCGGCCAACACGAAGCTGAGTTCGGTGAGAAGCAAAATGCTGGCGGCGATCGACAAGAAGGCGAACAGGCTCAAGCCCCAAGTGAGTGCGATGCCAAAACCTGCGACAGCGATGCCTGCGGCGACGGCGTGCATGCGCCGCGATTCGACGGCGGCGGTGGTGACGATTCTTTGGCGTTCGCTTTGTGTGACGGCGGGCGCGTAGTTCGCGCCGGATTTGTACAAGTCGAGTTTTGAGGTGATGGGACCGCGCGCGAAGGTTGCGGACATGAGCGTAATGCCAAGCAGGAGGGGGACTGCGAGATTGGCGGCGATCACCCAGGACTTGGCGCCACGCTCGCGCGCTGAGGCGGCAAAGAGATCGAGTGCCAACATGCTCATCATCAGCAACGACAGCGCCGCGAAGATGAGAAGCGAGGAATTCGAACTCATTTCAGCGAGGTTGAAATTCTCAATTTGAGTCATTCGCTGAATCCCCTTACGACGGTTCTCGTCGCTGCCTGATTCGATTCGCCGCGAAGTGTTCACGTTCCGTGCGGGAATCTTTGTGTTCTTGAAGAACTTTTCGGCTGCTGGACGGAAGTCCTGGAGGCAGTGTCTTGGGAATTCACAATTTCGGGTGGATTTTGAAACACCCCTCTTGGGGCGAGGGCGGCAATTTCGATGCTTTTGTCGAACTTATAGCGAACCAATTTGAGATCGGGGATTTTGCGCGGCGTCTGGCTTGAATTCATGCAGCTGCATTGTTAGGCAGCTACTTCGTCGTTCGTGAGTTTGTGGGTTCGTGGGTTGGTTCGTGGATTCGCCGGGAGGGCTAAATGGCAAAGTCGATTTGGGGCGCACGCGTGTGGATTTTGGCGAGCGTCGCTGTTTTGGCTGTGAGTGTGGCGCTCAGTGGCCGCGGTCAAGCGGGTGAGAGCACGCCGTGTATGTCGGAGCCGGATGCGCGGGCCACGTTCAAAGGTCATATTGATGATCTGCTTCGTCAGGTGGATGAACAGTGGGGCATTGGTGTTTGCCAAGCTGAACATGAAACTGTGTGGGACGACGAAGTCTGTGTGCAGCGAGCCGACGTTGAGGCCGCCGCTGAAACTTTGCAGTGGCAGGCCACTGCGCAGAACTTCACGTCGACTTCATTTTTGAATTGGTATTGCGCGCCGGCTGCTGAATGCTGGCTGTATGCGGCGATGTCTTGCACGGGTGAAGTCGAACTTCGTCACGACGGCGAAGAGTGAGCTTGCGCTTTTAGATGGCGCGGGAGCGTGTGAGATTTCGGTTTGTGCTCGGTTGTGGGAAGTTTTTGTTTGAGACCAGAGGGCTCGCCATGAGGCGGCCCTTTTGTTTTTTGGGTCAGTTTGTGTGTTGAGGGAGACATCCGTGCGTGGAGGAGTTGGGTTTTTGCGGCTACTGCTATTGCTGGGTTTGATCCTTGGAGCCACTCCGCAGGCTGGTGCTCAGTTCAATGATCCGCTGACCTTGCAGTTTCAGCGTTATGATGTGGAAGGCAACTCGAGTGTTGATGCGGTGATTGGCGCTCCGCCGATTCGGCTGGGTGATTCGAGTTGGACAAATGTGCTGACGCATCGGCGGCCACTTGTGGATCTGACGGGCGAAGTGGGCTCGCGCCCCTTGGTGACGACTTCGCGCGTGACGCCGACGAATACGTCATGGACGGGGATCTTTCGTCACAAATGGAGTGATCGCTGGTCGAGTTCGGCGCTGGTGACGATTGCGGAGCGAAGTCTCAGTCGGAGTTTGCAATTTCGGCGTGAGGCTCGATTCGCGACGGGATTTTTGAATTTCACGCATCCGCTTGGTGAAAGCGGTGAGTGGCGCTGGTCGTGGGGCATTGGCGTGTTGGATGCATCGGCGGGAATTCCTGTGGTGCCGGGTTTAGGTTTGGAGTGGGAGACGAAAGCGCGAACGCACTTTTTGCGGCTTGGGTTTCCGGCGATCATTTATGCCTACACATCGATGCCCGAAACTTGGCGGGTCGGTGCGCAGCTTCAGTATGAAGGCGCAACTTATCATATTGGTGAAGAGTGGGGTGAGTTGCGTGAGTTGGGGGCGTCTTATCTCGCGATGCAGAGATTGATCGCGAATGGATTTTATCGGCGGCACATCGGCGGTGGAACATGGATCACGGCGACGCTCGGGGCGACGCACTGGTCTTCGATGCGTGTGTTGGACAGTCACTTTAAGGAGCGCTCGCTGTTGGGGCGGCCGCGAGGTCCCTATGTGGCGATCACATTGGCGCAGAGGTTTGGAAATTAGGGCGCGCGGAGTTGGGGCGCGCGGAGTGAGGCGTGTCGTGCGAGGTCTTGAGTGCGGCGAAAACTGAGCTGCGAAAATTGTGGTCGTGAGTTTGAGTGCGGAGCAAATGCTGACGAGGCTTGCTGGTGCATGAGCTTACCTCTTCTGGGTAAAGCGCTGAAGCGAGGGATTGAAGACCAGGGTGGTGAGTCCGCGGGTGCGGATGTGGGTTTAGATTTGGGTGAGGGTGCGCGTGAGGGTGCGCGTGAGGGTGGGCGTGAGCGTGCGTTGCAGTTGCAGGCTGATGCGCGCGACTGTTTGTGCCCGCGCTGTTTGCGGCGACTTTTAGGGATCGGCGAAGTGGAGTGAATGGCTTAAGGGGGGCGATGTTGGTGAGGCTTTTGGCGAAGTCTAATCGAAGGATTCTGTTAATTGGTCTGGTGCTGCTTGGAGGGATCGGTATGGCTCAACGAGTTTCTGCGAAGCGAGCGGCTCCAGCGCAACTTTCGGTCGTTTATACGACTGAGGTGCGGATTCGACATGTGTTTGAACGTCACGAGTTAGGTCAACGTCGTGAGTATTCAATGAGTCTTGTGGCCGAACTTCGAGATGGAAGCAGGGAAATTTGGCGAGTTCGTCTGTATGAACGGGAGTACAGACTTGATCTTGAAGGTGATGTTCAAGAAATTCACCTGAAGGCGTTGATCGTGCGGGGCGATGAAGTGGTGGCCATCGATGAGCGCAAGCAAATGTACAAGGTGAGTGTGAGGTCAGGGCTGAGGCTGGAACCTCAAGCGGTGGTTAGATATCCGAAGGCGTCGTGAGGCGTGAGTTGTCACTTCACAGTGACTGTGGCCTCGCCCTTCCAATCTGTGGTGTGGCTGTCGTCGGGTTCGGCATAGAAGGTCGACGCTTTAATTTTGTAACTTCCTGGAGCTTGGTAAATATGCTCGAGGCGTGGCTCACAGCTTTCGCCGATTGTGGGTTCGGCGATGCTTTGATCGCCCCAGTCGACGTTGAACTCGCAACCCACCCACTTTGAATATGAGAGTGACGACTTTTTGGCGATTCGCTCGGGCCCGATAATTCTGACGATGAGTGGGGCTTGGCCACTTGTTGCGGAGACTTCGAGGCGCTCTTTGAACATGCCGCTTGCAAAATAAACGACGAGTCCGGTCATCGGGAGGAGGAGAGGGATGGCGAGTTTCATGCCTCAAGGCTCCTCGCTTGCGGAGAACGGGTCAATCAAGGGTGCGGGCAGATCTTGGAAATCGCGGCGCCGAGAAAACGGTGCGTCAGGTAGTTGGGGAGGGTGAGTTGTGTGAGGAGATCCTGAATTGTTGATTTGGCGATCCCGGCACGACTCGAACGTGCGACCCTCTGCTTAGAAGGCAGATGCTCTATCCAGCTGAGCTACGGGACCGTTGGCTCTGACGCTAGCTGAAGTTTGAGGATTTGGGAAGAGATGGGGTGGAGGGCCGGTGGCCTCGGGCAAAAAAAGAGGCGGTGATGTTTCACCGCCCCCCTGGGTTTTCACTTGGGTTTTAACGGAGGACTCAAGTGAACTTCATTTTGGAATGTAGCGGACTTCGACTCGCGCGCCGGCCGGTGGTGGCGAGTTGAAGATCAGGAGCTTGCCCTCGATCCTCCATGAGAGCGGGACATTGGGAGTCACGAACACTTGCACACTGCCGGGTTGGGGCTCGGCACCCAGTTCGAAACTCGAGACGAGTTTGCGAACATCTTGCGAGATGGATGCGAGGTTTTTGCCGTAGTCGCTGGCGCAGATTGAGTAGGTGCGACCGCCGGTGAGTTTGGCGAGCGCATCGACGGCGAGACCGTAGTCGCCGGCAAGCCCGCTGCGACTTTGGCGGCGCTGATCGGCGCGGCAGCGATTGTCATTTGGGAGCACGATGATCCCGTGGGCCATGAAGCGCTTGGTGTCGGAGAAGTAGGCTTTGAAGCGATTCACGACGTCTTGCGGTCGTGTGGCGTTGGGATTCTTGCCGTCGGAGAGTTCATCTTCGTCACTGAGGACGACGAGCACGAAGTCGACGCCGTCGCGGAAGAAGCCGACGTTTGCGGTGAAGCGCTGATCCATCGCGAGCATCGAAGCGCGCAGCGGTTCTTCATCCGCTGTGGGGCAGCCCTTAGGTTTGTTGTAGCAGTCGATGGTCTCTTCGCGCTGCACGGTTTTGCGGAAGAGTGTGTCCGCATTCGCAAACTGCGGCGTGAGGATCTTCGCTTGCGAGCCGGTCAGCGTGAGCAGTTGGCCGTTGGTTGAAAACGGCGAGCGTGCGCCGCTCAAATCTGTTGTGGTGATACCGATTTGCCAATCGAGATCACTGATCGCCGAGATGAAGCTATCAAAGCGCTCGCCCATTTTGCGTTGCTCTTGATCCATCGAGGCCGAGTTGTCGGTGATGACGAGAATGTCGACTTTGCCCGCATTGGAGTCTTGCGCGAAGGATTCGGTCACGCGGCGATCGGGTGTGGGCGCAGGTGTTGGTACGGGAGTCGGCACGGGCGTGGGGACTGGAGTTGGTGCAGGTGTTGGTACGGGAGTCGGTACAGGAGTCGGTACAGGCGTGGGGACAGGTGTCGGCACCGGCGTCGGCACGGGCGTGGGTGTGGGGACAGGTGTCGGCACGGGCGTGGGCACCGGCGTGGGTGTGGGCTCCATGTCGGGATCGCGAGGCAGAGGAGTGGGCTCAGGCGTTGCAGTCGGTGGCGGCTCACTTGGGGTTGGAAGTGGGACCGGAGGAGTTGGAGCCGGAGTAGGCTGCGTGAGGCGGCGATTCTCCTCCTCCAAATTGCGGCCGACAAATGCGGGTTGATTACATGCCGACAAACTCAGTGCGAAAAGCACAGGTGCAATGAGTGCGCGGGGCACATGGGCGTATGAGGAAATGAATTTCGCAAACAGACTCGGCACGAACATGAGGCCTCCGCAGGCGTGGCGCTCCGTGCCGGGATCGCGAGTTCTCCGAAACCGTGGTGAACTCGATCTTTCTCTTGTTGAACTATCGGACGATACGCGAAAGTGTTTCACGAGACTTGAGTCGAGTTCGCTGGAGGATCGATGTCGAAGTTCGAAGAGCTTTCGAATCCGCAAAACAATCCATGGTCGAGTGAGTTGCGCGAATTGCGAGATCTGCGCATGGGTGATTGGCGCGTGCTGGCTTTGCCGACCGGCATATTCGGTTTGGATGGCGGCGCGATGTTTGGAACTGTCCCCAAAGTGCTGTGGCAAAAGACGAATCCTCCCGATGCGGAAAATCGAATTGCGATGGAAGCGCGGGCGCTTTTGCTTCTGAATGAGACACTCGGTCGGCGCGTTTTGGTTGATTGCGGAGTGGGTGGCGATTTTGTCGAGAAGTACGGACCAAAGTTGGGCCCGAAGTTCGCGGAGATGTACGCGATCGAGGCGGGAAAATCGGGTTTGGAGCGAGCCTTGGAGCGCGTGGGTTTCAAGGCCGACCAAATCACCGATGTCGTGCTGACGCATTTGCATTTTGATCATGCTGGAGGCGCGACGAAGTGGGATGGGCAACGGCTTGTGCCGACACTGCCGCGCGCGACTTATCATGTCCAAAGGCGAAATTTAGAGACGGCGAGTGCGCCGAATGTGCGCGAGCGCGCCAGTTACTTCGCGGCGAACTTTGAGCCGTTGCGTGAAGCGGGCGTGTTGAATTTGTTGGATGGCGAAGTGAAGAATCTTTTGCCGGGATTGAGTGTGTGGGTCTCTGACGGACACACTTCGGGGCAGCAAGTGGTGCGCATCGAAGGCGGCGGACAAGTGCTTTACTATTGCGGAGATGTGATCCCAACTTCGACGCATGTGCGATTGGCCTGGGTCATGGGTTATGATTTGCGTCCGCTTGATCTGATCGAAGAGAAGCGAAGATTGTTGGCGCAGGCCGTGAGCGAATCGGCGTTTTTGTACTTTGAGCACGATCCCTATATGGATTGCGCGCAGATCACTGCGGATCGCGACGACTTCAAGGTTTCGCAGCGCTATCGTCTGAGCTGATGAGATCTTCGCGGAAGGCGTTCGGGTTGATGCTCATCACCCAATCGCGATAGCGCTCGTAAATCAGTTCGATGTTGCCAGGTGGACACACGGGCCCGACGTGCAGGGTGAGTTTGCCGGGCACGGCGAAGATACGTCCTTTGGGCCAAAGATCGGCATTTCCTTCCAGATAAAGAAACAGCAGCGGTGTTGTCGTGCGTTCGCTAAAGAGGCTCACGCCGCGCTTGAATTGGCCGATGAAGCCATCGGGTGAGCGCGTGCCTTCCGGAAAGATGATCAGCCAGATCGCCTCGAGTTTGGACAATAAGGTCAGGCAGAGTTGCACGGCCTCGCCCTTTTTGTCTTTGCGATCGATTGGGATGGCGCCCAGGCAATGTTTGGAGAAGAAGGTGAAGAGGGGATTGGTGAAGAAATAGTCTTTGGCTGCCGCGATGAACAGATCGCCCCAATAGCGAAAGGGTATGGCGGCGGCGATGGAGACGGCGTCGAGGTGAGAGGCGTGGTTCGCGATCACCAGGAGCTTGGGGTAGTTTTTGTGGATTTCGTGAAAGTCGCCGACGACTTTGAGCCGGATGTAAAATTTGAAGAACCAGTATTTGAGAATGAGGGACCAGAGCAGTCGGAAAAATTTTGAGGTCAGGTCAAACTGCCGCGTAAAGAGCGGCAAGTGTTTGAGGTAACTCGGCAGGCGCGTCCATTGCTCGTTTTCGTAGTCCCAGTTTTTCATGGCGATCCCGGCAGGGCTCCGAGGGGCAAGCTCGAGGTCTCAAGATACCACATCACGTAGTAGAAAATGGGCGCGACAAAAATCAGACGATCCATCACCGAGAGCAGATCCCCGCGACCGATGATGAAAACGCCGACGTCTTTGATGCCGAGATCGCGACGAATCACGGACAACACGAGATCGCCGAGACTTCCGCCGAGAATGGCGACGAGGCCTGAGGCGATCCAAAAAGTCTCCGATCGCTCGGGAAGCAAATGTCGAAAGCTGAAGGCGATCACTAAGGTGAGTAGAGCCGCGACGCCGAAGCCTTCCCAGCTTCTTCGCGGCGTGATGCGGGAGAACATCTTGGTGGGTACGTAGTTGGTGCGCGAGGTGATGAATTGCGAAACCGCCATGGAGATGTTGTCGAAGGTTTCTGTGAGGATGGTGATGTAGATCACCATGTAGGCGCCGCGCTCAAGCCGCCAGATCCAGCCCAGATGCATGAAGCTCCAACCGAGAAATAAAAAGCACATCAGTGTGAGAGCGAGATACTGGATCATCTGCTTGTGAGAATTGCGCAAAATGGGAATGAGGCAAACCGCGCCGAAAAAGGCCATCGGCGCGAGATTGTAAAGTTCGCGAATGCCATAGTGAATGGAGGCCGCGAGAGCGAAGATGCCGAGGTAGGTCGCCCAGACGAAGTTTGAGCGATGATACATTCCCATGAGTTGGAAGAAAATCTTTGAGCCGAAGATCGCGATGATGGATAGCGCAATCAGTGACCAAGGGCGCGGCAACGAATTGGCGATGAACAAAAACGGGGTGGCAATGCACCAGCTGATCAGCGAAGCGAAGCCGGCTTGCGTGAATGGGCCGTGGTGGCGAATGAAAAAGAAAAACACGCTGAGAATGATGAGCATGCCCATGACGATGCCGAAGGTCTGCAAGTAGACCGGCTCGCTCAGCAGTGAAGAGTCGAAGAAGTTCATCATGGTGCTCCGATGGAATAATCTTTCATCTTCTTGTAGATGCTCGAACGAGAAATTCCAAGAAGTTCGGCGGCCTTGTCGACATCTTGAGTTTGCGCCAGGGCCGAGCGAATAGCTTGCGCCTCGACGCGCTCAAGCAGGGCCGTGAGGCCCAGACTCAGGTCGGGCGCAGCTTGAGTTGCCGGATCGGCGTGAGAGCGCGCGCGAGTTTGCGGCAGCACCATGGCGACATCTTCAGCGCGAATCAGAGGCAAGGGTGAAATGAGGGCCAATTGCTCGCAGATTCGGCGAAGCTCTCGAGTGTGGCCGGGCCAATTGTGTCGTGTGAGCGCCTCAAGAGCATCAGCCGCGAAACTTTTGTTGTAGCGAGGGCGCTCCAGACTGAGGAAGTGCTCGGCCAGTGCGGGCAAGTCTTCGAGTCGCTGTGTGAGTTGTGGAAGTCGCAGTCGATGACCGGAGAGTCGGAAGTACAAGTCCTCGCGGAACTCGCCCTGCCGAACCATTTCTTCGAGACTTCGATTGGTCGCGGCGATGATGCGAGCGCTGACTTTCACGCTCTGCGCGCTGCCGACGCGTCGAACTTCACCGCTTTCAAGAAAGCGTAAGAGTTTGGCTTGCTGAGTGGCGGGCAGGGCTTCGACTTCGTCGAGAAACAGATCGCCGCCCTGTGCGCTCTCCGCAAGACCAACTTTGTCGCGATCCGCACCCGTGAATGCGCCTTTGATGTGTCCAAAAAATTCGGATTCAAAGACGCTGTCAGGAAGGGCGCCAAGATTCACGGCCACCCAAGGGCGCGTAGGATCTTGGCGTCGCTCCTGAGCGTGCAGCAGTTGCGCGACGACTTCTTTGCCGGATCCCGATGGGCCTTCGATGAGCACGGGTGCGGTTTCGCCACGAAGTGCCGCGATCTCGCGCTGAAGTTTTTGGCTTGCGGGTCCGTCGCCAATCCAGCGAACGCCACTTTGTTGTGGTCCCGGTCGGAGTTGGAGCAGGGCTTCGATTTTCTCGAGGGTAATCTGCAATTCGTCGCGCCCAATGGGTTTGGCGAGAAAGCGCGTCGCGCCGGCCTTGAGGCATTGCTCCATCAGCTCGCGTCGCAAGTCGCCGCTCATCGCGATCAATTCCATTTGTGGTTTGAGTCGGTGAAGTGTGCGCAAAACTTCCAGACCTTCGGCTTGCGTGCTGGGGCTCAAATGCATGTCCACCAGAGCGGCGGCGCAAGCGTCGGCTGGGTTTGGGCTGGCGCCGACTTGCTGAAGATCGGGAACTGCAAGCATCGTCCAATTGCTCGGCAAGATTCGACGAAGGCTTGCGACCACCAAATCGTCGTCATCGACGACAAGGAGTTTGAGCTTTTGCTCCTCGTGGTCTGAGGCATTTGGAGGGCGAGACATTCTCGGGCCTTTCTCGAGTCTGTTCACGACGGCAAATTGACGCGTTACTTGAATGCTATCCGCCCTTGGGGGGACGTGACAATATGTACGCATGAGTTCTGATGCGCAGACCGCTCGACGAATTTTATTGCTGGAAAACATTCACCCTGTCGCGCGCGAGGCGCTTTTGCGCGAAGGCCACGAAGTGACTTTGCTCGCGCATTCACCGGATCGGGCTGAACTTGGCCAATTGTTGCAAAAACATGATGTGGTGGGTTTGCGTTCGAAGACTCGACTCACCAAAGACTTGTTGGCTCAGGCGCCGCACTTGGCGCTCATTGGCTGCTTTTGCATTGGCACGGATCAAGTGGATTTGGCTGCAGCGAATGCGCTCGGAATTCCAGTCTTCAATGCGCCATACTCGAACACGCGAAGTGTCGCCGAAATGGTGTTGGCGGAAGTGATCATGTTGGCGCGACAATTGGGCGACCGCAATATGGCGGCCCATCGCGGACAGTGGCTCAAGAGCGCAGATGGATCGCGCGAAGTGCGGGGTAAGACTCTGGGCATTGTTGGCTATGGGCACATTGGTAGTCAGGTGAGCGTGTTGGCCGAGGCCTTTGGCCTGCGCGTGCTGTTTTACGACGTCGTCAAGAAGTTGCCGCTCGGGAATTCGCAGAGCGTGGATTCGTTGGCGGAACTTTTGCGCCGATCTGATTTTGTAAGTCTGCATGTGCCGGACACACGTGCGACGCGCGGGTTGATGGGAGCTGCGGAGCTGAAACTGATGCGTCCCGGTTCAGCGCTGATCAATGCCAGTCGAGGAACCGTCGTCGATATTCCGGCTTTGGCGGAGGCGATTCGAAGCGGGCATTTGTCAGGTGCAGCCGTGGATGTGTTTCCGGAAGAGCCGGCTTCCAATAGCGAAGGCTTTAAGAGCGAGTTGCAAGGCTTGCCGAATGTGATTTTGACTCCGCATATCGGCGGGAGCACGCTCGAAGCGCAAGAGTCGATTGGCCTGGAGGTGGCGGCAAGTTTCATCGCCTATTTGCGTGATGGCCACACCTTGGGAGCCGTGAACTTCCCGCCCTTAGCGCTGCCGCGCCAGCATCCCGATGCAACCCGAATCGCGAACGTGCATCGCAACGTGCCGGGAGTGTTAGGGAGTATCAACTCCATCGTTTCCGAATTGGGTGCGAACATCCAAGGTCAAGCTTTGGCCACCGATGAGCAAATCGGCTTTGTCGTGATGGATGTGGAAGTGCAGGACGCTGGTGAGTTGCTCAAGCGCGTGAGCGCGCTCGCGACTTCGATTCGCACTTCACTCTTGCCTTAAATTTCAGTCAGGTGTGTGGAACTTCGCGCACGTGATCTTGGATTTCGACGATTCGCTTGCGGCGCACATTCAAAAGATCCCCGAGTCGGTGCAGCGCCTCGCGAGCTTTGTTGAGTTGGCGAAGCTGGGCCGGATTGAGTTGACCTTCGCGCGACACGGCTTCTAGCAGAGCCTCGATCATGCCAGCTGAAATCGCGAGCGGATTGGCGAGATCGTGCAAAAACGAACGTTCTTCTAGGGCGAGTTCTACGAGATTGTTCGGCAGCGGCGCTGGAGGTGGTGGCGGCGGCGTGGGTCGGATTGGCGCTTCAAGCTGCACAGGTGTTGGGCTGAGACTTGCTCGTTCTCCAGCGCGCGCGCTGGAGCTTGTGCGCTTGATTATGCCAGAGCGGCGCTGAGGCGCTTTCAGCTTTGACGTTTTCTTTTGGCTTCGAGAGGTCGACTTGGCTTTTGGCATGTAGGCCTCGTGGTCAAAGATTCGTTGGACGTGCAAAAGCCCTCAATCAGTCGAGAACTTTTCCTGGATTCATGATGCCATCGGGGTCGAAGACGGATTTGATTTGCTTCATCAGCTGAATTTCGCTCGCTGACCGCGTGAAGCTCAAATCTGGTTTTTTCACTAGGCCAACGCCATGTTCAGCGCTGACGGAGCCACCCAGCTCTTGAATGATCGCGAAGATCACCGGGTTGACGCCACGGCAGCGGGCCAGAAACTCATCGCGCGCCAAAGATGCGGGCTTCAAAATGTTGATGTGCATGTTGCCATCGCCGATGTGGCCAAACCACACGACTTCAAAATCGGGATAATGTTTTTTGAGCGCGGCATCTGTACGCGTGAGGAACTCGGGAACTTGGGCGATGCGAACTGAGACGTCGTTCTTAAACGGCGTGTGAGGTGCCGTGGCCTCGGAAATGTCTTCTCGCAGTCTCCAAAAGTCGCGCGCTTGAGCTTCGCTTTGTGCCATCGCGCCATCCAGAATCCAAGACTCGCCAAGACCGTGCTCAAAGCACTCCAGGGCTCGCGCCTCAGTCTCCTCGTCGGTGCGTTCAACTTCGATCAAAACGTAGTGAGGTGAATCTGTTGCGAAGGGCTTTTGCAGGTGCGCGTGAGTGACGACGTGCTTGAGTGCGAGGTCAGAAAAATACTCGAAGGCGGTCAGCGGCAGACGATCGCGGAAGTGCTGATAGATCTTCATGATGCTATCCAAATCGGGAACTGCAAAAAGCATCACAATGCTGCCGGCGGGAGGCGAAGTCAGGCGCACCTTCGCCTCGGTGATGAAGCCCAAGATGCCTTCGCTGCCGATGAACAGGTGGCGAAAGTCCAAGCCTGTTGCGTTCTTCACCAAGCCTAAATTGAGATGCAGGATCTCGCCTGTGCCAGTCACGACCGTCAGTCCGCTGATCCACTCGCGGGTGTTTCCGTAGCGTATGACTTTGACGCCGCCAGCATTGGTGGCGATGTTGCCGCCGATTTGGCTGGAGCCGCGGGCGGCGAAATCGACAGGGTACAAGTAGCCTTGCTCGCGCGCGAACTGTTGCAGCTGTTCGGTGATCACGCCGGCTTGCACATCCACGCAGCGATCAACCGGATCGAAATTCAAGATGCGATTCATTTTCTCGAAGCTGACAACGATTTCGCCTTGTAGAGCGCACGCGCCACCTGAAAGCCCGGTGCGTCCGCCGCTAGGAACCAAGCCGACGCGATTTTTCCTGGCCCATTTGACCAAGGATGCGACTTCTTCTGTGTTCAACGGAAAGACGATGCAGCTGGGTTGAATTTCGTAGTGCTTGGTCCAGTCGCGACCGTAGTGGGCCAAAGACGCGGCGTCGGTCAGCACGCGATCTGCACTCAGTAAGCTTTGCAGTTCAGCAAGTTGCGAGGTCGATACTTTAAAATTTTGTGCGTGAGATGAAGCCATCGTCATAGAGCCAATCTAGCGGCAATTTGAGAGGCGAGACAAGCCCCAGAGGGCTCTTGGCTAACTGCGCTGGCCGAGGGTGGAACGCAGGCGTTGGAGCTCCTGAAAATCAACTTCGCTTTGCAACTCAAGGGCTTGGCCTTGCGAACGCAGTTGGTGAACCTTGCGCAGCAAACGCAAAGCGAGCGGGAGGGCCTGGGTGAGGGCGGCTTCGCCGCTCTCGCAAAGACTCTCGGTGACCTCGCCAATTTGCGAAATCTCGGGAAGGCCGTAGGTTTTGCCAGTGCCCTTGAGTTTATGGAACTCGGTTTCGATATCTTGAATTTGACGCTGGCTCCAAAGCTTTTCGATGTTCTCAGCTTTCAAAGGCAAGCCGTGGATGTACTGCTTCTGCAAGTCTGCGAGAACTTGGGCGATGCCGTGGGGATCTGCGGGTGAGTCGTTGCCGGAGCGCGATGATTGATTCATAGAGCCAGCCTCTTGTTGCGCGCGGCTTAGGCCGCGAGCCGATCCGCGTTTTCACGCCAGTGGGGGAGAGTGAACCAGAAGGTCGAGCCCACGCCGACTTCGGAATCGACACCGATTCCGCCGCCGTGTTCTTCAACCAAGGCTTTCGCGATCGCAAGACCCAGTCCGGTGCCTTTGACCAATGGATTTTCTTTGGTGGTGCCCTGACGGAACTTTTCAAAAATGAGATCGCGATCTCGGGGCGGAATGCCGGGGCCTTGATCAATCACGCTGACGATCAGCTCGCCGCTACGGGCGCGCGAGACGCTGATGCGCACAGTGCCGCCTTTGGGTGAAAACTTGATGGCGTTAGAAACGAGATTGGTGAGGGCTTGTTGCAAGCGATCTGAGTCGATGTTCACTTCGAGTTGTGGAAGCGACATTTGCTCGAGGCGGACGTCGGCATTGACGGCCAGTCCCGCCAGTCCTTCTAAGGTGCGGCGACAGAACTGATCCCAGCTGGTCCACTGGCAATTCAAGGGCAGATTGCCGGATTCAATCTTGGCGAGATCGAGAAGGTCATTGATGAGGCGAATGAGTCGATCAGTTTCGCCTTCGGCGATTTTGATGAGGCGAAGCGAATTGGTGTCGAGCTGGCCGACCACGCCGGACGCCAGCAGCGAGAGCGAGCCTTTGATGGAGGTCATCGGCGTGCGCAGTTCATGGCTGGCGATGGAGAGGAATTCGCTCTTGGCGCTATCGAGGCGCTTGAGGTCATCCATGGTGTTGATGACCTTTTGTGCGAGTGAGTTGAAGGTGCGCTGTAAGTCGCCGAGCTCGTTGGCCTCGGGATTGGAGAACTGGTACGAGTAGCGGTCGACCAAAAAGTCCAACATGCGGCGCGAGAGATGTCGCAGTTGGCGGAAGATGAGCGTGTTGATTGCGAGCAACGACCACATCAGGCCCGCGGCGAGGATTCCCCATGCGAGGCCGGCGAACTTGACCACGCGATCTTCGATGACGGCCCGCTGACGTCGAAGCTCCTCATGGTATTTGCTTTCGGCGCGAAGCGCACTGCGAATGGCGCGCTTGAGCTTTTCGGGCTTGCGTGCCGCATAGGCGTCGAGCGCGTCTTTGAAGGCGATGCGCCGCTCATCGTTGTCGATTCGCTGTAATTCCAAATTCAGTCGGCGCAGAGTCTCATCAAAATAGGGAAGCTCTTCCATCATAAGGAGAATGGTGCGTGTCTCCATGGAGCTGGTCATTTTGGCTTCGACGGCCAGCACTTGTTGGCGGGCGTCCCAAGCGCGCCAGGCCGCGAGCGCGGAAGCGCCCAGGATCAGAAAAGTCAGGAGTGCGAGCATGCCGCGAATCGACTTCATGTCTTAAACCCCGTGCGTGCGAGGATCTCGTCGATGTGCGAGCAGATTTGTGTGGGCTCAAAGGGTTTAGCGATATAGCCGACACCGAGTTCGAGAAATTCTCGAATGTCACGCTCATCACTTTTGGCACTTAGGAAAATGATCGGCGTGGTGATCAGGCCCGCGCCGCGAATTTCCTGCGCCGCCTGCAGGCCGGACTTTTTGGGCATCATGCCATCTAGAATGATGAGGTCGAAAGCTTGGCGTGTCGCGAGATCCACCGCGGCCTCGCCATCTTCCACGACCGTCACTTGATGTCCGCCGATTTTCTCGAGCGAGAGGCTGGTGATGAGCGACACGGCCTGATCGTCTTCCGCGAGGAGGATTTGCATAATCAGGCCGCCTTCCGGCCTGAAGCGGCCGGTGAGCTGGAGGTTTTGGCGGCGATGAAAGCGCGGAGTCGCTGCAGCTGGCGTTCTTCGAGAGCGTGGAAGACGAAGCGAACTTCCCAGCCGCCATCTTTGTCTTGCGTGTCGATGACCTCGATCGGCAAGTGCATGAACCCGAGCTGCTCAAGAACTGGAGATTTCAAGTGCAGCTTAAGGCCTTTGCGTGGGCGAATGTCGGCTTCCAAGACGCCGCCATTGTCGGTGAGGGCCTTGAGGCGGAAGTAGCATTCGCCTTGCGCAGGTTCGTCGAGTTGCACGACGGCGAAGCGAACGGCGCGCTTGGCCTGTTGGCGTTTGTCGAGAAGCTCGTCGACTTTCTCGATGAAAGCGGCGGGATCCAATGGTTTCACGAGATAGGCTTGCACGCCCAACTGCACGGCGCGCTCCACGTCGCGCTTTTCGCGTCGACCCGTCAGCATGGCGATCGGAGTCGACGCTGCCGTCGGCAATTGCCGAAGCAGACGCACGAGCTCAAAGCCGGAGTGGGGTTTCATGTTGGCGTCCGTGATGATCAAGTCGAATTCTTGTTCGCGCGCGCGATCCAAGGCCGTGACGGGATTGTCGACCGTCACGACATCGATGTTCACGCCGCTTAAGGATGGGCGTGGCGAAAGCAGTAAAGCCTTCGCGAAAGTTAGAATGTCTTGGTCGTCATCGACCAAAAGCACACGAAGCATATGTGATTTATCGGCTTTTTCACGATGCGGGCTAAGCCGATTGGGGGGCGACGATGGTCGAGAAATAGCTTTGTGAGCTTTGATCGTTCGGCAAGCGAAGGGCTTTGCAGCTCAGTTTCAGTTTTGATCCTGACCTTGGTCGAGTGCCGAGGCTTCTGCACCTTGGGAAGGCGAAGCGAGGTCTTTGCCGGGCGCTGAGTTCTGAGATGTGGGCGCGGAGCTGCCCGGGTTATAGGTGCCGATTCCGAGCAGCGCAAACACCGGGCAGACTCGCCAAGCACCCGTACCTAACAGTACCAAACCGAGCCAAGCCCAGAAGGGCCCACCAGCGGCGGCCCACGCGATGAGGAGGCCGCCGACGAAGAGTCGAATCCAGCGATCAGTTTGCGAAACGTTGCAGATCATGAAGTGAAGCTACGTTGAACGCCGCGCGCTCGGCAATGACTTGTGCGCAGCTTCGGCGCAGGATGAACGCATGAAAACTAAGATGACTGAGTTGTTGGGCATTTCCTATCCGATCATCGGCGCGCCGATGTTTCTTGTTTCCAATGTCGATATGGTGGTGGCGATCTCCGAGGCCGGTGGCATTGGCACATTTCCCGCGCTCAATTATCGGCCGATCGAAGCTTACCGCGAGGCCTTGCGCGAGATGAAGTCACGCACGCGTCGACCGATCGGCGTGAACGTCATCGTCAACAAGTCGAACACGCGGGCCAAGGATGATTTGCGTTTGGCTCTTGATGCCGGCGTGGAGTTATTCATCACGTCGCTCGGGCATCCGGGTGAAGTGATCCGCGAGGCTCACGCGCAAGGCGCCAAGGTGTTTTGTGATGTGACCAATCTCGATCACGCGCGAAAGTGCGCGGAGTTGGGCGCGGATGGACTGGTCGCGGTGGGCTCGGGCGCGGGCGGACATGCCGGTCCGATTTCACCGCTTGTGCTGGTGCCGTGGTTGGCTAGGGAAATTCAACTTCCGATCATTTTGGCGGGTGGCGTGGCGCATGGCTCACAGATCGCGGCCGCACTGGCGCTGGGCGCGGCGGGCGTGCATGTGGGAACGCGATTCATTGCCTCGCATGAAGCGCGTGTCGATGCGGCTTACAAAGATGCGGTGGTGAAGGCGTCGCCGGAAGAGATCGTCATGACGACGCGAGTGTCGGGTACGCCGGCGGCGGTGATTCGAACGCCGTACATCGACAAAGTCGGAACGGATTTGCCGTTGGCGCTCGAGGTTCTGAAGCGCAATCCGCTGACGAAGAAGTATGTCGTGCCGCTGATTCATTATCTAGGCATGAAGCAGCTCGAACAGGCGGCGGATCGCCCCACGTGGAAGACGGTGTGGAGCGCCGGTCAGAGTGTGGGCTTGATCGACGAAGTGGCCAGCTGTCGCGAAATTGTGGAGCGGCTGGTGAGTGAATGCGAAATGGCCGTCGAGGCCACGAGCCAAGCCGTGCGAGGTTAAGTTGCACAGCACGCCGGGCCCTGTGGGCTCCGGCGCATTTTACGACTCAAACTCACTTCACCATCGGCTGCAGTTCGCCCGCCTCAAACATTTCCAACATGATGTCGCTGCCGCCGACGAGTTTTTTGTCGACGTAAAGCTGCGGGATCGTCGGCCAGTTTCCGTAGGCCTTAATGCCTTCGCGAATCTCGGGATCTTGTAAGACGTCGACGGATGCGAACTTGGCTCCGCATTCTTGCAGGATCGCGACGGCGCGAGCTGAGAATCCGCACTGGGGAAATTGCGGCGTGCCTTTCATGAACAAGACGATGCGGCTATCGCCGAGGATTTTTTCGATGCGTTGTTGTGTTTCTGCCATGAGCTTTCCCTTCGTTAAGGAAGATTTTAGTTTTGAGGTGTTGCGGTTTTAATGGTGAGAGCGTGGACCTCGCCGGTGCGAAGTTCGTCGGCGAAGACTTTCATGACGTGTTGGTGCTGTTCGATGCGGGATAAGCCTTTGAAGACGGGATGTACGACCACGACTTGGTAGTGATCTTCAGTGCCCGTCAGGTCGGTGACCTGGATCTGCGCGCCGGGATAAGCGGCTTCTAGGCGTTCCTGCATTTGAGAGGGCTTCATGCCGTGGACCTCGTGCGGTTGGTGTTGTCGTTTTCTTTGCTGTTTCGGTAGCAGAGGCCGAGGCTTCGGGCAAGTTGCCAGTCGAGGCTGGTCGTTGCGGCGATGAAGTGCTAAACTCAGTTTATGCCAGATGAGAGTTGGGTGTCTCCCGAGCAAATCAAACGCGAGCGAGCCAAGGCGCGCGAACTGCGTCAGTCGCAGTGGTGGAAGCAGCAGATTGGACCAGGTCGTTGCCATCATTGTGGCGGTCAGTTTCCCAAAACTCAGCTCACCATGGATCATCTCATTCCGGTCGCTCGCGGGGGAAAGTCGACGAAGTCCAACGTCGTCCCGTCTTGTCGGCCTTGCAATCAAAGTCGCGGTCATGTGTTGGATGTGGAGCGCACGATGGCTTCGATGCAAGGACCTACCGATGAGGATGGGGCCGACGAGTAGCGTATCGGTTGAACCGACGTCGCGAGTATTTCTTGGACGATCACGACTTAGGCGAAGTCAGTTGATTTCAACCAACTCGATTTCAAATATGAGTGTCGCGTTGGGCGGAATCACTTGTCCTGCGCCGCGATCGCCATAGCCAAACTCCGGTGGAATGATCAGGCGACGACGTCCGCCCAGCTTCATATCCACAAGGCCGAGCTCCCAGCCTTTGATGAGTGGCGCTTCGGGATCTTGGAGCTTAAATCGCATTGGCTCTTTGCCTTGCGTGGACTCAAACTGTGGTCCACGGCCGAGCGGTTGTGTCGGGTCGTAGAGCCAGGCTTGGAAGTGAATGACAAGTTCTTGACCGGGTTTGGCGCTGCGGCCTCGGCCAACGAACAAGTCGTCGACCATCAGGCGGGTGACGACTTTGGGAAATTTTGTGCTGACGGCGGCGGGTGTGGGCGAGGGTTTGGCCGCTGGTGTGGGTTTGGTGGCCGCAGCCGCGGGAGTGGGTGTGGTCGCAGGGCGCGGTCGATCCGGCGATGCGGTTTCTTGGGCATCGGCGAATCGGTTCAACGACGTGCTCAACAGCGTGAGCGCAATGAGCAAGAAGCGAAAGAAATGCGTCGCTGTGGTCGCGTGAAATTTCATGGCGCACGTCGAGTTTTGTTTCATGTCGAGAATCCTAGCGAGGCGCAGGGTGAGCCGCCAAGCGGCGACTGCGGGTCGATGTGAATTGGGCTTGAGCGAGGCCACGGAATTGGCGAGTGTGCTTAAAAATTAGACTGAAGATTTGCGAGGAAGTGATGCGGGCGGCAGAGCAACGCGATGCGCATCAGTGCTTGAAGTGCAGGCAGTTTCGTTGGACTCGCTCAGCAAAAGCTCGAAAAGTCGGCGATTTTTGTAGTCGGTGAGCTTGGAAAATCGGATTGAGGCTTGCGTCGGGGCGAGGCCTAGATTCAAGATGGCGCTTTGATGGTCGTGTTCAACTTCGCCGTAAGTTGCGGCGTTGGCACGTGGATCGAGCGCCGGCCCTCATGTTTGGTCAACATTTTTGGTCCATCGAATTGGCCAAGGAATTTGGCTAAAGAATTTGGCCAAGAAATTTGGCCAAACGGAGGCCTATTTGTGGGCTCGCAGTTTGATCGAGTGTTGGTCGATATTCAGATGATTTTACGGACTGAAGAGAAAAAGGGGAGCTGATGGCGAAGACAGCGAAGAGCATCACCTCAAGCAGCACGGCGGAATATTTTGCGAAGAACCTGCAGCAGGTGGGTTTTTCTTCACCGCTGAAGGCCGTGCTGACGACATTGAAGGAAGCCGTCGATAACTCACTGGATGCTTGCGAAGAGAGCGGCATCTTGCCGGAGTTGAAAGTCGTCGTTCGAAAAATTGGCGCGGGGGCCTCGAAGACTTCGGACTTGGTTGAAATTGTGGTCGAGGACAACGGACCGGGATTGGATGCCGAGGATCTTCCTAAAGTCTTCGGCGAATATTTGGCGAGTTCGAAGTTTGGTCGTGGCCAGTGTACGCGTGGCCAGCAGGGGATCGGCATCTCAGCGGCGACGACTTGGGCGCAGTTGACGAATGCGTCGGGTGTGCGCGTGACCTCGAAGACCAAAGGTATGCGTAAGGCCGTGCAGGCTGTGATCGATGTCGATATCAAGCAGAACAAAGGATTGATGAAGGCCAAAGAGACGATCGATTGGGATCGTCCGCATGGGACGCGCGTGGAGTTTCGCATCGATGGTCGCGTGCAACTCAATGGCGACGGCGGCTTGCTGACTTATCTTGAAGGCACGACTTTGGTGAACCCGCATCTGACGATCGAGTACACGCTGCTGGATGCGGAGCCGGTGCGCATCGAGCGCGTGAGCGACACTGTGCCTGAGATTCCTTCGGCGACTTTGCCGCATCCGCACACGATGAAGTTGGGTGAATTCATCACGCACGCGGGACTTTACGGCAAAGTGGAGTTCGGAAAGTTTTTGCGCAGCGGATTTTCCAGGGTGACCGATGAAACCTTGAAGGCCTTGGTGAAAAACGGCATGTCGAAGTCTTTGCTGCCGCTGCCGACCAACAAATTGACGGAAGAGCAGTTCAAATCGGCATTTCAAGTGATCTCTAAAACGGAGATGCAGTCGCCGTCGACGCGATCTGTGTTGACGGTCGGCGAAGAGTCGCTGGCGAAGTCGATTTTGCGCCTTGGCGATGTCGACTTTTTCTCGGTGGTGACGCGAAAGCCGCGGATTTGCGACTTTAAACCTGTCGTCGTCGAAGTGGCGCTTGCGCGCTTTTTGAATCGCGGCAGCGAGGACGAGTCGATTCAGCTTTTGCGTTTCGCGAATCGCGTGCCGCTGCAGTTCGATAAGTCGGCTTGTGCGATCACCGCTGCGGTGGAGAGCGTGAATTGGCGCTCGTATGGCTTGGCGCAGTCCAAAGACTCTTTGCCGTCGGGTCCTTATGTGTTCGCGATTTCGATTGTTTCACCTTTCATCAAGTTTAAGAACGCGTCGAAAGAAACCATCGATGCGTCGGATGAGTTGGTTGAAGAGATTCGGCGCGCGTTGATGCAGGCGGGGCAAAAGCTTTCGCGGCATATTCGTCGTGAAAACAAAGAGGCGGATCTTGAGCGCAAGATTTCGCACATCGAGCAGTTTGGACCGATATTGGTCGAAGGCTTGGTGCGCATCGTGGGTGCCAAGGAGTCGCGAAAGCTCAAAGCTGAAGAAGGTTTGAAGAAGCTGTTGGGTCGCGACACGAAGGAAGCTCAGAAGGATCTCTCGGAAGCTGAACTTCGCTTGAATGCTTTGAAAGAGCGGCAAGCGAAGGCCGGGCTCTTGTTCTCTGCTCGTCGCCATGAAGAAGTCGCGATCGCCGATGAAGTGGAGGCGGAAGTCGAGGCGGAAGGTGAAGATGGCTCGGACGCGGAAAATAGCAGTGCGTCGCGTGGCACCGACAAGCGCGGCACGGCGAAACTCGTCGAAGTGAAGGCGGGCACCGCTAAAGACGCGGGCAAGGGTACTGCCAAATCGGCGGAGATCGCGACCAAGGGAACGGGCAAAGTCGCCGGCACGGAGAAGCGCGCCACCGACAAGACGGCTCGCAAGTAAGAGGGAGTGAAAGTGGAAAAAGTGATTCGCATTCGAAAGCTGACCAAGGACATTCCCAAAGAAGTTCGCATTCTTTGCGACGCGATGTTGGAGGAGTTGGAAAAGGGCAACCGCCCTGTGCTTGAGGCGATCAAGTGCTCGCTCGACAATTCGTTTTACAACCCCAAAGTGGGCTTTCTGACCCCAGGTGATAAGCGCGTGCGCACGGAGCTGAATGTTTCCAGCGTGCAAAAGATGGCGCGCGTGGTGTTCATGCTCGAGATTCTATTGGCGAACCTGCAATCCGGCGCGGTGAATACCAAGCGTGAGTTGTATTACATCTCTAAAGGTAAAGTGAAAAAGGACCCGAAGCTGAAGGCCTTGGATTTCGGCGATCAGGACGAGTCCGATTCGATCATCGACTTTGTGGGCGACATGCTTGAGGTGTATCGCGAAGAGTTGAACTGCTTTGCGAATGATCGCGGTGGTCAGACTTATTCCCAGCAGCTGGTCGTCACCGAGACTTTGCCGGATGGCACGAAGGCCG
This sequence comes from Bdellovibrionaceae bacterium UBA2339, assembly GCA_002344785.1. GTDB lineage: Bacteria > Bdellovibrionota > Bdellovibrionia > Bdellovibrionales > JAMPXM01 > UBA2339. The sequence continues at coordinate 68,623 of DDUL01000060.1, forward strand.
TCGTGGACTTGTCGACTTTGGGAACGACGCCGTTTCAACCGAAGAACAAGCCGCAGGCTCTGGCCTTGAAAGCCAAAAAGAAGATCGACTTCTGCTTGGTGGTTGAATCCGAAGGTACGGCCGGAACTTTGGTCGCCAACGGTATGACCAAGCGACACAATTGCATCGTCATGGGTGCGCAAGGTGTTCCCTCAAACGGTGTGCGCGGCTGGTGTAAGTTGATTCAAGAGCAGATCAAGGTGCCGATGTTTTTCTTTGGCGACTTGGACGCGTACACTTTGCAGAACATTTATCGGACCTTGAAGGCGGGCTCGGCGGCGTCGCTCATTCGAAACGCCGACTTCTCAGCTCCCGAGGTGCACTTCTTGGGCGTGTTGCCTGAGGATGTGAAGAAGTGGGATTTGGACTGCTATAAGGTGAACGAGCGCGATCCGGCGGAAGCTCGCTCGTTGAAGAAAGCCAAGGACACTTTGGCGAATGACCCCTTTTTTCAAGACAAAAAGAATCGCAAACTCGCGGAAGTTTTGGAGTGGCTCATCAAGAACAAACTTCGTTGCGAACAGCAGGCGTTCTTCGCCGTGGATCCTCGTGATCCGTTGAAGACGGAGAAGATCATCCTCGAGAAAATTCAGAAGGGTTCGTACATCTGATCGGCTCGCGAAGCTTCAGTCTGTCTCGTATTGAGACGCGGTTTTGCGGGTTGAGGAAGTTCGAACTTTTCGTCGAGACCCACGACAATAGTCGTGGGTTTTTTGTTGCCGGTATCGGCAAGACGTCCAGGGCTGAGACCCTCGACTTCGAGTTGCTTTGGTGGAGCGCGCAGAGGGCGTAGACTGAAGCTTCAGTGAAAGTTTTCATCGGCAATATTTATCGATCTGTGCGAGGTGGTCAGGCGGCCTTGGCTCAATGGGGCCTGTGCGGTTTGGTGGCCAGCGCTTTGTCGTTGAGCGCCTGCACGAAGCAGATTCTCCCCGGCACGGACTCAGGCGGCACGACTGAAGACACAAGCTGCCATGCTTCGAGCTTTGGTCTGACGACTTCGCCGGGAAGTGGCGTGAGTTTCACGTTGAGTGGGACCGCGAGGTACACTTCGGTGCCGGTATCAGGCGGCTTGGCGTATGGCAGTTCTTCGCTTGTTCCGATTCGTCGCGCGATCGTTCAGGCGCTTCAGGGGTCAACGGTCGTGGCGTTAACGCGCACGAATGACAATGGCGAATTCAGCTTAACAGTAAACGTGAATTCAGGTGGCGTGACGCTTCGGGTGCTCGCGCGATCGACGATCTCAAGTTATGTCGCCGATACCTTGGGAGGCACGGGACTTGAGAACTGTAACGGAGCAAGTTGGGATGTTCGAATTCTCAACAACGTCACGAACAATTCCGCTTCGGCCACAAACGGCTGTTTGCGAAACGTGTACGCGGTGAGCGGCTCGACCGAGTATACGGCGAACACCAATAGCATCACCTTGGATGCTGTCACAACTCACTCCACCAATTACACCGCGAGAAACGGCTCGCCCTTCGCGCTTTTGGATACGGCGATTCGAGGGATGGAAGCCGCTTGCGAGGGCAATGCCTCGCAGAGCTTTCCGCTGTTGTTTGTGAATTGGTCGTCATCCAACACGACGTCTTCTTCGGGCGGCAGTACCGCCGGTGGCATCGGCACAAGTTACTTCACGACGGAAGGAAGCTCGTCGATCGCCAACCTCTACATCCTTGGCAAAGAAGACGTCGATACGGACGAGTATGACAAGCATGTGGTGGCCCATGAGTTCGGGCATTATCTGGAAAACAAAGTCTTCCGATCGGACTCCATCGGTGGCGCGCACTCGATGGGAGATACGCTGGACCCGCGTGTCGCCTTTGGCGAGGGATTTGGCAACGCATTTTCGGGCATGGTGTATCGAGATCCAACTTACGTGGACACCAGTGGCACGAACCAGACGAGCGCCTTTTCGATCAACGTTTCGAGCGCGCCGAGCGGTGATGATCGCGGACATTTTTCGGAGCGCTCGATGCAGTATTTGCTGTGGAATTTGTGGGAGAACTCGGACGGATCGGCCAATAGCGGAAGCTTCAATCGCATCTTCAATATTTTGGCGAACTATCAGAAGAACACGCCGGCTTTGACCACAGGTCATAGTTTTAGCGCGCATTACAACGCCGTTTATGGCGGAACTGCGGAGAGCTTGAACACGTATTTGACGGGTACTGCGGCGACATTGATTCCCTACAATTCGCTTTGCTCTGGGGCCTGTGCGGGAACGGGAGATACGGCGGATGTTTGGGACACCGACAATGACTTCACCGAATTCAGGACGGCCGGAGTGGCGCCTCGAAGGTATCGAAATTCGGCAGGTAGCTATTTTGCCGATGGTGAATTCTGGCGGCTGTATCGCACAGTGACCTCGGGCACGAACGCGGCGACGGCGCATGATGTGATCCACTATGGCGGGTACAGTGTTTCGAGTGCGCTGTGGAACAAATTTGGACTGACGCGCTTTTATCGCTACGTCGGCACGAGTAACGGCAATGTGACGGTGCGAGTGGCGAATCCGACGCGATCCAGTGGCGCGGTCGCGTGCTCCTCGGCGGATCTTTTGGATCTTTATGTTTATCGATCGGGCACTTTGCTGGCTTACGACATCGCCGAGACGGGTACGACGGCGAGCTGCCCGCAAGTCACTTTCAGTGCGACCAACGGAACGACTTACGTCTTCACGGTGCGAGGCTATGGAACTGCGAGCACCGATCAACTGACAGCCTTTGATGTGGTGGTGAGTCCATGAATTATCGGGACATGAGTGCGCCGGATCGTCGGCGCTGGTGGATTGGCGGCGGCGTCACGCTGGTCGCGCTGGTGGTGGGATTTTGGGCTGCGGTTCGCACGGCTGAAGTTCGCACTGTGGAGCTTGGAGTTTCTGTGGATCGCCAAGGGCGGCAGATCGCGGCTGAGGCGGGTGAGTGGAATCGCGAGAGTTTGGTGAAGAATGCCGATGGCGTGCATCGACATAATGGCGGCAAGCCGCGCATTCCCGTCGAGGTGGACTTTGATGGCGAGAAGAGCCTCACGCTCACGGAAACGACGAATGTGATCGTCACGATTCGAGCCGAAGCTGACCTGCGAGAGCCGCGCGTGCGCATTGAAGGCATTGACGGTCTTGAAGTGGACTTTGAACCCTATGTTCGCTCTGAGGACTTGCGCCCAGGTGATGTGTGGCGTGTGCCCGTCGATGTGCCGGCGCGCACGGGGTCCTTGGTGGTGCATGTTTCAGGCTTCGTCGGCGACGACTATATGGTTGGCGCGTTTGAATTGCCTGTCGTGCGTCCCGGGGAGTCGCGTGTGAGAGCGTCGCAGGGCGAGGGAGTTGAGAGAGTGGACTCGGCCGGTGGCCGCGTGCTGGAATTGCCGGCGGTCGAGGGTTCGGGCCAGGCGCAGTGAGTGTTTCCGTTTCATTTTAGAGTTTGAACTCTGGAGCGAGGGGCCGTTGGCCTCGCGCTTAGGGGGCGGTGCGTCCAGAGGTGGCGTTGCCGAGGGGCTGGGGCTCGCGGCGGCGAGCCTTGTCGCGCGTGGGCATTGGCTTTACATTCTCAATTCCTAATCAAATTGGGCATTCAGTTCTTGAGCTTCGATTCGGGATCAATCTCAGAAAGGCATCCGAACATGACGAGCAAAATCGAGACAACGCCGGACATGGTGAAGAAGGTTTACGCGCAAGCGCGCGAGCGTTTGCAGATCGTGCGCGGTCGAGTGAACCGCCCGCTGACTTTGGCGGAGAAAATTGTTTTTGGTCACCTCGATGATCCGAAGAACCAAGAGTTGGTGCGCGGTAAGTCCTTTCTGTTGTTGCGACCGGATCGCGTGGCGATGCAGGACGCGACCGCACAGATGGCGATGTTGCAATTCATGCTGGCGGGTCGCGATGAGGCGGCTGTGCCGTCGACAGTTCACTGCGATCACTTGATTCGCGCGCATGTGGATGGCGTGAAGGATTTGGCGACGGCGAATAGTGAGAATCGCGAAGTGTATGATTTCCTCGCGACCGCGGCCTCGCGCTACAACATCGGCTTTTGGAAGCCGGGCGCGGGCATCATTCACCAAGTGGTGTTGGAAAACTACGCCTTCCCGGGCGGCATGATGATCGGCACGGATTCGCACACGCCGAACGCGGGTGGCTTGGGCATGATCGCGGTGGGTGTCGGTGGTGCGGATGCTTCGGACGTGATGGCCGGCTTGGCGTGGGAAGTGAAGAACCCCGAAATCATCGGCGTGAAACTCACTGGTAAAATGAACGGCTGGACGTCGGCAAAAGACGTGATCCTGAAGCTCTGCGGAATTCTCACCACCAAAGGTGGAACGGACAAAATCGTCGAGTACTTTGGTGAAGGTTGCGCGTCGATTTCCGCGACTGGCAAAGGCACGATCACGAACATGGGTGCGGAGTTGGGCGCGACTTGCTCAATTTTCCCCTATGACGATCGCATGAAGGCTTACTTGGGTGTCACGGGTCGCGCGGAGCTTGCGTCGATTGCGGATGCGAATCGCGATTTGTTGTCGGCGGACGCGGAAGTTCTGGCGCAGCCGGAGAAATACTACGATCAAGTGATCCACATCGATTTGTCGACGCTGGAGCCGCATTTGGTGGGCCCGCACTCGCCCGACATCGCACATCCGATTTCGAAAATGGCGGAGCACGCGCGTGAGAACAAATGGGGCACGCAGCTTTCGGCGGCACTGATTGGTTCCTGCACGAACTCTTCGTATGAAGACATTGGTCGCGCGGCCTTTGTCGCACGCCAGGCGCTGGAAGCCGGCATGAAGATGCCGCAACAATTTATCGTCACGCCGGGATCTGAGCAGATCAAAAAGACGATTGAGCGCGATGGCTTGATGAAGACCTTCAATGAAGTGGGCGCGACGTTGATGTCGAACGCTTGTGGACCTTGCATCGGTCAGTGGAAGCGCGATGACGTGAAGACGGGAACCGCGAACACCATCGTGACTTCGTTCAACCGAAACTTCCGCGGTCGCCAAGACGACAACCCGGAAACTTTGGCCTTCATCGGTTCACCTGAGTTGGTGATGGCGCTTGGACTTGCAGGGCGCTTGGACTTTAACCCGATGAAGGACGAACTCACAGGTCCCAACGGCAAGAAGATTAAACTTCAGCCGCCGGTGGCCGATGAACTGCCAACCAAGGGCTTCGTGCCAGATCCCGACGGCTATCAAAAGCCCGCGGGTGCTTCGGTGACTGTGGCTGTAGCTCCGACTTCGGATCGTTTGCAGCTTCTGACACCCTTTGCGAAGTGGGACGGCAGCGACGAGCTCGCCGATTGTGTGTTGCTCGCGAAAGCCAAAGGCAAGTGCACCACGGATCACATTTCGCCTGCGGGTAAGTGGCTGAAGTATCGTGGTCATCTCGACAATATTTCCAACAACATGTTGCTTGGAGCTGTGAACGCCTTCACGGGTGTTGCGGGCAAAGGCACGAATGCTTTGAGTGGTGAGAAGGATGTCGAGTTCGCGAAGATCGCGCGCGACTATAAAGCTCGTGGTTTGAAGTGGGTGATCGTCGGTGACGAAAACTACGGCGAAGGTTCATCGCGCGAACATGCGGCGATGTCGCCTCGTCACTTGGGTGGCGTGGCCGTTTTGACCAAGAGCTTTGCGCGAATTCATGAAACGAATTTGAAGAAGCAGGGCGCTTTGCCGCTCAACTTCGTGAATCCGGCTGACTACGACAAGATTCGCGAAGGCGATCGTTTGACGATCAAAGGCTTGAAGAGCTTTGCGCCGGGCGTGAATCTCACGGTGGTGGTGAAACACACTGACGGTTCGACGGACACTTTCCCAGTGAAGCATTCGTTCAACGCCGAACAGATCAAGTGGTTCCAGGCCGGCAGTGCTTTGAACTTGCTGCGATCGAAGTGAGGCGTTCGCCCTTGAGTTTGGGTGATCAGAAGCCCCGTCGGCCGTTGGCCACGGGGCTTTTTTTATCGGCTACTACGGGCGAGTGAAGAAAAAGCGCTCGCCACCGGACTGTACGAGATAGCCAGTCACTTGTTGGGAGTTTCGGAGGCGCACTTCGGGCGCGCTCAGAATTTCCATTTCAAAGCTCACGAACATGTTCACGCGCCCTGCGATCAGCAGTGATTGTTCAGCGATACAAACTTTCTTCACTGAGATTTCCCCGCGGCCATCGCGCGTGATGCCAGGAGCATCGCCGGCGCGCCAGTCACTCATGAGTTTAAGAGTGTTGAGATCCAGCTGATAGTTCCCTGCCATGTCCTTTTTGTCGCGCGGCAGAGTTTGCGCGTCTTCCGTCAGAAGAAACCATCGCTCCGTTGTGATGTTGTGAAGCGCATTGCAGGAGTTCTGCAGCGAAGGCGTGGTGGTGCAAGTTTGCACGAGGCTTTGCGCCATGGCCACGCAGCCCGAGGGCGAAGTGCAACATATTGGTGCCATGGGGGCGGCGGCGGCTTTTGCCTCGAGCGTGGACAAGAGGCTCATGGCCGCGAGAACACCGGGGATGAGGCCTGTGAAAACTACAAGGCCGCGTACTTGGCGTGTCACTTTTTGAATTGTCGAAATCCGGTTCATAATCGCTCCGTGTCTGAGTCTTCTGTTCAGACGGGTTAGGTTTGAACTCGGGAGGCGACCTCGCCCAGGCTGGTGCCTTGGCGACTCCGGAGGACTTAATGCGAATGTTGAGTTGCAAGCCATTGGCCAAAGTTTGGCGCGAGTCAGGAGTTTGGACAGCGATGTTGGGGAAGTGTCAGCGCGTGACGGTGAACGCGGCGCCGGAACAGCTGGCCGAGGCCAAAGTGGCAAAGCCTGCGCGTGCGCGAATCTTGTAGGCGGGCGTGGAGCGGATGGCGTCTTCGCAACTCATGCCCTGAGCAAGCGCGCGTTGGAGTTCGTGCAAGTTGTCGAGAGTCAAAGTCGTCGACACGCGCTGAGTTTGCGGGTGTTGGCGAAGCAGAGCTTCAAAGAGAGTTTGGCCAACACCTTCTCCGGATCTGGCCGAGTACATGAAGTCGATGTGCAATTGGTTTTGTGAGGTATCGTAAGTGCCTTTGATTTGGCCGATGAAACTATCGTCCGCGCCGCGAGCCGTGATTTGACTGCTGGCGAAAGTTTCTCCGCGAGCGGGTGTGCCGCCGGTCGCGATCACGCGCGTGTCGGGGCCCAGGCGCGCGCGCACCAGATCGCGAATTTCGTCGCTGGCCTCGCGCGCGGCGGCTCGGGCTCCAGGTGGATTGAGAAGGAAGTCCAGGGCTTCGGCCTCAGTGCGAGCCGCACCGGCGGTCGTGGGTCGTGCGGCGCGAAGCGCTTGCGCGAGTCGCGGAAGCTTGGCGATGCCGCCGGCGACGAGGGTCGGGTCGACCACGCTGAAGATCGCATAACATGCGAGTTCAGTTGCGGCCTCGGTGTGAAAGCAGCGCAGTCGCTGCATTTGGTTTTCGTAGGCACCCAATATGGCGCGCCAAACTCCAGGTGCTTCGGCGGCCGCCGCGTCTTGCGGAGGAGGCGGCTGTGATTCGAGTGGCGTGCGGCGCGTGCGCGCGAGTTGTTCTCGCCAGCGCCGGTTTTGCTCGCCGGAGGAGTTCTCGCGAGCGATGGCGTTTCGCCACAGCACGAAGAGGTCCGTCGTGCGTCGCATGTTGGTGAGATTTTGCGACTCTCTGGGCGTGGGCGCGCGATCATGGGCGCGACGAAACAAATCTTCACGACAGCCGGGAGTGTCGAGGCAGTTTTGCAAGAAGGCTTCGGTTTCGTGAGCGGATCGCTGCATAAATCGCAGCGGTGAAGCGACGAGCGCTTCGTACAAATCACTCCATGACCCGGTGAAGCCATCTCGGCAGCCTCGCCACACTTCATTCCAAGTCCATGCCCGGTGGGGCGCGCGGCAGTCGCGAATGAGCGCTCGAAGATCAGGAGCGCGTTCGAGCAGATCTGGACAGCCGAGCGCTTGCTGCTCGATTTCACAGGCTTGTTGTTGAAGAGTCGGAGTGTCGTCACAGACTTCTGCCGGCGACGCACTGGCCGTCGCAGGTAAATTCGCAATTGTGCAGACCAAAGCGAGATTAAGGAGCCAGCGGAAAGATGTAACGCGTGCGCATGGCATCGGGCCCGAGGATCTCATAGATTTCCATCACGGCGCCGCCTTGCTGAAGACCGTCCTGCGCCATTTTCTCCTGAGCTTTAGAATACACCTTCCACGGGCCAATCGCAGGTGAGCCGTCGAAATGCGCGACCAAGGCGCGACGTTCGCCCAATTGCTCCAAGCGAAAGCCTTGTGGCAGTTGGCCCTTGGTCGAGAGCTCTGTGATGAGCTTCAGCGCGGGCTCGTCCGTCAGTACGCAGCCGCCGCGACTCTTGAGTCGATCTTCGTCGACCAGCTCGGGATTATCGAAGTACTCGCCGAAACTAAAGCGACATGAGTGGCCTTGTTGCTTCGCCCAGTTTTCCACTTCGACGATTTTCTGATGGGTTGTGTGGTAGGCGCCGAGATGCTCCTGCGCGAGCACCAGCAGAGGCTCAACGGTGCTGACTTCGATGTGCACCTCACGAAAGGCGCCCAGGCGATGAGCCAAGCTCAGGGCGGCGGCGATCGCGATGCCGAGTGCGAGTGCGGCCAATACCGGAATTGAAGGAAGTTTCATTCGAGTGATCCTGCGCTCTTAAAATTTTAAATGGCCGGCTCTTGGCCAGGCTTCCACTTGATGGAGCAGCCCATGGATGATTTTTGATCGCGAGTGGGGTGCATGCCTTGCAAAAGTGCGGTGATCGCGCCGGCCAGATCGCGCGATGTGACTTGCGCGGCGTCTTTCCATGAATCGTCGAGCCTTCCGCGATACGCGAGCTTGAGATCTGCATCGTAGAGAAAAAAGTCCGGCGTGCAGACGGCGCCAAAGGCCTTCGCAACACTTTGCGATTCGTCGTAGAGGTAAGGAAAGGGATAGGACTTTTCGCGCATCTTTTCAAAGCCGTCGTCGGGATAGCGAGTGGCATCGTTGCTTGAGATCGCGACGATGCTGACGTCGAGCTTGGCGAACTCGTGACCCAATTCGATCAGTCGCGTTTCGATGGCTTTGACGTAGGGGCAATGATTGCAGATGAACATCACGAGGATCGCGCGCGCACGCTGACCGTTGGGGGCGACGCGAAGATCGTCGCGGCGAATTTGTGCGCCTTGGGTCGAAGGCAAATGAAAGTCGGGACAGAGACTGCCGAGTTCCCCGGGTGGAGTGTGCGTCAACGCCATAGAATTCGCTCCTTGTTCGATCAGCGCTCTTAGCGATTTTCGCTGGTGATGACAAGTCCGGCCGCGACCACAGCCTCTGTGGTCGTGCCTCGCGCGTCTCCTCGGCCAATCGATGGCCATTGGCGTTCGACGGCGCGCAAATCCAAGGCCCCTTGAACGCTGCGGCCGAATCGAAAGCCAAGAGTCGAGGTGCGACTGCGCGCGCTCACTTCGCTCAAATCATAAGTGGCCTCGGGACTTGAGCCGTTGTCGGAGCGGTCATGTTGAATGCGGCCACTGAGTCGATGATCGGCTTGGGCGTAGCCTGCGAACATCAAGAAGTTGTCATTGAAGCGATAGCCCAAGGAAAGTCCAAGTCCTGTGGTGCGACCGGTGGCATCGGCTTTCCAGTTGTGACCGCCATTTCCAAACGTGCCGTCTTGATCACCGCTGGCGGAAGCGATGTGCCCAGCTGTGCTGAGCAGTGCGCTCGCTTTCCAGCCAGGGCCGGGTTGCACACCGAGTAAAGCCAGCCGTGCCTGCAAAGCGCCGCCGCCAATCACGCGTGAGCCTGGAAAAACTTTGAGTCCAAGCTCAAACCATTCCGCAATGGAATAGGCGCCACGACCTGAGGCTATGCGTGAAACTTGCGTTGATGGATCTGTGAGCGTCGGCGGTCGGCGACTGGCATCGGCGGTGAATTCGTAGCGCGTGGCCTCGTCATAATGAAATGAAATTTCGTGGGCGCCACTTTTTCCCGGTAGTTCGGGCGACGGGACTTCGGCGGAACTCATGTTGAGGTTCAGCGAGGTGCAGGCGGTGCTCGTGAGCATCGCAAGGATTGCAATGACTTTGGAGATGGATGCGCAAGCCTGGCCCGACATCACAGCTCACTCCAGTCGCGACGGGCTTGGCCTTCGACGAGACTGCCATCGGGCGCGACTTCAGTGAGTTGACGATGCCCAGGGTGCAGGCGTAGCGCGCTCAGTAGACTTCGTCGTTCTTCATCGCTCAGCTTGGGGTCAGAGCTGCGTGCGGCTGACGCGACGATGGCTTCGGTGAGTGAGGTCATAAATTGTCGCCAAGCGATTTCGCTCACATGCTTGGCGCCACCGGCGGCTTGTGAAAGACAAATCGGCGCGGGCGCGCCAACGGATTCGGGCAGTGGCTTGAGATCCGGCACACCCAATACGTTCAAACCCAAGCCGACCACCAAGCGATGGTCGGCGCCCAGCGAAACACTTTCCACCAAAATACCGCCGAGTTTGCGAGTGGTGTCGCCATCAACGATCAACAAGTCGTTCGGCGCTTTGAGTGCGAGCGAGAGCGAGGGCCACACGGTTTTTAGGGCGCGATACACGGCCAATCCGACTCGTGGTGTGAGTTGCGGCTGAGGCGGGCGACGGCAAGCGAAGGCGAACGAGATGAGCAAAGCTTGGCCTGGTTGCGCCAGCCAAGTGTGGTCGCCGCGGCCTCGGCCAGCGGATTGCTGATCGGCAAGAAACAAACTCGGCGCGGAAATCTCCTGCAGGGGTTCGAGGTGCGGCGTCATCAGTTGGTCGAGCCCTGATTTAGCTTCGTCGTTGGTCGACGTGGTGACGGACATGGCTTTGGTGCGAAGGCCTTTGGCGCGGGCCCACTCGCTCGTCCAGCTGAAGCAACTCATGTTTGACCTCGTATCAGATTCCCGTCATTTCGGATTGCTGCCAGTCAAACAGCAAACTCACATCCGCAACGGGAGCGGAGTGTGTGAGCGCTCCGACTGAAATATAATCGACACCGATTTCGGCCACGCGGCGCACGCGTTCCAGATTCATGTTGCCGCTGGCTTCCGTGGCCAAAGGGCGTGGCGCGGCCTTCGCCATGCGGACGGCTTCCGCAAGCGTGGCGTCGTCCATGTTGTCCAAAAGAGCGCGTTCCACGCCTAAGGCTATGGCTTCACGCACATCATCCAGCGTCGCGCATTCGACTTCGATCGGCTCTTGGGTGTTGGCGCGAATGCGCTCGACGGCTTTGCGAAGTCCGCCGCTCACCATGATGTGATTATCCTTGATGAGGATCGCGTCGCTCAAATTGTAGCGATGATTTTGCCCGCCACCGTGAGCCACGGCGCGCTTTTCCAGGTCGCGATAAGCCGGCAAAGTTTTGCGCGTGTCGAGAATCTTCGTCGAAGTGTGGCTGACGCGATCCACGAAGCTGCGGGTGAGTGTGGCGATGCCCGACAAATGTCCGACAAAGTTGAGCGCCACGCGCTCAGCTTTGAGGATTTGCATGAGATTGCCGCTCACGTGGCAAATGATCTGACGATTCAAAATGCGATCGCCTTCGCGAAAGTGCCATTGCACTTGCGTCGCTGGATCCAGTGCGGCCATGGTCTGTTCAAATGGTGCGGTGCCTGAGAGCACCATGTCTTGCTTGGCGACCAGTCTGGCTTGCCCAAAACGAGGAGCTAATCCCAAGCTGTCCGTCGTGAGATCGCCATTGGGCATGTCTTCGCGCAAGGCCGCACGAATCAGGTCGGCCAAAGTCATTTCGCCCATGCTCATGCTTGATCCTCAACGAGCCTTTGCAGTTCTTGGCGCACCAAGCGCTCGGCAATCTCTGGAACGCGTTCGGCGACCAAGCGCTCGATCACTTGCTTCAAAATAGGCTCCATCTGTCGGCGCACGATGGCCTCGAGTCGATCTTGATCAAGGCCTTCGATTTCTCGCATGGAGTTCGTCGCTTCGGCCTCGGCCTGCGCGCGCATTTTGTCGACGAAAGGATCGCGCAAAACTTCCTGCACCAGCGGCGAGAGTTTAGGTGTTGGCGCCGTCAAATCATCCATCTCAAGTTCGAGCGGCTCCATTTGGCCGCTGCCGAGGGCCGGGTCTTCCGGCTCTTTGAACGAGGGCAGTGAAATTTCGTCGATCTCCAGGGGCGCATCGGCGCTTAAGTCCAGCCCCGAAGATTCGCGCGCGGGCGAGTCCGCTGGCAAAATGCGGAAGGTCGACGCTGTTTTCGAGGCCATGGCCTCGGTGGCATCGTGCTGATTTTCGTCGTCGAAGATTGTCGGCGGAGCCAAATCTGAAGTGCCGGCATAAGTCTGCGGCAACTCGATTTCGTCCGGCGGCTGTGAGTTGAACTCGATGTTGTGAAATTTGGTGTCGCCGCTGTGCGGGTCGCGCGATCTGGGCGACGGCGCATGTGATGCGGGCGGCGCGAATTCCAATTCCGTCGGTTGTGTCGGGATCTTGGTTTCCGTGCGCATGACTTTGCTTTGAGCCTGCGACAGCGTTTGTGTGGCGTCACTTGTGCGCGCCTGCAAATCCGCCTGGTCCAGTTCATCCGCCAACGCATCCGTGAGCTCGTCGGCCGCGGCTTCAAGCGAAGCATTGATGCTGGCGTCCAGATCGAGAGGTTTGAGCTGATACTTGCTCGCCGTCTGCCATTGATCCGCATCATCGTCGGCATCATCCGCGTCCAAAGCGGAGAGCTTCTGAGAGGCGGGCGGCGTGGGCGCTTGAGTTCGCGTGGCCTCGACATCAGGAAGGCGCATGGGCTGAAAGCTTTCATCTTCAGCGTCATCATCCAATCCTGGCGTCGGAAGTTCGGCATCATCAAAACTATCCATGCTCCAAGTCGAAGGGTTGGCCGGCGCTTGCGTGTCGCCAGGCGATGGATTTGCCGGCAATGGATCTGTAGGCGCGGAGTCCGCATTTAAATCAAGTGGCGGCAAAGCGCCGAGCGGTCGTCCTGAAGAGGCTGTGGGAGGAGTGGCTTGAGGTGTCGCTGGGGCCGCGGACTTTGGCGTTGTCGGCGTGGGCGCAGCCGGAGGTGGCGAAGCTTTTGGAGACTCAGTTGCAGGCGGGGACTGCGGAGTCGGAGCGGCAGAGGCCGAGTCCGTCGGCGCCAGCTTTTTTCCGCCGGCGGGGAACTCGAGAAAATGGGCCAATCGCTGTGAGCGCGTGCGCGGGACGAGTTCCAACACCAGCTTGCGAAGCTGCTCGACTTCGAAGGGCTTTTCGAGCTTTCCGTCGGCGCCCGATGAATTGAACTGTTGCGCATCGAGCTCCATGAACGAGCTCCACATCAACACCACGGGGATCGCCGCCGTCGACTTATCTTTTTTCAGCTCGGCGCAAACTTCGTAGCCAGATTTTTTTTGCAGCAGAATATCGGCGAAGACCAAATCTGGGTTGAAACTTTTGGCGACGTTCATCACGTCGAGGCCCACCGGCACGGCTTTCACTTCAACAGCGAAATCCTGGAGAGCCAGCTGAATCACTTTTTTGATGGTGACGCTTTCATCAGCCAATAAGACGCGCAATGCCATAAGCCAAGTCAAACCTGCCCCCACAGCGAAGTCAAATGTAGGCTCAAGGGGGCATGTTCAGTCTGATTGACCGCTACATTTCAAAAATCTTCGTCGGCTACTTTTTGGGCGGCATCGTCGTCTTTGTGACGCTGTTTGTGACCATCGACTACATGTCGAACTTCGCGCGAGTCGACGCGCCGCTTGAGGCGGTGGGCCGCTTCTACGCACTGAGCCTGCCCGCGCTCATTCACCAAATGGTCCCCGTCGGCTGTCTGATGGCGACGGTGTTCACACTCAGTAACCTCAGTCGCTCCAATGAGCTGATCGCCCTGTTCGCCAGCGGAATGTCGCTGGCGCGAATTTGCTGGCCGATCTTGTTTTGGGTGGTGGCCATGTCGTCGATGAGTTTTTTCGTCAACGACCGCATGGCGCCGGTGTTGAATCAACGCAAGAACTACGTTTACTACGTCGAAATTTTGAAGAAGCCAGGTTTGTATTCGACGGTGAAGACGGATCGCATCTGGTATCGCTCGGGGAACTCGCTCTACAATATTAAAACTTTGCAAGGCGAAGAGAAGGCGGCGCGCGGGCTGACGATGTATCAGTTCGATCAAGAGTGGCACTTGGCCCAAATGATCACCGCGGATCGGGTGAAGCTTGAGGGCACCAATTGGGAGTTGGCCGAGGGCACAGTGACGCTTTTCCCTAAGGGCTCGGGTGTCCCCGTCACCAAGCCCTTTCAGCGCAAGACCATCACCGTCGCCGAGGATTCCAAAGATCTGCAAGACAGCGGTCGCTCCACCGACTCGCTTTCGCTCAAAGAGTTGGAACGTTACATTCGCAAGAATAAAGAAGCGGGTCTGGACACGCTTCGCTACGAAGTCGACTATCAAGCGAAACTCAGTTTTGCGTTTGCAGGGCTGGTGATGGCGTTGATCGGCATTCCGTTTTCCGTCGGCAAAGCCCGTAGTGGAGGCACGGCTGCGAATGTCGGGATCACCATCGGCTTGGCCTTTGCGTACTGGGCGTTTTATTCCTCGGGACTGACGCTCGGGCGGCATGCCGCGATTGCGCCGGCCTTGGCCGCGTGGGTGCCCAATGTTCTCATGGCAGGCTTGGCGATTTTTGCGTTGATGCGCTTGAAAAAGTAGCGAGCGTCGAGCTTGAGGCAAGCCGCGCGAAACGCGGGTGAAAGGGACACAGCTTGGCGAAGTCACGTCGGCGCTATTGGATGTTGGGATTGATCGCTTTGATCGGCTTGATGAGCTTGGGCCGCGGTCTGTACAAGTGGCAGCAAAAACATGAGTTGAGTGAAATGTGCGAGGCCTACGCGAAGTTGAGTCAGTCCGGCGACGGGCTCACCGCCGAGATCGCCGTCTCTCTGGCCGAGCGCCTTGATCGAGCGGTTTGGACGCCGAGTTTGCGGCGGGCAATGGCGGCCTTGGCTCATGCTGATCCCGGCCAGCGAGTCGCGCTGCTTGAGTCAGCGGCGATGGAGCTGGGCTTTGCCAATTGGGCTTGTCAGCCGCCGGCATCTCTGGATTCACCTTGAGCGTCTTCTGGAAGGTTTATTGGGCTTTCGTGGGCGTTGCCGTTTTGCGAGTCTGATGAGAGGGCGAGCAAAGCTCAATGAACACCCCCCGTGGTCTGCAAGATTCAAGATCACTTTGGCGCAAAATTCGGGTAGACTGGCCCTGTGAAACGCGAAGTGCTCAAATTTCCAGATCCTCGTTTGCGCAAAAAGGCCTTGTCCGTGTCGGCCGTGACACCGGAGCTTCAGGCCTTGGCCGACGATATGTTGGAAACCATGTACGGTGAAAACGGAATTGGTTTGGCGGCCCCCCAGATCGGTGAGTCGGTGCGATTGCTTGTGATCGACACGCGGCCGACGGATGAAGATGGCCAGCCGACTGACGAGGGCATGACGGAACTTGAGCGTCAGGTGAAGCAGCCGATCATCATCTTCAATCCTGAAATTTTGGTCGCTCAGGAAAAGACCAAGTACGATGAAGGTTGTTTGTCGGTACCTGGCTACTATGAAAGCGTGGAGCGATCGCGATATATCGAGGCCAAAGGCCTCGACCGTGAGGGGCGCGAGTTGTTGATTCGCACCGACGGCTTGCTCGCGATCTGCTTGCAACATGAAATGGATCACCTCGAAGGCAAGCTCTTCATCGATCGATTGAGCTTTGTGAAATCCGAGCGAATCAAATCCAAGATTAAAAAGTCGGGCTATCCGACGCCCCAAGAAGTTGAAGAGGAGCGCGCGAAGGTTCGTGAAGCGCGCGCTCAGGCCAAGGCCAAATCCACTGAAACTTAACGGAGCGAGGCCGCGTGAGTCGCATTCGCATCCTCTTTATGGGCACTCCGGATTTCGCCATGCAGGCGCTCGATGCCCTCTGCAGCGACGAGCATTTTGAAGTGGCCGGCGTGATCACTCAGCCGGATCGCCCTGCGGGTCGCAAGCTCCAGCTGACACCCTCGCCGGTGAAAAAGCGCGCGCTGGAAATCGGTTTGCCGATTTGGACTCCGGAAAAAGTGAACACCGAAGAGTTTCGCCAAGAGATCGCGGCGCTTCGTTGTGAAGCGGCGGTGGTCGTCGCCTTTGGACAAATTTTGGGACAGAAATTTCTCGATCTGTTTCCCTTGGGCGCGGTGAATATTCATGGCTCTTTGCTCCCGCGCTGGCGAGGGGCCGCGCCGATTCAACGGGCGTTGATGGCCGGTGATGCGGAAACAGGTGTGGCGCTTCAGCGTATAGTTCGCGAGCTGGACGCGGGCCCTGTATTGGGCGTTCGGCGCGTGGCGCTGGATGACACTCGCTACGCCGATGATGTGTATCCCGAATTGGCGCGCCTCGGGTGCGAGCTGTTGCACGTTGAGCTGATGGATTATTTGCGCGGCAATCTGATTCCCCAGGAGCAAGACGCCGCTCGGGTCACGCATGCCGCGAAGATTGATAAGCGTGAAGCTGCGGTTTGCTGGAGCCGATCGGCCCGCGAGATTTTGAACTTGCTCAGAGGCTTAGCGCTTGGACCCATACCGCACGCGCGACGAAGTGATGGCAAAGTGCTGAAACTCCTGCGCGCCCAAGTCGTTCGCGAAACGGGCTCGGTGGCCTCGCCCGGCAGCATCGTCGCGGTCAGCGATGAAGGTGTTGACGTGGCCTGCGGCCAAGGTGTGCTGAGACTCACGCGCGTGCAGCCTGAGTCGCGTGCGCGCATGGAGATCGCAGAATTTCTCAAAGGCTATCCCGTGCAGCGAGGCGAAGTTTGGCTGGATGGCCAAACGCCGGAGGCCTCGGCGTCGGGTTCCTCTTCAGGATCGGAGGCATAAGTTTGTCCAACTCCATCGCGACACGAAAATTTTGGCCAGGCCCCAAGGCGCACGAGGCGCTGATCGCGCCTTCCATTCTCAGCGCGGACTTTGCGCGACTTGGTGAGGAGATTCGCGGTGTCGAGTCCGCCGGTGCCGACTGGATTCACGTCGATGTGATGGACGGGCGATTCGTGCCGAACCTCACCATTGGTGCGCCCGTGGTGAAGTCCTTGCGTTCGGTGACGCGACTGCCGCTGGATTGCCACCTGATGATTGAAGAGCCGGAAAAGCTCATTGCGGATTTTCTGCGCGCCGGAGCTGACGGAATCACCGTGCACGTCGAATCGACGCGCGAACTGAGTCGATGCTTTCAGATGATTCGTGAAGGTGGCGCGCGCGTCGGCGTGACGCTTCGGCCGCGTACGGATTTGGCCGAAGTGCTGAAGGTGTTGGATCAGGTGGATTTGGTTTTGGTGATGACGGTGGAGCCGGGTTTTGGTGGGCAAAGCTTCATGGCCGATCAGGTGGCGAAGATTGCGGAGTTGCGTCGTCGCATTGGACCAAAGGGCGGTGCGCACCAGCCGCTGATTCAGGTGGATGGCGGAGTGAATCTGCAGACCGTGCAAGCTGTGCGCGAGGCAGATTGTTTGGTGGCGGGGACGGCGGTCTTTGGCGCCTCTGACCGTGCGGCGGCGATTCGTGCGCTTCGTGGCGGTCGCTGAGCCTTTCAAATTCAAGGGCCTGTTTTTGGATCTGTTCTTGGGCATGGCATCGATGGCAGGTGCGGGCCCGGCGCGGCAGAGAATTTTGGCGACGATAATTCAGAAATCTTGTTAAGTTCGGCCGCATGGGTATGAGCATGAGTAAGACCATCCAGTTGACGGGACAAGATTTGAAGCTGGCCGATGTGCGCCGCGTGGCGGTTCGGCGACAAGGCGGTGCCGACGTGAAAGTCGAATTGGCACAAGCCGCGCGAGAGCGCGTGCGCGCCAGCCGCCGATACATCGAATCGCGCATGTCTTCGGGCGAAGCCATCTATGGCGTGAACACGGGCTTTGGCGCCTTTTCTTCCGTGCGCATCTCACCGTCGCAAATTGTTGAATTGCAGAAGAATCTGATTCGGTCACATTCGGTGGGAGTCGGAGAATTGTTTTCGCGCGAGCAAGCGCGGGCCATTTTACTTTTGCGAGCCAATGCTTTGGCGCGCGGTCATTCCGGCATTCGCGAAACAGTGATCGATAAGCTGCTCGAATTCTTGAATCACGATTTGATTCCCGCGATTCCCCAGCAAGGATCCGTGGGCGCATCCGGAGACCTCGCGCCGCTCAGTCATTTGGCCTTGGCCGTGATCGGCGAGGGCGAAGTCTTTGATCCCGCTGATTCGGAAGGGCGCAAAGTCATTCCGGTGACCGAGGCGCTGGCGCGCACAGGTGTGAAGCCGCTGGAGCTGCAAGCCAAAGAAGGTTTGAGCATGATCAATGGCTGTCAGGTGATGACGGCCGTGGGATTGCTTGCGGTCTATGAAGCGCGGCGCTTGGCAAAGCTTGTGGATCTGGCCGGTGCGATGTCCTTGGAGGCGATGAAGGGCTCGCGCTCAGCTTTTGATCCTTTGATTCCCGCAACTCGTCCGCACGCGGGTGAGGCCATGACGGCACGTAACCTCAAACGCATTCTGGGTGAGACCTCACCGATTGCGGAAAGCCATGCGGGCTGCGGACGCGTGCAAGACGCCTATTCGCTTCGCTGCATGCCGGCTGTACATGGCGCGGCTAAGGATGCCATCCGCCGAGGCCTAGAGGTCTTGGAGATTGAGGCGAACTCATCGACGGATAATCCGTTGGTGTTTGCCGACGAAGGCAAGATTCTTTCTTGCGGCAACTTTCACGGCGAGCCGGTGGCCTTTCAGCTCGACTTCATGGCGATCGCGATGGCGGCCATGGCCTCGATCAGCGAGTGTCGGATCGAAAAGCTCATCAATCCCGCGATGTCGGGATTGCCGGCGTTCTTGGCGCCTGAAGGCGGCTTGAATTCTGGCCACATGATTGTGCAAGTGGCGGCCGCCGCACTGGTGAGCGAAAATAAAATTCTATCGCATCCTGCGAGCGTGGATTCGATCCCAACTTCCGCAGATAAAGAAGACCATGTGTCGATGGGCACAATTGCGTCGCGAAAGTTCCAAAGCATCGTGCGAAATGCCGAGAGTATTTTGGCGATGGAGCTTTTGGCCGCCAGCCAGGGCTTGGACTTGGTTCGCGCCGATGATGGCCGCGAGGTGAAATCGGCAGGCGTGATCGCCCAAGCTCACGCGCGCATTCGCCAAGTCGTACCCTTTGCGCAAACGGATCGAGTGTTTCAGCGCGACATTGAGGCCTTGCGTGGGTTGGTGCGAAGCGGAGAGCTCTTGGAGCTGGTCGAAAACTCGGTGGGTGAGTTGGAGTGCTGATGCTCAATCGCTGGAAGCGAATCCTTTGGGTGGCCGTGGGTCTTGGCGTGTGGGCGGCGCTTTTTTCAACGGATGCTTCGTGGCTCAGGCGACTTGGTTTTCCCATCTATGATTCACTTCAGCGGCAACATGCACCGACAGCGAGCGATCGCGCCGTCATGCTGTGGATCAGCGAAGGCAGTATTCGCCAAGTTCAAGAAAGCACCGGCGAGTCTTGGCCCTGGCGGCGCGAGTTCTTTGCTTCGCTGCTCGATCTGGCCACGCGCTTAAAGGTTCCCACTGTGCACTTTGACTTGTTGTTTGATTTGCCTTCGGCCAACGGACCGGATGACGACGCCAGCTTTCAGGCGGCGATCCGTCGCTATGTGGACTCGGGCGGAGTGGTGGTGTTTCCGGGGGAAAGCGGCGTGGATTGGCGTAAGCCCAACCCAGCTGTGATCGGCGATTTGGATTCGCGAATTCAGTATGGCGCGATCAATGTGCCTGTTGAAGAAGATGGTTACTATCGGCGGTGGGCGCCGCAAGTGGTGAACCCGCTCACGCAAGTCGGCTTTTCGCCCTTGGGTGTGGTGAACTTTCCTCGACCCGAAGAAGTTCGGTGGCTGCGATATCCGACGCGCGCGTCGATGCAAGCTGTGGAAATTCAAGATGCCTTCTTTTTGTTCGGTGCCTTTGAGCGAGGCGAAGCGCTGACGCCGGAACAAGAAAAGTTGCGGGCGCAGCTTTCGAATCGCGCTTGGTTTTTGGGAGTGGCCGCTGCGGGCTTGTATGACCTAAGACCCACGCCTGTGGATCAGCGCGCACCCGGCGTGATCGTGCATTACACGCACTACTTAAATGCGTCTCATCCCGAGTGGCCGCTTCGCGAGGCGCGGCCTTGGGAGGTCGCAGGAATTTTGCTCGTGCTCGCCGGTCTCGCTGTCACGGCGGCCTTTCATTTTGTGCGTCCCTTGCCCGCACTGGCCACGAGCTTTTTGATTGTCGGCGGTGGAAGTTGGGGAGCATTGCAGCTTCTTTGGCCGCTTGGAGTTTGGCTCAACCCTTGGCCGTTGTGGTTGGGCGCATTGGCGAGTGTGTCGGGTGCTTTGGCCTATCGCTTTCAGTCGGAGTGGAAGCAGTTGGAGCGATTGGCGACTTCGGTTGAGAGCTCGATGTCGTCGGCCATGGTGAAACTCATTCGACGTGGCGAACTGACGTTGTCGCGATTCGGTGAGCGTCGCGACGTTGCGGTGCTCTTTTCTGATCTCTCGGGCTTCACCAGTCTTGCGGAGAAACGCGAACCGGCTGAGTTGGTGGAGATTCTCAATCTCTACTTGGATGAATGTGTCGAATTGATTTTTGAACATGAAGGATACGTCGATAAGTTCATTGGCGATGCGATCATGGCGCTCTGGGGCGCTCCCGTCGTGGGTCAGCTTCGAGCGCCTGAGCAAGCGCTCAGGGCCGCGCTCGCCTACGCGGATCGCGTGGATCGCTTCAACACGCGCGCCACGCAGAAGTTCGGTGTTCCGCCCAAACTTTTGAGCGCACGCGTGGGCTTGCATTTTGGCCCGGCGATTGTCGGTCACATCGGCTCGCGGACTCGGCACAACTACACGGCGATCGGCGATACGGTGAACTTAGCTTCGCGACTTGAGAGTCTCGGCAAGCAGTACGGCGTGGATCTCTTGGTCAGCGAAGAGGCGCTGGTCGCAGGTGGTTTGCGGTTGCAACCGGATTTGGCGCGCGAACTTTATTGGGTGGATGAAGTTGGAGTGAAAGGGCGAACGCAGCCGGTGCGGATCTACTCAAGGACGAAAGGCCTGCCAGCGGCCTCGGTCGAGGCCTATGGCCGTGGCTTGGAACTGTATCGCGCAGGTCGATGGGCAGAGGCCCTCAAGGCGCTCAAAGCTGTTGGGCCAGAGCTCGCGCCGGCGGAAGTGATTCGACAACGTTGCCAACATGCCCTCGATCAAGGTGAACTAAAGGCCTTTGATCGAGGAGTGTGGCGACATGATGAAAAATAAGCTTCGCGGTGGCGTTGAATTTTCTCGGGCCCAACTCGCACGGCGGGTGGGGCGCCCGCAGTGGAATCTAACTGCATTTTCGAAATCGATGTTTCTCTTCGCGATGTCGCTGGGATTGAGTGGGACACTCGCGATCCTCGGCTTGAGCGAGGCGGAGGCGAAGACGAGCGCGCCGCCCAAAGCCGACGCCGCCGCGACGAAAGAGCGCATGGCGAAGATCGGTAGCAAGCCCGCCGTGCTTCGTGATCGCGCTTCAGTTTATGGAAAGAAAGTTTTCGATGTGCCTGCGGGAGCGACGGTGAGTATCGTCGGCGAAGAAGGTGCCTACCTGAAGCTTCGCTATCTTTCGCCAAAGGGCGCGACTCACACAGGCTATGTCGCAAAATCCGCGCTGACGATTTTTGAGTCGAAGGCGGCGGCTTTAGGTACTGGTCAGCGCGTGGACATGGGGCCGACGGAAGGCGCGCAAGGAGCGGGCGTGCGTCTTGGAAAAACCGGGCCTGAAGAGTCGCCCGTGGCCGACGAGGCCGCGGCGCCAACCTCTCCGGGGCAACGCGCGCGCCCCAATTTGATCAACGCGGCTGTGCCCGAGCAAATGTCGAATATGTCGGGAGCTCCGCCTGCAAGTGCGCCGGGGGCAGATGCGAGTGCTCAAGCTCGTCCCGCGAATTCGGCCGAATCGCAGCAAAGACCGCCTGAGCCGCCGCCGCCAAATCTCGATGCCGGAGATCCCATGGCGCCTGTGGCCTCGCCCTCGCCTTCGCCGACACCGACAGCGCAGAAGAAAAAGTCGAAGACCAAAAAGCCGAAGAAGAAAAAGGGAAAGCGCAAGCCCGTGCTCAAGTCCGGCCCAGATGCCCGCATGCAACTGGGACAGCAAATTTCACCGGAGTATTTGGCGCGTTGGCGCGAGATTTACGGTGAGGCGCGTGCGGCTCAAGTTCAAGATGAAGAGCTATTGAGCTTCATGTTGGAGGGCGGCTTGGAGAGCCGCGTGTTGCAGTGATGAAGAGTTGGACTTCATGGGTGCTGGTGTCGCTCACGATGTTGTTGTGTTCGTGTCAGCATCTTTCGCGAAGCGAAGTTGTGGCCCAAATCAATTGGCCAAAGGCGGACGAAGTCTTAGCCAGTCAGCGACAGAGATTGGTGTCGGAGCCCCCGCATGCGAGTGAAGATTTGCAGCGCTATGTTCAGCGCGTGGGTCAGTACGTGACTTTGCACTTGGAGTTGCAAGGCCCTAACTTAAGCTGTGATGCCCATCGCGAACGGCAGTGGCCGAAGTCAGGCTTTCGATTTGTCGTGGTTCAGTCGGATCGCACTGACGTGAGCGTGTTTCCTGATGGTACGCTTTGGATCTCATCGCAGCAGCTTCGAGGCCTGAAGTCGGAAGACGCGTTGGCGGGTTGGATCGCACATGCGGCGACGCACGTGATTTGCGGCGCAGGCCAGTGGTCAAAGTCGAAAGGAGAACTCAACTTTAGTCCAGCTGAGTTGGCAGTCGCGGATCGCGGCGCGAGTCTGGCGCTTTATCGCGCGGGCTACTGGTTGCCGGAGTACTCGGCCAGCTTGTTACAAGCTGGTTACGCCGAGCGCGAGAAGCGGGTGCAGCGGGACTGGTTGAAGATTCAAGCTCAGCGCCAAATCCAGAACACGAGTGAGCTGCGCGCCGCTCGTTTCAGCGATGTTTTGAAGCAGCTTTGATGTCAGTCGGTTGCGCTATGGCGCGCCAAGCTTCGAGCTGCAAAACAGGCAGCGTGTGACAAACAGCAAGCGACATGGCCCAATTTCGATTCGGAGGGCGAAGCCATGTCGTGGACTGCAATTCCTCAATCCCATTCTCAATCTCATCCTCGATCGATCTTGATCGCATCTGGCTTGATCACATTTGGCGGCGCGAAACTCCTGAGCCTCTTGCTCATGGGCGGATTGCTCGTCCCACAGCAGGTGATGGCTCAGTCGAGCGGGACATCGGCTCAGGCCAATGCGCCCAAGCGACAGAGTGGCAAGTTGTTGGGCATCGGCACGACGCTGCCGCAGATCACTGTGACCTCGCCAACGGGCGGCTGGACAGTGGGTCGAATGGTCGAGGTCGCAGGACTTGTCAGCGATCGAAGCATTGATCCGATCACCGTCAACATCAACGGTGAGCGATATTTGCTGCGCACGAAGGATGGGAACTTCAGTCGAAAGTTTCCCGTCGCCAAAGGCCGCAACACCATCAGCGTGCGCGGCACCAACAAAGCCGGTACGGCTGAAGTCTCACGCAAAATCTTTGCGGAGATTTCTCCGGTCGCGATCTCGGCGATTTTGACCAGCGATACAGACGGTGTGTACACCGACTTGCATATCTATGAGCCATCGGCGGATGCGGAGGATCGAACATTGCCGCCGAGTGTGCATGTGTTCTGGGCCAATACGGAATCACCATCGGGCGGAAGATTTTATTTAAATGAGCAGAGCGGCTCCTATGATCAGCCTGGCTATGGTCCGTATCTTTACACGCACACGTCGCCGCCGCTTGGGATTTACAAAATTGATGCGAACTATTGGCCCAGCGGTGACAAAGCTCACACGCTCGGCACGTTGAACATCACTTTGTTTGGTGGCACAGCCAGCGAAGTGAAGCGCGTGGTTCGTCAACCGCTTGTGTCTCCTGGAGAAACGCTGACTTTGGCCTATGTGAAGATCGATAAAGGCCAGCAAGCGAGCGTTTACATTCCCGGCTTGGATCCCAAGCCCAAGCGCGGTGGTGTTTGGCCGGATTGGGTGATCGAAGCCCCGGTGAAGAAGTTAAGCGGAAGTTCTTCGGAGGGCGAGTGAGCTTGAGCGGCCTCACGCCCCAGGCTTCTGTCCGTACGGCCAAGCGCGTGCGTCGGCTTGCCGTTGGTTTCGCGGCTCTGCCGATGCTGCTGAGCATGGTGTCTTGCGGAACACTGGGTGCTGGCGCAGGTGGAAGCGCAAGTGCGGATCGACAGGCGACGTCCCTTCAAGCTGCCCATTTATCACCCCAGCAAGTGCGAGAGCGCGCCGAGGCGCTTCGCGAATTGGCGCTTCGCCAGGGCGAGAAGTTTTCTCCGCGCTGGGAACCTTCGCAGCGCGACTGCGCGGGCTTTGTGCGCTTTGTGTATCGCGAGACCGTCATGCCGCGCACTCAAGCGTGGAAAGATTGGCGCGGCCAACGCGTCGACTTCGCGACGGCCGAACAGCTGATTGCGCACAACTTTCGATTTTTGCGCGCGCGTCTGCCGCAGTCGATGGATCGCAGTGAACTGCGAAGCGGCGACTTGCTTGTGTATCACCGCGACGGCGTTCCGCATGAAGATGCTTGGCATTTGAAGCTGCTCCTTGAACCTCCTGGCGGAAACTCGCGAGAGTGGATGGTGGCGTACCACAGTGGTGATCCGGAGCTTGAGCGCGTGCGCGTGGCCAAGCTCAGCGATCTTCAGCAAGTGGCCGCGGGCGAATGGCGACCGCAATTTGAGAACGAAGAATTTTTGAATCCGAGCTTTAAGGGTGTTTACCGCTGGAAGGGTTGGTGACCTAATGTCGTTTCGACCAAACTTTGGGCTGATGTCTGCGCCGCCACGAAGATCTCATCTGAGACGCGATCGCTGGCGTTCAACTTTAGCAGGAGCGCTGTGTTTGATGTTGTGGGGCGCTCACGGTTTAGCATGGGCCGCAGCCGAATCATCGACGGAATCGAGCGAGGCCGCGGAGTCTGCCGAGCTACCCAAAGCGGAAGAGACAAGACTTTCCAAGCTATGGGAAGAGAGTCGGCATGTTCCGGAACTGACGATTCGCTTGAAAGAAACCAAGCAGCTGCAAAGTTTCATGAAGCAAAACTCTTGGTTCAAGCAGCTCGAGGGCACAGAGCTTTGGTATGGATGGAGCGATCGTTTGGGACCTGCGCTCACCGCACTTTCTGGTCCAAGTACAGAGTCGGCTTGGAAAGGGCGCTTGGTCGATCACCTGATGACTCAGGTCTTGGGTTCGCGGCCGTTGTCGATTCATGTTTTGCGCGCTTCGCGACTGGCCTCGCCCTTTGCATTGAGCACATCGGGGCTCAGTGCGACCGAGGCCAAAGCTCTGCAAGCCGTCGTCGGCGTGCTTCGCAGCGCGGATGATGTCGAAGTGAACTTTCGTGAGCGCAGCGGCAAGGTGACGCCGATCAAGTTACAAGGACAAAAGTACGCGATTGCACAAAAGGATGCGTGTTGGTCGGTGAGTCGTTCGCCTGAAGCGGCGTGGATGGCCGTGGAGCAATGTGCTCAGCTCGCGGTGCAGGCGCCGTTGCAGAGTGATGCGGAAATTTTGCTGAATCTCGCCAGTGCCTTCCCAGCCTTCAACGGTTTGCAAAGTCGCTTCGTCGGAACTGAGCCGCAAGTGACATGGTCGCTGAAGTTCAACACCAAGGACGCCAGCTGGCAGATCAAATCCGCACAGCTCAAGTTGGATCGCGAACGACAGATTCTCGGTCGATCCGCCATGCCGCTCGCGCAATTGCAGATGTTGCCGACGCAGTCGACGATCTTGACCGCGACTTTGCACTTGCCTCCGCCGGCTTCATTTGAAAAAGCCGCACTGGCGACTTGGATGCAGACGCCTCCTGAAAAATCGCGAAGTGCAAAGACACATCTCACGGCCACCTTGGCCTACATCCTCCCGCAAGCCGACGCCAAAGAGGGACCCATGCCTGTGCTCTTGCTCAATTGGCCGGGGCGAGACGTCGCTCAGGCCGCGAAGCAGCTCTCCAGCGGCGTGTATGCGCAAGGGCGAGTGTTTGTGCGATCCGTATGTGGACAGATTGCGATGAGTCCGCAAGCGGCAGCCTTCGTCGCACTTGAGGCCGCGTGCGCGAAGAAGAACGCGAGCTTCGCGCAGCTGCCGCAAGCGAAAGTCAAAGCCTTGAGTGCGGCTTCGCATGCGGTGGCCTATGCGGCGCCGGGGCGCTATGCGGCCTGGTTGGTGGAGCGAGGTTGGCGGCAAACGAATGCTAAGAAGGATGTGCCCGCCGAGCTTCGTAAAAGTCAGACGATCCTCGAGCGAATTCCGGCGCAGTTTTTTGTGGGTCAAGTTGAGAAGTCCGAGCGCTTGAACTTTGGAAGTGTGGAGTGATTATGCGACGAATTCGGGAAACACTCGGCCAAAATACATTTGGACCGAAAACATTTGGGCCGCAAGCATCCGGACAAAACTCTTCGCCGCTTCGCCAAAGGTTTTGGGCGCGCGCGACGATCATCTTGGCGGCATTCGTGCTCAGCGCCTTGTTTGCCACGACATGGGCTTGGGGCAAGAGCTTCTTTCTTACGGTGCGCCGAGATTTCGGACCGCAAGAAAAGCCTCAGATCGAAGTCGCCTTTCGCTTTGAAGAGAGTTTCAAACTCAGGGTTTTGGCGCCGAAAGATTTGAAGGCCTTCGTCGCTCAGCAAATTGATCTGCGTCGATCGTGGAAAGAGCCGCGATTGGGATTCAATCCCATGCACTTTTTGCGACACGGATTGAATTCGACAAATCTTGAGAGCGATTGGTTGCGGCGAGGAGCTGATCAAGAATTTCGACGCGAGCTGATTCCTCAGGCAGCAGGTGGGCAAAATCGTGAGCGAATGGCGACTTTGCCAGTCGGGCCCGAAAAGCTGATCTTGGCTCCCGATGATTTCCGACTCGTTCGCGAGACTTCTTTTGAGCCGGAGAGTCTGGATAAGGGCAAAGTCTTCGATGTGCCCGGCTTCAATTGGTGGGAAGACTATTCGGGATATCGAATTCGCGATATCGAGCTTGAGCCCTTGCCCGTCGGATTCTACGTGGTGCAAGCCGTGCAAGGCGGACAGATCGAGGGTCAAGTCGTGCTGGTCGTGAACGACTTGGTGGCGCAACTTCAGCAATCCAGCGGCAAAGGCCTTGTGCGCGCCGTGGATCGCGCGGGACGACCCGTGGCGGACGCCAAAGTGCAGATGCGTAAGCTTGATGGTTCATGGCGAGCCGAAGCTGTCACCGACGCTCACGGCGAAGCGCAAATTGAGAATTTGCAAGACCCTGAGTTGATCACTTTGGTTTCAACCGACAAGCACGGCACTGCTGTGATTGATTCTGAATTTTTCCCGACTGCGGTGATCGGCGCGGATGTTTACATGTACACGGATCGACCGATGCTCAAGCGAGGTGAGCGGGTGAATTTCCGCGGCGTGCTTCGCGACAAGGTCAAAGGCGAGTACGAAAAGCACGGCGTGGGCCAAAGCGTGGCCGTGCGGGTGATCAATGCCGCCGATCAGACGCCGGTGACCTCGGGCGAATTCAAAGTCGGCGAGTACGGCACTTTCTCTGGTCACCTCATCTTGGATACGACGCAAGAGGGGCTGTTTGTGCTGGAGGCCGAGGTCTTACGTTCACGGCACCGAGCTGAGTTCCGCGTGAAAGACTATGTGAAGCCACTCAACTTCCTCACCCTCACCAGCGATCAAAAAGCGCTGCGCGCCGGAGAAAAACTCACCGCGCGTGCAAAGGTTCAACGTTATGCGGGCGGCACGCCCACGGGAGTGAAAGGTCAGGCGAAGCTTTATCGCCAGCGACTTTCCAGTCCGCAATTTGTCGAAGATGCGGGGCTTGGTGAAACAGGTAGTGTGGTCACGTATGGTGGCGAGCGGCCTCAGGCGGCCAATGAGCCCAATGTGCCGCTGCTGGTGGCGGAAACGCCGGAAATGGAATTCGACGACAATGGAGAGCTAAGCATTGCGATCGACGTTCCCAAGGAGTTGCAGGGCCCAAAGAACTTTGACTATAGCTTTTCACTTCGCGTGATGTCGGTGGATGCCGATGGCAACTACGCCTCATCCAGCAAAAACTTTCTCGACGTGCAAAGTGATGTGCGCGTGCAAGCGCGATTCACTCGACCTGTCATCGAGGCCTCGCAAAAAGCGCGTCTGAGTCTTCGCTGTTTGGATCCGGGCCAAGATCCCTATCCTCAAGCTCGCGGCGAAATTCAACTGCGCTTGGCAAAGCCTTCGGGAGGCTTCGCGGACTTGAAGACCGAGAAGTTCACCTGCGACAACAACGGTCGCGCCGTGGTGGATATTGAGCTTCGTGAAAACGGCGAGTTGATCGCGCAGATCACAGCCAAAGATGCGAAAGGTCGAAGCTCCACGCCCGTGACGGTGGAGACGATCTCGGCCGTCAAGGGAACTGAAGGCGGTGTCGCGCGCGTGAGTGAGCCGCGCATCGTAACGAACTCAAGCAATGTGCAAGTGGGCGAGAAAGCAAAGTTCTTGCTGTTGCTGCCGCAAGGCTGGGGCGAAAAGGGCGGTAACGAAGGTCGCCTGCATATGACGATCGCAGGTCAGGCCATTTATCGAACCAGCGTGCACCGCGTGGCAGGGAATGCGGTGTGGCTGGAGGCGCTGGCTGAAAAAACATTTGGCACGGCGATGACGGCCTCAATCTCTTGGGCGGATCCTCGTGCGGGTTGGGTTGAACGTCGAGCCACGTTTCGCATCATCGATGTCTCTCGCTTGCTCAAAGTAGAAGTGAAGACGGCGGCGGGCGTCGCCATGCCCGGCGGCTCAACACAAGTGGACTTGCGCGTCTTGGATCATGCGGGCCAGCCCGTGCAAGCTGAGGTCAGCCTCGCGGTGATTGATCGGGCCGTCCTCGATTTGCAACCCGAGATTCGTCCGCGCGTTCTGGATTTCTTCTATCCACTGGATCGCTTGAATCTGTCCTCGTTTTTGTCGAGCGAATTTCAGGGCTATGGCTATGGTGAGCGGATGGCGCGTTTGTGGAAGGCGAATCATTGGTTCGCTTCGCTGAAAAATCCGCGCGGCGATTTGTTGAAGGAAGAAGACACCGCGTATTGGAATGGTCAGCTGAGAACAGATGCGCAAGGTCGAGCCAAAGCTCAGTTCAAACTTCCCGGCAATCAAACGATCTGGAAAGTCATCGCGATCGCGGTCGATTCCAGTGCGCGAATGGGCGAGTCCAGCGCTGAATTCAAAGCCAATATGCCGGTTCAGTACATCAGTGGATTTCCAAGCTATGTTCGCCAGGGCGATCAGTTCAAGGTCAACGCCAGCGTCGCGGCGAAATCTGACGCGAGCACAGCGGACAAGTACGACGTTCAGTATCGCCTGTTGGCGCCCGAGGGTCTAAGCCTCAAGCCGTCGCTCGAAGTGAAAGGCGAGGTGAAGCGTGGTGCGGAACTTCGCGCATCCTCGCAAGTGAGTGTCGCGGCCGATCGCGCTTTGGGAACGGCGAAGCTCCTGACGGACTTCAAACTCGGTTCGCATCAGCTGAATTTTGAATCCAGCGTTCGCGTGCTGCATTCAGGCGCCTTGATCGCTCACGATCTGGATTTGGATGAGCAAGGTCGAGGCGCACTCAAGGGCGTTCACGAGCGCTCGAAGATCGCCAGTCTCAAAGTGGTGATGGGTGGAGGCATGCTGGCGACTCTGGAGCCATCGCTGGCGGCCTTGAGCCAATATCCCTATGGATGTTTGGAACAAACGCTGAGTTCGACGATTCCGAACTTTGCGGCCGCTGGTGCCTATGAGCTGATGGCGAGCAAATCGGCGCGTGGCGATTCGCTTTTGAAGAAGCGCATGGAAGCCTTGGCCAACGGCGAAGCGGGTCTGAAACGACTGGCCACTTATCGCAACAACGAAGGTGCATTGGCGTGGTGGCCCGCAGGTCCAGGTGACGTGAATATGTCGCTCTTGGCGAGTTTGGTCGTGGCCTCGTCCGACTTGGCTTCACTCAATGAGCTGAGCAACACCTATCACTGGCTCACGCGGCAAAGCTTGCCCGAGGCCAGCGGCCAAGGCTTAGCGCTCAGCTATGTCAAAGGCATGATGGTGGCACGCAATCTTGTGTACGCCTATGGCTCCGACGTCACGGCGACATTGAAGCTGCAAGCGGAGTACGCGCTCAAAAGTGAGTCGGCCTTGGATCGTGCGCTCGTCATCATGGCGATGAAGCGCATGGGGCGCGATCAAAAAGAGTTGCCGGCGATTCGCGCCAAGCTTATCGAGGCGTTGAAAAAAGATTTGAATCGTGAGCTGAGCGGTTCGCCTTCACAAGGCCGCACGCAAGCCTCGCTTCAGCCCAGTGGCTGGACGGCTTTCCCGGGAAATGAAGCCATCACGCTGGCGTGGATTGGTCGAGCGCTCAACGATGCAGACGCCCTGCCAGTTGATGGCGCAGGTGCGCAGCAACTCAAGCGTCGACTCATGCAGCTCTTCGTTGGCGACGGTTTCGGCTCGACCTTCTCGACGAGCATGACGCTCTTGCATTCGATGTGGCTGATTCGCGGCGAGACCGAAGCCGCAGCACGCTTGGCGAGCCAGCCGATGGCTCAGCCGCAGCTGATGATCGACGGACAACTTGTACCGACTCGCGACACGATGGCGCGTGCGCATGCGGGCGGTCTGGTGCTGGAGGTGCTGAACGACTCCGCGGCGCTTCGCCGTGTGAAATCGACATCGAAGTTTGAAGTCAAAGGCGGGCGCGCCAGCGACAGCCTTCGTGTCGTGCGCAGCGAATGGGTGGTGCCGAGCGAAGTGGTCGCTCAAGATGGGCGCGGCGGCTTTCAAATCCAACGTCGA
>DDUL01000060.1:99817-106924 GCA_002344785.1 Bdellovibrionaceae bacterium UBA2339
GAAAGCTGGCGACTTGATCTACGTGGAGCTCGAATTGGCCCGACGTCCCCCAGATCCGCGCCGCTGGCGCGAGTCTCGCTACTGGTTGGTGGAAGCGCCAATTCCCGCGGGCTTTCAGCTCATCGATCAAGACAATGAATATCTCGCGGCACCCTATGCCTTGCCGCTTAAAGAGGCCGCGCCCACACGGCGCGAGATGGGCAGTGATCGCGTGGCCTTCGCGTTTGATTTCACGCGCGGATGGATGGAGCGCACGGGCAAAGTCGGTTTCGTGATGCGGGCCGTGTATGCTGGAGAGTTTGATGCGGGAGTCGCGAAGGTGGTGGACTTTTATGATGAAGCTCATCGCGCCCATTCTAGCGGCGCTCGCTTGCGCGTCGACTGAGGCGGAAGCGCAGCTCACTTGGCAGCTTGCGGCGGCTCCTCAAGGAGCCGCTGCGTGGCCGACCGAAGATCTCTTGCGCGCGGAGTTTGATGCGCTCTGGGCAAATTGGTCAAAGGACGTCGGCGCAAGCCCCGCCATGTCGCGCTTTCGAATCGAGATTCGCGAGCTGACGGGATCGCGTGACGTATTCGCAGCTCGCTCCACTTGGCAGCTGGGTCAGGGCCGCATTGAGCTTTCGTCGTCACGCCCATGGCGATCTGGCCTTCGGCATGAAATGGGACATCTCTTTTTGCGCGAGTGGCGAGCGCGGCATTGCTCCCCGAGCGAAGCGCAAAGCACACCCGCTTGGTTGGATGAAATCGAAAGTCTCATTTGGAGTGAGGATGAGGCTTCACTTCGCGAGCGCTCCGCGGAAGTTCCAAGTCTTTCGCGCGCCCGCCAGCAGCTTGTAGCGGCCTGGCCTGAGGCGGAGAAATTTGTCGCCTCGGTTCAAGATCCGCAATGGGTGGCTGCGGTTTCGCGATTGCTTCTCGGTCCGCCGAATTTGCAGGCTTCGTTGCGCGATCAGCTCTTTGACCTGAATCTTGAGTTGGGCCTTGAGGCCTCGGCGCGCCTCACTCAGAATCGGCCTTCAGGTTCAGCTCAGTTGCCGTCACAGGCGAAGTGCGCGTCGGCCGCGGAGCGTGCGGTGCGCTGGCGAAACGCCTTACTACAATTGAATTCACAATCCAGCGAACTTCGGCACGCATCAGCTGGTGCAATCGGTGATTTGGAATACGCGGTCATGGATCTGTGGAGCGGACAATGGCTTGAGGATTCTGGTGAATCATCCAGAGTGCGGCGGCCAGTGGCCTCGATCCTCAAACCTCTGTTGATCGTCGCTGAGCCCGAGTCTTGGCCCGTCATCAAAAGCCAAGCCACGGCCGAGTGGGCCTGTCCGCAAATGCAAGCGCCGCGGAATTGGACGTGGTCCGAGGCACTCGCCAAGTCTTGTAACGGATATTTTTTGGCGCAAGCGCGCCCCATGCCTCTCAAGTTGCTCGCAGATCTTGATTGGCTCGCGACAGATGATCGCCAGCGCGAAGTCTCGGTTCCGGAGAGTATGGGCTTGATCCCGCGTGCGCGCGCGGATCTGCACAGTGTGCTGAGCGTCTATCGTGCGCTCGCGCTTCATCACCCCGAAGTCCGCGACGAACTTCGTGAAACGGCGAAGTCCGGAACGCTTTCAGGTCTGGCCGAGTCCGCAAAATTTGTCGAGCGCGGATGGGCACTGAAAACGGGGACGACGCGAGATCTTGTGGGCGCACCTGATGTCGGCTGGATCGTGGGCATCAGCGACTCGGCGGTGTTCGCCGTCCGCCGCCGAGGGACTCGGCCACAAGCTTTGGCGCGTGAACTGGAGAAACTCTATCAGCAGTGGCAATCGCAATCGCTATTGCCATCAAGTGCCGCCATCGAGACGCAACTTCTGGCTCTCGTGGATGAGGCAAAGATCGAAATGACCTGCGCGGGCCCTTGGTCGATTCGCAATCGCCAGGGCGCCAAGCGCTTCGCCGCAACAGAAGTGTTTCGACCGGCCCAGCTTCAGCCCGGAGAGTCGGCGGTATGTTGGCAAGGAGCGTGGATCGCGAGCATGCCAGATGCGAAGTCGGCTGCGCGCCGAACGCGCGAAGTGCGAGGTATGATCATTAAGTTTCATCCCACGGCTTCGGCGGACGATGCGAAGACGCCCGAGCAAAAGGCCACTCCCAAACAGCGGCGCGCCCGAAGAGGCACAAGTTTGGGTCTTGTCACTTCGCGCGAGTCTTACGTCGCTGAATCTTTAGCCGCTGAGCTGGCCAGCGGACCTCGAGAAGCGCAGCTCGCGTTGGCAAAAGTATTGGCGCACAATTTGTTGCGCGGTCAGCATGTGTCGCCTCGCCATGATGTGCAGCGACTGTGTGATTCGACTCACTGCCAAGTTTTCGGCACACATGAGCCGACGCGCTTGCATCGACAGATTGCCGCGCAAGCGCTTCGCGAAGCGCCTTTGCCTTGGGCCGGCTGGCTCGAATTCTCTCGCGGTGGTGTCGAGGCTTGGTCGGAGACGGTGGCTCCGAGTTCATGGGCGCAAGCTTGGCCGGAAGGTCTCAAGCTGGAGGAGCTTGTTTTCAAACGCGTCGGTGATCGTGCAATCTTGCGCTCGGCGGACTCGGCAAGCTCGACAAGCTCGGCAAGTCGGGAGAAGTCCAAGTCTGCGCTCAAGAGTGTCGCGGAGTTGAGCTGTGAGAAGCTTCGCTCCAGACTTCGTTTACGACGTTGTCCTGACGAGGTGATTTGGTCGCAGGAAGAGCGCGCGTTCATCGTGCGAGGGCGCGGCGAAGGTCATGATCGAGGCATGAACGTCGAAGAGGCCCTGCATCTTGCGCGCGAAGGGCGAACCGCGGATGAGATTCTGAAGCTCAGCTATGACTGAGCGATCAGCGCGCCTTCACCATCAAGTGACGCGGCTCACTTGAGTGTGCGATTTGAAGTGTGCAGGCCAACTTGTTTCAAGCCATTCACGAAGGCCTGGAAGCCACGCACCTGCTTGTCCATCAGTTGCAAGAGCAAAGGATCTTTGAACTCGCCGTTCGGATTCGCCTCTGTTTTTTTGAAGTGATTCCACACATTCAAAATGAAGACGCGCTCTGGATAAATGAAGGCGTTTCGATAGCCGAAGACACCTTGCAGGTGTTCGACAGGCCGAAGGCCGCCGAACATCCCACCTAAGCCGATGAAGGCCACCGGTCGCGCTTCAAAAGCTTCCGGGTACTTCAAATGATCAATGAAATACTTCAGTGCACCCGGCATGGAGCCGTTGTACTCCGGCACGACGATGATGAGGCCGTCGGACTTTTCGATCTTCGAGGCCGCTTCGACGAGAATCGGGTTCTTCACGTCGCCATACTGCGGGCCGTCCGCAAAGCCGCGCGCGATTTCGCGCAGATCCAGCAGTTCGACCTCTTCGCCGTTTTGGCGATAGAGACCTTGCATGATTTCCGCAATCACGCGTGACTTCGAACCCGGACGATCTGTGCCAACGATGATGTGTTTCATGAGCCCACTCCTAGCTGGATTCGGCCAAAACCTCAAGCCCGCCGCAATTGCGATTCACGGTGCGCCCGCCACAGGTGCGCACTAAATACCGCAAGCGCCAACCAAATCCACACGAAGCCATGCAGTCGCCCCGTCATGGATTCATGAAATATGAAAACCGCGGAAATGAATTGAAATGTCGGTGCGAGATACTGAAAGAAACTGAGCACGGTGAGCGGGAGCTCTTTGGCGGCCAATGCAAACATGAGAAGGGGAAAGCCTGTGACCGCGCCACCGAGCACAAGCCAAAGTCCGAGTGTCGGGGTCAGTGTCACGCTCGATTCCATTCGCCAAATCACCGCCATCACCAGTGCGGCGGGAAGACTCACCAAAGTTTCGATGAAGCTCATCGCCATCGGTTCACCGGGCAAGACTTTGCGGACCAAACCGTAGAGTGAGAATGTGGCCGCAAGGCCCAGAGCGATCCATGGCGCACGGCCGACGTTCCACGCCATCAGCAGCACGCCGACTGTCGCCATCACAAAGGCGATTTTCTGCAAGCGCGCCAGGCGTTCGCGGAGCACGCAGGCCCCGAGCACTGTGCTCACCAGTGGCGTGATGAAATATCCCAGCGAACTTTCCAGCACATGACCACTCGTGACCGCCCAGATGTAGAGCAGCCAATTGGCGAAGATCAGCGCGGACGCGAGCAGCAGGCGGGGATCGCGAGCGCGGAGCAGAAAATTTTGAACCTGAGGCCATTGGCCTCGCACCTGCACCAGGCCTGCATAAAACACCAGCGACCAAATCACGCGATGCGCGACCACCTCATAGGGGGAAAGTGATTTGAGCAGCTGCCAGAAGAGCGGAAAAAAGCCCCATGCGGTGTAGGCGATGCTCGCCCAGAGCATGCCGCGCGTGGAGAGCGTAGTGGTTTGGGCGAGAGTTGGGGGCATGGGACGATCTTGGGCGCGTGAAGCGAGAATGTCCAGTTGCTCCTCGGGGCGGGCTTGGCTAGTTTCGGGGTCATTCCACTGGAGGAGGGGGCATGTTGACGAATCAACCGACATCGGGACCGCGTGAGATCCGCGCGCCGCGAGGCTCGCAATTGCATTGCAAGGGATGGCTGCAGGAAGCCGCTTACCGCATGCTGCAAAACAATCTCGATCCCGAGGTCGCCGAGCGCCCCATGGACTTAGTGGTCTACGGCGGCATCGGCAAAGCCGCGCGCAACTGGCCGGCCTTCGATGCGCTCTTGAAAGCGCTTCGCGAGCTCGAAAACGATGAAACACTGCTCGTGCAAAGCGGTAAGCCCGTCGGCATCATCAAGTCTCACGTCGATGCGCCTCGCGTGTTGCTCGCGAATTCCAATTTGGTCGGCGAGTGGGCGAACTGGGATGTCTTCCACGAGCTCGATAAAAAAGGCCTGATGATGTACGGGCAAATGACAGCAGGATCTTGGATTTACATCGGCACTCAAGGCATCGTGCAGGGCACGTACGAAACTTTCGCCGAGTGTGGCCGGCAGCATTTCGCGGCTAAGCCTGGCTACAGCGAAGAAGCGCCGCTCAAACATCGCACGGTGCTGACCGCAGGATTGGGCGGCATGGGTGGGGCGCAGCCGCTGGCGGCCGTGTTTGCTGGCGCGGCCACATTGTGCGTGGAAGTGGATCCGACGCGCATCGAGTTTCGCCTCAAGACAAAATACTTGGACGAGGTCGCGCCGAATTTGGACGATGCGATCGCGCGCGTGCGCCGCTATGCCGACGCGGGTATCGCCAAGAGCATTGGCCTTGAGGGCAACATGGCGGATGTGATTCACGCGATGATCGCCAAAGGCTTCACGCCCGATGTGCTCACCGATCAAACCAGCGCTCACGATCCGTTGAATGGCTACATTCCCGTCGGCCATAGCCTGTCAGCGGCCGCCGAACTTCGCGCGCGCGATCCCAAGCGCTATGTGGAATTGAGCGTGGCCTCGATGGCTCGCCACGTCTCCGGCATGCTCGAAATGCAAAAGCGCGGCTCCATCACTTTTGACTACGGCAATAACATTCGCGCGCGCGCCGTCGAAGGCGGCGTCGCCGATGCGTTCCGCATTCCCGGCTTCGTGCCAGAATACATTCGCCCGCTATTTTGCAAGGGCTCTGGCCCCTTCCGCTGGGTCGCGCTCTCCGGCGATCCCGCTGACATCAAAGTCACCGACGACGCGCTTCGCGAACTCTTTCCCGCGAAGAAATCCCTGCATCGCTGGCTCGACATGGCCGAAGAGCGCATCGCCTTCCAAGGCTTGCCGGCCCGAATCTGCTGGTTGGAGTATGGCGAGCGAGCCCGCGCCGGTTTGCTCTTCAACGAACTTGTGCGCACAGGCCGCGTGAAAGCGCCGATCGTCATCGGTCGCGATCATCTCGATTGCGGCAGCGTGGCCTCGCCCAACCGCGAGACCGAAGCGATGAAGGATGGCTCCGACGCCATCGCCGACTGGCCCATCCTCAATGCGCTGACGAACACGGCCTGTGGTTCCACTTGGGTCAGCTTCCATCACGGCGGCGGCGTCGGCATGGGCTACTCGCTCCACGCCGGACAAGTCATTGTCGCCGACGGCACGGCCGAGGCCGCACGGCGGCTTGAGCGCGTGCTCACCGCCGATCCCGCCATGGGCATTTTCCGCCACGTCGACGCCGGCTACGAGATCGCCGAGCAGACGGCCCGCGAGCGCGGAGTGAAGATCCCGCGCGCGTGATCTGCTGCGGGTTGGGGTTGGTGCGGTGGAGTTGGGTGGAGTTGGGTGGAGTTGTTGGCGCGTGTTGGTGTGCGCGAGTGTGCGTGTTGGTGCGGTGGAGTTGCTGGCGTTGGAAGCGGTTTGGGTGGAGTTGGTGCGGGTTGGTGCGTGATGCAGTGTGACCCGCGCCAGCGCGGATTAGTTTTGCGGAGTCGTGGGTGACGCGCAGTGACCCGCGCCAGCGCGGATGGCGCGAGTGTTGGTGTGCGCGAGTGTTGGTGTGCGCGAGTGTTGGTGTGCGCGAGTGTTGGTGTGCGCGAGTGTGTGTTGGCGCGTGATGCAGTGTGACCCGCGCCAGCGCGGGTGCGCGTGAGTGTCGAGGCGGCCGCGTTTGCCATCATGGTGTCCGGCGGCGCTGTCCGGATTCCGGACGTGCTTGAGACCAGCGCAAATTTTTGTTGACGTGATTTTCCCCTGAACTCACTCGCGCGCAGCCAACACAAAGCGATCCTCGCCACAAACCATCGCAATCCCCGCACGCACGCGGCTCACAGCTTGCGCGCTCGCACAAACCCTGCTTCGCGCGCCTCCGCACATGCACCTGCCACACGCGATCCTCGCGCGAAAAATCTGAGCGAAAAAACCCGTGCTAAACACGACGGCATGACAGACAAAGAACTTCACTCCAAATTACTTTCGCTGGTCCGCGAAGAGCGCCGCCTCCTCGCCGACATCCTCATTCATCTCAAAGAAGTCGAGCGCCGAAAGCTCTACTGCGACTACAAGCGCACCTCGCTCTTTGACTACGCCGTCAAAGAACTTGGTTACTCTGAAGACCAGGCGCAAAGACGGATAGAAGCCATGCGACTCATCAAAGATATTCCCGAGATCACTCCCGCGATCCGCGATGGGCGACTCACGATCACCAACATCGCACAAGCGA
>DDUL01000032.1:0-54072 GCA_002344785.1 Bdellovibrionaceae bacterium UBA2339
TCGGATCCAAGTCCGATCGCAGGCACGGAAATAATGCCCACGCCAAGCAATCAACTCAGCTTGCGTGTGATCGGCGTTGGTCTGGCAGTGCGGGCAAGTGGGACGCATAGGCGCGCCCCACCCTCCAAGCCCGAGGCCAAAGGCCCAGCGCGATGGCTTCACCCATCGCAGTCAACCCCATCCGCAATTCGGCCAAATCTGGTCGACTGGTAAGCTGCGAAGATAGATCTTCCATCCGTGCCGGCTCAATCTGCTGGCCCACAAAACGACAAAGCCCCGTGGCGATCACGCCGACGGGGCTCATAGAACCACAACCACTCAAGTGGGCCAGCTTAAGGGATTACACAGCTCAGCCCCGCACCCTGCATCTGCTCCCCGCCCCCCTGCATGACAGAGTCGAACGTGCCCGCTCCGCTACCCGAGCGCGGCGTGCGCAACTGAATGTGTCGACCCGGCCGAGCCGAGTCCGTTGCGTAGTCAACGACCGTTGCTTGTTGCGACAGGAAGTTGATCGGCTCATTGATGATCTGCGCACCCACGCGCTGAACAACTCCGGTCGCCGAATCGACTCGATACAATGTCATGTTCGCGACTAGGCCTCGCGATTGATGGTTGTCGATGGTGATTTCCACATATGTTCGCTGCAAAGGAGAGGCGACATCAAACTGACCGTCTCCGCGGCAAGTCGCGACATTCGATCGGATGTTAGCTCGGTCGGCCGTCAAGTTCTGACCATTGTAAGTCAAGTTGTTGCCCGACACCGACACTTGGCTGGCGGGAAGCTCTCGGACATTCACAAACTGACAGTTTTCAACCAACATCCAAAATCGGTTGTAGCCATCACGAGCGATGCGCGTGCGAACTCCGGTTGAGCAAGCAGAGTCGAGCAAACTGAAAGTTGTTGTGAGTTTGCCGTCGTAACCCTCGCCACCGCCGGATCGACCGGGCGAAGTGTCGCCGCCTCCGCCAATTGAGTCATTGAGATCGGGAAGCCCTCCGCCATCGGCGGATTGTTGAGTCGACGATTGCGGCATTGAGCCGAGGGCGAAGTTCGCGCGCGAACAATTTTGATAACTGAGCATCAATAGGCCCAGCACCAAAAGACCGCTTCCTAAAAGTATCGGCTGACGCCGCATACTGCCCCCTTAAAACCCCGACGATCCGACGTCGTGGCGAATCCGCCCTAACGTCGATGATGACAGCCCGCCAACCGGATCGAGCACCCTCATCATCGATTTCAGAATACCTTCGGAGGTCGAGGAGTGCGAACTTTCTCTGAATTTCAATCCAATTGTGATAAATTTGAATGATTAAAGACTCGAGATGAGACAGCCCGTGGGCTCGCAAGGGAGATTGTTTTGAAGTGGTCAAAGTCTCAAGCTGAGACATGGGACACACGGATTCGCCAGGGAGAAGGGCGCGAGGTTTTGCGCGAACTTCAGCAGGTCGCACCGCGCTTGATTCCGCCACAAGAGCGCATGCTGTATGCACAGCTTGTGCGGCGAGTGGGGCGCCCCGACCTCGGCTTGGCATCGCTATCGAAAACTGTGCGTCCTTACTTGAAAAGCCCAACCGACCAAGTCGCGCTTCGAGATCTGCTGGTTGAATATGCGATCTGCATGCAGCGCCTGGGCGGTCGACGCCAAGCTTTACAGTTATTGAAGCGATCTGATCTCGCCACATCGCCGGAGGCGCAACTCGGGCAAGCCTTTGTCTATATGTCGGAGTGGGATTACGAGGCCGCTGAACAAATCTTGCGAGCCGTTTTGTCCAACCCCGAGATTTCCGACTATCAAAGACAGATTGCGCGCCTCAATCACTTCGCTTCGCGAGTCGCTATGGAGTCGCTGCGCGATGAAGCCGAGCCGGAGTTACTGAATCACTTGCATGACTTTGACGCTGAGCTGGGCCGATCGAAGTCGATTCGATTACAGGCCGCCGTGCGTGAGCTCGAGGCCCAACTCGCGATCGCGCGATCCAACTGGAAAGCAGCCCTCCGAGCTTTAGATCGCGCGCAAGATTTACTTCGAGCCGACCCGAGCGCCGGCGGGCATTTACTCACAAAGTGGCAAATGATCTATCAAACTTCGCAAAGCGGGAATTTTGCGGAGCTTCGCAAATACAAGGATCGCTGTTTGGAGCGCGGGCTATGGGAGATTGCGCGAGATACGGACTTTCATCTTCTGCTGTTTCAGTTCGATCCTCGGCGCGCGGCTTATCTGTGGGCTGGGACGCCTTACCCACATTACAAACGAAGAATTGAAGTGCTGCTCAATCGCCAACTGCAATCTCGTGGCGGCGCAAGTGGCACGAAGAAAGTGAAGTGGACACCTCCTGAGAGCCCTTATGAGTGGGGCTACAGTGGCCCGGTGTTTCAGGTTGAACGTGGCCTGTTTCGTGGGGAAACACTGCTGGAGCCCGGCTCAAGAACCTTCGCACTCGTGCGGACTGTGTTGACGGACTTCTATCGTCCGCAACCGAACCTCGCGCTCTTTGGCGAGCTTTACCCGAACGAAAGCTTTGATCCGATCAGCTCGCCGCTTCGCATTCGCCAATTGCTCACGTCAGCACGCCGTGCGCTGAAAGCGGTGCCGCTGCAGCTGCTCACCACGCGCGATGGAATTCGCATCAAGAAGGAAACTCAATTGATCTTGCGGCTGGATCTTCAGCCGCCTGTGCAATTGGAATCGCTCCCCTTGCGAAGTGGCTCGGACCGCTCCAGCATTCGACTCGCTCGACTCAAAGAAAAATTCGGGGAGCGCGAGTTTTCATCGCAAGAGGCATGTGAAGTTCTGGGCCTGTCTCAGCCCAGTCTTTTTCGTTTGATGCAAACGGGATTAGAGCGATCTGAAATCTCGGCACGAGGCGAAGGCCGCGGGCGACGCTATCGATTCTCCATCGAATGATCCATCTCAGGCCGCGCTCATCTTCTACGGACGCCCGCCATGAGCCGATTACTGAATCTCAAAAATCATTCAAAAACCTCACACGCGTCCCAGCGACCCTTCGTGACGAACTTTTAAACGAAACTAATGAATCCTGAGAAGTTCGGCGATGTTCGCTGAACCCAAAATCTAGCGCTGTCAAACTTTGATGAGTGGCACGTCACTTCGCGGTTGAACGACCCCCTTCAGCAATCGCCCATCTCGGATCTGTTTGAGTTTGAGCCCCGTTCACCGTCGCAAAATGAAACATGAATTTTCTCGAAATGGCCTGAGACCTGCAGTCCTATTGATTGATCTGTAGGAATTGATCCAGGAGTTGTTTGGGGATCACAGCGTAATCGGATCCTTAGAGCACTCCAAGCAGCGATTCGGGCAGATACGAGAACCAAAACGAGGAGATCGCCCATGCGAGCCGAAGCCACCCCCTTCCCCATGCTCCGCTCACCTCACGCAACTATTGCGAGCCAAGACTCGCGCATCACACGCACCCACGCATCGCGTGGTCTCACGCAGATCAGTGGTTCGACTCGATCGATTCGATCAAGTCACTCGGGTCGCGAGCTGAGCCTCTTGCATCATGGCTGGGGCTCGCAAGCTGAGACTTCGCAACGTGGAGTTCGCGCTAGCTCGCGCCAAGCTTCTGAGCGTTGGGGCTCGAGTCAGTCCAGTGCGGCCCCACGCTGGACGCTGGCGATCTTCATCATCCCGCTCGCCAGCACAATCACCTTCTACGCACTCCAATACTTGAGCCGAGCCCTCTGATCGGTTGATCGCCGCTCATAGAACGCGAAAGTTGACTCAATACATTTGGGCCGACATTGAGATCTCGGCTTCGATCATTCGATTTGCTCGATCGAATAGGTTGGGCGCCGGAGTCACTACTTTCCATATGCTGAGGCAAGGCGCCCCAAGTCTCGCGTCGACCGAGACGAGTTGTCACATCTCACATTGTGGACTCGCGATGTGAATTGAAATTGAGTACACATGAATTGTGGCCGACGAGGCCCCCCGCCACGCCAAGCCAATGGGCCTAGTCGCTCGGCGCGGGGAACTTCGAGAGAATGAACTCTTGGCCAATTCATAAGGAGCTCAATATGGCCGCACTTGCCGTGTGGATGGATCGACATGAAGCCAAGATATTTCTGTTTCGAGCAGATGGCGTGGAGACTCGACATCTCAAAGCACACGGAGGCGTTCATCCGAGCGGTCATGGCAAAGAGCATGACCTCCACAAGTTCTTTCACGATCTGACCGCTGAACTGACGCGATCCACGATGCAAGCATGTCTTCTGATGGGACCAGGTGTGGCGAAGGAGCAATTCAAGCATGAATTGGAGGCCAAGCACCCGCAGTTGGCCAAGTGCATTGTCGGCATGGAGTCGACGGATCACCTCAGCGACGCTCAACTTCAAGATCACGCTCGACGATTCTTCAAGCATCGAGGAGTATTTGAAGGACTATGAGTACAGCGAACGATGCGACGGTCTATGAATTGGTTGGTGGCGATCAAGGCGTGCGTCAGCTCGTCCGGTTTTTCTATCAAGAGATGGACCGTCAACCATCGGCCAAAGTGATTCGCGAAATGCATCCACAGTCACTCGATGAGTCCGAAGAGAAGCTTTACTGGTTCTTGTCCGGCTGGATGGGTGGACCACAGCTGTATTGGGAAAAGCGCGGACATCCTATGTTGCGCGCTCGCCACCTCCCCTTCCCGATTGGCCGAAACGAGGCGGATCTTTGGATCGAATGCTTTCGCTTGGCTTTGAAGCGGCATCTTGATTCTCAACCTGCATGGGCCTCGACTTTGGCCGACACGAAGGCCGCAAGAGCAAAGCTTGAAAGCGAGCTCTTGCAGGCTCTTCAGCGTGTCGCTCTGCACATGATGAATCAGCCTGCTGTCGCGAACACGACCACCCCGAACATCAGCACATCGGACAAGACCGTCGCGAGCGGAAACGATTCCGCACTTCACAAAGACGCGAAGACGAATTCACCAAAAACCACCAAGGAGTAATCTCGTGACAGCTTCAAATAGCCCTCGATCGAACCATGCCGCCGGC
Organism: Bdellovibrionaceae bacterium UBA2339; assembly: GCA_002344785.1. Classification (GTDB taxonomy): domain Bacteria; phylum Bdellovibrionota; class Bdellovibrionia; order Bdellovibrionales; family JAMPXM01; genus UBA2339. Next base: position 5,006 of record DDUL01000032.1, read on the forward strand.
AACTCAAAGTTCAAATTTCAAAACAACATTCACAAAATCGAGCGCGGCGTGCGCATCGTTGTGGGGCTAGGACTTTTGAGTCTTGCGTTTGTGGGTCCTGCAAATCCTTGGTTCCTTCTCGGCGCGATTCCTCTTTTGACAGGATTGATCGGCTGGTGCCCACCTTATGCCATGCTCGGCATCAACACTTGTCGCCTGGGTCAGGGCTCAAAGCTCAATTGAGTTTGCTGGCAGCAGCGTAGGTCTGCACTTGCGCAGTTTGGCTTTCGAGCTGGTGCGGCGTGCACCGATTTTTCTGCGCGCCTATTCTATTACGCATGAGTTGGCTTGTGTGTTTAGAGCGAATCGCCCAGTTGGGTTCTCGATGGATTTCAATGTCGACCCGACCTTGGCGACAGAGATCGAGCGAGTGCTCGCAAGGCGATGGAGTTCGCAACTGGAGTCGCCTCGGGCCTCGCTTCTGGCCTCAATTCTGGCCTCGCTTCTGGCCTCGCTTCTGGCCTCACTTCTGGGGGCACAGCCGAATTTCCACAGGCCTAGGTCCATGGCGCGCAAACTGGCGAGGCCTTTGGCGCGGAGTCAGCTCGGGAGGCAGCACGCCTCCCCGAAACTCTTTGGGTGGACATCACTGGCCGATGGCGCTGTGGATGATTGCGGCCCTTGGCCTCATGCTTGTCAGTCTCCCTCAGTGGTGGCCGCGCGGAGCTTGGCCCGCACATGTCGATGATCTCTATTGGTACGTGCCGATGGTCGAACGCGCGTGGCATGAAGGCGAATTGCTCGCATGGCTCGTCAACTTTTCACGCGAGGCTGGAGTCTTTTCGCTCAATCTGATTTTCGCTGTGTGGGTTGGCGTTTGGCCCACACTCCCCGTGCTTTGGACCTTCACGTCCGTGATCCTGTGGCTGACTGCAAGTCGCCAGTGGCAAGCCCTCGCCCTGCAAAGCGGGCTTTCACTCGGCGAGTCCATCGCGCTCATGCTGTTTTCGGTGAGCTTAGCTTCGGTGAGTGACGTCTGGATTTGGCCCATGGCCATCCAACATATTCTGCCGGTCGTGGCTGGCCTTTGGATTTCGACTCTCGCCCTCAGAAACTTTCCAGGCTGGTCGAGCCGTCAGATTCTCATCGTCGGACTTTTGCTTTCCACGCTTCGTCCCTCGTTTGGCATCTTTGCTTTTGGAGCCTGGGCAATCGTGCAATTGATGCCCGAGGCCTCGGCTTCGCACAAAGCGCGCGCTAGCGTTCTGTTGTGGGCGGCCTTCGCGCACACCTTGATCAGCGTCGCAACACCAGGTGCAGGCTGGCAGGTCACGCAGTTTTTCGCAGCACTCGGAGCTCCGACAAATTTCGCTCGCGATCAAGCTCTGGGCCTTGGCCTCGTGATTTGGTTGGTCTTTGGTGTTTGCCTTGTCGGCATCCATCGTGTCTTGAACGCCCAGCAATCCCGGATCACTTGGCCAAACTCTTGGACGAAGAAGCAGGAGCTTTTGCTGATGGCCTGTTTGGCTTTGTTGCTCGTCGGCGTGGGACGCTGGCAACTGAGTCCAGCCTCGCTCATGGGTCTCGTGCTCTCGCATGCCGTGTGGCCATTCACGACGGCGCATGAAGAAGCGCTTCGCTGGGCCCAAATTCAGGGACCGCTTCCCGAGGTGGCTCAGATCATGGTCGGCTTGCTTGCCACACTTTTCGCGTTTCGCTGGACGCTGAGAAGAGAGACGAAGACGAGCCTTCTCGTTTTCTTGGCCCTCCTTTTGCCTTTACTCGCACAGTCCCTCTATTTGACCTCGCTGAGCGCGTGGCCATGGAAAATTCCGTGGCTTGAACCGATGCATGCCCCTTCTCGTTATCTGATTTATGTTTGGCCACTTGCACTTTTCGTTTTGGTCATACTGACTCAGTCACAGCTGAGCGGCGCTCGATGGCGAAAGTCGCTTTGGACAATTCTGGCCGTGCTCAACCTAGCGGCGACAGCATGGCGAACTTCGCACTACGCTTCGCAGCCCGAACGCGAATTCAAGTTGAATCAGTTGCGCGAGGTCGCTGAGCAGATTCGTGCCGCCGATCTACGCGCACCCGGCTACTACTGCAGCGCCATCAGCCAAGTGCCGGTGAAAATCTCCGCAACTCGCGCCGCTCTGGGTTTGCCAGAGGCCGAGCGACTCTTTGCGCAGATTGATGATCCCTATCATCCCGTGACGTACACCATACACCGTGAGCTTCGAGCCAAGGGTTGCGCTGGCCAAGTTCTTCTCAATTTGCACGCCGGCGAATTTGAAATCGCGGATTGATCTTGAAGTCAGGGCGAGCGTTTCTTCAGTGCCCAGCGGAAGCGAAAACGAGCCACCTCAGTGCCATCACTGAGACGACCTTCGCTTCGCATCTCCACTTCAGCCGACTCGCCTCGCTCCACGCGCTCCAGAGCATCCAGCAGATCTTGCGCCGACTCCGGAGGGCAAGTGAACTCCACTTCAGCCTTCGCCTTTTTTAGAAATTCACCCTTTACGCCAATCACCAACATCGATATCGAAGGACGACCCGCAATAGCTCGTAAGATCAGCGCCCCTGTGCTGAGCTCAGCTGCCGCGGTCTGAGCCGCAAAATACTGTGAGGCAAACGGATTCTGGGTTCGCCAATGAAAAGGTAAACTCACACGGCAGCCACGCGCGGAAATTTCCGTGACGCGCACACCGAAAAACGCCAATGCCGGCACTCTCGCCAGAAAAAAAGCTGTTCGGCGTACTTGATCCAACATGGCTCTTTCCATGTCTTCAGGTGAGTTTGGAAACTCAAACTTCAAAGCCGAAGGCTTCAGTTGCGCGAGACCTTGTTCGAAGCGATCTAAGAACCCTAGCTTCATGCGCTCTCCTTTCGCCGAGGTCGCCAATCCGCTCGCCACAAATACTCCAGCATACAATTCACGGCCAAGCCACCCAGCAGATGCCACATGAAGTGCGAGCCATGTGGCCACACTTCAATGTGATGATGGGCGATGTGCACATCCAGTTGCCGAAAGCCGATGGCGCTTGCCATGACGAGGCCTCCGGCCACAAGCCACCGCCGAGCGCCTTGGGCCTCGGGCCGTCGCGCATGCAAGATCAGCGGCAGCAAATTGGCGATCACCAAACTGGCATAGGACAAAGAAATCAAGGTGACCGGTTCCCACGAGGACCACAGCTCCGCAGCCGCGTTCAGCGCCATGAGTGTGAGACTGAGCGAGGCAAAGATCGAAAGTCCTAACTTGTTTCCAAAAAGTCTCGTCCAAAGAAAGCCGGCCACGCCGAGCGCGAGGACATAGATCGGAATCCAATCGAGAAGGTACCAAAACTCGTGGCTGCGAGTGGCGTGGTAAACAGTTCCACCGATGAAACTCGCGAACATGATCGGCAATCCCCAGCGCGCGACCGGATAAGGTCCGTGTTCGCGATTTCTTCGCCACCATCGCCACATAATCCATAAAAAAATAAAATTGCTGATTGTATTCAGTGGTTCGACGACAGGTGGATGACCCAGCACGGTTTCTGTGTAAATTGGTCCCGAATCACCAACTTGAAAATGTCGCGGCACTAATTCGCCCAGCGAATTGATGAAGTTGATGAGATGTCCCAGCTCGGCCCAGGCCGCCGACATCAGCGAAGAGGTCCAAGAACATGCTGAAACATTCTCGAGATCTGCAAAGCTCAGCACCGAGCCTGCATCGCCCGGGTGAAGCCATCGACTTAAAAGCCCAGAATCTGGGTTCGAGAGCCAAGCCTCGGCCGCCAGATCCCACGAGCAGAGAAAATTCCTCAGGGTCCGCGCGATCAGCAGCGGTCCCGCCATCCAAACAGCGCAAAAGCAAAGCGCAGCCAGCGACGCAATCGACATCGGGGTTGACTCCTCGGGCGGGCCCTGGAAAGTCTGTTTCGGCTCGCGTTGATTCGCAATCCTTTATTCAAAGCCCCGGCGACTCGCGTAGCACCCACACCCCTCGGGAGGGACTGAGTTTGTCTCGACAGAAAGCGGATAAATACCAAAGGACCACATCCAAGCGGGCCACGAACGCCCCGGCGGCCATTTTGCGCGGCAACTCAAAGTCTCAGCCGGTCGAGAGACTTGATCAGGATTGGCTGCAAGCCGTTCTGCCCTCGCCACAAAAGTCCAATGGGCTGAGCGACGAGCAAAAACGCGAGCGAATCGCCGCTTGCTTTGCTGAGATCATGGAGACCTTGGGTCTAGACTTAAGCGATGACTCTTTGGCGGATTCACCTCGTCGAATGGCGAAGATGTATGTGGACGAGATTTTTTCAGGTCTCAATCCCCATAATGTTCCCAAGATCACCTTGATGAAGAACAGCATGAACTACGATCAGATGATCGTCGTTCGCGACATCAACGTGATGTCGACCTGTGAGCATCACTTTCAGACCATTCATGGCACGGCCGTGGTCGCCTATATTCCGACGAAAAAGGTCATTGGACTTTCGAAAATCAATCGCATCGTCGACTTCTTTTCGCGACGCCCACAAGTGCAAGAGCGTCTCACCAAACAAATTGCCGATGCGCTGCAGATTTTGCTTGAGACCCCGCACATCGCCGTGTCGATTCGCGCCAAGCACTACTGCGTGATCGCGCGAGGCATTCGCGACACAGGCTCAGAGACATCAACCTCGGATCTGCGTGGCGACTTCCGTGAAGACTTGGCGACTCGCGACGAGTTTCTTGCGGCGGCGGCATCGACGCCTCGGTGATTCACAGCAAGTTCGGGGCAAAGATGCGATCGCGACGCCTATCCGTCGCAACGCCTATCCGTCGCAACGCCTATCCGTCGCAACGCCTATCCGTCGCGACGCCAATAAAAACGCCGAAGGCCAGTTGGACCTTCGGCGTTTTTTCGATCACGTGTGGCGGGACTTGATTCCGCCATCTTCACAATCCGCGATCAGCGCTTTTTCTTTCGACCTGTCAGACTCTTTTTCTTAGCCAAGCGGCGCTTGTGATGCTTGTTAGCAGGACGCTTTTTCTTTGCTGCGGTTTTTTTCTTCTTTGCCATCTTGCGGCTCCTTTTCGCTGTCGCGACCGACTTGTTGTCGCCAGTTTTATGCTCTTCGACTCAATCCAAACCAAATTTCAAACCAAAGACGGGTTCTGACTTGATCACGACGTCCGGCCAAGTTGCAGTTGTCGCTTGCCGCCGCCTCTTTACGCATTATCAAATCAAAGTATGTCGCAAAAGCAAGCTCCTCCAACTCGGTCCGAGGAAATCACTCACACTCCCTCTGCTCACAAGCGTGACTTGAATCCCGATCTTCCCCGCCCCGAAGCTCGCCCGGATGAACCACGCGGACGAAGGCATCTGCGTGAGCTCGGCCATAGATTCCGCGATCATGTCTTTGAGTATGTCGAAAAAGGTGGCACGTCCTACTCCTCAATGGCCATCGGCGCTGAGGAACACGCCGTCATCAAAACTTTAGTTTTTCAGATCGCTCCGATCGCGGGATCAAATCTGCCAACAGAGTTCGCGAGCTTTGATGGACACATCATGGTTCTGATGCATGGAGATTGGAACGTCGACACACAAGCTTTGCTTGCGCATCTGCATCGGCAGCTGGAGAAGGATGCGGACTCAAAGGCTGAGATCGGAACGCACTCAACACCTGGCAACATGAGATCGACCCAGCGTCTTCGCAAGGTGGCGGCAGCCGACCCTCAACAGGCGGAAAAGTGGACGGGATATCGAGTGGGCGGCACAGCGCCCTTTGCGTTAGCAAATGCACTGCCGATCTATGTCGAGGCCAGCGTCCTCAAGTTACCGCGGATTTGGATCAATGCCGGAGCCCGAGGCCACTTGCTCGAGATGGAAACTTCAACCTTAACGAGCACGCTTCAGCTTCAGCCAATTCGCGCTGGCAAGCCACGCGCTCCGCGAGTTTAAGTTTTCTGAATTGACGTCCTTGGCTCGCCGATTCGCCGTGGATCGGCTATTCTAGGAGAGCCCGCAAACCACCTCGAGAAATTCACGCATGCGAAAGAGTTTTGGCACACGCTCCATCGAACTTTTGAGCCTGGCCGCGCGAGTCGGCGCGCGCGAGGCCGCGCAGCGCTGGCTTGGCCCCGCCCATCCCGACGCAAAATCGACGGAGGCCTCGCGCCTCAAACAAGCTCAAGCCATCGTTGAAAGCCTCTCTCAACTCAAAGGCGCGGCGATGAAGGTCGGGCAGCTTCTCAGCATCGATGCGGGAGATTATTTTCCGCCGGAGGCGATTGAAGTCTTGTCGCGCCTGCAAGCACAAGCCGAGCCTGTTCCCTTCAGCCAACTCGAGCCCGTGCTCATTGAAGATTTGGGTTTGGAGCGCTTTCGCGATTTCAAAAATCTCAATCGCGCGCCTGTGGCCTCGGCCAGCATTGGCCAAGTACATCGCGCGGAACTCCACGGCGAAAGCGTCGCACTCAAAATCCAATATCCGGGTGTGGCCGAGTCCATCGATGCTGATGTGAATATTGTCCGCAAGCTTGGGCAAACTCTGGCGCAGCTGAGCGGCCGGCAAGAGATCGAGCTTGCGCCTGTGTTTGAGGAATTGCGCCGCGTGCTCCATCAAGAGGCGGACTATAGAATTGAGTTGCAGGCCTTGGCCGATTATCGCCGCCATGCCGAAGGGCTTGACGGAATTCGCGTGCCCTTGGCGATCGAGTCGCATAGCGGCCGTCGCGTGCTGACCATGTCGTGGGAAAATGGCGTGAGCCTTGATGATTGGATGCGCTCGAAGCCGCCACTGGCTCGACGAGAACGATTGGCGCGCGCCATGCTCGATCTCTTCTGTCGCGAATTCTTTGTTTGGGGTCTGGTGCAAACAGATCCCAACTTCGCTAACTTTCTCATCTCTCAGCGCGATGAGCTGATCTTGCTCGATTTCGGCGCCACACTTCGCTACGACGAAGACTTCCGTCAAGACTACACTCGGTTCCTGCGCACGATGGGCGGATTGAATCGCGAGGACATTTGGGCCGAGGGCATTCGCTTTGGCTTACTTGATGAACGCGAAGGGGCGGAGGCGCGCGAGAACTTCTATCAACTGATGTGTTGCTCGGTTGAGCCCTTTTTTGTATCGCGGCAACCCTTTGCGTTTGAGGACATCGACTACGCTCGCCGCACTCGAGAGGCCGGACAGAAGTTCGCCATGAGCCTCAAGTACTCGGCTCCTCCGCATCGTATTTTGTTTTTACACCGCAAACTGGGTGGGCTGTTCAATTTCGTCAAACGTCTCGATGTGAGACTGGATCTCACGGAGTTTTGGCAAAGAATGGTCGGCGGCGAGTTACCCGCGCGTTGAGCGCGATGTCTTAGCCTGTCGGTTAATTTGCGATCGCTTGCCTTGAAACACGGAGTGCATCAAAGCGAGACGTCGAACTCGTATCCGAAATCCTGTCATTCGACAGATGTCAGCCGCTCAGACAAGCGTAAAATCAGTTGGAGCTGGCATCACGATTGTAATGTGAGTCGCGTGGGGGGACCATGCGAGCAGCGATTTCGGTCGTGTCCGACACACTGAGATCCGTTTCAGCGCGAGGGGGGGCTTTGGCGCTGACAACGTGTCTGGTACTCAGTTACCAAAACTGCTCGCGGGTCCACTTTTCTCCTGTGGTCGATGCGCCATCCGTTGCTTTAGGTCCGGTTGAAAAACCAGAGATGGGCTCTTGCGGCTTTGAAGGCACAACAGCTTATGATCCAACTTTGTTCGACGGCGCCCACGGAAGCCCTGATCAATACGTCAGCGACTTCACTCGATATATAGAGAACATCCTTCTTCAGAGTCCGAACCCGGCACCAGGACTTCGAGCGCCCACACTCCGCTTTGCCTCGGGTGAAGTGCGCCCCACCGACACCGATGTCTTCGATCGACAAAGCAGCTTCAGCTCGCCGATCTTCGAAGACCACTGGGTGCGCCGAGCGCGAGTCCTCCGCATGCGCAACGTCGTCGGAAACCTATGGTCGAGCCGCGTGGACCGCGTCGAAGAGCTGCGGAATCAATTCGCCAACAACCTCATCCGCGTTTGGGCCAAAGACATCGATCGCGTGGAAGATCTTGATGTGTTTCCTGCCGATCTCATGAACGCCAACGATCCGCAAAGCTATCTGGGTTTTGGCAACTACCGAATGACCGCCATCGCCTTGCGAGCGGATCGAATTCGTCGCGCTTATGATCTGACTCCGTGGGCGGGCTCCCTGACTGTTGTGGCTCGCCAAATTGATCAACTGACGGATGCTAATGCTCTGCACGCCTGCATCGGCTTTCATAGCGCAACAAAGATTGAAAACATCGTCTCGCCGTTGATCCGCCTGCAAGGCAACGCCAATCGCGAAGGTGATTTGGCCTTTGCTCATCAAATTATTGGTTTACGCGCTCGCACCTATGGCATGGGCACTTCGCTGGGGACTGCAGAATCTGAGTTCGTACAAAGTTTGACAAACTTCGCCGAAGCCATTCTCGGTGCGGAACGCGGGATCGAGATCATTGAAATGCGAATTGATGAACTGAGCCATTTGCAGGCACCCATGACCTTACTTCGCGGAGTTGAAGTCACGTATGCGCACGACATCGTCGGTGATCTGATCGTCTCCGATGGTTCTGTGATTCATCGGCTTGAAAACTTAAGTGGCCGCCTCATTCTACGAAAGAACGGCGTAGTTCACAGCATTCCTGATGGCGTGGAAGTGATTCGCGAATAAGAATCGAGGCTTATCACTTCATCGCGTTCGGACGGCTCGTCTCATTGAGCCTCCATCGCCATCGGATCAGCCGCGCATCGAGCGCGCATTGAACGCGAAACTGATTTTCGGCGTTTCCCTGGGCCAAGGATCGGCCCCTCTTTTCATCCCTCAGTCTTACCGCTTGCTCGCGTCGATTCTTTCCAGAATTGGCTGCAATTCACGATCAAGAATTTCCGCAAGCCGAGCATATCCGAGCTCATTGAGATGATCATCGTGAGGGCCATACTGAGTGAGGTAAAAACTCTCTCGCGATCTCGGTGGCTTCTGCTTCATCGCAAAAGCCTTTTGCAGCTCTTGGCAAGTGTCAATCCATGGAAGCCTTTGATTTTCGGCGAACTGCTTCAACCACGGATCAAGGATCCGACAGACGCGATCACCGCTGGGGCTCCGATATGGCGGATACCCCTGCAGTACAAGCTGAGCACCTTTGGACTCGGTAATTTTCAAAATCGCATGCAGATCGTGCTCAATCCACTCTCGCCACTCCGCCTCGCTAAAGTCCACATACAGTGCCGAGGCCTCTGGCCTCCACGACACAAGCTGCGCTTGGGCGCGATCGAACTCAACCAGCACATCCTGCGGGGCTTTTTGGCTCAGCAGGTTCCGAAAATGTCCGGGGGCAAACTGCGCGCTCAATGGATTGGCTTTTTGAAATTCAATGAGCAGCTTGAGAAAGTCCGTCCAACGACCGTCCTCGATCAGTTCCTGCAAAACGAGTTGCGCCGCTAGGGAATGTGTCGGGTCGACGCTCAAGACTTGCTGATAGAGACTGATGCGCTGTTGGCGAGTGAGCCTTTCAAGCGACCCAAGCTTGAGCATCCAATGATAGACAGCGCTCCATTCCGATGCGGCTTCGATGCTCTCGCGCAGAGACTGCCAAGCTTTCGAGCGCGAAGTCCCTGTTGAATTCTCTGTTGATGTCTCTCGACCTGCTGGATCTCCACCCGCATCTTGTTTCTCTTGTTCTGAGCCACGGGCCGAGTGATTTGCCGCGCGATGGGCTCTCGCCCAAAGACGCTCAGCCGTCAGTAACCACGCCACGGCGTCGGCTTGCGAATGGGGCGCAGCCTGCGTAACGCAAGCTTTGCCGGGTGCCTGAAGTCTTGTGAGCTGCTGCTGTTGTTGAAGAAAGACTTGCTCGAGTTCGCTTTCAAGCTGGGCGAGCGTCTTCGCATGAGTGCCTTGAAGGTCCGCCTCGAGCTCTAGGCGCAAAAACTCGAGCTTGGATTTCCAACGACACAGCTGAGTCTCGGGAAGTTGAGGGTGCAGCCTCTGCGCGCGCCGAAGATCATCGAGGTACAAACTCCCCCACTCTTGCGGCGCAAAATTTCCTGGGCCGCGATAGTTCGGTTCGACAATCCCAAGAGCGCGCCACGCTCGAGCGTCCGAATCTCGATGACGAAGCCACAACAAACTCAAGAAATTGAAAAGGCGCGAGCGACTTTGCAAAGTTCCCAGAATGCCACTTCGGCCCACGCCTCGATTTTCGCCAAGTGCTGCCTCTTTGCCGACTCTGTTCCAAAGATTCGGCTCGCCCACCATCGCCACCACGAGCTTTGCCCCTGTTTCATCAAGCCAGGTTGGCAATGCTTCACGAATCTGCGTGGAGTTATAGTTGGTGCGCCCCAAATTGAGTGCGCGCCATGCGCTTTCGCGCGCCCTCCAACGAGCGTCCAACTGTACCGGAAAGCTTTTACTGATCGGCAAACCAGCACCGCGAGTGTGAGAGTTGCCCACAAAAATGACTCGAGATTCGAGTTGGCCAAGCGCACTCGGCGATTCAAGGATCTGAGAGGGGCCAGTGGCTTGCGGAGCTAGGGAGGATCTTGGCGTTCGCGTCGGCTCTTCACGATCATGCCAAGCCGCCGCTCCCCAGAGCAAAACCTCAGCGACGAGCGCAACAACAATGATGCCCAAGCTCATGGCCGTCAGAGCCCGCGCCACACGCTGCAATCGGGAGTCGCCACTCATGAAGTTAAATTTATAGAAGCTCACGCTGCTAGGCTAGCGCCGGGTTGTGCTTGCAGGCTAGCGCAAATTCATAAGCCACTTGCCCGATTCATGGCGAGATCTGGCTCGAGCTTGCGCGCGAAAACAGGCGCATGAACAGGTGTGTGACTTTGCGCGCGATCTGGCGTGTGAGTTGGCGCCCACGCGGGCGCCGCCGACACGCCTCAGTCCAATTTAGAAGGCTTGGCAGAGCAGCTGAAGTCGAGGGTCACCTTGAACTTGCTGTTTGATTCGTTGAGCGAACATGGGTGCCGCATCGTCAGAGTCAGCCGGCAAGCCTCTGAACAAGGCTTCACCGCCTTGACCAATCAAACGCCGTAAGTCCAAACCCGCCGTCTCCGTACAATGCATGAGACGCCGTAACTGCTCAAATCTTTGTGTTGATCCCTCACGAAGCTCGCGCGCAAGCTGCCCGCGATTCTGCGTGAACCACTCCTGCAGCGCGCGATCCTTGGAGCGACGGCTCACAGTCTGAAAGCTCGAGAGAATCGAAATGATGTTTTCGGGCGAGGCACGCTCAGTGACAAACTGTCGTCCTGCAACCCACAACAACAGCTTTGTCTTGCCCGATGTCGAGGTGTCCGGCGGTTCACCATAATAAACCAGCCATGAAAACACGGCTCGCTCCAAGGTTTCACCAAGCTGACGGCCTCCAGCCAACTTCGAAATAAACGGCTGAATCAAAGGAAAGGCGGCCCACACTTCATCACCTTCCAGAACGCCAGATCGATCTGCGTCGAAGCGAACAAACAAGCTCTCGACATAGTGAAGGATCGGAAGCATCGCCCGAAGTTCCGAGCTCTCAACCGGCAAAGGTGAATCGCCCAATGCTCGAGAGGCGCGCTCAAGTTCGCGAAGCGAATTGGGCTGAGCCCGACGAAGCATGGCGCTGATGTTCGGCAGATGGGTCACATGCTGGGCCAATACCGGCATCGCTCGCGATCTGAAGCACTCCACCCGCAAACGAAGCTTACCGAAAACATCAATCGGTCCCGTCGAACAAGCCGGACTTAAATCTTCATGAAGGCGATCCGCCAGTCGACCGGCCGACAACACAAAGCTAAACCATTCCACGCCTTCTTGATGTTGAATGAAGGCATCGCCATTGGCGACCGAAGCAAAAATGTTCGCTTCCATAAAGGTGCGATGGCCCGAGGCTTGTGAGCGAACATCCACGATACCAAGATCTCGACCCACAAGTTTCAGATCCTGAAAGACTTCTTGCGCCTCGTCTTCTGTAAGTGACGGAAACAGTCCTGCTCGAGAGGACTCCGCCGCATATCCGCGCATCACCACATTCACCAACACGCGAATCGTATTCAATTGCGCCAGATCACGAGACGACAGACCTGGCAGTCGGTCCTCGGGCTGCACCAGCAGTCGATGCTCTTGATCGAAAACCAAAGGTCGCCCACGTCCGAGCAAGCCCGCAAGCTGAGCCCCGACAGGGCCTTGCATCTGCGAAGCACGACGACGAATCGTCGTCAGATCCATGGGCAATCCCGTGCCTTGAAAAATGGACTGATGCAGACGCTGACCTGTGATCCAATCCTCCGCAATGCGATCCAAAGCTTCCAGATGCGCTTCCTGAAGACCCGCCTTCAACGCTTCTCGTGAAGCGAGAGACTGCCCACCCAAAAGTTTTCCAAACAATGGCTCAAGTGTCGCACTGACAGATTCAGCTTTGAGATTCATCGGCAGCAGCTGATCCTCTCCCAATGCCTGAATCAAGCGAGCCAACTTGGCGTTGGCGATCAGGCCATCATGTCGTCGCAATACTCGACGCGTGAGATCCTGAATCTGATCGACGATGCGTTCGATCAGTGAGATTTCCCGAGTGAGAATTCCGGAAAGCTCACCGACTTGGTACTTGTAGCGAAGGGCGATCCCCAAGCCGCGAGCCGCCTGACGAGTCAACTCCGACCAGTCATCCGAGCCTGGCCCGCCAAGACTCTCGGTATTCCCACCCAAGAGAACTTGCTTCGCGGATGCCATGACTTTCAAACGCGACTCTGTCGGGCGCGGAATCAAGCCTGCGTAGTTCAATGATTCACTGAGCTCAGTGAGCGTCATGGCCTTAGTTCTGGACATCGCCCCCAGCGCCAAGCCACGACGAGACGAATTTTCGAACTCTGTCGCCAGCAATTCGCCCAGCGCGAGCAAAGTGGCGTTCAACGAATCGACCACACCGGCTTGTGCCTCGACCTGCTGGAAACCAAGAAGTCCTCCCTTGCCTCGCAGCTCGCCCAACAGAGGACGCGCCGATTGCAGCAAGTGCACGACGCGCCCGAGTTCATCGCGCGTCAGCGCTTGGTCACTTCCACCAAACAGCGCCGCCTTCCATCGAAACACTTCAATCATCGTGTGTCGACGAACCGCCATCGCGACCGCATCAACCTCACCCTTCGAATCTCGTCGATCTGAAGCTTGCGGCGCTTGCACGGAACGAACTGGATTCTGTTCCGGTGAGGCCGGAGCCGCCTCGGCCTCTGGAGTTGGTGTCGAGGCCACAGGCGCCTGCGCCTCTTCGGCGTTTGGCGTTTCTGAATTTCTAAAGTAGTTCTCAAAAAATGCTGACAGCTCGGCACGCGTCCACGCTTGCGTCGAAGCACCACGCGTATTGTTCGCAAATTTTTGCAGGGCCGCAGCCGCACAATCCGCCAATGCAACGGGATCAACGTCTTCTTCGCCCTTAAAAAACGCCTTCGACTTGGTACCTAAGTCTCGAACACAAGTCAGGCTTTGCTCGCTGATCTCGAGCGGATCGCGGCGTTGTCGATCATTGCCAAAGAAGTGCTGACATCCCACAAGCGGTAACAGCATGACCGCCAAGAATCCAAATCGCGCCACGTTCAGCGCCGGAGTCCACAATAGACTCATGCCGCTGGAATTGGGTTTTAGGTTCACATCACAACGCACGCGCCACCTCGCGATTCAGTTTCCCTCGACACAACCTCATACGCCTGTGTCTTGCGACCACTTTGCAATCCCACGGAAATACTTTCTCGGAGTGCCAAAAAACGTCGCCCAAAATCACCTCGGAATCAGCTCTGAGGCGGGCTTCATCTTCGGACCCTAAATCGCATTCCGCTCTTCTCAAGACCAATAATCCGGCCTCATGGAATCAGTTCGGCCTCAGGGCCAAATTGGCGAGGTCGTCCTAATCCACATCCACATTTAACATTCGAGATTTGGGCCATGATTTTCGACTCTTGAGAATCCGGCACGACAAGACGACGAGAGACCTTGGCAACTAGGCTTCATCGGGAGCTTTAGTAATTTAGGTTGGGCCCGGCGTTTGATTGCCCGTGATCAGTGAGTCGAAGCGCGCGGCAAATTTGAGAGCCAGACATCGCTGGCGTGACGCCAACTCGAGGATTCAATCAACGCGCGAAACTCAGCATGTTCGGGATGTGTAGGTCGATGAATTGCCGCTGCTGCAAAGGCCTCGGGCGACATGGAACCCCAGTCATTGAGCTGAGAAAATAGAATCACATCGGCTTGATGCTGCCGTCCCAAATCAACAAACGCCGCCATCTCACGAAAGTTTTCCCGCTGCACGACAAAGCTCAGAATAAATCTTCGAAAGCTACGCCCTTGCCTAAGCTTCGCAAGCCAGGCGAGACGAGGCATCAGCTGAGAAAACTCTCCGCCTCGTCGCAGCTTTCTGTAGGTCGAAGATGTCGCCGCATCGATCGACACTTCAACGGTATCGATCATCGCATGCGCGGCACGGATCTCAGCCCAGCGCTCAGGCGTGAGCAGCAGCGCATTGGTGTGCAAAGTGATGCGCAGATCAGGATGCGTTTTGGCGTCCAATGACCTGAGTAGCCGTCGATAGGCACGGCTCGCAAAGGGATCGCCATTACCCGATAACTTCAACCGCTGAATCTGCGTTGGAGACTTCGCCAGCACATCCAGAATCTCGTCGACCAAGCGATCCGCCCATCGAGCCTCGGCGGAGTGAGCCGCATAGGCCACGGTTTCGGGTCGACAGCTTGGACAGCTCAAATTGCAGGTTGCATCAAAAGCACAGTTGATCTCCCGAGGAAACTCCGAAGTTTGCAACAGGTCTCGTTGATGGCCAGCTTGCAGGTGCAGGTCGCGCCGTTTAAGAGGCGACCAAGCCGCGGGAGGCTCGCCACTTTGCAAGGAAGTGAGATGCGGGCACAGCTCAGCACGACACGATGAGAAGTCACCTCGTCCAATCTTCTCGCGAATTGAATTCGCAATCGGCGAGTTCCAAACTTCCGCAATCGACTGATCTCGCACAGAGCCCACAACCTGTGGCAACCATCCCGCGCAGCAAAGATGAACATCGCCGTTGGCTAAGATTTCGGCCTTCTCAAACGGAAAGCGACAGAGGTAATCTGATGACGATTCAATCGACGAAGGATGTGTCATGCCTCAACACCTCACTCTGAGTCTTCACGGAATTTCGCTCCGATTCACGCAGTTGCGCATCATCACATCATTGGCCATGACACTGTTCCCCGTGATGCTGGCTTCGCCATCACGCGCAGAAAATTCACTCGAGGCCACACCCACACCGCCGTGGCTGGCAGAGTTTCGCGCGCATCGACATCAGGTGACGGAAAGCACCAGCTCTCCAGCCAGCACCGGCACCAGCCGACTCTCCGAACTCGGCGCTGTCGTTTCACGCAGCTGGAGTTACAGCCCGAGCTTCGATGTTTCAGTGGGCCTTGCGCTCGACTACGGATTTGGCGAATCCCCCACTCATCGTCGCACGCATGTATTTTTGGCGCCGCAATTTTCCGTGGCCTACATACAGGAACGGAGTCGCTGGCGCGTGAGTTACGAGCCGCTACTTTGGGGCGAGGAGACTCTCACCGCATCCATGATTGATACGCGTCGGCGCGATTGGAAGGGGCATCGAGTCCGCATTTCGTGGCTGGCGCAACTCGGCGCGGATCGCACGCTGCATTTTGGTCCGACACTGTCCTACGAAAGCCGCCGAAGTTCGGAAGAGCAAATTGGCAGTCAGCCGCCGACCAATCTCGCTGCCGAGGCGACCTCTTGGCGGCCTGGCGTGGGCGCGGTGTTGGCCTTCTAGAGCTGCCACACTTGAGTGTGCAAAGCTCAAGGCAACTCGCCACATAACTCCGTCATTTCAAAAGTTTGCCGAGGCCACTGGCCTCGGCATGACGTCGCATGGCCGACTCTCATAATGCTTGAAGAAATTCAAGGGCTTGCAAGGAGACCTGCACACTCAAGCGTGGCAGCTAAAAGAAGAAACCAGCGTCACCGCTGGCTTCTCAAGTTCAACATTTCAGGTTCAAGGCGAGGGGTGAAACACCCCTCTTTTCAGTTCACTTCACGATCAAATTTCATCTGGCCTCGAGCCCCAGAGTCATGATGCCACGAGGGCGATCACTGACACCAAGGAGCGTCCGGCATGATGCCGCACATGATCTGGCAAAGCATCGGATCGCCGAGCGGGCACTCGCCGCCGTTGCCCGGATCACCCGGGTCACCGGGGTTCGAGCCACCCGAGCTTGCGCCGACACGAATCGCCAGCGAAGTCGAAGACTGGCCGCTGGAGTCGCGAACCGTCACCGTGGTCTCGCCATCCGCCTTGGCCGTAAACACGCCATTGGCATCAATGTCACCGATGGCCGTGTTGGCCACAGAATAAGTCAGCGCGCCCTTAGCGTACTTCGCGCCGAACTGCTGCTTATCGCCAGCCTTCATTGTTGCGGCCGCGGGCACCACAAACATCTTCTGATTCAACACTGTCTCGACAGCACCGAGAGCATCCACGCGGCAGTTACATGCCACATCGATATTCACCTTCGCACCTGTGTGCTGCATGACCGCGCGAAGATCTGCGCCCGTCAGCGAGTTGTCTTGAGCTTTCAAGAAAGCCGCCAAGCCCGAGACCAAAGGCGTTGCCATCGATGTACCCGACAGCTTGCCGTATTTGTTCTTCGGCAATGTCGAGATGATGTTGTTGCCCGGAGCCGCAACGTGCACAGTCCCTTTGCCGTAGTTCGACCACGAAGGCTTGCCGTCGTTCTCGTCCGATGCGGCCACTGAGATGGTGTTGTCAAAGATCGCATTGGCCGGGAATACGTCGGTTTTGTCGTTGTTCTTGCCATCGTTGGCGGCAGCGGCGATGAAAGTTACACCCGCGTCGCTCGCTCGCTTCACGGCTTCGATCAATGGCTGTGCTTGCGAACGCGGAACAGCCGCGCCCCAAGATGCCGAGATGATGTGCGCGCCCTTTTGAATGGCGTAATCGATCGACTTGATCCCGTTGTTCAAATCGCCCGAGCCGTCCTCACCCAAGAAGCGAATCGGCATGATGGTGACTTCCGGAGAAAGTCCATACATACCACCGTCGACCAAGCCCGATGCGCCGACTGCACCGGCACAGTGAGTACCGTGACCGGGGTTCTGCGCCGAAGTCTTATCCATCGGATCGGCATCGTTTTCGCGGAAGTCGTAGCCCACCATCATGTTGGGGCGAAGCGAATCGTGCTGGTAATCAACACCTGTGTCGATCACGGCGACGATGATCTTCTTCGAACCTTTGTTGCCCGCCTTTGCCCAAGCGGCCTCGGCATTGGTCTTCTTCAACGAATACTGATCCTGCAAACGTGCCAACGCGCGAGGAATTTCCTGCACCTGTCCACGCATGAAGTACGAACGCAGCTTGATGTTCGGAACCACGTACTCGACGTTCGGGTTGGACAGCAGCTGTGCCAACGCGCGAGTTTCGATGGCGCCGTTAACTCGCACCTTCATGATTTGTGCGTTTTCGTTCTGATCCATCACCTTCAGTGATGGCGTCGACTGAATCGACAACATTTTCGTGAAGCTCGCATCTTTGTACTTCACAAGATATTCGCCAGGAATTCTCTCCTGGGCTCCAGCCGTTGCGCTGGCCAGGCTTCCCGCCATAGCTACGGCGCCAACGAGTAGCTTCCATCCTTGGTTCAACTTCACAAGACCCTCCTTGGTGGTTCTTCGTTTCTCTATTCACAATCACTCGCCGAATTTCAAATTCGGCCCGACACAACGAAAGTTCCCCCCACGGGCCTTCGCCATGCTTTGCTCTGGCGAATCTCTTCGCACAAAGCTTCGACCGCACATCCTGTCGCGGAGAATTTCTCGCCGATCACTCATCCTGAGTGGGCTTCCGTCGCTGCCGGAAAAAGCTGGTTCCAAATTTTGACTGACTCATCCTTGAGTCAGTTCCGTTTTGGAACTCGACCGTCTTTGAGCCTAATCACTGCGCGGGGAGCGGGATAGCGCGGAAATTGAACTCTGGCCCTGAGTCGAGGTCGCACGTCACAATTGAGGGCATCGACACCGGACCCCAATTTCGAAGCGGACGAGATCAAGCCGCAATTTGACTGCCGGGATCCCAACATCCGAACTCGACAGCCCTCCGTCGAAGTCGCAGACTGAAAGGGTGACACTTCGTTTCCCGCCAAAGGTCCAGGTCGTTCGCGCCATCATCCTCACTGTGTTTGCGCTGTCGATGCTGACGGAAAACTTACCGGCGCTTCATGACTCGCTGACGAGTCTTCGACAGCTCTTCGGCGCCCTACATCTCCGACAAAATTGGGAGCTGTTCATCGGCTACCCTCACCGTCGGGATCGCGGATTCGGTTGGTCGATCGAGTCCGCCCAGCAACCCACCCAAGGCCCCCAAGAGTTGTGGCCAAACTGGCCGGCCCTCCGTCAGTCCGACTTCAAAACTCGTGCACTTTACTATCTCAATGCCGAGCGAGTTCGCTCGATTCATCACAAGAACGACTTGTCCCTCAGCTTTGAACGCTGGACAGCCGAGAATCTGCAACACCTCGTGCAATCCACAGCGCCAGGCTTCAGAGTACCCGAAGGCGCAGAAGATCTGCGCTTTCGACTGTTTCGCGTCCAGGGCCAACACCAAGTTCTTCCCGAGCCACCTTGGCAACCAACTTCGCGCAGCGCACGCACCTCATCGGATGCCGACCAAGTTCGCGCGCAGTTGGTTCGCGAGTGGGCTTGGCCGGGTGGTGCGCCATGACTGAGTCGCCCGCGAAAATGCCCGCGACTGCCGACAGGCCGTCGTCAATCTCCAGTCCATCAAGACCTCGATTCAAACTGACGTTGGACCTCTTCCTTAAAGTTCTGGTGATCGCGACACTCTTCCAAGCGGCGCTGCACTTTCTCGTGTTCGTGGATCTCTTTAGCCCCGTGCTGCCGAGCTTTCTCGGCGAGGTGAACCAACTGGCGGGAAGTCGCTGGCTCATTGGCCTTTGGCAAGAATGGGATGACGACCAACGATGGCAGGGCTTTTTCACTTTGCAGCTCTTCAAGATTGCGAGCCTACTGACACTTTGGTGGAGTTTAGTTTCCCCAAAGTCCAACGCCATTTGGAAGCGAGCCAGCTACGCGTCCATGGTATTCAGCTCGTTTTTTATTTTGCACTTGGCCGCTCCGATGCAAAACGCCGGCGATCGCTTACTGTGGATTTTGTGGATTCTTTGCGCGCCCTATTTCCTCAAATCTGTTCAAACTCCCAAATCAAACGCCGATGCGAGCCCGCATTGGGCCGATCGTTTGTGCGTGGAGTTACTTCGCGCACAAGCCGTCTTCCTCTACGCGGGTGCCGCTCTCAGTAAACTTGCTGATGGGAGTTGGCGAAATGGTTACGCTCCCGCGCTCAGTTTAGTTTCGCCAGCGGCATCAAATCCGCTTTTGCCCATCGGCCCGTGGCTTATGCAATTAGAGTGGGCGCCGGGCCTCATGATCGGTGTCGGGTGGCTCACGATCTGCACGGAGGCCTTCATCGCGATAGGACTTTGCCTGCGCCGCACGCGAAACCTCGCCATTGGCCTCGCGCTAACGCTTCACATGACTTTACTGTTCACACATTCGGTGTTGTTCGTACAACTCGTATCGATCATCACGCTGCTCGCATGGCGAATCTTACCGCTCAGCCTGAGCGAAGGCCCGAAACAGAGGTAGCACAACCTCAGGCTTATCCAGCATCTTCACTTGCCCTTGGTGCATCCAAAGAATGCGGTCGCAGTGGATCAAAGTGGAAAGTCGATGCGCGATGATGATTTGCGTTCGATCCGCAAAGAACTCTTCAGTCGCGCGCACCAACACGTCTTCAGTTTGTGGGTCGATCGATGAGGTCGCCTCATCCATCACCACGACCGGAGCCTCTTGCAGCAGACATCGCGCCATGCAAAGCAGTTGGCGCTCACCCGCTGAGAGGTTCTTACCTTTTTCTTCGATCATGGTGTCGAGCCCATGAGGCAGCGACTTGAACCACGATTCCAAATCCACACGCCGAAGCGCCTCAATCAAACGAGCGTCACTGTGACGATGTTCCAAGTCCAAATTCTCTCGCAGTGGACCTCGGAACAAAATCGGATCCTGGGCGATGTAGGCGATCGCGCGACGATAAACACTCAAATCACAGCCTTCACCTTCTCGGTGTTGCACATTGGCGCTACGGCCATCGATGAGAATCTCACCCTTCTCGATCGGATAAAATCGGAACAGTGCTTGAATCAAACTCGATTTGCCGCTTCCCGTTCGCCCGACAATTCCGACTTTCTCACCTGCGCGAATGCGGAAGTTCACATCTTTGAGCACCAGGGGAAGCTCGGGAGCATAACGAAAACTGAGATCGCGAACCTCAACAGGAGCCGCGGCTTGCAAACTCAATCGCTCGCGCTTGGCCTGCGCCTCATCGTCGGCGCTGTAGCGCGGTTGACCCGACTGACCCAATTCAAAGCGCGTTACGGCGGGCAGGCGCGATCCACCTTCCAGATCACGTCGCAAATAATCATCAAGTCGCTCAACACCCGTCATCGCCTCTTCAAATTGCGCCATCCATTCAAAGAATGCCTGCACACTGGCGGCACTCAACATGATGAAAGCAAACGCGACACCGACGGCGCCCACGCTGGCGCGTCCTGTGTCGACCATCCACCAACCCAAGGCACCCGTTGCCAAAAACAACAAGGCCGTCAAGGCTCCCATCTGCAATCCAAATACATACAGCACCCAAGAAGTTCGGATTCGCTGTTGGATGTAGTCATGATTGAGCTGACGAAAGCGCTGAAAGAAAGTTTCCACACGATTGAATACCCGAATAGGCAAGGCACCTTGTGCCGTCTCGGCGAAATGCGAGATCGACGGCGATCGGATCGCCGCCAAGGCTCGGCGCTCCGTTCGAATGCGGTCCTTATTGAGCCAGTACACTCCGGCTTGGAGTGAGCTCACCAAGACATAGAGAAAAAAGAACCAAGGCTCCGCCATCGCAATCAAAATGGCCATTGCAACCAAGTCGAAAACGATCGCAAAGAATTCCGCGAGCGGTCCGCCAAAGAGTCGAAACACATTTCCGTAATCGCTGGAAAATCGCGTCACGACGCGGCCGACAGGCTGGGTGTCGAAAAACCGCATTGGCAAGCGCGACGTCCGACGCGTGACTTCGTCGTACAGTAATGACACGGCGACCGCACTGAGGCGGGAGAAAAACACGCGGTAGCAAGAGGTCAGCAAGAATCCCGCAGCCGTTACGCTCGCAAGCAGCCAAAGAAAGTCCTCGCCCGTCCATCCGGAAAGCGCCTGTGACCAAACCGACGAAGACTTATCGCCGGCCAGACGATCGGCCCATGCGGCGACAAGATTCGCATTGGCCAAAAGCAGCATTCGACCCAAAAATCCCACACCCAAAAGCGCCAAGATTCGAAATCGAAATGGCCCATAGGCATGTCGCAAAGTCGAAAACACGCTTCGGGAGTAGCGACCACGAAAGTTCGACTCTTCATCGATGAACTTACGCCTTGCCTTGGCGCCGCGATGAGATGGCGAATTCAAGTCGCTCATGACCAACTCCCTTCACCATCGGCCGAAGAAGGTTTTGGTCGAGGGGCTGATGAATCTTCGCTTGGGGTCTGCTCGATCAACACGCTGCTGACGAATTCGCGAAATGCCGTATTGCGCGCCAACAGCTCACGGTAGCGGCCCACATCATCAAGGCGCCCATCACGCAAAAACAAAATGCCGTCGACATGCTCCAACACGCTCAATCGATGCGTGATCAAGATTCTCGTGCGACGACCCCATTCGCCAAAGATCAGTTCGTTCATCAACTTTCGTTCCGTCTCAACATCCACAGCCGACAAGGAGTCGTCGAGCATCAAGACTGGCTGAGGCTTTTTTTCCAGTTGCGCAGAGGATACAACCGACTTCACTTCGGCTCCCACATCATGACTTTCTGTCGCCCGCGCGCCCCCTGGTGTTTCCGTTTCCGGCATCACGGCCGGCATCACGGCCGGCAATACTTCCGATGTGGGGTCCGCAAGGAAGGCGGCACGAGACAGTGACACCCGCTGACGTTGGCCGCCACTGAGGTTCACACCACGTTCACCAATTTCCGTCTCCAGGCCGCCGACGATGTCATCTTGTCTCGAGCCCACGGCAGCTCGCGCCGGATCTGAAACTTCAAGCTGCGCTCGGCGCAGTTTCGCGACCACGCGCGCATCATGATCTCGCGAAGCTTGATACTCAAACACCACATTCTCACGAAGACTTGCACTCATCACAAAAGCCTCTTGCGGCACAAAGCAAAAGTACTCGCGTCGAACCGCAGCTGAGTGATTCACAAGCTCCTGACCGCCCACGCGCAAAGACTTGAGTTGAGCGCCCGTTTCGCCGAGCAAACTGAGCAACAAAAGACTCTTTCCCGAGCCCACCTCGCCGACCACCGCATAAAGCTGTCCGGCTGGAACCTGAAAGCTCACATCATGCAACAAAGTCCTGCCGTTGATAGAAAGTCTTAAGCCCTGCACGTCCAGTCCAAGTCGAGGGTCAAAGTCACGGCCCAAGCTCGTCGTTTCCTCGGTGGAGTCTGGGGCCATCGCGAGGTGCGACTCAGATCCTCGGTGCTTCGACAAATACTTTTCCAATCGCCGAAGCGATGTGAGTCCGTCGAAAGTGAAAGTGAAAATCCAAGGCACCTGACGAAAGGGGCGCGACAAGAACACACCGAAAATCCACAAAAGGGCAAAGTAGTCGCCACTGGTGGCCGCCGCGCCTTTGTATTGAGTCAGCGTCACAACCGCGATGAGGTTCAGCAAAAAATTGATCGATGACCCAAAGGCACCCATCATTTGCCCGTTGGTGACCATCTTCACTCGATTGACGGTTTCTTCCTCGCGCTTATGAAAGATCTTGGCTTCGTAGGAGTCCGTCCAACCCAAAATGCGCAGCAAGCGAATGTTCTGCACCCATTCATTCACTAGGCCGGTGCGATCCGCAGCCAATCGCTTGAAGACTTGGAAGAATCTGGCCTGACGAATCGACAACAGCACGGACACACTCAAAAGAGAAATCATCACCACGACCGTCGTACCGACGGGAATGCCGCAGATCCACTGCACCGCAAGCGGCGCGCAAATCAACGGGAACAACACTCCGGCCCCCAGCGGAATCGTTTGATCCACCACCGCCGTTGAACCAGGCACATCCGTCGCGTAATACGAGACGGTTTCGCCGACCGTTTGCCCCTCGGTCTGATCGGAACGTAGCGAAAGTGTCTTGGCGTAGATCGCGCGCGAAATCATTTCCTGTAAGCGCAGCGACTCACGCAATCCCAACCAGGTCGAGGCCGTGCTCAACCACTGTGACACGACCATGCAGAAAAATGCCGCCACCAAGAATGCGAGGGGCGAGTTCACATCGATGAGACTGAAACGCCCCAATTGTTCTCGCCAACTTTCCGACCAAGCCTGTGACTCTCCCCCAACCAAGTGGTCAATGAAGAGCTTTTGAAACAGAGGCGCCCCCAAGCCCAGCACGGCCGCAAACAGCGACAACAGCACCATCCCGAACAAAGCACTCGGGCGCGACGTCAACATGAAGCGCAGCAATCCGCGCTCGCCGATTTCACGAGTCGCCCCTCCCACACTGAAGTCATCTCGACGATCAGGGGTCGGCTTCATTTTTCTCCTCGCTCACCAGAGGTTTGAAGCGATCGGCTTTTCGCGTCCGACTTCGCGACAAATTGAATCGCGAGCGAATTGATACAGTATCGCAATCGCGTTGGCAGAGGGCCGTCATCAAACACATGCCCCAAGTGCGACCCGCAGTTCTGACACAATACTTCGACACGATTCATGCCGTGCGAATCGTCGGCGCGCTCTTCAATGAGGCGTGTGAGCTGCTCGGCTTTCCCGCTGGACGAGTCCAACTTTGATTCCTGCATCTTCGCCAAATCCCGCGCATGAGACAAAAAGCGTGACAGGCCCTGGTCTGCAGCCGCTGAGAAACTCGGCCAACCACAATGCGAATCAAATTTCTCACTTGAACGAAACAGAATCACCCCACAAGCCGCACAAACATAATGGCCTTCGGCAAAGTGATTCCAATATTCTCCCGTAAAGGCTCGCTCCGTGCCCGCCCTCCTGAGCACACGAAATTGTTCGGGCGTCAGCCGTCGCAACCAAAACTCATCGCTTTGATTCCGCCAGTCTGGTCCGATCTCTGGTCCGTTCTCTGGTCCGATCTCTGCTCCATTCTCTGGGGCAGCCAAAGGCAGAGGCCGACCCGAAGCCGACTCGATCGCTGCCGACTCGCTCGTTGAGATCGCACCCAAGCTTTTTGGCTTGTTTCCGGATTCTGAATGATCACTCGACATGAAGCGCACCTGTTCGGTCAGGAAAGTTCACTATCCTCATGCGAGCCCACCTGAAGCTCAAGTTTCCAATTGCCAGTTCAGCAGGGCGTTGACGAATTCGGGCCCTTGGGCGACGCCCAACGCCCTAGCCTCGCAAGTCGGGCGACTCCATCAATCGTCTAAACGCAATCAATTCGAGCTGAGCCCGAATCACTGTCCACGAATTAGGCGATCCGGAACTTCGCCCCCGCCCCGAAGTTTGCACCCACGATTGGGGTTTGGATCGGATGGCCTTTGTGAATCTTGGATCTCACCAAGTCCCGCTCGGGCCCCACGACAAAAAATGAGGAACTCGCCATGTTGATCAGGAACGCCTCAATGAAATCCTGGCTGAATCGCGCCGCGAACTTCGCGTCGCAGAGCCGAGCATTTCAGTTCCGATCGCACTCAAAGATGCCACTCCCGCTTCTACTTTGCGCAGCCTTGAGTTTTCTCACCAGCGCTTGCGGCCGAAGCAATGCTGTTTTGCTCGAGGCCCAAGCTCCCGGCGAGGTTCAGCCCGTCTCAACCGACGGTCGCTCAACGCTCCCCAAAGATTTTTACGATCAATCCGTCAACTCGGCTTCCGTGCGTGTCGGCTTGGATGGCGTGACGGATTCCTCCAAGGCCTTGCAGTTTAGAATTCTCGGCGGCACACACGCCGCAGGTGCCTTCAATGGCAGCGGCACAGGCAACCGCGCAATTCTCGCCATCGGCAAATTTTCGCGCACGCGCTTGGCCGACCTTGGCGAAATCAGCTTCGATGCGAAGGTCACGTCGGGCAGCGAGCAGATCGATGTGCAGCTGCAACTCGATCTGAACTGTGACGGTCAATACCTGGAAGTCGTGCGCGCGAAGGCCAGTGACCTCGGCGCTGGGCTGAATGTCGGAAACGGCTACACGCGCTACTCGATCGATGCTCTCCAGAACAATTGGACCGCAGTGGATGGCGATCTCGTCGATCCGGTTTCGCCAGGTGTGACGATGCTCTTCATGCTGGGCGCTCCGCAATCTCTCTCGAATATTCTCGCAAGCTACCCTCACACTTGTATTCGCAACGCCGCGACAGGCGCACTCGGATTGCCCGCAAGTCTTCCAACAGGCGGCGTGCAGCTGGTGATGGGCGAAAGCCACACAACAGCTGCGGGCAACGCTTTCGTACGCCGCGTGAAAATCGGTCTCAGCATCTTTGAGACGTGGGAGTGAGCATGAATAGGCGTGCGAAACTTCCGGTTTCAACTCAGCTCTTTATGGCCGTGCTCACAAGCTGCACTTTCGCGAATTTAGCTTGGGCTCAAGCTCCTCGCACGCTTCCCGAGCGACAGCCACTCCGCACGCAAGAGTCGACACGCACGGAAATTTTGAATGAAACTCGAAGTCGGAATTCCGATGCCAGCGCGCCTCGCGCCGAGCGAGAGCCCAAAACTCAGCGCGCCACTTTGCCCGACAGGTCCTTAACCCGAGCACCAAAGGCCAAGGAGCTTCCCGCCTTCAAGGGAAAGAAACAGAGCATTGATCGCGAAGCCGAAAGTGCAGCGGACCCAAAAGCTCCGAATACCGCATCAGCTCAAAAGCGCATTGAAATTGATTTTGAAAACGACGGCTCCTCAGTCCCGACGACTGTGATCGTGCGAAAGCCGATCGATTTTAACGATGCACTTGAGAAATCCAGCAACGAAGCCGAACAAATTCGCGTTCGATCACGCGCGGTGATCTCGGCTCCGCCAGGTGATCTCTCTGAACTTCCGACAACGCAAGTCGAAGCCAACTTGCAGGCCGAGGCCGCTGGCGCCACCGCGAAAATCGAATCGACCACAAAGAACTCCGCAATGAGTTTGCCTGCAAAAAATGAAGCCAAAGCAACGTCAGAAACTCAGATCGCGGCGCCATATGAAAAAGCGGATTCTTCGTCACCATCGCAGACAAAGTCCACACTTCCCGACGCGCCACCGAGCACGCGCTTGAGCACCGAGGCGGCCCTCGAAGAAGCTGAATTCCGCAGCCAACACGGCAATCGTTTGCGCGAAGCTTTGCGACGAAGCTGGCGACGTCCAGAACCCGAAGTGAATTTCCCCCCGCCTCTTGAGTCTGCCCAAGCGAACGACGTCGATACCAAGATCGAAACATCAACGTCCGCGACCTCCGCTTCCGCGATCACAGCGGCGTCGACGGCGACATCGGTGGAGACAACAACACCCACACTCATCACCGAAACGGCGACCACCGCCAAGGCGACAGAGTCCGCGCAAATTCGCGCGCAATCTCCTGTGACCGGCCCGCGAGGCAACTGGGCACTCGGCGATCGACGAAGCGTCAGCGTTCGCGGCGGCGCACTCCGCGCTCAGTGGTCGCAATTCGACGCTCGTATGCGAAATGGTGCGACCAGCTTTGGCCTGGGTCTCGCTCAGGAATTGATGAGCCCGTGGGGAAGTCTCGAAGCGCGGGCCTCCTTCGATTTGTATCACGCCATCGATCAAGCCGTGACCATCGACAACTTGCGCATGATCTCCACGCGAACCGAAGTCGCTTACTGGCTGACCCACTCGCGTGTTCGTCCGGCCTTGACTCTGGGAATGGGATTGACCGAGTACGCTGTGCGCAGTTATCGCGCCGTAGGTGAAAACGGTGACGTCACACTGCGCACGCACGCGCGAGGCACGGCCTTTACGATCATTCCCGGCACCGCCCTGCGCGTGGATCTCAATCAAGATTTTCGCTTCGACCTGCAAACCGAATACTTGCTCCACCTCGGTGGCGATCAATCCTCGCGCTCGCAAGGCCTGCAAGTGATCGGCGCATTGGGTTGGACACTTTAATTTTCCGCTTTGATCAGACCATGATTAGCCTGTGGTCTTGGATGGCTCCGAGCTCGAGCGTCGCCTTCCATCGAGCAACAAGCGAAGCAAATTCAGATCTCCCCAAAGGCAGACAATGAAACTCAGTGCCAACAGCAGACCCAAGGTTCGCGGTGGCTGAAAGTAGCTCAAGAGGAAGACGAAGCTGAGGCAGGCCATCATCGCACCCGTCAGAATTGCAGCTTCGGATTTGAACTCCACCGCGTCCGCCAAGGCCTTTGGGCCGCGATCGCGTCCAAACAAAAATTGAATCGCATTGTCACCCGTTAGACCCACGACCACCGAGGCACAGATCGCCGTCACCATGTTGAGCGGAATCTGTGTCGCCGCCAAAATCAACAGCACGGCCGCAGGCCCCCAAAACGACGCCAAGATCAACATCGTTCCTTGTGAGAAGCGCACCCCTCGGGGCAGTCGTACAAAGATCAACCCCATCAACACTAAGGCGACCAGGCCAACGCTCACGATCAATGATTCGTAGAGTGTCGTGGCGATGGAGCGAACAAAGTCGGAGTAAGCCACCAACTCACCCACCAAGCGACACTCGCGCTGAGGACAAACTTCTCGGTCAACAAACTCGCGGAGCGCATCGATTTGGCCCACCTCCGCAGTGGCGACGTAAATGATGGCACGACCTCGTCCACTGGGTGTTTGAAATCTCCTGAGGCGTCCGCTCTCGTAAAGTTCGCGTTCGACAAAGGCGCGATCTAGTTCATCCAAACCCTGGCTCATCCAATTGGCGACGATCGACACATCATCAACTCGCACCACTCCCGGGCCCCGCGTGACTAGCTCGACTCGGCGCTGGCGTTCGGCCAGCGGCAGCGCTTCTGGGAACTCAAGATTGGTTGCGAATTCCCACCCCAGCTCACTTTGCCAACGCGCCAGCTTCTCACGGTAGGCGTGAGTGTCGGGCAACATGGACTTTGGATCTTCAAAAATTCGTAAGCTCGGCGAGGCCACGGCTGCTGCAACAAATACGGCTAACAAACCTGCGCGCCAAATCTGGCGCATTGAGGACTTTCGCGGAAGCCACAAGAACAGATTCACCAAACTCTGCACCGAGCGCGGCATCGACTGGGCCCAATTCAGCGCCGAGGGAATCACGCGCACAAAGGCTGGAAGCAACATGAATAACGTGAACCACTCCAACAGCGCACCCAAGGCCGCCCACATTCCAAATCTCGCCACCGAATCAATCGACGAAACACCGAGGCTGCCAAAGCCAATCATCGTCGTGAGCGAAGTGAAAAAACACGGCAGTGCAAATCGGCGAAAAGCCGCGTGACCTGCACCAGCCCCCTGAATCGGCGAGACCCGAACCGCACCCGTCAGATACAAAAAGTCTTGCAGAGCTGCGACGGCCGTCATCATGAAGAGTGAATTCGACAACACATCCATGGGATACCCACTCCAACCAATGATCCCATAGAGCGAGCTGCCGGTGATGATCAGCGACCCTGCATAGAGGGCTCCGCCGCGCCAAGTGCCGGTGAACCAGCGACAGAAGAGCAAAACCAAAGCGAGGATCGAAGCATTCAATAGCCCGTAACGCTGAATTCCCTCCACCAAGAACGATTCGTAAATACCGCTGCCGCCGATCTCCGCTCGCAAATGCGCGGGAAGGGCCGCGTGTAAACTCGACTCCATCTCCACGCGACGCGTGGGCGCGAAGGCGCCGAATCGTGGGTCTGTGACCTCGTCATTATGACTCAATTCAAAGAGCAAAGCTTCGCGCTTGGGAAAAACCACAAGCCCCGACCAAGGCGTGGACCGAAGAGCTGTCAGCCAGGAGGAATTGGGCTCGCTGGACGGCGACTCGCAATTGAGCTTCCAAACCGAATGAAAATTGAGCCGTTCGCCTTCCCGCTTCGCCTGTCGCAAGTCAAAGGGCGAGCTCACCGCAATCAATGAGGTGTCGTCCATCA
Source organism: Bdellovibrionaceae bacterium UBA2339 (assembly GCA_002344785.1). Lineage (GTDB taxonomy): Bacteria > Bdellovibrionota > Bdellovibrionia > Bdellovibrionales > JAMPXM01 > UBA2339. The sequence goes on from DDUL01000032.1 coordinate 34,238, forward strand.
CGCGCTGAGATAGCCAACGTCGAATGGAACAGAGGTCCGCCTCACTCATGGGCGCATCATCACGAGCAACACTCACGCTGACCTGACGACCGACGCGGAAGTCCCGATCCAGATCGCGCATCTCGACGACACTTGAGAACTCAGTGGGCAAGAGTTCATGAACGCTGATGACGGTCTTCAAACGTGGAAGCCCCGAGATCGCCACAAGCCAAAGTAGCAAGCCCACACTCAGTACCCGTCGAGGGTACTTTTGTGCCACCAACACCAAAAAAAGCAGGCTGCGACGCAAAGTTCGCAGCCCGATCAAACTCTTCACGGATTCATTCTCCGAGCTTCAATCTACTCGACGAAGTTCGTCAGCGGCATCGCCATCAGGCTTCCGCCCCAGCTCTGCGACAGAATTCGCTGCGCACGTCCCACCTCAGAGCCCGACGACAACGATGTCATCCAAGGCTTGTAGGCGCTCAAATTCCAATCGGTCGCTCGACCGCGGAAATAGTTTCGATACTCAACAGCCTGAGCCACTTCGCGGCCGCGCGCATCGCGCTGCTTGATCTGCATGCTGGTGGAGCGCGGTCCACCTTCGAATGCGGTCGGCATCAACGACTTCATGTCCGCCGGAGGATTTCGATACAACTGCTCAAGGTGCACCGTGACGGTTTCGTTGGTCACCCGACTTCTGAGTGTCGTGGGTCCAGCGACCAAAGCTTTCCAATCATTGATTTGATTGCCAATGCCGCGACGGAAGGTTTGAAAGAAAATCGGATTCAAGGCCGAAAGCTCGCTCTCAGGCTTATCCTTGATTTCTTCCCACGCCGCCGCCGTCCAATACACCGACTCACGCACATGCCGCCAAGACAGCTGTGTCCAGTCCGCGCCATCCGCGTACAGCAGGAACAAATTGGGATAACGACGGAACTGCGCCACGCGATCTTCCATCGGCGCACCCTCAACCTGACCACCTAAAAATCCGTCAAAGCCATAGAGCTTGCCGAGTCGAACCGACAAATCAAACAGGCCCTTCACCGAATAGGCGCGGAAAGCCGTCGTGAACGCCATGCCTTGATGTGAAGCCGCCAAAAGCGCGCGACGCTCCGGCTCACCCACCAATGAATAGCGATCCAAGTTATCGGGGAAAGAACCGATTCCATAGAACACTTTGTTGTCCCAAACCACAGGGCGCGACAGATCCAAAGCGCGAACGCGATCGCTTGCTTTAACCATCGCCGGATAAACTCGCTGCACGGCCCACTGCTGCAAGTCCTCAGCTTCCTTAAACTGCGTCACGCCATCATAGGGCTGAGTCATGTAGGCAAACAGTGCTTCCGCTTGGCGCGTGGGAATGTAGATGCGCATGTTCGAAGCCATGTCCTGCACCGTCGTCAACAGCATCGAGTGCACAACGCGCGCCTTTTCGGCAAGCGGACGGAAGCGATACACAAAGCCACGCCACTCGCGAAGTGGAATGATCTGCGAAGCGACCAACTTCAAGTCCGCCGGATAAGTGTCGAACTCAGCTTCAAGCTTGGCGAGCAAGGGATCGATCTCGCTGGCTTGGGTGACTTGCAAAAAACGCTCACGGAAGTTTTTAAACTGCGGCGAAAGCGAGCCTTCAAAGTCATAACCATTGGAAGCGATTCGGCGCTCGCCTTTGCGCGCTTTCTTCATGAGATCCTGAAACTGCGCCTCTGACATGAAGGGATAAGCACTTGCCGGCAGGCCTGTTCCGCCTTCCAGAGTCGTCGCGAATTTCGGCGCCGCGGGCGGAGCCTTCGACATTGCTTTGGGAGCGGCCGCCGCAGAAGTCGCGAACGCGCTGAGACTTGCCGCCAACAAACAGCTCACCACCCATCGTTGTTGAGCTCGGGCGAAGTTGCGACTCTCGCGCCCTTGAATGAGGTTCAGTTTTCGCGATCCACTCGAAATTTCGAACATGCCATCTCCCTTTGCGGTGAATTCAAAAGCTCACCGCGAATTTCGCCACCGAAATGCAGGAAAAAATTTTGCCAAGCTTGCCTACGCAGTTTGGCCAACCCGATCCCAAAATCATGCCATCACGATCTCGCAGTCGTTCGCCTAAGAGCGTGACAAGACTTCACCTCAACGCCAAGCCCGTCGCCGCCGCTATCGCCTCGCATCATGAGCGCATGACGCCATCTCCGCAAAATTGAAGACTGAGCCCCATGGCGACGGACCTCGACCACAATTCATCCACAATTTTGCAGTCGGCACACAGCATGGCCTTGGTCCATGCGCCCCAATACACACCCACAATCACACCCGCCACCACACCCACCACCACACCCAGGCCCCCAGAGAGCGCCTCATCCCGCTCTTCATCACAAACGCAGCCGACAAAATTCCTGCCGCCATTCCTGCAACGTTTACTGGCGCGTCCAGCCTACGCCGGCCGAGTTCCCTCGGCCCAAGAAGTGCTGAGCCATTATGTGATACAACTTCGCATCGATCGCGATCCCCGCCTTTGGCTTGGCGCCATGAACCTCGGGGTGAATTTGTTCTTTGTTTCGATCGCCATTGGCTTTTTCTTGTTTCACTTCACTTGGCCGGCGTTTTTCGCGGGACTTGCACTTTGCTCGCTCGCCATGAATTGGCACGGCACGCTTTACTATCATCGGTTGGGATCTCATCGCGCTTTTCGCGCGCGTTTTCCTTGGGCCCTCGCCCTACTTCGTCACCTCGCTCCGCGCACCGTACCCGAAGAAGTCTATGTGCTCTCTCATCAAGTGCATCATGCCTACTCTGACACCTTACTTGATCCTTATGCGCCTCGCTTGGGTTGGTTGGCCTGCATGCTCGCCGACGCCAATCACCAACGCGTTTCACCGGATCTGTCGCGCGAAGACTATGCTCGAGCTTGCCACATCCTCGCGCCCCTGGCGCATTCGCGCTGGGGACTTCGACTCAATGACTACGAAACTTATCAGCGCTGGGGCAGCCTGGTGCATCCGCGCGACACCTTCATCGACTTTGCCATCAATTGGACGCTTTGGTTTTCATTGGCGTACGCACTGGGCGGCCTCGCGGGAGTGGGAGCGCTCGCTTGGGGCGTGAGTTTGTGGCTCTTTAGCGTTCGTCACTTCAATTACAAATCCCACGGCTCAGGTCGCGACCAGCGCCGCGCGGATCGTGAAGTTTCATCTCCGGATCTCTCGCTGAATCTGAAACTGGCGGGATGGCTCGCGGGCGAGTGGCACTCCAATCATCACCTCGTGCCTCGGTCCGCACGCTATGATTTCCGTCGCGGCGAATTGGATCTCTCTTGGCTGATTCTTCGTGGACTGATCGCCCTCGGACTGTTCACTGACGCGATTGACGGTCGCCCCACGCCCGCACAACTTCGACACGCACAGCAAGATCTGGAAGCGACCCTCACAGCAAAGGTGCCCCTATGAGCCAGATGCCACTTCTTCCGGAAAGCTGGCTCTTTCTTGGCCGCTCCAAGGATTTGAGTTCGAAGCCGAGTCTTCGCGAGATCGCCGGTAAAAAGTTTCTCGCGTTTCGCGACGAGCAGGGCGCACTGTATGTCACGAGCGCCCATTGTCCGCATATGGGCGCCGGACTTGTTTCTGGCGAAGTGATCAGCGCAAACGGCTCACGCGATTCACGCACGAAGCTTGTGTGTCCTTTTCACAAATGGGAGTTCGACGCTCAACACGGCGGCTGCACACATATACCCTACGCTCAGGATCGAACCCCGCCGGCCTGGGCCAAGCTCACCCGCTACCCAGTCACGGAACGAAATGGCTTAGCGTTTTTCTTCAACGGCGCCCGTGCGCAATTTCCACTGCCGTTTTTCAACGACGAAAACCCCGATGACTTCATCCACCTTCGCGAAACACTCGTTCAGCAGGATGCGCCTTGGTATCTGGTGCCAGCCAACGCCTTCGACATGGCTCACTTTGCCAACGTGCATGGGCGCACACCCTACTCTCGGCCGCACTTTGAACAGCATGATCGACACGCCCGCGTGATCATCGATTACAAAATCACCGGAAACACCTGGGCGGATCGAGTCATCCGTCGCTTAAAAGGCGATCGCGCACAACTCGACTTCACAGTGTGGGGCGGGAACTTCTGCTTGGCGGTCTCAAGCTTTGGTGAGCCGGGGCCGCAACAAGTGAAGAATCGCATGCTGATCACTCTGGAGCCTGTGAATGAACGCACCTCGCTGACGCGGATCTTTGTCCATTCACCGCGCCCTCGTTGGGGGGCCTCACGTCTGGCCGAGGCCTGCCGCATGGAAGTGCGTCGGTTTCTCTCCCAACAATTCTTTCTCGCGGAAGCGAAGGAGACTTCAAACTTTCACTTTTCTCCGCGACGAATGATCGACGAGGATTGGCCCAATCGCCCTTACCTCTTGTGGCTGCAAAACCTCTACGCTCATGGCGCCGAGACCTTGGTCAGCACAGCTGAGCAGCCTCGGCCCTTACCGGCGCAAGTCAGCATTATGTTGCGCGAACAGCCACCTACGCTTTTGTGAACTGTCGCGACCTCGACGAAATTCACCTCGACAGGCACGCCGCATTCTCCGCAGACTTAGCATCCAGATGTGGAGGTCCATCTTTATGAACGCATTCGTTTCCAAATCCGTTTTTTCTCTGGCTCTGTCTTTAATGCTCGCGACACCCGCGTTAGCGTCGGTCAAGTACAGTCTCGATCAGACTCACCTGAACGTGGGTTTCAAGATTCAACACTTGGTGGTGTCATCTGTGAAAGGGCGCTTCAACAAAGCTGAAGGCACTTTCACTTTCGACGAAAAGGCCGGCAAGGTGAAGGGCCTGGATGTCACGATTGACACGGCCTCGATTGATACGAACAACAAAGATCGCGACGACCACCTTCGCAATCAGGACTTCTTCGATGTGACGAAGCCCGCGAATAAGACGATCAAGTTTGTCGCCAAAGAATTCGCGGCAAAGCCTGGGCAAGAAGTCACCGTCAATGGCGATTTGACCATCAAAGGCGTCAAGAAGCCCGTGACTTTGAAAGGTAAGTTCATCGGTAAAACCAAGAACCCCTTTAACCAAAAGGATAAAGTTGGTTTTGAGCTTTCCGGCAAGATCAACCGCAAAGACTTCGGACTGACTTGGAACAAAGTTTTGGAAGCTGGCGGCGTTGCCGTAGGCGAAGAAGTTGAGATTTTGATCGACGGCGAAGCCGACTCGATCTGAGCATCGCCTGAGTCTTAAGAAGTCGTTGAGACACTGAGCCAAGGTTCAAACCTTGGCTCTTTCATTTTCGTCCTCGCATTAAATCCCAGCAAGACCTTGCCAAGGCCCACAAGCCTCACCAAATTGACACTCTCAAGCGTGAGGCGCAGAAGAAGCCAAGACGTTGGGCCCTCACGCCTCTGACACTCTTCATCACGGTCAAGGAGCGCCTATGTCGAAGACAGACTCAACCGCCCCAACTCCCCAATCAACATCACCAGCATCAACAGCCACGCCCCGCGAATTCGCTCTCGTCACTGGAGCATCCAGCGGCATTGGCCTCGAACTCGCTCGAAAGTTCGCGCAAGACGGAATTCACCTCGTGCTGGTGGCGCGCACAACGCACAAGCTTCAAGAGCTGGCGCGCGAGCTTGAATCCACGCATCGTATTCAATGCGTGGTGATCGCGATTGATCTTTCCGAGCCCGATGCGCCTCAAAACATTTTCAACGAGTGTCGAAACTTGGGTCTGCAAGTGAACTATCTAGTGAACAATGCGGGCTTTGGATCTTATGGTCCTTTCTTAGATACCGAGTGGGGCGTCACACAGCGCATGATGCAAGTGAACATGCGTGCGCTCACCGAACTCACCTATCTCTTCGGTCGCCCCATGCGCGAGCGAGGCCGAGGCCACATTCTCAACGTCGCATCAACCGCCGCCTTCCAACCCGGACCCTTGATGTCCGTCTACTACGCCTCAAAAGCCTATGTGCTGTCGTTTTCAGAAGCTCTCGCCGAAGAACTTCAAGACTCAGGCGTACTCGTGACCGCACTTTGCCCGGGGCCAACGGCCTCCAACTTTCAATCCACAGCCAAAATGGAGAAGGTGAAGCTATTTGAAATGATGCGACCACCTAGCTCGAAGCAAGTGGCGGATTATGGCTACAAAGCCATGATGCAAGGTCAGCGCGTCGCCATTGAAGGCGTGATGAACTTTATGATCACGCAAAGTGTGCGCGTCACACCTCGGCGCTGGGTCACGAAGATTGTGAAGTCACTGCAGAGTTAAGTTTTATCTCGGCAAGAGCTGGCATTGCAAAGTGACGCGGCCCCACCTCCAGCTGTGTGGGGCGAGTCATAAACAGGCTTAAGTTTTCGCCAAAACTCGAAGTGCGGCCAACGCCAATGACGCCAAAGTTCAAGACTCTCCATACGAAAAGGAAATATGTGCACCGGCACACCGCGAGGATTAGCCGTGAGAGCAGCTTGTACCAAGGTGTAGATCTCTTCGATGCCAGCATCCGTCATGGCCAAGCAGCCTAGGGACACGCAGTTGCCGTGAATCATGATGTCACCACCTGTGCGACGCAATTGACGATCCTGTGGATTCGGATAGCCGATGTTCATCGAGAGGTGAAAAACACTATAGGGATTGAGGCTTCGACGCGTGATCGCGTACAGACCCTCGGGCACTTGTTGGTCACCTTGCCTTTGTTTGGGTCCAAGCCCACCCGACATCGCACAGATCGGATACTGTCGAAAAATCTCAAAGCGATCGCCGCGCTTCAACCAAAGCTCCAAAATGCGCTCGCGTTTAAAAGCGCGAATGTAGACCGGCGCACCCCAAGTCCATCCCCCGGCCTTCAGCTCAGCTTCAAGCCGCGGCGTCTGTGTCGCCACCACCCGTCGTGATCGCTCCGAGGTCACCACCGCCAACTTTTCCTCCGCCGCCGCCTCGCCGCCCCCAAAAACGCATCCCAAAACGCACCCCAAAACAGAGCCGATCACCTCGCCGACAACCCAGTTTCTAAGCTGCTTTCCCCAACGCACACTCACCTCCGTGGTGAGCTTGATTGTGGCGTTTGGCGCCCGGCTCTCTCTAGGCAGACTGATGTAAAACAACTGGTCAGTGCTTTTACATAGTCGTTACAATCTTCAGGGCGAAGAGGCCTTAACCTGAACCCATGAGCCACACACGTATGAGTCAAAAGTCCGATTCAACGACAAGCCCCACGCGACCAGCTCCTCGCGTGTTGATCGTCGAAGATGAAATTTCGATTCAACAAGGCTTGGTGAATCTCTTCGTCTATCACGGTTTTGAAGTTCGAGCAGAAAGCGACGGAGCCCAAGGCGCTGAAGCGGCTCTCAATGACAAGTTTGATCTGCTCATTCTCGATATCATGCTGCCCACGCTCGATGGCTTTAGCATTTGCAGTCAGGTCCGCCGGGCGAAACCGCAACTTCCCATCATCATGCTCACGGCCAAGACCTCTGAAGACGATCTCGTCCACGGACTTGAACTGGGTGCGGACGACTACATTCCTAAACCTTTTTCCGTTCGCGTCTTGCTCACCCGCGTGCAGAGCCTGCTTCGCCGCACGAATCAAACCGCCCAACAAAAGTTTCGAATCGGTGGTGAACTCGAAATCTCACCGCTGGATCTGCTGGGTCACCACATCAAGTCCGGAAAGAACATCGAGTTCACTTTGCGCGAGATTGAGCTTCTCCAATACTTGCGAAGCGAAGGCGCAAGAACCAAAACGCGCGACGAGCTTTTGCATCAGGTGTGGGGATATAAGTCCGGCGAAGACTACGACACACGCACCGTCGATATTCACATCGCCAAGCTTCGCAAAAAAATTGAGCCACAACCCAAGACTCCACGCCACCTCATCACGGTGCGCGGCCTGGGCTATCGTCTGATCGACGAAACCACACCCGAGACGACGTCTGAAGGGCGTGAGTCATGAAAACTCCCTCCATCTTCAATGTTGTGGAACAGCGTCGCCGACTGAACTTCTTGTTGATCGTCGCCGGCCTCTGCCTGCTCGGCCTCTCCGCTTGGCTCGGCACAACTCTCCCGACACGTCTGGCGAATGAGCATCGCAGCTCACTACAGGGAAAGCTCGAGAAGCAGCTTGAGTTTCGCGTGGAGCAGCTCCGAGCCGCCTTGAAGCGCGAGGCCGAACGTCCCTTTACCGAATACTCTCACGCACATCTTTCACGCGTCGATCTCGAAAGCTTTCTCAAGTTTTCCAACATCGCATCGCCAAGGCCGAATGTCGAAATCGCGGGACTTGTCGGCTTCTTTGAAATCGGCGCCAAAGGTCGCCTCGAACTGCCGTTTTTTCCAGAATCCCCGACCTTCACTCTACCTGATCGCGAACTTCGCCAAAATCTCGCTCAAGATCTCTTCAACGCTTTTCGCAAAACTCAGCCCGTCGATGCATCCCAGGAGTCCACCGAACGCTATCAACAGCTCTTTGGCGGACTCTGGCTGCCGCAAAGTTTTCGTCTCGCCCAAAATGCCGATTCGATCAAGAAACTGGGCACTCAGCCACTCCCCCCACTGGCTCAGACAACGGCATCGAAATCCTCACCGAAAAAATCCAAGACCGAGATCAGCGTCGATGTAGGTCAAGAGAGCCGTACGCAAGTCTCACTTGCTCAAGCATTTCCACTGGAAGCCTTCTTGCTGGACTCTGGATTCATCGTGATTTTTCGAAGCGTCCTGCATCAGGGGCGAAACCTGCGCCAAGGTTTTGTGCTCAACGCTCGCGAGTTCCTCAAAAGCTTCGAAGTGGCTGACGCCACTATTCCTGGCTTACAAACTTCAGCCCTGCTGAGCGGCAAAGTTCTGAGCCTATCGCCAGTTCCAGAGACCCATGCCGAACGTCTCGCAGAACTCAGTTTACCCGCACCCTTAGACGATTTGCAGATTCTGATCACAGCCAAATCCTTGCCTTGGCCCAACAGTTTGAAATTGAACCTCGTCCTTTTGCTCCTAGGTCTGTTTCTACTGGTGATCACGCTCGCGTTACTTTTTCGAAATGCCCATCGGCAGCTGGATCTTCTCGAACAGCAAAACAATTTCGTTTCGGCTGTGAGCCATGAACTGCGCACGCCACTCACCGCGATTCGTCTGCACAGTGAAATGCTTCAGCTCGGCTGGAGTGGCTCTGAGTCCGATCGACAGAAGGCCTACGCCTACATTCAAAGTGAAAGCGAACGGCTCTCGCGTCTGATCGATAATATTCTTCAGATCGCAAGACTTGGCCGAAGTTCATCGACTCTCAAACTTGAAAATCTAAGTCCTCTCGAGATTGAACGGCTGACCCGCGAAAAGATACTCCCGTTGGCTCATGCACAAGGCTACGACTTAAGCCTCGCCAATTCAGCTGGGCCGCAATTGAGCGTGATGCTGGATCGCGATGCGCTGACACAGATTCTGATGAATCTTGTCGACAACTCACTGAAGTTTTCACGCGACTGCACACCTCGAAAAATTGAAATACATATCCAGAATGACGCGACTCATTTGAGCCTTGAAGTGCGCGACTTCGGCCCCGGAATGCCAGAGTCCGTTCGCGCTCGGGCGTTGGACATATTTTACCGCGCCGAAGACGAACTCACACGTCGAACCACGGGCACAGGTATTGGCTTGGCCCTCGTCAAACACCTCGCCGATCAGATGCAGGCGCAAATCGAAATTCTCGGCGCCTCACCAGGCACCAAAGTTCGCTTGCGCTGGCCAATCGGCTCTCGACCACCTGATCAAGCTCCGCCCAGCTAACAAGCCGGCACCCCGCCCATCCTTCCATTAGAAAAAATCGCAAACGGAGGTTCGCATGACGATCCACCATGGCCACGCCTTGCCTAAAATCTGTCGACTCGGAATTTCGATCTTACTTGTCTTTTTGAGCGCGTTCACACTCTGCTCCTGTCGTCTCGCCCTAGGCCAAGAGACGACTTACTGGAGTCTCAATTCGTCAGGCCACACTCGCCAGCCTTGGCGTGAGCGCTGTGAAAGCCTGCTCAAGGAGGTTCGGCAAATGACCGAGCAATCGATTCGCTATGATCCCGCCTATGTTCGCTTGAGCTATCCGTGGGGCGATCCACCCGCCGACACCGGCGTTTGCGCCGATCTTGTGGTCCGCGGCCTTCGCTTCATCGGCCGCGATTTGCAGCAAGAAGTGCATGAAGATCTCCGTGCCAACTTCAGCCAATATCCACAACGCTGGAAGCTCCGCCGTGCCGATCCCCACATCGATCATCGCCGCGTTCCCAACCTGCAAAGATACTTTGAGCGCTCAAATCGAGATCGAGTGTTGCCTCGCGATGTCGCACTACAACCCTGTGACTTGGTGATCTGGGATTTAGGTGGAGGACTTTCGCACATCGGCTGGGTGTCCGACCGCATCGCCTCATCAGGCCAGCTCAAGATTCTGCATCATATCTCGGGACGCCCAAGCGAAGACGATGTGCTCACAAGTTGGCCGCAACTTCAGCGCGTTCGTCCCGCGCTTCATGTTGACTCGGCACTCACACCCAAGCCATCTCAAAGGCCACATCGCGCGATGGTGATTCGCGCACAGCCTCCCGAAGCGAAGATCCAAGATCCATGATCGCTTCGACTTCAAAAAGTTTAACGCTTGTGGCTTGCGCAACAAGCCCCGCTCGCGCCGCCTGGACAACTCCGAAGGCGGATGGCAGCGGCAGCGCTAAGATCTCCCGAGCACGCAGTTCACCTTGATCCATCACTGCGTGCGCGACATCAAACAAGGCTTGGGCCCGCATAGGCCCTGGGAGATCTGCCGCGAAGGCCACTTGAAAGGCGTAAAGAGTTCGCAAGCACTCTCCCTCGCCTGGAAGAGGTGAACCCAAAGTACGACTCAAACTTCGCGCCATTTGAAAGCCGCGCCCTGTGCGCGAAAGCCGCATGCGCTTGCGAGAATCAGGTGATACAATTCGAAGCGCCAAGATCGGACGCCCGCTTGCATCTCGCACAGAAATCGGCACACCGCCTGGCGCCCAAACACGATGATCGAGTAAGTCCGCACGCCTTAATTCTTGAGCGTCCAAAAGCGCCGCCTGTCCCCAGCAAACTTGTCCACGCGGCGATGACCTTCTCCAACGCCCCAGCACATTCAACATCGTGAGATTACCGCAAGGCGCGTAACGATACGGTGTTCGCTTCCGCTCACTGGCCAAACTCTGCTGCGCCATCAAATTATCGCCCAGCACCGCCGTGAGCATCGCCTCAACACCTACATCGCGCTGAAAGCGCAACAAGCATCCCGCGTAAAACTTCCGCCATCGCAGCATCAAACGTCGGTCAAACGCGACACGCAGATCACCGAGATACGCCAGCAGCACATCCTCGCGACCTGCCCAAGTCCCGCGCCGAAGTGAGGTGGCCCCCGTGCCGACGAGGCGCCCATCGCGCTCGGCCACCACCAGAGTGTGTGCCACACCTCGAGCCCGCATCAGCGAGAAGAAATCCGGCGAGCGATCATAGATCAGATCAAAGTCACTCAAGTGCATCGGATGCGCATCATAGAGCGCACGCAGCGATAGTTCGTCGTCAGGGTTCGCCAAGCGAAAGCGCACGCCTTCACCCGAGGCCTGCGTCAGGTGATCGGCGAGTGCGGCTTCAAGTCGTGCTTGCAGAACACCGTCTTGGGGAAGGTCGCGAAGCTCCAGCTCCGAAGGCGACCACAATTCAGACATGAATCTCTCGATCTCGAGTCCATGCGATTTCTCGCCACGAACTCTCACCCCGAGCCCCTAAATCTCGCAAACGCTCAATCGCCAAGTGCAGTTCATCGGCCGCCGTCGACTTAAAGGCCGCACCCTCGCCTCGCTCATCAAAGCGCTGAAGATTGCGACCTTGATTGCGCATGATTTCGACGTCCTGCTCGATCACTTGCCGCGTGTAGTACTGCATGAAGGGCTTCGCCGCCGGCGTCACCACCGGACCCAAATTAAACGCAATCCAAGTGTAAACGCGGGATCGATAGCGTCCCACGGGTGTGCATTGCGAGTTGATCACAAATCCGCGATCACCAAAGCTGTAATCGACACGGGTGATATTGGGAAAAATAAACTCATCGGTGTGAAGCATCGGCTCATTGCGAGGATTGAGAATTCGTCCGGTAAAGCCGATTTGATCTTGAGGCTGATCGTAAGTCACCTTCACTCGTCCGCCGCCCACCTCGACCGTAATCGGAATTTTTTTGAGCGTTCGCGAGCGAAACCATTTGTCGTGCACAAACACCGTGTGCGGAACGTCCATGAAGTTTTCCACCAAATGCGTCACTTCATTCTCGAAATCCGTAATCATGAAGTACTGCGACCATCGCGCATCAGCCGCATACGGAAATCGCCATGGCGGCGCCGCTGTGGCGCGCGCGGGTTCGCCTGTCCACACCCACACGGCTCCGTCTTGCTCGACGACAGGAAAAGATCGCAGCTTCAATCCACGACGTTCACAAGTTTCTAGCGGCAAGGCTTGCGGACCCTCGCTCGGGATTTCGCGAACTCGGCCGGCCCCATCAAAACTCCAGCCATGGTAAGGACATCGGAGATGATCGCCCTCGCAACGACCTTCTGAAAGTCGCGTCGCGCGATGCAGACAGCGATCCAGCACAGCTTGGACTCGACCTTCGCGATCACGCCAGAGCGCGATCGGATACTCATACACAGTTCGCGCTAAAGGCTTCTCGCGACCAAGTTCTTCACTCAGACAAGCAATGTACCAATTGTCCACCAGGGCTCCATCGACCTCGCGCAAGCCCGGCATGCGCGATCGCGCCTCGCCATGCTCAAACGCCTCCGGCCCATCCGCTCCCAAGCGAGTCGGCGGTCGAAATGAAGCGCGCAGTGACGCCAAGACTTCAGACAAAGAGATTTTCATGGCGAGGCCTCGGCGACTCGCACCTCATGAACTTCGCGCGCCGTTGCCGTCACACCAAGAGGTGACAAGCTGGGGCGAGCGGCCGCATCAGGCAAGCGGCGCTTGAGTCCCAGGCGCCGCAGCCACATGTTGCTCATCAGAAGCGAAATGGTTTTTACCAAATCCCAAGCTGAGATCGGCGTGATGCAACACAGTTCGTGACCCTGCTCCCAGCCGGGGTTGAGATTTTGAAAGAAGCGAATTTTGGGGTTCTCTAGATGCTTCGAGGTGATCGGCGCGACACTTTCACGCAAGCACGGCGAGCCCTTTTCAAACGCCAAAACCAAGCCTTCGCCAAGATGATCCTGCGAGCTGACCGCTCGCAGGCGACCTGGATAGAGCTCTTCCGCGAGAGCCTCGATCACCAACTTCTGCTCCTGCGGCAAGATCGCATCGTAACGCGGCCAATGCTCAAAGAAGTTATTCGCCAGCAGCAAATAGGTTTTGTAGCCCTTTGAGATCAAAAACCAAAACAAGGGGCGACGCCCTCCGGTCTCCAGCCAATTTTCCCACCAGGCCAACAACATCGCCTTGTAGAAATTGGTCTTGAGAGCCCACTGACCCCAGTATTCAGCCTCAATGATGGTGTCGCCGCTAAAAAGTCCAGCGATCTCGCGCCCCTCTTTGGTGCGCGTGACGAATTGGCGAAGTGTGGTGAATCCCTTCAGTTCCCCACTTCGCGCATCCTCCAACAAGATCACGCGATTTTTATTGGAGAGGTCTTTCTGAAACTGCTCCCAAGTGCAATTCGCATAGTACTTATCGAGAATCGCGAACATCTGACGTTCGGTGCGCTCACCGAGTTGATCGCGTCGCACGAGTCGTCCTGCTAGCTTGCGTTTCACGGCTCACCTCCGATCACCCTGTCCTGGCGGAAGCGATGCACGCGGCCCGCCTCCCAACGTCCCAGGTCCTGCAGCGGCTCACCGCAAAAGCTCACGCGAACGCGAGCGCTACGAGCCGCACCTAAACCAAAATGCATTCGTCCATCTTGCGAAGCTGAAAGTCCATTGGCCGACACCGCCTGATCGACCAGAACTTGACCGTCAGGCAGGCTCAGCTCTACGCGAGCACCCAAAGCTTGTCGTGGGCAGCGACGAGCATCGCCTTCCACGATCACACCCATCCAATGCCCCGTGCTGTGCTGCGGGCGCGCGCGATTCAAATAAATCAGGGGCGCGGCGAACTGCCGCGTGATCCACGCATCCATCCGCCCATCACCGTCAAAGTCGGCCACGCCAACACCGCGCGAAGGTGAAAGCTCGCGCACGCCCACTTGCTCGGCAATGTCCACAAACTGTGGGCGCGCTTCAACACCGCGATTCCAGTAAAGACGCGGACGCTCAGCTCCATAAATGCAATAGCCACGAATGTCGCCCCACTTGTTGGCAAAGCGATGAATGGAAGGCGGAGAGCGCGCGACTTTTTCATTCACATACCAATAGTCGCGGCACTTCTCGTCAGCTGGGCGCGGACGCTCATCGGCTGCAGAATCGACCGACTTATCGACCGTCTTATCGACCGAATCATCGACCATGCCATTCGCCTGCAAGAGATCCATCCAACCATCGTTATCAAAATCCGCGGCCGCCGCTCCCCAACCAAATCGCTGCGGATTCAGGGCACCCGTGCGCGTCGCTGACTCTATGGCTTCAGGCAAAACGAGCTTTTCATTTTGAAGCTTCGGCGGGCCAAACAACCAAAGCAGTGACCCCTCGGCCTGCAGCGCCTGGTGAACATTGGACACATACATGTCCATCCAGCCGTTGCGATCAAAGTCAGCCGTCGTGGCGTTCATGCCTTTGTAAGTGTCTCGCCCAATGGAGCCGAACATCTCGCCGCGAATGGCGCGAAAGCCACGACCCGCTTCGTTCAAGTAAAAGTCATCGGGGCCAAAGTCATTGGCCACATAAAGATCCGGCCAACCATCGCGATTGAAATCAGCGGCCGATACGGCCAGTGACCACCTTGTCTCCGGCATCCGCCATGCTGTCGCGACTTCCGACGCTGGCTGAAAGCGACCGGGCTGCGTCTGCAAATACAAGACGTTCTCGCCGCCGTTGTTGGAGAGGTGCCAAGAGTCGTGCATGAAATCAAACATGCGCTCATCACCTTCATACTCAGGCTGAGGCAGCGAAAAGATATTCAGTCGCTTTGCTTCGGCGTAATTTGGCAAAAACTCTGGCCACACATTGGCGACTAAAACATCTAAGCGACCATCGCGATCAAAGTCCGCCCAAGTCGCGGCCATCGACTGCGTGTAGCCCCAAAGCCCAACCTCTCGGGTGACATCGGTGAACTCGAGCCGGCCGATCTCAACAAGCTGATTGCGAAGCAGTCGCGAAGACCCAAAGCCCACCTGCAGCCACAAGTCTTGGTCGCCGTCATTGTCGTAATCGACAAAATTCGCTCCCGCGACCAAGCCTTCGCGCTCATAGTGCCGAGTCAACTCGTCGATCACCGGCAGCGGTACGCGCTCAAAGCGCAGCTCGCCCCCACTTGAGATATTTCGCAGCAAAGCGTTTCGGACCTCATCACCCTTGAGCAGTTGTGTGACAAACACATCGGGTCGCCCATCGCCATCCACATCACCCACCGCCACGGCATCGCCAATCGACAAAATCCATTTGGCGACATGCTGCACGCGCGGATCCACGCGCAAGTAAACTTCCTGAGTGGCTTGACCCACGGGCACCTGGGCCGCCTGCGGGTCGACAGCTTGCATTTCAAAATGCACAGCATCTTGTTCCCACTTTGGCTCAAGCCAACCCGCATACGCTTGATAGCCCGCGAACATCATGCTCCCCAGAAGCAGCGGACGCTTCCAGTATCCGGAATGCCAAAAGCGCTCACGCCACCATGTGAGCCATCCGACCCCTCGTGCAACCTGTGAATGTCGCCACGCCAAGCGCACCGAGCCCAAAATCAGAGCGGCGTAAAAGAAGGTGTAATAGCTTTGCTTGAGATGCAGGGCCAAATCCAGAGTGGCCAACCAAAATCCCACCCACAGCTGCTCTTTTTTCGAGGCCGGCGAGGTCGCAGGATCTGTGATCATGAAGAATGTGAACAGAAAGAATGCCGGCGATGAAAGAGTGCCCAAAAACAGAGTCTCAAACGGCAAGTGATGCCGCATGATCATCGCGCGAAGTGCGGTCTGCAAAGTGAACCAAAACAGAAAGCTCGCCACCAACCACGTGCGGCCCGCTTTAGGAATCACAAACAAGAGTGCTAAGCCGAAAATGAACACGCTCATCTGGCCGATGCCCGTCCATTGGTAGGCGGGCGCGGCGGTGATCAATTCGTGCGCGAAGAGTAACGAGAAGCTCACGCCCGCCATCGCAGGGTTCAGCACATGCCGGCCATTGAAAGTGAAAATGTATTTAGAGCCGATCGCAAAAAAGACCGGAAAGAACAACAGCACGTAGTTGTGCGAATAATTTAACAGAATCGAAAGCGAAATCGAGGTGATGATCGCGCTCCACGGCCAAACCCAGTGGCCTCGAAACACGCGACACAACAACACTTCAAAAGCCGCGGCTGTGGCCGTGGTGATCAACGCTTGATCGAAGCTGCGATTGAAACCCAAAACCGTGAAGCCCAGCACCAGGTATGTGAGTAGACTCAAGCCAACCGGAAGCCGCGGGTCCAATTCGCGGTAGACTTCGCGGCAACGGGCCCAAAATCCCGTACCGGTGTCGGGAACCAAGATCTGCGGATTGAGAGCGGGCGAGGACTCACGCATGGCGCCCGAGTCTACTCGCCAGCATGCCCAGCACAACTCTCCAAACGCCGCGATGACATCTTTTCCTGCGGGTTGTCAGAGCCCGGGAAAAAACTAGCCTGCCGCAGGCATGCCAGCTAGCGATTAACACATGCTTGAGATCAGCATCACGGGGTGGATTTTAACAGTCCTTGCGCTCTTTCCCCTCCTCCCTCTGGCTGCGGCCGCCTCATTTCGCCGCAAGCAGAATCGTGGGGATTGGGTGGGAGGCCCCATCTCTTGGCCGAAGGCCATGTGGCTGGCTTACACGATTTGCACTTGGTTCATTTTGCCGTGGGCTTGGGTCCTTTGGGCTGATGTTCCGACCTCGTTGCGAATCGTCGTGAGTCTTCACCTTCTCAGTTGGTGGATCCGCGGCCCGCTTGAACTCGTCATGATTTACAAGTGGCTCAATTGGTCACCGCGCTATGGAATCTCACATGATCTCTTTCACATTTTGCTCCTCACCGTCGCTTGCGCATGGGCGTGGCCGGATTGGAGCAACTGGGTCGCTCACACACCTGGAAAACTCGCCGTGCTTTGGCTTCTCATCACCTTCTTCGCCACTTGGGCTGAAGTCCTCTTTGCCTATTTGTTTTTGCGCGAACGGCAAGCCGGCGAAGAGTTGATTTACTTCGCCTCGGAGGAGGCGCGGTGGCACACCATCAATCGCATCACCCTGACGGTTGTCATTGTGGTCTATGCGCATCTCATTCTGCAGAGTGTGATTGCGACGATTGGGCTTAGCCAATTCATTTGAGTCGCCACGTCCATCTGATGTTGAGGTCATCGCCCTCAGGGCCATCGCGCGGTTGCGTCGGTCGACCAATTGACGGGCAACTTGAAAGCTGAAAGTCTTGGTCGAAAGCTCGGCACAGGCCCAGCGTCGCGCACTTCAGCTTGAGGAGATCGCAATGGACTTTCACGAATCACTGCGAGCCGCCAAAACCGTCATGCTCAAACAAAAATTTGAAATCGCCGAACTGATCGGCTTTGAGTCACGCAACAAATACGTTTTGGAAACTGAACAAGGCGCTCCTTTTGGCTATGCTGCCGAAGATCAGCGCGATCTAGTCGGGTTTATTTTGCGACAAGTCCTGGGCCACTGGCGCCACTTCAGCATCCAAATCTTTGATCAAGAACGTCGCCTCGTCTTGCGAGCCGTGCATCCGTTTCGGTTCTTCTTTTCTCGACTCGATGTCTACGACCCCCAAGACCGATTGATCGGTTCCGTGCAGTCGCGCTGGTCATTTTTCCGCAAGCGATTTGATTTCGAAGATGCGCAAGGCCGCCCTTTTGCTCAGACCTCCTCGCCGTTTTGGCGACCGTGGACTTTTGTGATGACCAGCCCGCAAGGCGAGCTCGGGCGTATCGAAAAAAAATGGGGTGGTCTGCTGAAAGAGGCCATTACGGACGGCGACAAGTTTCGCGTCAGCTTCTCTCCGACATTGAGTTTAGAGCATCGCCAACTGCTGGTTGCGGCGGGACTTTTCGTTGATTTGAAGTACTTCGAGAATAAATCTTGATCGCATTCGACGCGTCTTGAGGAATGAGCGGCGTCGAAAGCAAAGGGCCAACGATGAGTCGTGAGATTTTACGCCAACGCCAAGTCGCGGCCGCGAATTGGCTGAACTATCACCACCTCTATTATTTTTGGACCATCGCCAACGAAGGCAGCATTGCGCGAGCCGCCGAGAAGCTGAATGTTGGCCAGCCCACGCTCTCCACCCAGCTCAAGCAACTTGAAGATTCGTTGGGGCGCCCGCTGTTTGAACGCAAGAATCGCCGACTCACACTCACCGACGCCGGCAAAACCGCGTTTCAATACGCGCATGAAATCTTTCGCCTGGGCTCCGAGATGATCGAAGCCGTCCACGATCTTTCACCTCTGCCTGATCGCGCGCAAATTCATCTGCAAATCGGCGCCCTCGACAGCGTGCCCAAGTCTTTTGTTATGGAGTTGGTCGAGTCCGCTCTGGCGACGGGCAATTGCCAGATTTCAATTCTCGAGGGAAAAGCCGACGAGCTTCTGCGCGAGCTCGCAGCCCATCGCATCGATTTGATGCTCTCAAACTCGCCGCCCGCCCTCGATGAAACCGGTGCGCTGCGCGTTCGCTCCGTCGGCAAAGTGCCCATTTCGTTTTTCACCGCTCCGGATTCCCGACCTGTCGGCAAAACTTTTCCCGACAATCTTCAAGGTCAAAACCTCGTCCTGCCCACCTACCACTCCAAGCTTCGCCATGACGTCGAGCACTGGCTGCGCCTGCACAAGATCAATGCCGTTCGTCGAGCCGAGACCGAAGACACCAGCCTCTTGCGACTTTTGGGAGTCCGTGGCCTCGGCATGGTGCCCTTGGCGGAAGCTGGGGCCGAGGATTTGGTGCGGCAAAAAAGCCTTGTGCGCGTCGGCCGCGTCGACGGCGTCTATGAGGAGATCTGGCTGATTTCCACGCAACGAAAGGTTGAGAACCCGGTCGCCGCCAAGTTGCAACAGCAATTTCGCCTGACAAATGTCTGACGCCATCGGCGAAGGGTCCAAACCTTGACATTTCAAGGGTTCAACCGATGTTAATGTCACGCTGAACCCCATTCCCGCGCTTGGAAAAGCAAGCTAAAATGGGATCGGCGGAATGAGCTAAAAATCGCGAGGTCCAACTTCGGCACCTCGAGGAGTGAAACAACTATGGCAATGATGAAACGAATGAGTCTCTTCCTGCTCCTCAACTTTGTGGTGATGGGCACGTTGATGGCCATCGTGCATTTCTTTGGCCTCGGCAATTACACCACGGCCTACGGCATGGACTACACCAAGCTTGCGATCTTCTGCTTGGTCTGGGGTATGGGCGGCGCCATGATCAGCCTCTTGCTGTCCAAGTGGATGGCGAAGATGTCGATGGGCGTGCAGATCATCGATCCCAACACGCGAAATCCCGACGAGCGCGCACTGGTGGAGCTGGTGCATCGCTACTCTCGTCAAGCGGGCTTGAGCAAAATGCCCGAGGTCGGCATCTACGATTCGCCCGAGGTGAATGCCTTTGCGACGGGTCCGACTCGCAACAACTCCTTGGTCGCCGTTTCCACGGGACTGCTTCGACGCCTCGATCAGCGCTCTGTTGAAGGCGTGATCGGTCACGAAGTGGCTCACATCGCCAATGGTGACATGGTGACG
>DDUL01000032.1:54297-115198 GCA_002344785.1 Bdellovibrionaceae bacterium UBA2339
CTCACATCGCCAATGGTGACATGGTGACGATGGCGCTGTTGCAAGGTGTGGTGAACGCTTTCGTCATGGCTGCGGCGCGAGTCATCGCCATGGTGATTAGCAATGCTTTGAAGAGCAACGATGATCGAGGCCAAGGCCTCGGACCTTTGGCGCATTTCGCTGTCGTGTTCGTGCTTGAGATGGTGTTCATGATCATTGGCTCGATGATCTTGATGTGGTTCTCACGGCAACGCGAGTTTCGCGCCGACAAAGGTGGCGCTCAGTATGCCGGTCGCGACGCGATGATCTCCGCGCTTGCGTCCTTGCAGCGCTTGCAAGACGTCAACTACGAAGTCGCGTCGCAAGAGGGCCAAGCTCAGCCGGCCTTTGCGTCGATGAAGATCTCGGCAACGAAGCCGGGCTTCGCCGCCCTCTTCCGCACGCATCCCACGCTCGAAGAGCGCATCCTGCGCCTGCAGCGCGGGATTTAAAGCTCCAACGCTCATCGCATCTTGTGCGATGAACCGATCTGACCAATTCGCTTTTGCGAAGTCACAAGATGAACGCCGACTCCTGAACAAGGGTCGGCGTTTTACTTTTTGAATTTACACCTCAGCACGAATCCATGAGTCCCAAGTGAGGCCTACGTGAGTCCCAAACGAGTTCCGAATGGCTCTGCCGGCGTGGACGATGGCCCATGACGACTTGCTGAATTGCGAGCTGGAAAAGGGGAGCCACCGCGAGGCGAGGGGCGAAGCCCGAAAGCTCCATGGCTTTCAGTTTGGCTCGGCCCTCAACCCCGCGGCAGCGGGGTGATCTCATGTCCCCACCAAGCTGGCTCCGCGGGGAAGCGGTTCGTGCCACGGCTTGGTTGGAACTGGCGCTGATCTGCCGCATGTGAGCTGGGTTTGTCGAGCGCGGCCGCGCCCAGCTACTCTATTTAGAGCTTGAACTCTATTTTCCTCGACAGGTCTTGTGGCAGACTTTCATCGCCGATCAAAAAGCGCTTGTGAGACGGGCAACTGGCCTCTAGGAAGAAGCTTCGGGGAATCGCTTCACAACACCCCAACTCGCTGATCCGAGGTGAATATGAAACTTGCCGCTTCGTCATCGAATCTGCCAACGTCTCAGTCTCACACTTCGACCACACCACCAGCACTACCTTCGGGACTCAAATCTCCCCAGGCGCTGCGCGCTTCGGCCAAGAAGCGCCCTGGAAATCGCGAGCGCATTTTGCTGGCGAGTATTGATCTCTTCAATCAAAGCGGTGTTGTGGCCGTCACCACCAATCACATCGCGGCTCACCTCGGCATCTCGCCGGGCAACTTGTACTTTCACTTCCGCAATAAAGAAGAAATCATTCGCGAGTTGTTTCAAGCCATGTGCGACGAAACCTACGTCGTCTGGCGCCCGGCGAAGTCGCACCTGACCTCTCCCTGTGAACTCATCGAACGCTCCTATGAAACCTTTTGGAAATATCGTTTCTTCCATCGCGAAATGTACCATCTACGTCGGAAGGATCCGGAGCTCGCTCAAGCTTGGAAAAAACATATCAGCAAAACTGTTCGTCTCTTGCAGGCCATGTATGTGCAGTGGGTGAAAGCGGGCATGATGAAGAAGCTCGATGATTCGAGTGAAATGCCCGCGCGAGAAATTCAAATGATCTCGGATACGGTGCTGATCACCTCGTCGAGCTTCCTGCAATTTTTCGAAAGCCCCGAGCGCCCCGCCACCCGTCGAAGCATCAAGACCGGGGTTGAGCATCTGCTGTTGTTTTTGCTCCCCTATCACACGGCTCAACATCAAGATGTGATCCGTCGGCGCCTTGCGGACTTGCGTTCTTCGCCGGGTCAGCGTGTGAATTAACTGACGAGCTGCCACGGCTGCGTGTGCAGAAGCACATCAAAGCCATTAGAATCACTCAGGTTTTTTCAAAGATTGAAGCTCAACAAGCCTTCGCCAGCGCGGAGCTTGCTGAATGGCTCTGTGTTATCGATCACTTAGCGAGTGACGCGACGGCAACTTTGCACACTCAAGTGTGGCAGCTCGATGAGGATTCCAGATTTGGAACGCCTTGTTCCAAATCTCCATGACTTCGCGCAAGTGTTTGTGGGACACCGAGTGCATGAACAGCCCTAACGACCCAACATTCAAACCCGATCTTGGCCGCGAGCTCCTCAGGCGCGAACTGGATCGACGTCTGGAAAGCAATCCGCGCTACTCGCTGCGCGCATTCGCGCGATCGCTGCGCATGAGTCCCGGCGAGCTGAGCGAAGTGATGAGTGGCAAGCGCCCTCTCTCGCCTCGTTCCGCGCATCGCATTGCCGAAGCCTTGTCACTTAGCCCGCACGAAGGGCGGAGTCTTCTGGCGCAAACCCTGCGTCCGGGTGTCGCCGCTCCTCTGCACCAACCGCCGAGCATCGAGTTGGATGAAGATCAGTTTCGCTTGGTCAGCGATTGGTCCTGCTTTGCGATCTTGAATTTGGTCGATGCCGAACGTTTGCGCTGGCAAGCTAAATACATCGCCGATCGCCTGAGCATCGACGTGGCTCGCGCTTCAAGCGCCATGGCCCGCTTGCTGCGCTTGCGACTTGTGGAAGTGAAGGACGGGTGGGCGACAGCTTATCGGCCTAAAGGCGACGAAGTCGTCTCGGCTCCGCGAGTCGTCGCCTCATCGGCGATTCGTCGCTATCACCGCGAATTGCTTTTGAAGGGTGTTGAAGCCATCGAGACACAGTCCCCCGCGGAACGCGAATTGGGCGGAGTGGGGTTTGCGATCGCCGCCGAAGACCTCACGGATCTCAAAAAGATGCTTGAGCAGTTTCAAGACGAACTCTTGAGTTTTGTCGATCGCCGCGCCAAACGCCGACGGCGTTTGGGCCAACAGCTCGAGGTGTATCAGCTCGAAATGATTTTGTTCCGACTCTCTCAGCCTGCACGCGGAGGACAACATGGCAAAGCGTGAATTGAATTCGTTTCGTCTCGTCTTAGATTTTTCCCTTCGAATGCTTTTGCTACTCAGCCTGCTGTCCCTCGGAACAGAGTGGGCGAATGCGGGTCCAACGAAAGTCGGCAATGGCGATGACGGCGGCGATCTCGAAAGCGGTCAGCGCATCAGCACCGGCATTTTGATTGAGACTCAGCGCGAGGCCGCACAGCTCCTTCGCGGACTCCAGGTACAAGGCATCGAAGGACTTGGCACTTTGATTCCTGAAACTGAAAAAGCCGATCTCTATCTGGCCGAGCAAGATCCTTCACCGCAGGCCAAGACCAACTCTGAAACCCAAGCTGAGTTAAAGGAAATCGCGCAGGCGATCGGCGCCAGTGAGCCTTATGTCTATGCGCGAACCTTTGCAGAGCCGCATGCGCCCACGCGCTTTTTTCCTAAAGCCTTATTGCTGGACCGGAAAAACCTGATCGCTCTGCACGTGCACGAAGCCTTGCATCGCGCTTTGCCAGCGGAAATTCGCGAAGATGAAAAGTCCGTCAGCCGCATCACGCTGGCCATCACAGCGGCGGGCGCGACGCGCGATCGCGTGCAAGAGACCGTCAGCAAAGAGCTGGCTTCGGCGCGCGAAGCTCGGCAAGAGGCTGAACGCATGCAACGCCAAGCCACTGCGAACATGCCGATTGTGCCCTACAACGCCAACTTCGCCGCGGCCTCGAGCTTGCCGCCAGGTCCCGAGCTCAAGTCCCCAAGTCTGTTCGCTTACAGCTTGAAGTCCTATGTGTTGCCGGATCCGGACAAGTCCCTTGCCCCCCTTCGCAGCATGCACAGTCTGCGGAGTTTTCTCTATCCGTTCGGCCGCGGCAGCGAAGCCTTGGGACTTGGTATCGAATTCTCATATCTCCAAGCTCAAGACGAAGCCTATCTCGGCCCTGTCGGCTTGAGCGGACGCATGAAGCTTCTGACTTGGCGCGGATTTGATGTCGACGGCTTTGGCGCGCTTCGCTTGCACAGCGTGGGCTCGGGTGAACTCAAAGACTCGCCCATGGGTCGAGATATTCTCGAAGTCGGTGTGAGCTTAAAACGCGACGAGAAGTGGTACATGGTGGAGAACAAACTCTCCGTTCATGGCGGCTCGAAGGCCGAACAAAAAATCGGAGCTGTCCAATACACACATGATTACGGCTCGATCGTCGAGGCCGGAATCGCCGCGGCCCTTCGCCTTCCGATGGTGGAAGATGGCGGTTTGGAGCTCGGTGGCTCCACACAAGTGCTGTTGGCACAGAATACTCGGGTGAAAGGCGGAGCCTTTGATTACGAGACCGGCCGCCTCCGCGTGGTCACCGCGGGCCCGGAGATCGCTTGGAATCAAGGCGCACTTCGCTTCTCGGCGAACGCCCGATTTGTGATCGACAGCACCAAGGGCGCCAGTCTCGATCAACTCGGCGATTTGATGGGACATGGTGTGGGACAGGGTTCGATCGGCGCTGGCCTCAGTTTCAAATTTTGAAAGGCGAATGTTTATGATTCGACATCATGCGATTCTCAGTTTTTGTCTGCTAACCTGCGGTCTTCTCAGTGGCTGTGGCCCACTGCGCTTCGGCGATCCCGGCGAATCACCTCCGGCTCAAGAAATTGTTCTTGCCGTCGATGGGGTCAAACTCATCGAGCGCGACATCCTTCGCGGTGATGATTTGCGAAGCTTTCAACAACGTCGCTACAGCCTCCACGCCAACGCAAGATTGCTGCTTCGCTATGAAATGCTCATGGAAGAAAACTTGGGCCTGCGGCAGGACTTGCCCGTGCGGCTCCGACTCTTCGCGGAGTCCGCTGAAGATTTGCAGATCGCCCGAAGCAAGCTTCGCGCTTGTCCCATCACTCGGAACTGGATGATGGCCGCGACTTGGAACGCCGCTCACCCTTGGCGCGGCGGCGAGTGGACGCCGGGTGCTGAAATCGATTGGGAAGAATGCGTGTCGGTCGAGGCCGCAGATCAGCCCACAACACAACTTTGCAGTGAGACACAGGCTTTGTGTTTCAACATCTCGCGCTGGTATCGACTGTGGGTTCGAGAGCGCAAAGAAAATTTTGGTCTCGCGTTGGTGAGCGAAGAACGCGTGAACTTGCTGGGTGACGCTTCGCCTGGAAAAGCACCGCGAATTCATTGGCACGAAAACGCCGCTCGCGTTTGGTGATTTCGCGCTTGGGCGCGAGGCCTTTGACGTTCAGCCTTGCGACGCTGGCCATTTCGTCGCCCAGGGGGGCCTTGGGTCGGCGCCCCGCGCCTCGGACCCAAGGCGCCTAGCGGAAGTTGAGACAGATGGACTCACAATTGAGAATTAGATTCATCTTCAGCTTGACCCAGGCTCCGACCGGGCCCTAATTTCTAAGCCGTGCGGATTTGTCAGACGGGCTCCGCCGGAGGTCACAGTTATGGGAAAGACAACAATCAATAAACCGACTTCACTCAGTAAGTCGGCAGTTCCCACTTTGCCCACACCCACACTCCCCCAATCTCAAGTTGCCGACTCGCAGACGCTGTCGCGAAAGCGCGCGCCGAAATCGGCACCCACATCCAAGCAGATCATTCGGGACCTCGGACTGAAAGTGACTTCACAGCGTCAGGTCATTCTCGAAGTCGTTCGTGCGGAGAAGGGGCACTTCACCGCGCAGGACATTTTTGAAAGTGTGGTGAAGCGCGCGCCGGAAGTTGGCTTCGCGACCGTGTATCGATTTTTGCGATCACTCTCGGAAAGTGGCAATGTCACCGAAGTCCGCATGGGCGGTATGCCAGCACGCTACGAGTGGGCAGAAAAAGATCACCACGATCATCTCACCTGCACAGCTTGCGGCAAAATTGTCGAATTCGAAAACGATGAGATCGAAAGGCTTCAAGAGCGCGTGGCCTCGCGCCAAGGCTTTATCCTCACCTCACATGTCCTTGAACTTTATGGCATCTGCGCCGATTGCCGAAAAAAGGGCCTGCACCTCAACGGTGAACACGCGCTCACATGAAGCTGCATTTTTTTGACAAGCCCTCTGGTGTGACCACACACACCTCACTCAGCGAAGCCGAACGCCAACGCGTGGGCGTCGATGCGGTCGATGGCTTCATTGAATATCTTCAGGCCCAATCTGGCCGTCGACTCTGGGCGGGCCATCGCCTCGACGTCGGCACAAGCGGCGTGCTGGTCGCCGCGGAGGACGAGTCCACAGCCGCGCGACTGGCAACTTTATTTGAGGGCCGAGAGACGATCAAGACTTATCATTTTCTGTCCGCACATAAGATGAAACAACCTGAGATCGAGATCACCTCACACATTCGCCGCCAAGGGCAAAAGTATCTCAGCTACTCCGGAACTTCGATGGAGCCGAACAATGCGCTCACTCGAATCTACTTCGAAGGCGAACTCGGTCCTTACTATCTCTATCGCGCCGAGCCCGAGACCGGGAAGCCCCACCAAGTACGACTGCATGCCGAGGCCTCAGGCGCGGCTATCCTGGGCGACACGGAACATGGAGGCGCGACGTTTCCGCAGCTCATGCTTCATGCCAGTGAATTGAAATTGCCGACGGAGTCAGGAATCGCGACCGGCCAATCGCCTTGGTCCAGACTGTGGCGCGCGCATCATCAAGATGCGCTCCGCTCGCCGCGACTTTCGCGCTGGATTTTGGGAGTTGAACGACGCGAACGCCTGCGACGAAGTTTAGATCTGTTGGATCTGCAAATGCGGCGAAGCGAAACTTGGCGTTGGCTGCACAGCGAAGGCGGAGATTTGCGCATCGACCAGCTCGGCGAGTTCTATCACTTTCACTGGTATGGGAAAGACTGGCGCGCCGAAGATCGCTCTGAAATTGATCGACTCATCGAGATTCTCGGTTGGCCTCGGGATAAAATCTATTTGCAGCGACGAGGCAATCGCGGCGCTCAACCTCAAAACGAAAGCTTTGAGATGCTCCCCGCCCAGATGCCGGAGCGCTGGATGGCACGCGAAGATGAGTTGCACTTTTGGTTTCGTCGCGACTCGGGCCTTTCTGCCGGACTCTTTCTCGATCAGCGAAGCAATCGCCGCTGGCTTCAAGCTCAAGTTCGCGACAAGAAGGTCCTCAATTTGTTTGCTTACACGGGCGGATTTTCAGTTGCCGCAGCCAAGGGTGGAGCCGCGCAAGTCGTGAGCGTGGATTTGAGCGCAAAGTTTTTGGAATGGGCCAAGGAAAACTTCGCCGCCAATCAATTGGATGCGATGGCCCTCAACGTCGATGGATCAGCTCGCTATGAGTTTCGCGCAATTGAAACCCGGGCTTATCTCGCATGGGCCAAAAAGCAGGGCTTGCGTTTTGATTTCATCATTTGTGATCCCCCTTCATTTGCTCGAACAGAAAAAGGTGTGTTTCGAATCGAGACGGATTTTGATGCGCTCGTGTCGGAGTGCGTGAACTTGCTGGCGCCCGGCGGCCAGCTCCTGCTCTGTAGCAACTATGAAGCTTGGACGACCGCTAAGTGGTGGCAACAGCTTCAGCGCATGCTGCCTCGGCTGCAGAGCCAATGGTCGCCTCCTGTGCTGATGCCCACAGCTTCTGGTTCTAGTTCTGGTTCTGGTTCTGGGGCGGCTAGATCAGCCCGACCAAAACTTCGACTGCAAAATCCAAATTCCCCTGATTGGGACTTTGAATTGCCGCGCGAGGAACGCGCTCTGAAGTGCGCCATCATCGAAGTCGACGCGGAATCGCACGACACTTGATCGTATTTGCCGATCTTGTCGACAACACTCACTCGCCCAAGGTCTAGAAGTTGTGAGGCTTCCTGCACATTTGGCGATTCACTTCGAGACGCAGTCCGATTTTTCCCCAGACATTTCCGCAGACTAGGGTCCTTGATCACGCCCTTTGCTGCAGCGTCGCCTCGACTCAAGTCTTAAGCCGGAAGTCCGATCTAGCTAGACGAGTGTCGTGTCCTTTGGACGGGCACGAAACGAGAGGAGATCGACATGCGGACGTGGACCTCATCAATCAAAGACGGCGCGAAGCTCAGTGCCCTGATGGCCATCGCAGGCCTCAGCATGGGCAACCAAGGCTGCGAGAAGGAAGTCGCACAAGATCGCGTGCTGAAGATGGAAGTTGAGATCGCCAATCTCAAAGCGC
Organism: Bdellovibrionaceae bacterium UBA2339; assembly: GCA_002344785.1. Classification (GTDB taxonomy): domain Bacteria; phylum Bdellovibrionota; class Bdellovibrionia; order Bdellovibrionales; family JAMPXM01; genus UBA2339. The sequence continues at coordinate 62,366 of DDUL01000032.1, forward strand.
GGCAAGTGCGCACGCCGACAGGTGAAGTGATCGACTTCCCCTACGTCGTGAACACCCTCTTCTATCGACAAGTCATCAATCACAATCACTTCGTGATCATGAATCCCGTTCCTTCCGCCATGAGCTTGGCGGAAGCCGGGCAACAAATGAAGGTCGGCGCGGCCGTCGCCGACGTGCAAAGTTCATCGACCAGCGAAGCTTCTGCGGAAGCGCAGAGCGAACTCTCCGGCAAAGACTTGAACCTGCTCAATCGCTTCGGCTTCCTCAAGCAGGCTCGTCAAGATGCCGCCGCCATTATGTCCGGCGAACTCAGCAGCGAGAACGCCGTGATGGGAAAATCCACGGTGCAGAACAAGCAGCCTTTGCCCGCATGTCTTTATGAAATGCCGCAAGCCTTCATGGGTGGCGAAGTCATTTCCTTCGAGGCCACTTGGGGTGTGGGTGTTGGAATCGGCTACCGCCCTGGCGGCGATCTCGCCGGCGGCGTCGGCGGCCGTGTGAACTTCGAGCAAAGTAAACTGGAGCTGGGATTGCGAACTGACGATCCTCTCACGCAACAACCCATTGCCATTGGTGACGGTGTCGCGAATCAATCGCGCACAGCTTTCGGCATCGACTTCGTCCCTGGCGTGCCTGTGGGATTGAATTTCTTTTTCAACACGCCGATCTCGGATGTGATCCGCACCGCGATGACCCGAGGCTTGGATCAAATGGTCGATCGCTACAAGACGTTGCTTTCCGTAAACCGCGACTGGAATGAGGTTTGGGAATCGCGCGTGCTCTATGATCCGGAGCTAGTGAACGGCGATACGCACATCGCATTTCGCGGCGGCTACCGCCATGGCGTGATGATCGGCGACACGTTCACGGCGACCAACATGGCCTATCGCTGGGAAGGCGCCCCCTGCTACACGCGTCTGAAATACAAGATTCCGTCAACGACGACACCTGTCGCCGAACTCGAAGTCGTGTCAGTCGGCGACAACGTCTCCGTCGCGATCGTGAAACGCTACTTGATCGAACAAACCTTGCAACCTGGCGCGCAGATTCGGGTGATGGCTTTGAAAAAGCCCGTTGCCGCAAAGTCCGCCGCCGCTTCTAAGTCCAAAAAGAAGTAACATCAGCGAGTCGATGAAGAATAGAGTCCGCCGCGAGCATTGCCCACATAGTCTTCGGCGGACTCAATATAGATCCAGTAGTCCACGCCCGCCTTTAAACTAAAGGTGTACAAGTGCAACCCACCATCGAGGCGACAATTGAAGGCCTCTAAGATCAGCTTGCCGTCAGCATGATGCTTGAGATGACACTTCGCCGATTTCACTCCCGACGGATCGCTGATTCGCATTTCCAACTCACCTCGTGAAGTTTTACCATCCGTGTTGGGATACGCCTTCCAACGCGCAAAGTGAATCTGCGGGGCGGATCGATCCACACGGAAATTCAACATGGCCTCTCGAGTTCCACCCGCCGCCGATGTTGCAATCACTCGCGCTGTGTAGCTAGCGCCATCAGTTAAACTGCAAGTCGAAGGAAAGTTCGCGGTGAAGGAAGTCTGCGTGCCAAATTGCGATTGCGCCACACTCATCGGCGCGCACACCCGCTGCGCACCCGCCCAAATACTCACCTCATACGACTGCGCACCTTCTGATTTACTGAACACCACAGCCGGAACCGCATGACGTGCGAGCACATCATCCAACATCGCGTCGCGCCCGTCCGCCGAAAGAATTCCCAGAACCGAAAATGGACCGCTGATCGGATCTTCAATCTCAAATCTCAAATTCATGGCACCGGATCGATTTCCAGCGCGATCGACAGCTCTCACCATAAGTTGGTGCCAACCCACGCTCAATTGTGTCCAGCTGGCTTGCGCAGGATCACAAGCACTCCATCCCGCGCCATCATCCATGCGACACTCATAACCTGCCAAGCCACTCAGCTCCCGAGTCAGATCCGCATCGGGATAAACATCCTCACCGGACCAAGAGAAAGTCACACGATTCGGGTGGTAACGTCCGGTCACAAGCGGAGCTGTCACAATACGCAGCTGACTCACGCGTGGAGGCGTTCGATCGACCACAAAACTCACGCGCGCCTCGCCACTTTCATTGCCAATTTTATCAATCGCGCTCGCAATCAATGTGCTGCGTCCCTCAACCGCAAGTTCAATCCTTCCACCACTCACGCAGTCTTTGAGGACTGGCGCGCCAATCGATTGACTCGCCCGATGCTCTTCCAGATGACAACGAACCTGAGCCAGGCCCGAGGCCTCCGCCTCTTCATGAGGTCGAGGGTCTTCACTTCGAAACTCAATCGGTGCATCCACGCTGGCGATCGCCGCTGCGGGCACGGTGACCCACTCGACACGCGGAGGAGCATCATCATGAAGGATTTCGGCCTTCAAACAGGCCGACTTCTCATCACCGCGCTTAAAGCGCGCATACAATTGCCAGCGTCGATTGCGATCCGTCTCGTCCAATAACTCCCAAGGCATCAAGGGCTGATGCGCGCGCCAATTCGCCTCGGCCTCATCGCACCCGGCTTCGCGAAAGATCGCCACATGAGAGGCGTTCTCGGCGTTCAAGTGCAAGGCCAAGACCGAGTTCTTCGTCACGGGACCGCCATCTTCAATTTGAAATGCCACGGCACCCAAAGGCTCGGGAACATCTCTGAGGCTTTCACTTTGAGGACCTGATTGAGGTACGCTGCCAAACTGTGTGTTGGGAGAACAGTTCTGATATCCCAACATCAAAATACTCAGCATCAAATGCAGCGCCACGATCGGAAGCCACGACCGACGCCAACGAAAAGCGACGGCCCCATTCACCACGTGAATCGGTTGGTTATTGGTCCAAGATAAAAATTGAATACGCGCCAATCGAATGGCCGCCAAACACATCCAGCGCACGCGTTTTCTCCCCATCAACAAGTCACGTGAAACACGACTCAGCCGGTGGACAAACGTGCGCTAGACCAGCTCACCTTATTGAAGCGAATGTGAAGGAAAAATGGGAGAGGGCAAACTGAACATCTGACGAATTCACATATGACGAAGCTCAGTGTTCACTCCTGAGACATCATCTCAACATGAGACGAATCTCAGTTGGCACGGCCCTCGAGCGCCTCTGTGATTCTCTTCACCAAGGTCAGGATTTCCTTCGGCGACCGAGGCGCAACAAACACCGTGTCGTCGCCGGCGATCGTGCCCAAGACACCCGAGCCACGTAATTGATCCACCACACGCGCCACCAGCGATGCCGAACCCGGCGTCGTGTGAATCACCACCAGCTGGCCATTGTGCTCGAGGTCCGTCACGAGCTCGCCAAACCCTTGTGGCGCGCGCGGCGCCGCCATCTCTTCAGCCAAGCGATAAACGGTCCGTCCGCTCGCATCCAAAAGTTTGACGGCACCGATCTTTCGAAGATCGCGGGAGATCGTCGACTGATTCACCTCAAAGTTCAGCTTCTCAAGCTCTTCGCGCAGCTCGTCTTGCGTGCTGGCTTGTTCTTTCTCGAGAAGGCGACGAAGCGCCAACAATCTTCCCTGAGTGAAACTTTGTCGCTCAGCCAATCGACACCTCAACTCAACTTTCCAAGCAAACCCACGAGCAGAGCCTTCTGGGCATGCATCCGATTTTCGCTTTGTTGGAACAACACTGAATTTTCATGTTCGACCAATGCAGCGGAAATCTCCTTGTCCTTCAGCATCGGCATACAATGCATGATCGCCGCACGAGAGTCGGCGAGCGCATACAGCGCTTCATTCAACTGATAAGCTTGGAAGGCTTTGTCGCGATCCGTTTCTTCTTGTTCAAAGCCCATGCTGGTCCAGACATCCGTGTAAACGGCGTTGGCTGACTTCACCGCGTCTTGCGGCTTCGCATGCGCCACCACCGCTCCACCGCCATCTTTGGCGCGCTTTTTGGCTTGCCGAACAACCAATGAGCTCGGCTCATAGCCCGCAGGGCATGCGTAGTGCACTTCCACGCCCAATGCCGGCATCAACAGCAAAAGCGAATGAAGCATATTATTGCCATCGCCCACGTAAGCGAGCTTGAGTCCCTTTAATTCGCGGTAACGCTGAAGCAAAGTCTGCAAGTCCGCCAGCACTTGGCACGGGTGGTGTGAATCACTCAAACCATTGATGACGGGAATCGGCGACTTGGCGACCATTCGCTCTAGAATCTGATGTTCATGTGTGCGGACCATCACGGCATGGCAGTAGCCACCGAGGACGCGAATGGTGTCTTCGGGATCTTCTTTTTTCCGTCCGATCGAGTCCAGCTCGATCACATGTCCACCCAACTCATGAACGGCGACAGTGAAGCTGACCCGCGTTCGTAACGACGGCTTTTCAAACAACAAGGCAATCGACTTGTTTCGCAAATCATCGCGATTGAATCCAGCTTGCCGCTGTTCCCGACAAGATTCCGCGAGCATCAATAAATCAAAGAGCTCCTGCTTCGACAGCTCAGTGCCCGTGAGAAAATGCCGAGCCTTAAATCGAGGTACGACTTTGCGACTGAGATCCCGCGGATCTTTGATGGAGGTGAGTTCCATAATCAGCCCCCCCGTGCCCGCGATCGCAACCGACAAACCGTACCGACGCCCGCATCCGTGAACATTTCTTCGATGATCGCGTGAGCCCGCCGGGCGTTCATAATATGCACGTCCGTCACCTTGTGCTGAATGGCGTACAAGACTGTTTGCGCTTTCGCGAGCATGCCACCTTTGACGACGGCATCTTCGATCAGCTGGAGGATTTCGCCCGCATCGAGCTCTGGGATGAGCTTGCCTTGTGCATCCAAAATCCCATCTTGATCGGTCAAAAACAGCATCTTGGTCACACCCAATGCGCTTGCAACTCGCGACGCCGCCCAATCCGCATTGATGTTGTAACTCTGACCGTCTCGCCCGACGGCGATGGGTGCAATGACCGGCACACCTCGCGAACCCAAATCATCTTCCATGCGCAGGACTTCATCGATCAGCTGAGTGTTGACTCGCTCAATCTCACCCACAAGCTGCAACCGCTTGTCGGCCGGTTTGCACAACAATGTTCCGGCATCCAAACCACTAAAGCCCACAGCGCGCAGGCCCGCCTTATTCAGCGCCCTTACGATCCGCCGATTCACGCTCCCGCAAAGCACTGTTTCAATCACCGACATCATTTCCGGCGTCGTCACGCGCAAACCGTCAATGAATTCCCAAGTGATTCCTCGCCGAGTGAGCTCGGCATTGATCGCCGGCCCGCCACCGTGGACCACGACAGCTCGAACCCCCACCGCGCGAACCAGGGCGATGTCCTCGCAAATCTGATCCAGCAAAGCGTCGTCTTGAAGAATTGAACCCCCGAGTTTCACCACGATGGTGGTCCCCGCGAATTGCTTCACGTACTTCAATGAGGCGAGTACCTCTCGCGGAACAGCATTGATCATGTTCATCATCACTCCGATAATTCAAAATGAACTGGCAAGCTCAAGAATACTCCGTCAAGAATACTCCGTGTTGATATCCACGTATTTCTTCGAGAGATCGCAGCCCCACGCTGTCGCCTCCGCCGTACCACTCTGCATGTCAATTTCGACAACGACCTTGGACTTCTTCAACAGCGCCTTCACATCGGACTTCTCGAATCGCTGCGGCTGCCCGTTTGCAAACAGCAGCTTGCCCTGCATCGTCAAAGTCATGCGCTGAAAACATTCATCAGGCACCTGCTCGGCACCGAGACGCGCGACGATTCGGCCCCAATTCGGATCCTCGCCATGCATGGCGCACTTGATAAGCGGCGAAATGGTCACGCCTCGCGCAGCTCGACGCGCGATTGCAACATCGGGAGCCCCCTTAACCTGAACTTCGACGAGCTTGGATGCACCTTCGCCATCGATGGCAATACTTTGCGCCAGCAAAATGGCAACTTCACGAAGAGCCGCATTGAACTTCTTTTCGTCGTCCGTGGTTCTTAGCGCGACACCACTTGCGCCATTGGCCATCAAGAAAACCGCATCATTGGTCGAGGTGTCGCCATCCACAGAGATCATGTTGAATGACACATCCACAGCGTCCTTCAACCAAGTCGTCGCGCGCTCGACCGGCACGATCGCGTCCGTCAAAAGGTAGCCCAACATCGTCGCCATGTTCGGATGAATCATACCCGAGCCCTTGCAGATACCCGTGATACGAATTGTGCCGCCACTCAACTCAATCGTTGTCGTCACTGCCTTGGGAACCAAGTCCGTCGTCAGAATCGCCAATGAAAACTGCTCCGCCGTATCCGTCGCCTTTTCCACAAGCTCAGGGATCGCATCGACGATCTTTCGCAAATCAATCTGCGGACCAATGACTCCCGTCGAAGCTGTTAGAACCTCGCGAGGAAAGCATTCCAATTCTTTGGCGACTTCAAACGCCATTTGCCGATTGTTCTCGATACCCTCAGGCCCAGTCGCCGCGTTGGCTTGCCCGGAGTTGGTGATGATCGCGCGCACCGATGAACTTGGGAGCAACGATCGGCAATACTGCACCGGAGCCGCCGCGAAGCGATTCAAAGTGAACACGCCTGCGCCCACCGCCGGACGATCCGACACAATGAGACCCAAATCTGGACGATAGCGACGAACACCACAGTTCACACCTGAAGCGAGAAATCCTTGCGGCATCAATGTGCGCGCGAGACCTGGACCAGGGGTCATAGGACACCCTCCTTATCGAGCAGCGAAGTCTCAACGGGCAAACCCAACACGCGATTGAAGTTCTCAATCGCCTGCGAGGCCGCACCCTTGAGTAAATTATCAATCAATGAAAACACCACAAGCTGATCACCGCGCACATGCCATGCGATCACCGTGCGAGCCGATCCAACGACGCGCTGAAGGCGAAGCTCGACTTCGCGGCCCGCCTCGTGGAGCGAGGCCAAGCGCATAAGTTTGTAACCCGCATAGCAATCCTGGAAAGCTCGAGCGACCTGGGACTCGCCCACGCCAGCCTGCAAGCGCGCATGCAGTGTGGTGATGATGCCACGGCGAACCGGCAGAAGATGCGGTACAAAACTGAAGTTGACCTCGACGTACTTCGCGCGATCGCCTAAGCCCCAATGCGCCACGCCTTCACTCACTTCGGGCTCGTGTTGATGCCGACCCACACGGTAAGGCAGACAACCTCCATCGACTTCCGCAAAGAGCAATCGCTCTTCGGCCTTCTTGCCTGCGCCCGTCGTTCCCGACTTCGCGTCGACGGACATTGAATCCAATCGCACAAGTCCCGCACGCAAGAGTGGAATCATCGCCAACTGCACAGCCGTCGCATAACAACCCGGGTTGGCAATGAGCTTTGATGTCGGCGAGCCCGACGCAAAAGGCACCAATCCATAGTCCGACTGAAGCAAGAGATCAGGCTCAGGATGCGACTGACCATAATGTTTCAAATGCCGAGCTAGAGCATCAGCCCGACTTGCGCCCTTGAGTCGAAATCCACCCGACAAGTCGATCACCACACTGCCAGCGGCCAGTAACTTTGGCGCGAGATCAATCGAGACCTCCGCAGGAGTCGCCAAGAAGACCACGCTTGTCGGCTGAAGCTCGCTCATGGGAAGACCAGGCAATCCGACGGGCGCTTCGGGCAAGAGATCCGTTGGAGAAAATCCTTGTGTTGCATAAAGTGCGACAAGTTCAGCCGATGGATGCTTCATGAGCAGTCGCGCCGTCTCCGCACCGGAATAACCTCTTGCGCCCACGACGCTCACCCGCACTTTGTCACCCCGCACGTCCAATCCAGGTGCTGTGTTGGTGACAGATGTTGAATTTCCCTGGGGCAAGCTCACGACAGACTCCTCTCGAGCTTATGCACTTTTATGCACTTTAGATGCATAATAATGCTTGATTTGTGGGTACGTCAATGCATATATTAGTGGTGAATGCATAATGTTGCAGCAGCGCTCAGGATGCCCATGGCTCGCGAAAGCGCTGAACCGCCACACAGCCTTCACTCAGCCGTCACCCCATCGCAAGCGGGTGCCGCACACCAAAGGAGCCCCAGTGAGCGCTAACACCTCATCCTCACCGAAACCCAAAGGCAAAAAAGTCGTCCTCGTTTACTCCGGCGGCCTCGACACCTCGATCTGCATCCCCATGATGCGCGAAGATTACGGCTACGAGGAAGTCATCACAGTCACGGTCGACGTGGGCCAACCCCAAGCCGACATCGATCAGGCGGCCGAAAAGGCCGCGGCAATGAAGACCAAGCATTACACCGTCGATGCCAAAGAAGAATTCGCTCGCGACTACTGCTTCTCGGCGCTCAAGGCCAACGGCGACTATCAGGGCTACCCGATGAGCACGTCGATCGCTCGCCCGATCATCGCAGCCAAAGCCGCCGAGATTGCGATTCGCGAAGGCGCGAAAGCCTTCGCTCACGGCTGCACCGGCAAGGGCAACGATCAGTTCCGTATCGAGTACACACTGCGAAGCATGATTCCCGATTGCGAAATTCATGCGCCGATTCGCGAACGTAACCTGACCAGGACTTGGGAGATCGAATACGCCCAGAAGAAGGGCGTTCCCATCCAGCAGTCGCTCACGAAGATTTGGTCCATCGATGAAAACCTCTGGGGACGCTCCATCGAGGGTGGACGCCTTGAAGAGCCCAACTTCGCGCCGCCCGAAGAAATTTTCCAATGGACGAAGTCCTCCGAGGCAGCCAAGTCCGAGAAGACCACGCTGATCGTGAGCTTCGTGGAAGGCCTGCCTGTCGCGATCAACGGCGAGAAAATGTCGCCGGCGAAACTCGTCATGAACCTCAATGCCATCGCTGGCGAAAATGGCATTGGACGAATCGATGTCATGGAAGATCGAATGCTCGGCCTCAAGGTTCGGGAGAATTACGAATGTCCCGCGGCGACCGTGCTTCTCAAAGCCCACGGCGCACTGGAGGCTCTGGTCCTCACTCGCGATGAGCTGCGCTTCAAAAAGCTCATCGACTTGGAGTGGTCGCGCATGGCCTATGAGGGGCTTTGGTTTGATCCGCTCAAAGCAGACCTCGAAGCCTTCATCAACAAAACTCAGGAGCGATTGACCGGCGATGTTCGCATGGTCTTGCACAAGGGCGCCGTTACAGTCACAGGTCGTGAAAGCCAATGGGCATTGTACAGTGAAGATCTCGCGAGCTTCGACACGACGACTTTTGATCAACGCGAATCCACCGGCTGGGTGAAAAACTTTGGCCTGCAGTCGCGCATGTATCAGTCGCTTGTCGCCAAGCACGGCAAAAAGTAAGGAGTAGCCGCGTGTCAAAGCCAAAGGGCCAGGGATACGATCAACGCTTATGGGGCGGTCGCTTTGCGAGCGGACCAAGTGAAGACACGCTCGCCTTCACCACCTCAATCGGGATCGACTGGAGGCTTTGGCGCGCCGACATCGAAGCCTCCATCGCACACGCACAAATGCTGGGCGAACAAAACATCATTTCGAAGCCCGAATCCTCAACTCTGATTCAAGGACTTCGTGAGGTCGCGAAAGATTTCGAAGAGCAAATGTCCAAAGGCCAGTGGCCTTTCCCTCCACACGCGGAAGACGTTCACTCGGTCATCGAACTTCGACTTCGCGACAAAGTCGGCGCCGTCGCCGGCAAACTGCACACGGCTCGTAGCCGCAATGATCAGGTCGTCACGGCCTTTCGCCTCACCCTGCTGGGCGAATGCAAAGCTTTGCGCGAAGAGGTGCGCGATCTGCAACGCGTTCTCCTCCAGCGCGCCGAGGCCGAATTGGAAACATGGCTTCCCGGCCTCACCCACATCCAACACGCACAGCCCGTGAGCCTTGCGCATCACTTGCTCGCTTACTTTTGGATGTTGGATCGCGATCACTCGCGTTTCACAGACTGGGATCAAAGCACGCGAGTCAACCCGCTCGGCTCGGCCGCGCTCGCGGGCACCTCATTTCCCATCGATCGCCAATCCACATCGCGCGCCCTCGGCTTCCATCGTCCGAGTGAAAATTCACTCGATGCTGTAGCCGATCGGGATTTCGCCATAGAGTTCGTCAGCAATCTTTCACTCGTGGCTTTGCATCTTTCACGTCTCGCCGAAGAATTGACTTATTGGTCAGCCCCCGAGTTTGGCTTCGTCGAACTTCACGATGAAGTCACAACAGGCTCAAGCATCATGCCTCAAAAGAAAAACCCTGACGTCGCCGAACTCATTCGCGGCCGCACAGGTCGAGCCCTCGGGGCCTGGATCCAATTGGCAACGATGATGAAGGCGCTGCCGCTGGCTTACAATCGCGACCAGCAAGAGGACAAGGAACCTGTCTTCTATGCGCTCGACAGTGTTCGTGCCTCGCTTCGCCTCAGCTCTCGAATGGTCCAAGATGCCGACTTCAAGCGAGACCGAATGGCCAAGGCGCTGCTCGGCGACTTCTCCAACGCCACAGATCTCGCCGACTCGCTCGCCAAACAGGGCTTACCTTTTCGCGAGGCTCACGAAGTCGCTGGCCATGTGGTGCGCTGGTGCCTCGAAAACAAACGCGCGTTGGAGACTCTCACGCTCGGTGAACTGCAAGGCCTTGATCCCCGCTTTGACGAAGCCACTCGTCAGGCCCTCCAACATGATCAAGTTGCACGCGCTCGAACCTCAGAGGGCGGCACAGCCCCTCAGGCCGTTCGCGTGCAAATCGAAAAGGCGCAAGCCGCGCTTAAGACCAACTCCCCGTAGGTGTTCGAGGGAATCGAGAAAGTTACGGCGTCTGCGCCTTCACGTGTTCAACGATTCGACCCGCCAAACCGAAACCGCCAGTGGAGAGGCGAATGATCTTGCCGCTGGCGTCGACCAGAGCCACTGTCGGCGTGCCCGACACTTGAATTTGCTTAGCCAAATCCAACTTCGGATCAAACAAGACCGGCAAACTGGTCGGCGCTCTCTGCAAATGAGCGCGCAGCGCCGCCTCGGTTTCATCCATGCTCACCGCAAACACTCGCTCCGAATCCAACTCACCACTTTTGATCTTGGATTCGAGCGAATCCAACAAGGCATGGCAGGGCCCGCACCACGAGGCCCAAAACACAAACGCCCGAGCTGCGCCCGCACCGCGCCCATCGACACTGGCGTCCGTGTCGATTTTCACCGGCACAACACCGCTTTCGCTCAAGCGCGAAATCTCGACGGCGGCGAATTGCATGCCTTCGAGCTTCGAATTATTTCGAGCGGCCGAAAATAGCGTCCACGCCATAAAGCCGCCATACGCAAGCGCAATGGCGAAGCCAATATTCGAGAGCCGCCGAAACCAAATGGCCATCTTCATTCTTGGATCCATCGGATGTGATTCACTCGGACGCGATGGGGACGAGTTCATCGGCTGGCCTTCTTGTGTTCCGCCGTCACCACCGTATGAATGTTTCCACGCACGGTGAAATCACCCACCACCGTGATCTCGTGCGGATCCAAAAGGTCGACAAGATCCTGCAAGATCACATTCGTCACATCTTCATGGAAGACTTTCTTATTACGGAAGCCGTTGATGTAGAGCTTCAGAGACTTCAGCTCCACACACCATTGATCCGGCACCACTCGGATTTTGATCGTCGCAAAATCGGGAAAGCCCGAACGAGGACACAGGCAAGTGAACTCCGGGCAAGTGAAGTCAATCGTGTAGCGTCGAACCAGAGTCCGATTGGGAAAGCGCTCAAGCTGATTCTCTTCGATGGCGACTTCGCCGTAGAGCTTTTCGCCGCTCATCGCATTGCCAAGACCCGAGTCCCGCGCCGGCACACGCGCCTCTTTAAAGCGCTTCGCCTGAGCCGCCGTCGAGGCGGGGGTCTTTACACTGTCCGAATTTGTACGGACTGATTTCGAGCGGACCGACTTCGTGGACTTCGATTTTTTACTCATGCGAATGAGTTAGCAAATCTCATCCGGTCTTTCACTCTCAAAGTGCGGACTTCAAGGCTTTGCAAAGCGACCGGAGAAGGCCCACGATCCCGTCATCTCGTCATAAATGAAATAGAGAAATGGACGGTCAAGATGAAACTCCTTGGGCCGCGAAGGTGCTGAGCCAGCTCGTGCGGCCATGATCGTCGACGCCGCCGCCTCGGTTCCCAACTCGTTCACACGGATCAAGGCCTGGTGAATCATCTTCGTAAGCTGCAGTTCCTTTTGTCCCATTCGTGAAAAATCACCCTCGCGCGGAAAGCCAATGTCGATCACTGCCTGATCCATCGCCGATCGCCAGCCATGCTCAAACTTCGGAATCTTCACCCAAACGCGCCCGGGCTTCGCGAGCATGATCCATCTTTGCAAGTCATTCGCCGTTACCCGGCTCTCAAACTCCTCCAAGGCCATCCCTTCACGCGGCAACACGACCGCCATAGACCCGCGCCGGCCCTCATACGGCAAAATCAAAACCCGCGCCTCGTCTCCATCAAAATGCGAGTAGTCGCCGGTACGATTCATAAATTGAGTCTTCACGCGCTCCTTCGGTCCCACACGAAACACATCTTCGCGTGTCGCGTAACCTTCAAACGGATGCTCCCACTTCGCCTTAAAATAAATCGCACTGAGCAAAATGAGATTTGCACCCTGCAAATCGGTCTCTTCCACCAAGCGCGGAATCAGTCCCCGAGTTTTGTCACTCACCCAAGCGTTAATCTTGGTCGTCAAATTCGAAAGCGGCTGAAAGCTCGTGCTCTCAATTTTCGCGCCATAAGTTTTTTCCGCGAGTTTTTGAAACTCAGTCGGAATTGGCCGCACTCGAGCGTCGCCGCGATCCAAAAGAATTTGCTTCGCCGTTTCCACTTGCAACTTCGACCAAGGCAAACCCCAGCGATCGCCTTCCACACTCACGCCCCAGGCTTTCGCCGCGCGTTCGCGTGTTTCACCAACCGCACCTTCATAGTAGAGCGCCATCAGCGAGAGCGAGTCCGAAGGCGACCAAATCAGATTCCCTTTGGGAGCCATCTGACGTTGAAGCTTCCATGCCAGTTCATTGAGGAGATTGCGACTTGGACTTGTCGCGCTGGCCTCGGGGCGAGGCGGAGACTTTTCACGAGATTGAACTTCCGCCGCAGTTGCGGTGCCTACGCTTCCAAAGGGAGCCAAGAGCGAGGCCAACAAAGCAAAGGGTGATTTCCATGATCGCACGGCTTCCTCATTTTTCTGAGTCGCGACGACTCTCAGTTCACATCAGGTCAGATCAATTCATCCCACAATCATCCCACAAACACGATTCGCGAACCGAAAGGGTCCATTTTAAAATTCACTTTTCGCAATTCCCCAAGCTCCTTGATCACAGCAGCCTGGCGATCCGGTTCACACAGCAACAACAAGAATCCACCGCCGCCCGCACCCAAGATCTTTCCACCACCTGCGCCCGCACGGCGCGCCCGCTCGTACCATTCGTCGATGGGGCCTGCCGAGATCCCACTGGCCAAGGTCTTCTTCATCTCCCAGCCTTCATGCAAAAGCTCCGCGGAGCGCTTCACCGGCGCCCCCGTCTCAAGCAGTGTCTTCATCTTGATCGCCAAATCCCGCATCGCTCGCAGAGTGTCGCGCTTCTCGTCCGTCTTCGCCTTTTGCTCTTGCAGCACGCCACTCGCCGAGCGAGTCACGCCGGTATAAAAGACGAGCATTGAGGCCTCCAAAGAACGCTTCGTCGCCTCGGTGCAAATCACCGGCTCAGCCAGAACTTCGCCGGTCGGCAGAAAACGAATGAAGCGCAGTCCGCCGAAAGCTGCTGCGTATTGATCTTGTTTGCCGATCGGTTCCTGAAGATCTTCGATTTCGATCGCGCAAGCCTCGCGCGCCAACTCTTCGGCCGACTGAAAATCACCCAGATGCCCCTTCAAGGCGTGCAAAAGTGCGACCGTAAAACTCGATGACGAACCCAGTCCCGTTCCTGAAGGAATGTCCGCCATGGACAAAATCTCAAGGCCGCGACCCTCGTTCAGCGAACGAGCTTTTGTCCCGTACTTCTCCAAAACTCGGCGAAAAATCTTATGCTCGATCTGCGAAGCATCGCGCACAATTTCAGTTCGCGAATAAGCCAAGCGAAAGGAGTCATCGAAGCGATTATTCACCGTAATGTGCATGTACTTGTCGATCGAGGTCGAAAGCACAGCACCCTCTTCTTCACGATAAAATGAAGGTAGATCTGTACCACCGCCCAAGAAGCTGACCCGAAAAGGAGTTCGCGAAATAATCATGGCCGACCCTCCGGCTCGCTTCCCGAAAATCGACCGCGAGCCCTCTCTGTGCGCACATAAGCTTCGAACTCCGCCAGTCTCTCCGGCGTGCCAATATCATAGAAACGCTCGCGCACCACAAAGGCCCCAAGCTGACGAGCCGCGATCAGCGGCTTCCACACATCCTCAAGCTGAAACTTCGGACCCGCCTGGAAATTCGCGATCACCGACTTCTTCAGACAATAAACTCCCGCATCCACGAATCCAAATCCACTCTCCGCACCTGCCTCGCGGCGGTACTCCCAAACCGTCCCATTCTTCACCAGCAAATTGTTTTTCACGGGAGTCGGCACAGAGTTGTCATAGGCGGCCACCATGGCTTCGTATCGACCTGCATCGAAATCCCCCGCCAGGTCATCCAACTCCACTGGCAAAAACGAATCGCCATTCATCAAGATGAATTCATCCTCAAGAAGCTCGAGAGCATTCTTGAGCGCGCCACCTGTGCCCATGGGTTCGCGCTCATACGCATACTCAATCTGCATTCCCAAACCTTGCCCGTTGCCAAAGTGCTCTTCGATCATTTCGCCGAGATAAGCGACCAACAACACCACATCCGTATAGCCGCGCTCTTTAAGCTCCAGCATTTGCCAATGCAGATACGGCTCGCCCGCCACCGGCACCAAAGGCTTAGGACACTTCTCCGTGAGTGGCCGCAACCGCGTCCCCAAGCCACCGGCCAAGATCACGACTTGCTTGCGCATCGATTCATCCACCCTTTCGTGGCGTGCTGACAAAGTCTTCGACGACTTCGCGCACGGCTCGGCGAACAGCATCGCCGGAGTTGAAGGCTGGCCGCCAACCTAAAGCGAGCAGTTTCGATCCATCGAGCCAAGTGAAGGGCACGTCGCCCACCCAGCCCCGATCGCCTTCACCAAATTCAATCCGCGCGCGGCCCGCCGCGGACAAAGCTTTCGCGACTTCGTCCACCACACACTCCGCAATGTCCCGCACTTGCGTGACGCCTTCGCTGGCCAAATTAAAAATTTCGGCCGAGCCCGCGGGCGCCTGCGCCAATATGCTCCGCCATCCAAACATCATCGCATCGACACAATCTTCCACATGCAAATAGGATTTCTTCTGCGTGCCATTTCCCAACACCGACAATTTCGTCGGCTCCGCCATCAATCGCTTCGTGAAATCATAAATCGCACCATGCGTCGCCGGCCGGCCCACGACATTCGCAAAGCGAAACACCAAGCCGCGCATGCCGCAGTTGTGCGCGAAGGCGCTGATCAGGGCCTCACATGCCAGTTTACTCGCGCCATAAAAGGAAATTGGCAAAAGAGGACCGTAGCCCTCTGGCGTCGGCTTCACGGCCGCTTCGCCATACACCGCCGAGGTCGATGCAAACACGATGTCACGAACTCCACATCGGCGCATGGCCTCGAGCACATTCCACGTCGCCACCGTGCCGTTTTCCAAGTCCACATCGGAACGAGCCGCACCTTGCGAAATATCAGAGTTGGCCGCCAGATGGAAAACCACGTTTTGCCCACGCATCACGTCTTCCACAGTCGCCAAATTCCGAAGATCGCCGCGCACAAACTCGCAGTTCACGCCCTCGAGGTGAGCTTCGCGGCCCAATACAAGATTGTCGATCACCTTCACCTGATGCGACTCACTGACAAGTCGACGCACCAAACGGCTACCAATGAATCCCGCACCACCTGTCACCAAAACTTTGGCCATTAAATCTTCCCTGTCACAGCCAAGCGAATTCGATTCAAAATCGTCGGCTTGTAGAGGAGTTGCACGCTGGATGAATCAAAATTGTAGCGCGGCTCATGGTCCAACTCGCCTTCTTTCAGAATTCGAGTCATCAACGCCAAGTAATCATCCGCCATTCGCTCATCGCTAAAAAAAGTCTCGACAGCATTTCGACAAGCTTCCGGCTTGATGGACTCCAGAACCTTTGGAGCCGCAAGGAGCTCGTCATAGTCTCGACAGACTACACCCGTACCCGCGCGCACCAACTCCGGCATACAGCCGTTTGCTGTGGTCACGACGGGCGTGCCACAAGCCAGCGCCTCGAGCGGAGCGCCCGCGCAAGGCTCATCCCAGTTCGTCGGATAAATCAACGCGCGCGCACCAGCCAACAGCTTCACTTTGGTCGGCTCATCCACCAGTCCCGCATAGCGAATGCCGCCACGAGATAGGCCCGCGCCGCCCATGATCTCCAGTCGCACACCCAGATCCTGCGCCCACGCGATCGCCGTCTTGACGTTTTTCACTCGCCAAGTCGTGCGCGCTAAAAACACATAGTAGTCGTCTTTGTCGCGACGGAAGCTGTATCGAGCGGGGTCAACGCCGTTGTACACAAAGTATTTCGCATGGTGATTGCGCGCATGGGACTCGCTCAAAAAATTCGTGTTGCGCCAATATTTTTCTGAGGGTTGGCCATTGCCGTGAATCGTGACCAGAAACGGCAGCGGCGGCCGAAGCGGCAAAGGCTGATGGGAATGCAGGAAATCCAAGTCTCGCGGCAGCCACTGCTCCGGTGAACGCGCCAGAAAATCCGCGGGCAATTCGTGAACGCGCAATCGTCCGCTCGCCACATCTTCGGCGTTTTCCGCAATCGCTTCGGCGCGACTGCCTGGCTTACAAAGCACCACAACGTCATGTCCACGACGTCGATAAGCGCGCGCCAGGGCCACCATGATCCGCTCAATTCCGCCATAGGTCCGAGGTGGCAAGACGGACTCGTGAAGTAAGCCAATTCGCATCTCGCCAAAGTGCCGGAAAGGTGAAAACTTGTCCAATCCGGACAAGGCTTACACGCAGCTCACGCCCCGCGTCGCTAGCCGACCCAAAACACTTACCAAATCTGGCGTCAGGACTCGCCGCCCCGCTGAGCAAGTGGCATGTTGCTTCTTATGGCGACTCGCTGGGGATCCACCGGGATTCACTCCATTCTCAACTCCATATTCAGCGGCAAAGCTTCGTGGCTTTTGACCCTCGCGGCCCTGCTGGTGCTGACGTCCTGCACCTCAATGGTTGGTCCGCGCGTGAAAGCCGACCCTTGCGCGAACGTCGACTGGTTTGAAGTCGGCCGTCTCGACGCTCTTGTGGGCGCACCCGCAGAAAACAGCCTCGCCCTGCAGCGCTGCCTGAGCACAGCCCCAGAAAAGGTCACTCCCAATGCCATGGAATTCTACGTGGCCGGCTGGAACCGAGGCTTGATCAGCTACTGCACACCCGAGCACGCCTTCAACGAAGGCCGCCGCCAGCGCGACTACCAACAAATCTGCCCCTCACACCTCGAGCGCGCCTTTCTTGAGCGATATGAAGCTGGCCGCCAACTTGCGGTCTTAGAGCGCGAGGCCGAGGCCAACGAACGAAAAATTGAAATACTCGCCAATGAAATCCGAGCCCTCGAGTCCCCCGGCATCCTCGACGATGCCTTGAGGCGCACCGGCCAACTGGCGAACTCGCCCCGAACTTCCACGCCGCGAAGTCGCCTCGATGACATGCGCCGCGAACTTGCCGAGTTAAAAAGCCGAACCGCCACACTCAACTCGGAAATCCGCCGCCTCGAACTTTGATAACATTGCGCGCCACCCACGAAACTGAGCCGAGCTTCACCTTCACACATTTGCCCAGCTCATATTTGCCCACTGCACATTCGCAAGATTAAGCTCAGCTGCAGATGCTCGCTCAGCTCAAGCTCAATTCCCACATTACTCGAATCTCCTTGGCGTCGCTGTTGCTCATTTCGCTGATCGCTTTGCGTGGCTACAGCTTGGATGAGGCTCCGCAAGGTTTCTACTTGGATGAGGCGGCCATCGCCGCACAATCCATCTGCATTGCTGAAACTGGGCGAACGGCCGATCAAAGTTTTCGACTTTTTGCGCCCGTGTTGGGAAGCGGCTACGCCACACCGATCACGCTTTGGGTGTCGGCTTTGTGGGTCAAGATCTCAGGCGCGCAGATTGAAAGCTTTCGCGCGCTGGCCGCGCTGATGGGACTCATCGGTTTGATCGCCATCGCCTGGGCCGCGCAACTTTGGCGAGGACGCTCTCTCACGTGGCCGCTGGCGGGCGCGATGCTCCTCACCTCACCTTGGATGTTTCATTTGTCCCGCATCTACTGGGACCCGATTTTCGCTTTCGCATTGTGGTCCATCACCTTGGCACTTTGGGCCGCATGGCGCGCTCAACCCACATGGAAGAAGGCGGGCCTCATTGGACTGATAGCCGCGCTTTCCATGCTCACCTATCCGCCATTTCGCATCGGCGTGCCGCTTTCCCTCATCGTGATGTTCTTCCCCTTCACAAAGACTCACAATCCAAACTTCACACGACGGGACTTGGCCGCACTCACTCTCGGTGGTGCGCTTGGGTTGCTGCCTCTACTCTCCGTTCTCGACGAGCCAGGCTTTTGGAGTCGCGGCGATTTTCTCGCCATCTGGAGCCAACACCACCTCACGCAAACGCAAAGTCAGCTGCAGGATCTGCCGCTCATGTTTCTTGAAAACCTCGCCCGACATTTCGATCCGCGATTTTTGCTCTTTCGCGGGGACGAAAATCTCAGGCACAGCACAGGCTTTGGTGGACTGCTCCAGCCCGCCGAGCTGATCAGCGTGATGGCTTTGCTGGTGTTTTCCGCGCGCCGATGGCCGCGACCTGAAATGCGCATTTTACTTTTGATTGTCGTGGGTTTCATTCCTGCGGCTCTGACTTGGGAAGGACTTCCGCACGCGCTTCGAGGCCTCATGGCCGCTCCCGCTTTCCTGTTGGCAGCCGTTCTCGGAGCCGAACTCATCGTGGAAAAGTGGTCAGCGCATCGAATCGGGTTGATCGCGCTGAGTTTGATGATAGGCGCTTTCTTTGTGCCCTATGCGCGCGACTACTTCAAACGTTACTCGCACTACTCACAGCTCTTCTATGAGACCGACACCATCGCGCATTGGCGAAAAACCGGCGAATGGCTCAAGCCCGAAGAGGCGCTTGCGCATTTGTATTTCAAACTGAGTGAAGAGCAGCAGTCTTGTCGCGAGGCCACGGCTACTGATTGAGTTCGGCAATCATCCAATTCACATAGGGCCCGACATTGACATAGGTCGCCGACAAATCGCAGGTTTCTCTTTCGCCGACGGTGGACGTCTCCGTATAGGCCAACACGCCAAGCAGCGACCACACGCCTGCGCTGGATCGCAAAAGCGCCGGCCCTCCCGAGTCCCCCGAGCAAAGTCCCAATCGCTGTGTCATCGCCACTCGAAAATACGACAAACTGGGCTCATAGACATAGCCGCGAAACTCGGCGACTCGCAATTGACCATCCGAGCCCTCAGCCATCGCACTCGCCAAGCCAAAACCAAACGCGCGCACCAAAAAGCTTCCGCCAAAACTCGTATCAGCTTGCGCGACGCTGATCGGTTGAACTCGCGCCAAAACTTGCGCCGTCGCCTCGTTCTTCACTTCGAGAAACAGCATGGCCAAATCTGGCCAGTGCTTTGAACCAGGACCTCGGTCATGACCGCTTTGGCTCGCTGAAGTCGCTGCGGCCTGCGCACGCAAATAATCTGGATGCACGACGATGCGTTCGACTTTGAGTCCGCCGAAATCTTCATTCACCATGGCGACGACTTCATGTTCATGGCCTGGCTTGATACAATGAGCGGCCGTCAACAACACTCGTCGAGTGATGAAGCTCGCAGTACATTGCGTGGTTTGGATGACCTGTGATGTGCCTTGAGTCTCAGTCTTTCGCGCCACCAGTCGCGCCAGGCCTGCGGCCTCGTCCGACGAGTGCGGCACAAGATCGCCGCCCATGACACTCTGATCCCGCCGATGCTCAGGCAAGTCCGCCGTGCAAGCCGTGAACATGCCGATCGCCAGGAGCGCGATCACGCCCTGAATTGGCATCAACAAAAACGTGAAGTTCCATCGGTGCGCTCGCCGATTGGGCGCTCCGCCGACAGCTCGATTTCCATCTGAATTGAGGCGTGGCATTCGCTTTGAGACTTCGCCCATGCCGATCCCAGGAGCAGGACAGATGCCGAGACAAAATCGCCTGTGTTGCTGCTGGGCTAGAGGTGAGTGCCACAAAACGTCACTCCCCCTTCGATGTCATGCCGAAAGAGGGGGCCAGGACGGTGAAAGTTCAAAGCCTCGCCAAGATCTCCCGAAGCAATCGAGCCGGATTATCCAAGGTGCGCAGCACATAGTGTGCGGCTAAAATCTTTTGCTCTTCGGCACTCAAGTTTCCGGCAAGTCCGCGAGCTTCGCGCGCCAATTGAATGGTTTGAAAGGCAATCGCCGCGGCAACGGAAATATTGTAGCTCTGCACGAATCCCCGCATCGGCAGGATCACGCTTTGATCGCAAAGCTCCTGCATATCGGTTGAAATTCCGTCTTTTTCATTACCCAAGACGACGGCGATCGGCCCTGTCAGATCACACTCATGCAGCGGTCTCGACTTCGCATCCAAATGCGTGGCCAAAATCGTATAGCCCTTGTCGCGCAAATCCGCGACGGCCGCGACCGTCGTCTTGAATCGCGCCACATCCAACCACTTGTCCGCACCGGCCGTCACGCGATTGGCCTCTTTGAAGCGCTCTCCCGGCTCGATCACATGCACACATTGAAAGCCCATGGCTTCCGCCGACCGCAATACCGCTGAGGTATTGCCTCGGTCATAAATGTTTTCAAGCACAGGCGTCACATCGCAAGTGCGACCCGCAACGACTCGCCAGATTTTTTGCATGCGTTCGGGCGTCAGTCTCGGAGCCAAATGTTCCAAGACCACATCGGCCGACACTTGCCCTTCCTCGCGCCCACCCGACGAGTACTCGCGAAGCTCAATCATCGCTGAGTGAGGAAATCTCGGTTTCACTTCTGACTCCCCGATTCTTGAAAGGCTCTCGCTTCAAGCTGCTCGAGTCTTTCCCCGGCCGCGAGCAAGAGAGCAATTTCCGAAATCCAAACTCCATGCCGCTCCGAAGGCCAAGCGCCCGCCAGCGCCGGGACCAACGCCGACTTTGTTTCACCTTGATGTGCGCGCCAAAGAACTCGATTGGAGATCGAGTCATATTCGATCGCAAAATCCCATCGCGGCGGTTCGGACTCGCACATGTGGTATTCGAATTGAGGCGAACCGAATTGCGACGCTCCCATAAGCCGTCGCAACCATCGCCCCTGCGAGGCCCGATCCCAAACTCGACGCCCTCGACACAATTTCGAAACTCGCTCGATGATTTCGCTTTCGGATTGGCCAATCATGAGTTTTCCAAACCGCGCTCGCATCCACGCATCGACTTCATTGCGCGTCCACGGTTGCGAAAGCCAAATTTTAAGGTCCACGTAGGGCGCGTGCGCTCGGTAGCCTGTCGTTGGCCGAGGCCGCTGTGAATCGATCGCCCACTGCTTCAATGCTGGCTCAATCTCAGCATCCAAACTTCCTTCACCTCGGCCCAGGGTTCGCCACTGCATCAGCTCCGTAGCTCTCGTCCACTTCTGTCGCTGAATCCAAGACGCCAGGTGATCGCGAACTTGATATTGCCACAAATGTCTCACTTCGTGCGGCGGCCCCGGTAGAGCCAGCACGTAACTGGCGCTGTCAGGTTGCCCATCCACGAGGGCAAAGCCTGCCGCCGTGCCTTCCGCGTTCGGAAAGATCTGTGCGCCACGTGGAAACCAGGCCTGTTGCTTTTGATTTTCTTCCGGCGTCACGCCACGAAGTCGCAAGCGCGCGCAAATTTGTTCCCAAACTTGTTGGCTCCGCTGATCCCAAATCAGTTCGCAGTTTGAAACTTCAGCTAAAACTTCACGCGTAAAATCATCTGCCGTCGGCCCTAGGCCTCCACAGACAATGACAACAGGGGCTCGGGCCAGCAATTCGCGCATCGCCGCGCGCATCGCCGCACGATCATCCGGCACGCTTCGGTGCTCAATGACCTGCAGCTCCAACTCAGAGAGCCAAGTCGAAAGCTGAGCCGCATTCGAGTTGATGACTTGTCCATCCGTCAGCTCCGTGCCGACCGCAAGAATTGCCGCGTTTCCTGGCTCCATGCCTTAGGGCTTAGCGCGAACCCATCAGCTCGTCGACCTTCTTGCGCCGATAAGCAAAGATTTGTCGAACGTCCCGCGCCACTTTCCAACCACCGCCCCAGTCACCCATAAATCCGAGTGGCAAGCGGTACAAAACTCTGTCGCGCATCAAAGTTCCACCGGCCAATGGCTCAAACTCGTGGGTGTGATGCCAAAGCGAATAAGGACCGCGCAGTTGCGTATCCACGAACTTGACTCCAGGCGCCCACTCTTCAATTCGTGTCCGCCATTTGAGCGGTAATCCGTGCAGGCTCAATCGATAATCAATCAAGGTTCCTTGTCCAATCTCAGGAGTCGACTTACCGATCACCGAAAAATTCAAAAACGGCGGCGTCAAAGTTTCGAGATTTTTCTCATCGCAAAAAAACGGAAAAATCTCCTCCGGCGCTTGCGGTAGCCACTGCTCAGCGAACATCTCATAGGTGCGCCCGCGAAGATCATGCAGCAAGTCCTGTAAGGCCGCTGACAGTGAGGAGAACTGAAATTGATAACCAAGCTCCTGAGCGCGGCGAGGAACAACACGCTGGCTCGCCAAAATGACAGACGCCATCTCTCCCCAAGCCATCTTCAATGCAAAACGAGGCACCGGCGGGCCAGAGCGGACATCGAGAGCACGGCAAAGCTCATTATGAAATTCAATTTGCCGAGTCGGCGTCGGCGCCACGGCATTGATCACTCCATCGACCGACGCATTTTCTAGCGACCACACCAGCAGTCCAACTTCATCGCGCCAATGAATCCACGGAAAGAAACTTTGCCCGTCACCCAGTCGCCCGCCCAGGCCTTCGCGGTAGATGGGTAGCATCTTCGCCAAGGCCCCACCCCGAGACGAAAGCACAACACCCGTACGAACCGCGACCTTCCGACACCTCAGCGGCGCCAGCTCGGCTTCCCAATCGCGGCAAACTTGTGCCAGAAAGTCTTCACCGCTTGGTGATCCCTCATGGCACTCGGCCTCCCCCGCGTCCCCGTAGTAGCCAACGGCTGAGCCCAGCACAAAGCACTTCACGGACCCACCACTTTGCGAGATGGCGTTCACCAATGCTCTTGTGCCCAAGATTCGAGTATCGCGAATCCGCTGCTTCTTCGCGTCCGTCCAATTCCCTTCGGCGACGGGTTCACCCGCAAGATGTACGACGGCATCAACTTGATGGAGGGCTTCGAGCGGCACCGCTTCTTCATGCGACCAGTTGAAGATCTCAGCCGGAAAGGGCAAGGTGCGACGAACATTTTCGATCTGACCTCGCGCCAAAACCACCAGCTGATGCCCGCGGCGGGCCAGCTCTCGCCCCACGCTCTGACCAATCAGTCCGGTGGCACCCGTTAACAAAACTCGCATTTCGTGCTCCTTGCATCGACGATGTGTCTGTTCACATTCTGCCGGATGAGTCCCTATATTTCACGCATGCGTAAACTAATCCAATGAAAACTAAATCCTGACATTAGTCACATTGGTCTAGTTCATGACAATATGAATCATATTAAATTTATACTCTCAAAATATTGAAATTACACGATTTATTTCAATGTTTAAACTTTTATTGTGCATTGAATGTTGACCAGATAAACTAACTCAGACAAATTTAATCCGAATTTTATGAACGAACTTTTTAAGCGATCGTAAAAGACAAAACAGGAAGAAACCGAGCCACCGGAAGATCAGGCCGGAATACCAAGCCGGAAGATCTCCGGAAGATCTGAAGAAGTAAAACGAGAATCAAGTCCGCCGATCACGAAGAACAAACAAGCACGTTCACTGCACCCCGAAGGAGGCGACGATGAAACAAGAAGGCACGCGACCGGAATCCAACACCCTTCCGGAAATGCAAGAGCTCTCCGAACAAATTGGCGAGTTCATCCACTACTGGGGTTTTAAGCGAATCCACGGCAAGATTTGGACGCACCTCTTTCTCGCCGAACGCCCACTGGATGCCGCCGATTTGGTTCGCCAAATGAAAATCTCAAAGGCACTTGTGAGCATTTCGCTCCGCGAACTCATGGAGTTTGAAGTGATCGAAGAGGTCGGCAAGAGCGCACGCGGCACTCACCTCTATCGACCCAACCCCGATATTCTCAAAGTGATTTTGGCCGTCCTTCGAGGACGGGAGAAGCGCATGCTGACTCGGATCCAAGCTGCTGCTGAGGCTCTGGAACGAACTGCACCTCAAGACCGACAGAACACCGAACTTAGCGACAAAGCCCTCGGCCAACTTGGGGCGTTGGTGACCAAAGCCCAAATGGGCCTTGAGAGCTTCATTTCGCTTCGATCCGTTGACTTCGGCGAATGGCGACAAGCCTTCATCACGACGGACCTGAAGGAAGAGGCCGAGCTTCGCGCAAAGTCAGTGGTCGCCCCCAGCTCACGACGCAAAGACGAAGACGACGATGGACTCTCGCCCGTCAGCGGCGGAACGAGCAGCATGAGCTCAGGCGTTTCCGCAGCCGCAGTTTCGCCGACAGCGAGCGACACACCGCCAGTTCTGTCTTCAGGGCAAGGAATTGGATTTCGAATTTACGAGTAAGCCCGAAGAAGAAGATCTCAAACTCTCACGCATTCACCGGGCTGCCTGAACGAAGAGGCATCCCGGCGCTTCCGCGATTACTCATGAAAATCGCGATGCAAATCGCGATTTGCATCGCGATTGTCTATGCAAATTTAGCGCTCTTTCACGACGGCATAGGCCTGCAAGGCTCGCTGACGAGCCAAGGCATGATCAAAGTACGGCTGCGGATAACTGGAAGCCTGCCACTCCGGCACCCAAGTCTTGATGTACTCAAATTGCGGATCAAATTTTTTGGTCTGTAGGTCAGGGTTAAAAATTCTAAAGTACGGAGCCGCATCACAACCACAGCCTGCGACCCATTGCCAATTGCCGTTGTTCGATGCCAATTCAAAGTCCAAGAGCTTTCGAGCAAAATAGGCTTCTCCCCACCGCCAATCCACCAAGCCATGTTTGACCAAATAGCTCGCCGCAATCATCCGCACGCGATTGTGCATGAATCCCGTGGTGTTGAGCTCACGCATTCCCGCGTCCACGATCGGCACCCCCGTGCGCCCCTCACACCAAGCCGCAAAAAAAGCCTCGTCATTGAGCCAGCGAATCTGTTCGTAGGCCGGCTTGAAACTCTGACCAACAACGCTTGGAAAGCGCCAAAGAATTTGCATGAAGAATTCGCGCCAGATCAGTTCATTGAGCCAAGTCTCCGCCTTTAACTCAATCGCCTTCGCCACCAACTGACGAATCGAGACCGTGCCAAAGCGCAAATGCACGCCAAGCTTCGAGGTCCCCATCCGGTCAGGACGATTTCTCTGCTCCGCATATTCCGTAAGAATCTTGGTCGGCACTCGCGTTGAGGGAAAGCTCAATGACGACTCGACAAAACCCAACTCACTCAAAGCCACGGGCTCGAGCTGCATGGGCGCATATGCCGACTCATACCGCCGGCACTCTTCCGGCTTGAGCTCACTCGAGCATTCCGCAAGACGCACCCGCCACTTGCGACTAAACGGCGTGAACACCGTATAGGGATGACCATCATCTTTTTGCACTTCAGCCTTCGCAAAGATGACTTGGTCCTTAAAGCTATGGAATTCAACGCCATGTCGCTCACAAAGCTCGCGAACCTTCTCATCGCGCGCTTGAGCCGATGGCTCATAATCCTCGTTGGCAAACACCGCGACAACTCGGCCAACTTGCCCGTCAGCCTTGAGTTGCCCCGACAAGATCCGCGCCCAAAGTTCAACGGGCCGTCCCTTCAACATCCAAAAGCCGCCGCGACGATTCTCGGCCAGCTGTGTGACTTGTCGATGCAAGAAGCTGACGCGAGCATCATCGCGATCTTCGAGTCGCCCCAGAATGTCCGAGTCAAAGATGAAGACCGGCAAAACGCACAGGCCCCGCTCGCGTGCATAACGTAGAGCTCGGCTCAACCCACGCTGATCCTCATCGCGCAAATCTCGGCGATACCAAAACAAAACAATGTCCATGCGCCTAGCTTATCCCAAATTCCAACGCCTCACCTCCGCCAAGCTCAGCAAACAGAAAAAGTTAAATCCCTATTTTTGAACAAGCCCACCCACCCCCTAAGCCGCACTTGCAGACTCAGGCCGATTCACCTAACTTCACGGCATGTCCCACAAGCACAAGCCCTCTCCCGAGCTCGATGATGTCGTGTCGCAAATTGGCGACTTTATCGAATACTGGGGATTTAAAAACGTTCACGGACGGATCTGGGCCCACTTGTTCCTCGCCGGCTGCCCGCTCGACGCCTCGGATCTCTGTGAACGACTGCAGATCTCAAAGGCCCTGGCCTCGATCTCCATCAATGACTTGCTCGAGTATGAAGTGATTCGCTCGGCCCCACAAAAGACCGAACGAGGCACATTGGCCTACGAGGTGAATCCGCGGATCTCCGAGGTCATCTCCAACGTCGTTCGCAAGCGGGAGCGCCGCATGCTCGCTCGACTTTCCGCCGCGACCCGAGTGCTTGTATCACTCCCCGCCGATCTTCATGCAGGCTGCCCGGTCCAAGCCGAACGAGCCAAAGAGCTTCACGACATGGTTCAATCGGCTGAGCGAACCCTCGACAGCCTTCTGCAGCTCTCTGGCGGCCTCTGGGGCAATAAGCCCAGCAACTGATTCTGGGTAACTGATCCGAGCAACTGGGACTCTAAAACATGGATCATCTTGAGATTTTCTAAACTCAAGACGAGACTCGCGACCTCCGGCGTTTCAAGTGATAATAAGGGGATATGACGTCGCGCTCGACTTCGACAAATTCAACCCACATCGACGAGCAAGCCGAGCTGCGCTCCGGGCTTTTCATGCGGGCCCTCACGCTCTGCAAACTCGGCTTTGATCTCGCACGCCAGGGGCATGGGCGAGCCCTCTGGAAGAGTTTTGCTGATCCCCACCTCAGCAGCTGCAGCGAGGCCGAACGCCAGGCTCAACTCCAGCGACTCAAAACACTCGCTGAGCAGATGTCGAAGGAGCTTGGCGCCCTCAAGGGCTCGGCCATGAAAGTCGGCCAGATGCTCTCCATCTATGGCGAACAATTTCTTCCCGAAGAGGTGAACTTAGTCCTCAAGCGTTTGCAGTGCTCAGCCCCTTCGTTGGCTTGGTCCGAAATTGAACCGCAACTTCAACAAGAGTTGGGTGAAAGCCTCAAGCAACTTTCTGTCGATCAGCAACCGCGCGCATGCGCCTCGATCGGACAAGTTCATCGGGCCCATGAGTTGGCAAGCGGTCGACAACTGGCGCTGAAAGTTCAATACCCACAAATGGATCGTGCCGTGCGCGCCGATCTCAAAGTTCTCAAGGTCCTCATCGGCATGGCCAGAGCCTTGGGCCAAGCCCCGAATCTCAATCACCTCATTGACGAAGTCGAAGCCTTGCTCGCACAAGAGCTGGACTATCTCCAAGAGGCCGAACACGCGGAGCGCTTTCACGAACAGATTCAACTCAATCCACGACTCAAGAATTCGTTTGTCGTCCCACATGTGCATCGCCAATTCACCACGTCTCGAGTCCTCTGTATGGATTGGGTCGATGGCGAGCGCTTTGACTCAATGGCCATCGCCGAGCTTCCCGAGGCTCGTCGCACCGATCTCGCCCACGCTCTCATCGAGCTTTACCTCTTCGAACTCTTTGATTTCGGCCGCCTGCAAACCGACGCCCACATCGGTAACTTCAGAGTGATCCTCAAGACCCAGCCTCATGAGACAGATCGCATTGCACTCTTTGATTTTGGGGCCACGCGAGAGTTGGGTCCTGAGTTCATGAAGAGCTACAAGCGTATGGTGAAGGGCGCGCTCTACGAGCAGCGTGAAGAAGTTTTAGCCGGCGGACTCGCCTGCGGTTTTTTGCGCGAAGATGATCCGCCGCTCGTGCGCGACGAGTTCTTCAAGCTCTGTCAGCTGGTGCTCGAACCGTTTCGCGGCGGCGATCGACCCGCAGTATCGAATGAACCCGCCAATGAACCGTACGACTGGAAGTCATCGGATTTGCCGCAGCGACTTGCCGACCAACTCGCCGCCGTCATCGCGGCCCGCGAGTTTCGCCTGCCGCCCACAGAAGTGATCTTCATTGATCGCAAAGCATCCGGACTTTATGCCCTGCTCAGCACGCTTGGCGCCCGCACACAGGCGCGGCCGCTGCTCGAGCGCGCTCTCAGCGAACCAAGTCGCGAGTGATGTTCTTTTGATGGGCCTCGAGTGTGCCGCCGCCGATCTCGAGGAGCTTGGCATCTCGCCACAATCTCTCCACCACATACTCGCCGACATAGCCATAGCCGCCCAACACTTGGATCGCACGATCCGCGATATTCTTCCCCAATGTTGTCGCAATCAGCTTCACGCCGTCTGAATCCAAGCGATTTCCCGCAGCGTCCAAACGCATACGTCGAGCCGTATCGTACACATAGCAAGCCGAAGCGCGATACTCCGCATAGCTTTCCGCAATGTGACGCTGAACTTGTCCAAAGCTGTGCAAGGGCTGGCCAAAGGCATGGCGCTCCTTGGAATACTTCACCATTGCCTCCAGCGATCGCCTTGCGATCCCCAGTGCCATTGCGGCCAAGGTCACTCGCTCAATCTCCAAATTTCGCATCATGTGATGGATGGACGAGCCCTCAGCGCCGATCAAATTTTCCTTGGGAACTTGGCAGTTGTTAAACACTAACTCGGCCGTGTTCGAAGCACGCATCCCGGTCTTGTCGCGAATTTTCTGCCCAACTTCATAGCCGGCAAAACCCTTCTCGACGAGAAATGTCGAAAGCTGAGGCTTGCCATTCTTGGTGCCGGTGCGCGCATAGACCCAAACGAAATCAGCCGGAGTGCCCGCATCGTCGATGCAACCATTGGTGATCCACATCTTACGACCATTGAGCACGTAGTGATTGCCCTTGAGTTCAGCCGTCGTCTCCATACCGAGCACATCCGTGCCGTAGTTTGGCTCCGACATCGCCATCGCACCGACAGCTTCGCCGCTACAAACAAGCGGCAGTACGCGACGCTTTTGGTCCTCACTGCCATTCACCGCCAAGTTATTCACAAACAGCATGGCGTGGGCGAGGTAGGCCAAACAAAAACCTGGATCGCTGGCCGACAGCTCTTCATGTGCAATCACAGCCGCCAACGGATCCAAACCTGAGCCGCCATAGGCCTCGGGCACTGTGATCCCCAAAAGACCCAACTCACCCAACTTGCGAAACAGCGCGAGATTAAAGCGCTCCGCCCGATCATGCTCCAAAGCCTGCGGCTCAACTTCCGCAAGCACGAAGGAGCGAATCATTTCGCGCAACATTTTGTGCTCTTCGGTAGGATTGAAGAGATCAAAACCGGTCAGATTCACAGTTGTGTCATGCTGCGCCATAAGCCTCCTCGCGACTAGGGCGAAATCAACAACCTCAAGCTCGCAAGGTCAAGCGTCGTGTGCGAGGGATTCATGAACCGTGATTCGTCGCTCAACGGCAAAGTCCCTTAAAACTGACGTAAGTTTGATCATCGGCCTACAGCTTCACACAGCGGCTCACATTGACGGCCCCAAGCCCCACACGCATCATAGAAAACTTCGCAGGGCACAAGGCCCAGACAGATTTTCGCCGCCGCCATTTTGGGCAAGCAGAGTCACCGGTGTCATCGAAGTCAACCGTTGCTCCATCGTGCACAGGCGACGAAATCATAGGGAGTTTTATGGCCGCAGATGCGGATGTCATCATTGTCGGAGGGGGACTTGCTGGTGGGCTTTTGGCTTTGCGCCTACGCACAGCTCGCCCCGACGTCAGCGTTTTACTTCTCGAGCGCGAGTCCACACTCGGCGGCAACCACACTTGGAGCTTTCACGAATCCGATCTGACCGGCGGGCAAAGTCCGCGCACAGCTTCGAAGTCCGGCGAACGCGAATCCCCCATGGCCTGGATTCAACCTCTCATTTCCAAAAGCTGGACCTCTCACTCCGTGCACTTTCCTCGACGCGAACGCGTGCTGGAACGCCCCTATCACGCCATTCGGTCCGAACGTTTTCACGAAGTGCTGATGGATCGCTTGGGCTCGCAAATCTGGCTCAACACCAAAGTGCAAGCCCTCACCGACTTCAACGTCAGCGTCGAGCGCGACGGCGAAACCCATCAACTCTCGGCACCTCTCGTGATCGATGCCCGAGGCCTACGCGGCGAAGACTTTCGTCCACGAGAAGGTGAAACTCAGCCCGGATTTTCCGGCGCCGTCTGTGCTTGGCAAAAGTTCATCGGCTTCGACATTCGCCTGAAAGCACCGCACGGCCTGGAGCGCCCGATCCTCAAAGATGCCTGCGTTCCGCAAATCGACGGCTATCGGTTTTTCTACTGCCTGCCCTGGGACGAGAAACGCTTGCTGGTGGAAGAAACCTACTACTCGGATTCGCCCGATTTGAATTGGCCCCGCATCGAAAAGAGCATTGTGGCCTACGTCGAACGACGGGGTTGGCAAATCGACGAGATTGAACGCAAAGAGCACGGCTCATTGCCGTTGCCGCTCACCCAACCGGAAGTCGATAAGATCGATCCTTCGCTTTTGGAGTTGAGCAACGAAAACTTTGACGACTTCTCGCCAATTCGCATCTCGACGGGCTCAGGATGGTTTCACTCGGTTACCGGTTACTCCTTTCCCGACGCCATTCGCACCGCCGAGTTCATTTCGAAAATTCCTGAATTGAGAAGCGGCCGAGTCCGCGCCGAACTTCGCCGCGAACGCAAGACTTGGGCGGACCGCCAGACATTTTATCGAATGTTGAATCGCTTTTTATTTAAGGCCGCGGAACCCTGTTTGAGGTATCAAGTGTTAGAGCACTTTTATGGCCTCCCTGAGGAAGTCATTGAGCGCTTTTACGCAGGTACAACTTCAGCATCTGACCGAATGCGAATTCTCGGCGGCAAGCCGCCGGTTCGCGTGGCTCGCGCACTCAAACAGTGGTCCGAGGTGCGCGGTGAAAGCATGGGTTCGCTGGCTTAATCTCGGCGACTGCGAATTGCGAAGCTCGAGAGTTGCGAATTCGGTGAGTTGAGAATGTCCCTGCACGATCGATCACATTGCTCCAGTACAATCTCTCGCTCCAGTGAGCGTGAGAACCAGGGCGAGAGAACGACAACGGGATCGGAGTTCGCGTGGCTTATCGAACCGAGCATGACAACCGAGCGCTCTGGCCAACCCACAATGATCACGAGCTTCGCCAACATGCCTCCGCCAACGGACTGTGGAGCGAAACAGCGACCGCCGAATCTTTAGCAGCAGATACCTTGCGCATGAATCTCTGGGAACCGCTACAGAAGTTTCGCGAGCGTCCCAGCAAACACTTTCGTGCCCAACTCATCGAACTTGGATGGCGCGCGTGGAAGGGCGAAACCCCGATCCCCGCAGAAACGGCTCTCGCCCTGCAAGACTTTGTCGAAGACTTGCATTTGGGCTCGCTGATTGTCGACGATGTGCAAGACAATAGCTTGATCCGAAGAGGCGGACCATGCCTCCACCTGCAGATCGGAACACCTCTGGCCATCAATGCAGGCAACACACTCTACTTCAAAGCTTTTCAGCGCTTGCAGCAGGCCCAACTTCCCGCTTCGGTTGAGTTAGCTCTTCATCGCCAAGCACACGCCACCCTCATCGAAGCTCACGAGGGCCAAGCCCTTGATCTTTCCCTCCGTGTCCAAGGCGACCAAGATCTCAGCCCTCTCGAGATTCAAGTTGTTTGTCCTCAAATCAGTCGCTTGAAAACCGGCTCGTTGATGTCACTCGCCGTCGAAGTCGGAGCACGAGCGGCGGGCGCCACCCACGAAGTGCCGTTACAGAATTTGAGAATTCTCATCAAAGAACTAGGCGTTGCGCTTCAGCGATTTGACGACTTAGGGAATCTCGTACCGACCTTCGCAGGCGAAAAGTGCTATGAGGATTTGCGTGCGGGACGACTCTGTTGGCCGTGGGCCTATGCCGCATGGAGCGGGCAGCTCGACAAGCTTCGGAGCTTCGCTTCGCAGCTTCCTCAGGATCTCGCACTTCAAAATTTTCTCGCGGATTCAAATTTCATCGCCTCCGCCTCCACGAGAGCGCGCGAGCTTTGGCAGATCGCGCTTGGCGAATTTGCTCAATCTCAGGCCCAACACTCCGAGGCAACAGGCCTCGACATTCCTTTTCGACAGCAAATGTGTCGCGAACTTCAAAGTCTCGCCCAGAAAGTGAGTTGCAGTTATGGCTTCGCCTCTCGCCCCACAGACATCGCGCCCTAAAGTCGCCGTCATCGGCTCAGGTTTTGGCGGCTTGGCCTCGGCCATTCGCCTTCAGGCGGCAGGATGCGAAGTGCGCATATTCGAAAAGCGCGACGCTCCAGGCGGGCGCGCCTATGTTTATCGGCAAGACGGATTCACTTTCGACGCCGGCCCCACCGTCATCACCGCCCCAACCGTGATTGAAGATCTCTTCAAAACAGCGAACCGTCCTATGCGCGACTATGTCGAACTCATGCCGGTGTCGCCGTTCTACAGATTGTTTTGGGATGATGGATATTGCTTCGATTACTCGCAAGATCTCGACGCCACACGCTCGCAGATTCGCGCCAAGTCGCCGGGCGATCTTGAAGGCTATGAGCGCTTTCTCTCCTACACCCAAGAAGTGTTCGACGAGGGCTACACGAAACTCGCGCATGTGCCGTTTCTTGATCTCTGGAGCATGGTCAAGGTTGCCCCTCAGCTCATCCGACTCGGCGCTCACCGCAGCGTCTATAACACCGTCTCACGCTACATTCGCGACGAACATCTGCGCGAAGCGTTCAGCTTTCACTCTTTGCTCGTGGGCGGAAACCCCTTTGAGACTTCATCCATATACACATTGATTCACTTTCTTGAGCGCAACTGGGGCGTCTACTTTCCCAAGGGCGGCACAGGCGCACTCGTTCAGGGTCTGGTACGCCTGTTTCAAGATTTGGGCGGCAAGCTCCAGCTTCAAGCGCCCATCGACAACATCGTCACTCGCGATGGCAAAGCCGTTGGCGTGCGCACGCAAGCTGGCGACACTTGGTCTTGCGATGCCGTCGTGTCCAACGCGGATGTGGTGCACACATATCGCGATCTCCTCAAGGGCGAAGATCGTGCGCGCTCAACAGCGCGGCGTTTGGAGAATGCTCGCCATTCGATGTCGCTCTTTCTCATCTATTTTGGAACAAAGAAGCGCTACCCGCACCTCGCTCACCACAACGTCCTCTTCGGCCCTCGCTACAAAGGTCTGCTCGATGAGATCTTCAACACCTACGGCGACATGCAGGTGAGCTTACCTGAAGACTTCTCTTTGTATCTTCACGCACCCACAGTCAGCGACCCGAGTCTCGCCCCTGAAGGCTGCGAGGCTTTCTACGTTCTTTCGCCCGTCGCTCACCTTGGCCACATGGACATCGATTGGAAAGCTGAAGGACCTCGCTACGCTGACGCCATCATCAACTACATGGAGCGTAAGTATATCCCCGGCCTCAGAGAGAATCTCGTCACGCAAAAGATCTTTACGCCTCAGGACTTCAATTCAGAACTGAACGCGCACTTAGGTTCCGCATTCTCTCTTGAACCTGTCTTGACCCAAAGTGCGTACTTCCGCACACACAATCGCGATGACCGCCTCAAAGGCCTCTACGTCGTCGGCGCAGGTACACATCCAGGCGCCGGAGTGCCCGGCGTGATCAAATCGGCCGAGGCCACAGCTCAACTTGTGATCGACGATCTCAAGCCTTCGGCTCAAACCTCTCCCCCGCCACGGCGAGGCGAATTCAACGCGGCCCATGAGGTTTCGCTTTGACGCCAAAGAGTCTCGAATCGCATAGGGCAAAGGCGGATCGCTTTCGACGCGGGTCAAGAACCTTCAGTTTCGCCGCATTGTTTTTCAATCGCCGCCAGCTGCAAGCCACGCGCGAATTTTATAGCTTTTGCAGGATCGTGGATGACGCTATCGACGAAGCGCCATCCGCTGAGATCGCGCGCCATAGAGCCGAGGTCTTACTCCATGCCCTCGACCGCAATGAAACCACCACCGATGAACGGCTCAGTGTCGCTCTCGAATCCTGGTATGCACTTGAAGCGCAATTTCAGATTCCTCGAAGTTACGCGCGCGAGCTGATTCTCGGCCAATTGATGGACGCACAAGGCTTTCGACCCGCGACAAGAGAAGAGCTTGATCTTTACTGCTACCGTGTCGCAGGTGTTGTCGGCCTAGCGATGTGCCACATCACCGGCATCTTGAGATCTTCAGCAAAGCCATGCGCACATCCTCAGCAATTTCAAAAATCGGAATTCGAAGTATTGTCGATGGCCGCCGCCTGCGGCCGAGCCCTGCAACTGACCAACATCGCCCGCGATCTCTTCGAAGATCATCGTCGCGGTCGAAGCTACTTTCCTCAGGAGCTTTCACCTCAGATCAACACCAGCTTTGATCCCGATCTTGCTCACCAACAAGCCCGGCAACTTCTCAACTGGGCTGACGAAAGTTACGCAGTTGCGCGCCAAGGCTGGTGGAGTTTGCCGTTTCGCCCGCGCCTCGCCGTCGCCATCGCTCAATCCCTCTACCGAGAGATCGGACAACAGGTTTTGCGGGGAGGCCCCACCGCAACACTCCGTCGACAGATTGTCCCTCGGCACCGCCAAATCACTTTGGCCATCGGTTTGAGCTTCAAGCTCGTTGTTCTTGAGATGTGGTCGCGGCTCAGCAGACCCGCTCAATTGAAGCTTCAAATCGTGCGCCCAACGTCGATCCTCGGCTTCGCCGCTCAAACCAGCAACCAACGCATGACCCCGTAGATCGTGGGACCCGCCAGCCTCACGCTCACTCTAGTTTCAATGTCAACAAAGTCATGATTCAATCTGCCCATGGGGTCCATGAAACCAGAGCCAACTTCGACAAGAGGCCATTATTGGTCCATGCTTCGAAGGAAAGTGAGCGGCGCGCCCGACTGGATGTTTGAACTCATCTGTTGTTCCGCTTTAGTCCTTTTGGTGGCTTGGACATGGTCGAATTCCCTTAGACTCCCTTTCTCTTCCGATCACATTTGTGTCTTGATTGAAACTCCCTTTGACCAGTCATTCGGCGAAACTTGGAAGCACCTCGTTTCCTACAATCGTACACGCACCTGCTTCCCGGGAGACCAGCTGCTCTTCCGCCCCGTGCTGTTTTCGCTCATCGCAATTGAATTTTCTCTCCTCGGTCGAGACCCATTGCTTTGGCAGTTCTTTGGCATTTGCCTGTATTCGATCAGCATTTTGTTGTCCTACTTCCTCATACGTAAGTTTTGTCCGCGATCTATGGCGTTTTGCCTCGCAGCTGCGCTGAGCACGCATATGAGCTTCATTGATGCGGCCTCATGGTCGCATATTCATGGATATCTCTTATTCTCCATCCTACTCCTCTTCGCCTTTCACTTGTTGATCCAAAAGAGATTCAATCGGGGTTGGAATAGACTGTTATTCTTCGGGATCGCTTTACTCGCATCGCTCACTTATGAAGTCGGGACCGTCGCATTCGGCGCATGGGGTCTCGTTCAATGCTTGAAAAATACTAAGCCGCTTTCCTCTCGCCCCTGGGAAGTGGCTCTGATCCCCATCATTTACGCGGCGCTTAGCGTGCTCGACTGGCACATCCAACGCCCTCTTCAGTCCATTCATCTGGCCTCAGAATTCAGTCTCCGGAGTTTGTTCGATACCCTCAGCGTCTGGGCTCAAGTTTGGTCCCAGATTCATGGTTGGATCTTGATTCCAATTTTTGAACTCAATTTCCAAGAACTCCAGCTTCGCCTCGAAGTCGGCGGACCAAGAATCTGGATCGGCGGGATTTCTCTCATAGTCTTGATCGCCGCCGGTGGATTTCAATTCCGAAAGATTCAGAGTAGAGGGCACTTCGATGTTTTCTTCGTCTCTTTCGTCGCGGCCGCATTTTTCGCATTTATGATCGCATTTGGCCGAGTTCGCACGCGCGGCCTCGAGTACATGGCGATGAACACCTACTATTCATATCAGTACACGCTAGCCGCGTTGCCCGCTCTAATAATTCTCTCGCAAAACTTGTGGTCGCGAAGACTGGTTCGCAAGATTTCAATGCTCGGCCTGATTTTATTCTCCGTCGCAAATGCCAATCACGCGAGGTCGAATGTTTTCGCACTGGCCGACCTACAGACAAAGATGTTCACCTTTCAGCGTCAACTTTCCATATTCCTCACGTCCAGCACGACTCCTGAAAGCGTCCTAAAATCGGGTCTACATTTTTGCGAGCGCCCATTTCGAACTCATGGTCTCGATTATCAATTCGATGATCTACGACTTGATGCGAATCAAGGGCTGAATTGGACTATGGTGATGTATGGACGCCGTAAGTTCGATTTTCCTACGCCCGCGATGTATTGTGCGACGGCCGGACTACCAGAAATCCGGATATGCGATTCCTGCGATCCGCAGGATGTCCAAAAGTGCTGCGAAAACCAGCCCTGAGCCGACCCATCAACCCCAGCTTCCTGGTCGATATTTCGCGTCGATTGTTCGCGTCGATTTTTCGCATTCAGTTGACCAACTCATCTCTCATGAACACGCCACCGAATGACCACAGCGTGAACAAACCCAACAGCTTCCCGCGATCAAGGTCTCTCCACCGCACTCTCCGCATTGAGGTAACAGAGCATCTAAACTCTTTACCTTCGTGTGTTTCCCTTCACTGGACGAATCCAGTTTCGTGTCTCCATGTTCTCTCGACGGCGCGGCCTGGGATAAAACCTGAACGCCTTTTGAGTTGTCTCGATAGATGGCCACCGCCTTGAGTCCCAAGCGACGGCCCATCAAAAAAACTTCGGCCACATCCTCAACAGTCGCGCGAGCTGGCAAATTGACGGTTTTTGAAATCGCTCCTGATAAAAATGGCTGAACCGCCGCCATCATTCGTAGGTGCCCCTCGGCAGAAATCTCACCCGCACAAGCCAAGACCTCGACCGCGCGCTTCGGCAGCATTCCTTCAGCCAACAAGTTCTGCGGCGACTCGCCTTGCTCCAAACGTCGCACCAAAGCCTCAATCTGCGCTGGAGCAACACCACTCCGCGCAAGGGCCGACTTCACACTTTGATTCACCATGTGCAGCTCGCCCCCACCGGCCAAACGCTTTTGCTTAACCAGGGCATACTCGGGTTCAATGCCCGTCGTATCACAATCCATCATGAGTGCGATGGTTCCCGTGGGCGCCAAAACCGTCACTTGCGAATTTCGAAATCCGTGCTGGCTCCCGATTCGCTCCGCCGCTTGCCAAGCCACCAGCGCTTCGGTCGCCACACCAGTTCGCCCCGCACGCCCCGCCAAATCCGTCGCCGCTTGTAAATGTTGATGAATCACTCCGAGCATCGCCTCGCGATTCGGCTTCCAACCCTGAAATGCACCGACCGCCGCCGCGATCTCCGCGCTCACGCGATAGGCCTCGCCACCCATGAGCGCTGTCACTTCTGCGGCCCACTGCCGACCCTCGTCCGAGTCATAAGGAATTCCCATTCGCATCAGCGCGCCACCCAAATTGGCGTAGCCCAAGCCAATCGGTCGATAGTCCCTCGAATTTTCCGCGATGGCTCGAGTCGGATATCCCGACATGCCCACCAAGATTTCCTGCGCGACCACAAGTACACGCACGGCATGCGCAAACTCCTGGGAGCGAAGCCGCGGCGGCGACGATTCTTCATCAAGAAATTTCGCAAGATTCAACGACGCCAAGTTGCAAGCCGAGTCATCCAAGAACATGAATTCCGAACACGGGTTTGAAGCCCGAATCGGCCCCGAGGCGGGGCAAGTGTGCCACTGTTGAATCACATCTTCGAATTGCACGCCCGGATCCGCACATGACCAAGCCGCGTGGGCGATCTCTCGCCATAGCTCTCGCGCGCGAACCTGCCGCAACTCTTCGCCCGTGTGTCGAGCCCGCAGCGACCACATCTCATCGCGCTCGACAGCGCGCAAAAACGCATCGGTGACACGTACCGAATTGTTCGAGTTTTGTCCCGAAACACTTCGATAAGCTTCGCCGTCCATCCCGCCTGAAAAGCCGGCGCCCATCAGTGCTCGCGCCTTCTCTTCCTCGCGAACTTTCCATCTCACGAACTCAAAAATCTCGGGATGATCGACATCCAAGCAAACCATTTTTGCCGCACGACGAGTGGTGCCACCTGACTTCGTTGCACCCGCGGCTCGATCAAAAACTTCCAAGAAGCTCATCAGACCCGAAGAAGTTCCACCACTTGAAAGCATTTCCGATGAAGATCGCAAAACAGAAAAGTTCGTGCCTGTTCCGCTACCGTATTTGAACAACCGCGCCTCATGGGCCAGCAGTTCAAAAATCGACTGCAAGTCATCCTGCAAACTTTGAATGAAGCAGGCCGAGGCCTGTGGCCTCACATAAGCGCCTTCGACTTCCAAAACTTCGCCTTGCAAACCTTCACAAGCGAAGGCACGTCCAGAGCCCTGAATGCCATAGGCTTCGTGAAGACCCACATTAAACCAGACCGGAGAATTGAAACTCGCGCGCTGCTCGTACACCAGCCTCGCCAACTCCTGCTCAAAACATTGCGCATCCGCCGCCGTAGCGAAGTAGCCTTGCTCCTCGCCCCACTTCCTTAGACTCGAGGTCACGCGCCGGACCAGATCACGAATCGAGGCCTCAGGCCCTCCTTCCGGTCCGCCCGTACGTCGCAGATATTGGCGCGCGACAATCTCCACAGCCCGTTGAGACCAGGATTCG
The DNA here is from genome assembly GCA_002344785.1 of Bdellovibrionaceae bacterium UBA2339. Taxonomy (GTDB): domain Bacteria; phylum Bdellovibrionota; class Bdellovibrionia; order Bdellovibrionales; family JAMPXM01; genus UBA2339. Next base: position 101,398 of record DDUL01000032.1, read on the forward strand.
GGTGCCTCGACTCGATCCACAGCCAAGAGGCGTTGACCCTCGCGTCCCTGAAGTTCACAGGGGCGCTGCTGCCAGTTCAAACCCGCCTCAGCCCCTTCTGGTGGAGCCAGCAACCGCTTAAATTTCAACTGAGCGCCAGCCAATTGGCCCCCCTGTCCATAACACAGAAAACTCTTTTCTCAGGACCTCGCGACAGTTTTGCCGTCTTTCAAAGACTTTGCTAGACTAGGTTTCATGATCCAACTGAGTGAAACAGCGGCTCAACAAATTCTGCGCCTCAAATCTGAATCCCAGGTTTCGCCTGAGGCCGTGCTTCGCGTGAAAGTCGTGCCGGGCGGATGCTCGGGCATGAGTTACAAACTTGATTTCGACGACAAACTTGAAGCCCAAGACAAGGTGTTCGAGGCCCACGGCGCCAAACTCGCCGTCGACTCAAAGAGCTTTCTCTATTTGGTCGGCATGGTGCTGGACTATGAAGGTGGCTTAAACGGCAAGGGTTTCATTTTCAACAATCCCAATGCCGCCAAATCTTGCGGCTGCGGTTCGAGCTTCGGCGTCTGAAGTATCCAACCCTCACATTTCCAACCTCAGGACACATCCATGGTGAAGATCTCCGCACAATATTTGGGTGAAAAGCGTGTCCAACTCACCCACGCACCATCCGGACGTGAATTGCAAACCGATGCTCCACGCGACAACAACGGACGCGGCGAAAGCTTTTCGCCGACAGACTTGGTCGCCGCGGGGCTGGCCAGCTGCGCACTGACCGTCATGGCCATCGCCGCGGAAAAAGAAGGCTTGAGTCTCGAGGGCGCCTCCGCCGAGGTGATCAAACACATGACCTCACAGCCACGGCGGATCTCACAACTCGATTTGCGCATTCGTCTGCCTCACGGACTTTCCGTTTCAGACCGTCAGCGCCTCGAGAACATCGCGCGCACCTGCCCCGTCGCCGAATCATTACCGGCTCATGTTGAAGTCAAAATGCATTTTGACGACAACATCAGCTGAGGCTTCATCCATTTTTCGTCGCAGACAAAACGTCGTTCCACATCTCGCACAAGACCAGGCTTGAGTTCCGCTTTGTTTTTCTCGGCAACGAGCCTAAGCTCAAACTCAAGGAGCTCAGAGTTGAATTCAAAGTCACGACGTCAATTCATTTGGACATCTGCAGCTGTGTTGTCGACATGGGGCCTGCACCAGCTTTGGCGTCGCTCAAATCTCCAAGACTCCTCCGCTCAAACAATTCAGCCTCGGCAGTTTTTTGGTGCAAGCTATAAGACTCAAGCTGCAACTTCAGCGACCTATGATCCACGCGAAACGACCGCCTTCGCATTTCGCATTGATGAACGCGGACTTGGGTTCGAACATTTTCCCATATCGGTTCCCGCGCATACCATCAACCCAATCCCTGATCAGCCCCACCGCGGGCTCGCGGTTTCGAGCCGCGCCCCTCTGGCCTCCATTGTCGATTGGCAAAGTCAGAAGGAAATCTGCAAACTCGAACTTCCGAGCGATCAGATCTTGCAAGGACATGTCGTCTACCGACAAAGCGCCAGCGGTCCGCCCACGGCTTTCATCTCCGCCAGTCGCAGGATCGGTTCCCGTATGGCCGATGGACGCCTCATTGAAGTTGAACTCAACGATCTGCAGATTGTGAAGTCGCATCCTATCCCTTCTGGATTTTCACATGAGATGCTCGCCATCGATCAGGACCACATCGTCATGGGATTGGCGGGACTACTGCGAAGCGGTTCAAGGTTTGGCGTCTTCGATGTTGTGACAGGTAAGACGGACAAACTCCCCAGTCTGTTTGAAATCGATGAGTGGCGAGGCATGGCTCATTTTGTTATGGCTGCCAACCAACCCAAAGCTTCGCGCTTGAGTGTTTGGAGTTCCAATTCAAGAGATTCAAGAGATGGACAAAGCTTCATCGATCCCGCGCTCGTCTTTCTAGATCTCGACAGCATGCGTACCGACAAGTTCATGTTCCCCGACGAGCTCAAACGAAGCGAGCTGCTCAGCATGGCTTATCACCCGCAAACAGGTCGGCTCTGGGGCACTCTGCCAGACCTGAAACAGGCCTTCGTTTTTGATGTTGAGTCTCGACGCCTCATCAAAGTTCTTCAGTTTCCGTATCGAGTGACTTTCGCGGGCCTCGGCCAACTTGATCCACAACACATTGTGCTCGGAGGTGGCTCTCAGTTTTCAATCTGGGACGCCGACAAAATCGAAATGCTCGACGAGCAGTCGCGGCTCGCCGCAGTTTCGCCTCACGCCGATTTCAACATTTCACATTTACGCGAAGCTGTTGCTGATTCGCTCGCCCACGCCATTTAGCTCAGGCGTGCACCAGAGCTTTTTTCTGCAGAGAGCCCCAAGTCTTAAGCACTTCATCAACTTCGATTGAGTCGTATGCGCGTCGCTCGCGCTCAAACAAATCTTCGACATCACGGGGCTCGCGACCTCGAACAAACAAATCATTTGGTCCCACCGGTCCCCAGATCCTTGGGTCGGCTCGCCCCATCAGCGTCAACACCGGGCAGCCGGCCGAGGCCGCGACAAACTGCATGGATGACGTATTGGTTAAAAGCCCACTCGCGCGGCTCAGCACTTCAAACAATTCGCCAATGCTTGCGGGCTGCACAATCTGCTCCTCAGACAAAGCGACTTCACGCAACCATTCAGATTCGTTCGGCGAGCCGACCACACGCCAACTTTCATCGGCAGGTCGTGACAACAAGAATTCGCGAAATTTGGCGCTCGGCCATGCCTTCTCTCGACGCGATGAAGTCGGATTGAGCACATAGTAAGCCTGCAGCTCGCCCACCTTCTTGACTGCAAGCTTCGCTTCGATGGCATGATCGAGTTTCCGCATGGCCGGCAAACCAAGCAAACGCCAGCGCGCGATTCCCGGCGACAGTTTTACACTTCGGCTCAAAAACTCTGCCGAGCCCTCAGGGCAAAATCGCGCCCACCCTCGACGGGCGGCATCCAAGATGAGAAGTGGTACGTCTCGCTCATGCAGCAGGGGATCCTTGCCAAAATGCGGAGCCGCGTGAGTGAAGAGCCAAGCCGCCCAAGACGGAGCCATGCCCCAGCGCTCCGGCACACCAGCGCGCCAAGCTTCCACCGCAAAGCGCAGTGAGTCCACACGCGTGTCCACAACCACATCACAGTCACGCCACGCACTTCGCAACGCACGAGGCTCACCTCGGCTCACCCAGGTATCGCCTTCGATCTCATATCGCTGGGCGAGGCCACCGCGCCGATCCACAACTTCAATCGCCACAACACCCGGCCATGCCGCAGGATGTAGGATCTCAGTCCATAACTTTGAACCCACAACCACCAATTCAGCGTCCGAGAATCTCTGCATGCATTCCGCAAGACCGGCGAGGCCAACGACCAAATCTCCCAAAGCCCCGACTCTCACCCATGCCACGCGGCGCACAAAACCCCCAGAAATCATCGGCGAACTCTCGCCAACTCAAGCAAATTCGCGCAAATTCCATTTATGTCATCCAACCCCTTACGCTTCAACCTTCCGTCGATCACCGAGCGCGAGTGGGCATATGTGCGTCAGTCGTTGGAATCTCGACATCTCTCCGGCGACGGGGGCTTCACACACAAAGTGCATGCTTGGCTGAAGGATCACACGCAATCTCCGCACGCACTGTTGGTTCACTCTTGCACGGCCGCACTCGAAATGTCGGCCCTGCTGTGCGATCTGAAATCCGGCGACGAAGTCATTATGCCGAGCTTCACCTTCGTCTCGACGGCCAACGCCGTGGTTCTGCGAGGGGCTCAGCCTGTCTTCGTCGACATTCGTCCCGACACACTCAACATCGACGAAAACAAAATCGCCGCAGCCATCACACCCAAGACCAAAGCAATCTTCGTGGTCCACTACGCCGGCGTGGCTTGCGAAATGGACAGCATTCTCGCACTGGCGCAGCGACATAATCTCAAAGTCGTCGAAGATGCTGCTCAAGGCCTCATGGCCAAGTACAAAGGTAAAGCGCTTGGCGCCATCGGCGACCTCGGCTGCATCAGTTTCCATGAAACAAAAAACCTCGTCAGCGGCGAAGGCGGTTCCCTACTGATCCGTAATCCTGAGCTGGCCTTGCGCGCCGAGATTCTCAGGGAAAAAGGCACGAACCGCTCGCAATTCTTTCGCGGCCAAGTCGATAAGTACACCTGGGTGGACGTGGGCTCGTCCTACTTACCCAGCGATCTGCTCGCCGCTCTTCTCATGGCTCAGCTCGAACGCGCGGAAGAGATCACCGCCAAGCGCCTCAAAGTGTGGGACTTGTATCATCGTGAACTCATCAGTCTCGAACGCTATGGCGTGCGACGCCCCTTCATTCCCTCACATTGCGAGCACAACGCTCACATGTATTACGTCATCACCAATTCACTCGATGAGCGCACTCAACTGATCCAATTTCTCAAAGAGCAAAAAATCCAAGCGCCTTTTCATTATGTGCCCCTGCACACAAGCCCAGCAGGTCGACGCTTCTCCCGTGCTCATGGTCAACTCACTCACACCGAACAGCTCGCAGATCGCTTGCTGCGCCTGCCGCTGCACGCCGAACTCGAAGCCGCCGACCAATCGCGCATCATTCAGGCCGTTCACGACTTCTACCAACAAGCCGCTCAGTCATGAGAAGCATTCTTCACATTTCGACAGGGCCGAGTTACTCCGGTGCTGAGGCTTACGCCCTCCAAACCGCGCTCGCCCAAAAGCAGCGCGGCGACGACGCCCACATTTTCACCGCTTCGAGCACAGCACTCTTTCGCGAGGCCGAAGCCGCAAAACTTCCCGCGCACACCACATGGCCGAGACTCAAATTCGACATCATCCACCTCCACTCGACTCAAGAGTTGAAAGCCTACTGGTGGCGCCTCGCGGCCGATCGGCTCATTCATGGCTTGCGCCGCTCCTCCGTCTCTTCTCGCCCGCTCGTCGTTCTCCAACCTCACATCTGGATCGATCATTCCAAACGCGATCCACTGCACGCCATTCCTTATGCGCAAGTCGACCTCGTGCTGGCATCGTCGCGCCCGCATCTCGACACGCTGAAAAAACATTTGCCGGTGCGGGCCTCGCGGTTCGCGCTTCTGCCCTATGGCCGCGATCTGGCGAAAATCGAAAGCGAGCTGCTCGATCGAGCCGCGGCACGTGCGGCACTCAAGCTTCCCGCAGACGCCATCGTGATCGGCACCGTCGGACGAATTGATGCGGGCAAAGGAACTCGAGAGTTTTTCGCTGCCGCACAAGCCCTCACCGCCCTAGACTCTCGCTTGCACTTTATCTGGATCGGCCCACCGACAAGTGATGACCCCAAGGCCATTCAACTGCATGCCGAGCTCACCGAATCACTTCGCCACTCGCCAACGCGCCATCAATTGCATATGCCCGGAGCCGTCGCACAGTCTTACAAGTATCTGAGTGCTTTTGATCTGCATGTGCTCCCGACCTATAAGGAATGCTTCGCCCTCTCGCTACTTGAAGCCATGGCTGCCGGTGTGCCATCACTCGCCACGGCCTCAGGCGGCTCGCCCGAAGTGATTCGTGAAAATGAAACCGGCTGGCTCTTCGAACCGCGCTCCACCTCTGCGCTCATCAACACTTTGGAACGCGCCCTTCAAGACTCCGCGAAGTGGCCACAATTCGCACAAAATTCAAAAACTCTCGTCCGCTCCCATCATGATCTCTCCGTCGTTCAATCGCAGTTGTGGCAATTGATCGAAGATCAAATCAGCGAACGCAGTCCGCCGCGCACCTTATGAAGCTTCGTCACGCGATCTTTTTTCTATGGATTTGGATTCTGCTGGCCGCCTTCATTCGTGAAGGCGATCTCCGCGCCTATGGGCTACAACTGGCGGGAGCCGAAGCCTTAGTCGAACGCGGGGCCTTGGAGTTGGGGCACTCGGCGGTTCCCGAGTTAAATCCACAGGGCGATGTCTTCGCCCACAACTCCTCTTTGCATCCCGCCAAGCAACCCGGTCAGTTCTTTTGGAGTGCCGCCGCCTACGCTTTGGTCAAAGCTTCTGGCTCTAACTTTGTCAGCAACTTTACCGCCGCCGCCGCGTGGACCACTTGGCTGTCGGGCACTTTGGCCGCCGCCCTGATCGCACTCGCCGCTCTCATAATCTTCGAGCACCTCAGTCCCACCCGACGAATCGTCAACCTCACACTCGCCTCACTCACAGTGTTCGCGACGCCTCTGTGGGTTTACAGCGGAGTGGCTCATCACGACATCATGGCCATGTGTTGCGTGACTTGGGCGTTTGTCGCCTGGCTCAACGCCCGACTGCTCACCGCTGCCTTTTTGCTCGCCTTCAGCTCGTTCTTTTCATTGCTCGTCGCACCCGGAATAATTGGCATCACCGCGCTCGTTCTCTGGCACTCCCGACGAGATGTCGGCCTCTTTCTCAAATTCTTACTCGGCTTTACCCCAGGGCTCGCACCCAACTTGATCTACAACTGGCTCACCTTCGGTTCGCCCTTCATGCCCGCGAACATCGCCGGCGATTATGCCGACACTTACTTTCGCCCCTCCATCTCCAGCGTCATTGAAAAGCTCAACACCTACTTTGGCTGGGGCGAACTGAGTCTTTGGGTGTATGCGCCGCTTGCCGGAATAGCATTGGCGTTCGCACTTGTGCATCTCAAATCCAGCTCAAAACTTCACGATCTCGTCAGCTTCAAGTTTGCATTTCTTCTGCCGATCCTCTTCTACATCTTAGGAATGGAAACCATCGGTCACTGCCAATTCGGGCCGCGCTACTTGATGCCGATTTTCGCTCTGAGTCTGCTGGGGCTCGCACACGCATCTGCTCGAAGCCTATTAGCCCTCTCCCCACTTGCCCTCTATAGCCTCGCCACAAATTTCACCGGCGCGCAAAGCGGCAGCATGCGATGCGATCTCTCGAAGTATCTCAATTTTCAATATTGGCACTCGCAAATTGCCGCCGATTTTTTCCCAGCGCGCAGCCCTCTCCTCTGGCTGCTGATTGCCGCGCTGAGCTTGGCCCTGGCACTGATGACACACTCGCAGAAAGTACGTCGCGAAGCTTAAATGTCGCTACTGAGTACAAAACTAAAGTCGGTGCCGCGCATACGATGCGCGATCACACAAGCCCTGGCCGAGGCCACTCGGCCAAGTCCCTTTAACTCCTGATCCGTCACCGAACCTTCCATCACCGCCAACATGTGTTCCACGCCTGGCGTCGGCCGCCACTCGGCCTCTCGCATCGGCCCGTGTTGCACGTGCACCAAAGGCATTGAGCGTCCTGTACTTCGCATAATCAAATCCTTCACGCCCCGCAAATCCAACACTCCCAACTCGCCCAGCGAAGCTTCCAGGACCCCACGAAAATTTTGGATCTCCTCAAACGAAAAAGTATAGAACGCGAGTTCGGCCTCGACCCGAAATGGCAACCAAGAAAACTTCTTCAACAATCGAACGATGCGATTCTCGCCTTGAGCCGGATGCATTGAAATTGCGTACCCACGCCCACAGCGCCAGTAGCTTCGAAAAAACTGATGCCGAAGCATTCGCGTCGCCGCGTGCTGACCTCGAAAGTCCGGAGCCGCCTTCAAGTCACACAAGTACCACGCGGGCCCATCCGGCAGACTTCGCAAAACGCCACAGGCGACGGCCAAGATTCGGCCGCCGCGAACAATCGCATGCATGCGCGGCTCACCCAGACGCGCAAAGAATCTCCAGTAGTCCTTCCCGTGATCAATTCGGAAGTGATCCGCACCATATGGATACTCGATCATCGACTCAAGTTCCGCCAAGGCCGTCGCCCAAGTCCGCCAATTATCGCGCGTCAAAACCTCGACTCGCACAGACTTTGCGGATTCAAGGAACATAGCTCGCCGACTTTGATGAAGGAAAAGCCTGCGGCAGCAGCCAGCGGCGCGCGCGCGACTTCCACAGGCCTGCATAAAGGCCATCAAAAAGAGTCGCCCCCATGCGCAAGCCTTGTTCGATGAGGTAGCGGTTTTCCTCCGACTTCGCATACGAGTCCTCAACCACGCGGAAGAAATCCTGCGCATGCTTCACATCGAGCTTGGCGTGCAGCTTATAATGAATCATCTGATCTTCGCTGAGCCAGCCTCTCGCTAAAACTCCCTGCCCAATCCAAGACGAAATCTCAGAGAACATGCGCTCAATCATTCCCATAACGGCGACGCCAATGATGAAGTCATCCAAGACCGTTACGCCCGACAAGGTCGTGTTGAAAATTCTCACTTCGGGCCAAAGCGCATGTCGCTGCACTTGCATCAAAACTTCCTCTCGAGTTCCCCCTTGCAAGCGACGCAAAAACTCAATGAACGTCTGACCGTGCCCATGGGACAGCTGTCCTTCACCGTGCTCTTCCCAAACATTGCGAAGCACCTCTAAGCGCAGTTCTGGCGATGGAATTTTCGCCGCCAAGGCCGCCATCGGCCGACTGAAAAACACCACCGCATAGAAAAATTGAATCTGCGTCTCGATGAAATCTTCGCGAGTCATCTCTCGCTCCAGCCCCACAAAATAAGGATTTTGCCGAGCCGCCGTGTCTCGCCAAACTTCCTCAACCAGCGCATCCAATGACTTCACAGCTTTCTCCCCAGGTGGATTGAAGAATAAAACAAGCTTTGATCTCGTCGATGCCACAGCCTACACCAGCGATCATCCCAAGCCCATCCGGACCCAAATGCCGAACGAAAGTTGACGCCATGATTGAGCTGTCGATAGAGCACATGCGCGCCACTCGGCAGGTCCCGATTCAGCATCTTGGTCAATGACTTCACCTCAGCCCTCGAGCACCAATCCATGATGTTCGACAATCCCACGAAGTCGTGTTCGCCAAACTGGGTGTAGTCCTGCGCCAGTCCTTCAAAAAACTTCAAGCGAGCCCGAGCCGGCGCGGATGATCGCAAATACGCAGGCCCTCCGCGCTTTGGGTATTCACCCACAAAGATGTGCCACAAAAATGCATTGGTGTGCGAATCCCCTCGCCTCAATCCCGCCTCAAGACAGCGACGAAAATGTTGCGGGTAAGATCCGCGTGGCGCGTGCTGAATCGCCGCCGGACCAAACATCGCACGTAAAATCGAGTCCGAGAAAAACAACTCAAACGCCACACCCCAATACGCATGTACAAACACTTGTCGCCAACTACGTCGCGAAGTTCCGCTCAAAGCTCTTCGCCAATCCGCCGCCGGCATCACAAACTCGTAGAGAAATTCGCGAAACTGCCGAAACAAAGCCTCGAAATTCCCAGCTTCCAAAAGTTCACCGCGCAAGCTCGCCACGCGCCCACTCTGCCAGGCGCGCAGCTTCGCTCGCACGTGCTGAATTTGCGCGGCATTCGGTTCAATGAGGACGATATTTAATTCGGGCGCGATCGCCCAAAGATTCAGTGCCGTGCAGCCGCCGCTGGCGATCATGACGGGCCGGGTGATCAAACCCTTCCGCCACAAATCCAATTCGAGGTTCGAGTCCTCTCGCACCACCGCAAACTGCAAAGCGCGTCGCCGCATCCCTCACTCCCTAGATCGGTCACTCGCTCTAGGCTAAGGATTTGCTCGCACACTCACAAGGACAGTTCCGCAGGCCTTCAGCCCGAACGCCGAACTCACCAACTCTCGACCAAAGTCGACCGGCCTCAGAGCACAGCTTTTTTCACAGCCTCAATCACGCGCTCGACGTGATCCATCGGCATATCGGCGTAGAGCGGAAGACTAATGCACTTGGCACTCACCCGCTCCGCAACTGGACAGTGAAAGAGCGCCTTCAAATCCGCATACACCGGCTGATGGTGAAGCGGCGAAGGATAGTGCACAGACGTGGGGACACCCAACTCCTTCAGACGCGCAGCAAACGCATCGCGATCATCCACCAAAACTGTGTACTGAGCCCACACAGAATCACGCCCCGAACGCACCTCAGGCACGATCAACTTCGGCGCCAACGCCCGAAGTCCTGCCGTGTACTTGGCCGCGATCTTCTGGCGCTGTTCGATTTCCCACGGATAACGCTTCAACTTCTCCGTCAATACTGTGCACTGCAAAGTATCCAGTCGTCCGTTGATGCCTAGCTCAGTGTGATGATAGCGCGCCGACTGGCCATGCACGCGAATCCGCGACATGCGCTCAAACAATGCCTGATCATCCGTAAACACCGCTCCACCATCACCATAACAGCCCAGCGGCTTTGCCGGAAAAAATGAGGTCGCGCCAATTTTACCAAGCGCGCCCGACCGTCTCGAGCCCGCCGCCTCATAGCGAGCGCCAAAGCTCTGTGCCGCATCTTCCACAACGGCCACGCCATATTTTGCCGCAATCAATTCAATTTCTCGGAAGTCCGCAGGCTGTCCATACAGTGACACCGGCATGATCACCTTCGTTCGCGGTGTGATCGCCGTCTCGATCTTTGCCGGATCCAAATTGTAAGCGACGTCTTCGATGTCGACGAACACCGGCTTCGCACCCACCAGAGAAATCACTTCGGCCGTCGCAAAAAATGAAAAAGGCGTCGTGATCACCTCATCGCCCCGGCCCACACCCAAGGCCATCAAGGCCATCATCAAGGCATCCGTACCGCTGGCCGCCGTCAGAGCATACTTTGCACCCGTGAACTCAGCTAAGGCCTTCTCACACTCGACGACCTCAGGCCCCAAGATGAACTGTCCATGATTCAACACCGTCTGAATTCGCGCGTTGATGTCTTTTTCCATCGCGCGATATTGAGGCTTTAGATCCAAGTAGGGAATTGGGGTCACTGACATACAAATCTCCTTCGCCGGGGCCGCTCACTCGTAAGCCAAAGTGCGTACCCAAGCGGCACCAAAGTCTCGCCCTTCCCCACCTCAGTCAACGCATCGCAACGCGCCTCGTCCGAGGCCAGCGAACTCGTTAGCCTTTTCCCACACTCGCCAAGAGGTACCGCATGACGTTTTTGCTCAAGCAAATCTTCGGCTTTCTCAAACTCCTCAACTCCGACAAAGGCACCAACCAGATTGCCGCCGGCATCGCCTGTGGCTTGATCTTAGGCTTCGCCCCAGCCTTCTCGCTGCAAACTCTGTTGGTGATCGCTGTGCTCTTTTTCTTCCGCATTCAAATTGGCGCCGCGACTGTGTTTGCATTTTTCTTTTCCTTCATCGCGTGGATTCTCGACCCCCTCCATCACGCCATCGGCCAAGCCGTACTCGAGAACGAAAGCCTCACACCGCTGTTCACAGAAATGTACAACATGCCTCTCGTGCCCCTGACTCGCTTCAATAATTCCATCGTCATGGGCTCGGGCCTCGTCGCCATCGCACTTTCACCCATCGTCTTCATCGGCTCACGAGTCGCCATCGCCAAATATCGCGAAACCGTCGTCGCCCGCTTTCAACAGACCAAATTCTGGAAGGCCGTCCAGGCCACAAGCCTCTACAAGTTCTACGCGACCTACGAGCAATTGTACGGCTAAGGAGCTCACGCCATGTCGAACACATCTGCCCCGCCCAAAAAGAAAAAGTCGCAAGGCCCGATCCGCTTCGAGGCCATCATTCCATTCACCATCATCGTCGCTTTGATCTGGGCTTACTTCGCGCTCTTCTTCGATACGCACGCCCGAATCGCGCTGCAGAAGCTCGGCACAGACGCCAACGGCGCCGAAGTGAACATCGGTCATCTGAAGACCAGTTTCTTCAACGCCTCACTCGAGATTCAAAAGATTCAACTCACCAATCCCGACCGCCCCACTCACAACGCGCTCGAGATCGGTGCCATCAAATGGAAAATGAGCTGGGACGCGCTTCTTCGCGCCAAAGTTGCCATCGATGAAGCCTCCATCCTCAACATTGCCTTGGGCACCAAGCGCACAAGTCCCGGTTATGTTGTGCCGCCGCCGCCGCCCTCCAACGAGCCCAGCGCCGCGGATAAACTCAAAGCGCAAGCCCTGCAAGCGGCCGAAGATAAGTTCAAACAAAATGTTCTCGGCGACGCGGCGGCCCTGCTCAGCGGCGCAGATCCCTCGCAACAACTCAAAAACATCCAGGACTCATTGAAATCCCAAGCGCGCATCAAAGAACTGCAGGATGAACTCGCCAAAAAGCAAAAGGAATGGGACGAGCGCATCGCCAAACTTCCCAAATCCGAAGAACTCAAAGACATCGAAAAGCGCGCCAAGAGCATCAAGCTTGATGGCTTCTCAAATCCTGCCGAACTCCAGCAAAGCGTTCAGCAGATCGAGGCCCTCGTGAAAGACGTCGACGACAAAGTCAAAAACGTCAAAGCCACTGGCGACGCCGTCGGCTCAGATCTCAAAACCTGGCAAGCCAACATCAATCAGCTCAAAGACTTCGTCGAAAAGGACATCGCCGATCTCAAGAGTCGATTCAAAATCCCTCAGCTCGACGCCAAGAGCCTCGCCATGTCCATCTTCGGCCCGATGTTCCTCGGCAAAGTTCGCCAGTACGAAGCTCACTTCAACAAAGCCAAAGAATATCTCCCGCCACCGAAGACGCCCGAAGAGAAAGCCGCTTACAAACCAAAACCCAAGGAGCGCACCGAAGGTAGAACCTATGCCTTTGGTCGACCCAAGTCTTATCCGCTCTTTTGGCTCAAACACGCCGCCATCTCATCAAAGGCTTCACCTGAAGGAACTTCTGGAGATCTCAAAGGTGAACTCAAACATGTTTCCACAGATCAACGCGCCACAGGCCATCCCACCACGCTCAACTTCGAAGGCGCATTCCCCTCAGCACAAGTCTTCGACGTAAATGGCCTTCTCACACTCGATCACCGCACCACCACACCCGAGCAAAGCCTAGTGCTGAAAGTCGGTCGTTTTGCTGTTGGCGAAATGAAGCTCGTGCAAAGTCCCGAAGTGAATCTCGCTTTGAAAGAGGCCTCAGGCTCTTCACAAATCAACCTTCGCCTCAAAGGCGGCGAGCTCAACATGAAGCTCGACAACACCTTCAGCAAAGTTGCCTACGACACCCAAGCCCAACAACCCATCGTACAAGAGATCCTTCAAGGCGCGCTCGCCGACGTCCCGACCATCACTCTCAACGCCCAAGCCACCGGCGAATGGACGGCCCCACAATTCGACATTCGCTCAAATCTTGGCGATGCCCTCCAGGCTGGCTTTCAAAAGCAACTGCAAGCCAAGATCAATGAGGCTCAAGCGAAATTGAAAGCCATGGTCGACGAGGCCATCGGCAAAGAGCGAACAAAACTCACCAGCGAGTTCGACAAAACCAAAGGTGAGCTCGATAAAGTTATGAAGGCTAAACAAGCGGAAATCGACAAACTCAAAGCCGATCTCGAAAAGAAAAAGAACCAGGCGATCGCCGACGGACAAAAGAAGCTTCAAAACGAAGGTCAAAAAGCCGTCGACGAACTCAAAAAGCGCTTCGGACTTTGATCGCCCATCTGTGAGGCCGCCAGATTCACGCGGCAAGCCTCACGGACTCGAGGGAGCCTTGCCCTCGGCTATGAGACTTTCAAAGTACGCCATCGCGTTTGGACTCGCCCAATCCTCTATGCCCAAAACCTTACGGCGCAATTTACGATCTGCGCCCACAATGAAAGTCTCCGGGAGCTTGCCGACATCATAGGCGCGGCCAATGCTCTTATCTCGATCCCAAATCACTTCAAACCCCGGCTGCGGCACTTTGAAAATCTTAAGGAAGGCTCGAAGGTCCTTCTCCTCGTCATCCATGGATACCGCAACAACTAGCACTCGCCCCTTCATCTCCTTGATGAGCTTTAACATCGAAGGAAACTCCTCCACACAGGGCGCAC
>DDUL01000036.1:0-133 GCA_002344785.1 Bdellovibrionaceae bacterium UBA2339
CACGACGCTCTTCTGATCTCAAATAAATACTCAGCTTCTTTTTTTGCGAGTTCACCTGCGAACGAGGCCACACTGCGCTCGATCTTTTCGGTCAAAACTTTCTTGTCGGCGGGAAGATTCAAAAGCGAAAACT
>DDUL01000036.1:460-206286 GCA_002344785.1 Bdellovibrionaceae bacterium UBA2339
AATAAAATCAATCGACAATTGTCGATTGATTTTATTCATGTGCAGTCCTTTGCGATCACAGTTCAGACGATGAAGTTCCGTCCGATGTTGGCCCCGCCTGCCGCCGATTCCTTGTGGACGATTTCCATACAAACGCTGCTCGGCCGAGGCTTTGATTTACTCGAGACAGGATCGGCGAATAACTTGTGCGTAAAACTCAGAAGCTGCCTCGAGAGCATGCAGTTTCACATACTCGTTCGGAGTGTGGGAATTGCCGACGCCCTGCCCTGCCCCCCACACGATACAATCCATTCCAAAGCGCGATAGAACATTGGCCTCATTGGCGACGGCCTGCGCCTTTGGCGTGGCGTCATATCCCATGTCGCTCAAAATCGCTCCCGCAAGTTTCACAATCTCTGAATCTGTCGACGTCCTAAAGGGGCGCTTGTAGTCCCCGATTCGGAAGACGCCGCCTCGCTGCGCACAAGCGTCGCGAAGAAGTTTCATCCAAGACTCATACTCCGTCTCCGAAACTGTGGGGGGCAGTCGAACGCAGCCCTGCACTTTGACGTGATCTTCCAGCGTGCGAATCAAACCGATGTTCATCGTCGGTTCCGCTGGATCAAATTGCGCATCGGGAAACTGTGCGAAGCGAGACTCCACGCGACGAATCGCCCGCCGTAGATCGACAAGCTTTGAGGTCATCGAGTCTCGAAGCCCACCGGCGACATCAATTTCGATCACGGCGTGAGCTGGTACAGTGTTGAAGTTCACACCGCCTTCAATGCTCATGATGGCCACGCCTTCTGGCAACATCTCAAGGGCCGCGAACATTTTTTCGATCGCACTCTCACCTTGGCCGGGTGATGACGAGTGCGCCGCTCGACCGGCGAACATGCGGCTTTGCGTGGAGGAGCTTTCATGCAAATCATGCTCAGCGCGAAAGCGCATTTCATCTTCGCTGAATGGCAACTCGATCTCGACGGACGCAAATCCCTTCCCCGCGACGATCAGCTGCATCTGCGTGGGCTCACCCACCACCGCCTGTCGCGCATTCACCAACTTCTTTCGCACCAGCTTCACCGCGCCCGGCATTCCCATTTCTTCGCCGTAAGAGCCCACGAGTACGGGGCGGCGGCGCCAGCGCCCGCCTTCGCGAATCACGCGATCCAATGCGCGCAACTTGCAAAGAAAGTCGAGCTTCACATCAGCCGTTCCCAGTCCGTGAATTTCGTCTCCATCCGGACTGGGATAGATGCTGGCATTGAATGGATTGGCACCGGTCTTCCGCCACAATCCATAGGCCCCTGGATCGGGAGTGTCGAGATGCGTGAGGAGCAGCAGCTCTTCACCCACGCTAGTTTCAATGTTCGGTCGCACCAAAACATTCGCCTGATCGACACCAGCCCATCGATCTTCATAAAGTTCAGCGCGTAGGCCCAGGCTTCGCGCCAATTGCGCCGCTTCCGAGGCGATCGCGACGGTGCCCGCCGCAGGCGAAGAATCGATGCCGATAAATCTTCGACTCGCCTCGAGAAAATCCATGCCGCGCGCCTTCCCGCTTCAGATTAGGAGTTGGCGTTCATCATCTCGTGCATCGATTTTTCAATGATGCTGCCGGCAACTTCGATGTCTTTTTCCGACATCACGGCCGGCACAAGGAAGCGAAGCCGATAAGGGTCGCGTCCGCATGAGAATGCGATCAAGCCGTTCTTGTAAAGCACCTGAAGGAGCTTGTTCACTTTATCCTTGCTGCCATCCAAAGGCGTGACCGCAATCATCAAACCCATGCCGCCGGCTTCTTGAAGCTGACCTTTGCAGGTGGTTTCGTTGAGTCGATTCAACATACCGACGAAGCCCTGATGGATCTTCGCGATGCGCCCTTCAGCGCCCAGAAATCCGCCTTGCGTGATCATCTCCAAGGACTCCATGCCCGCCGCCAGCGACGCGCTGGAACCTGAGAACGTCCCGGCCACCAGGCCAGGTTTTGGATTGTACTCTTCCGTGTAGAGCGTCGCGCCCGTCTGCAAAGTCTTCGCGACGGTGCAGAGGTCAATGTACTCACCAAGTCCCAGAGTCTCAAAAGCGAACAGCTCACCTGTGCGCATGAAGGTCTGCACTTCGTCGGCCCAGACGGCGATCTTCTGCTCACGACAGAAGTTCAAAATCGGCAAGAAGAACTCGCGCGGCGCAACTCGGTAGCCGCCCTCTCCCAACATGGGCTCAAAAACAAACGTCGCAATTCCTTGCGGAAACTTCGCCGCCAATTCCTTGAATTCACGCAATGAGTTCTCTGCGGAACGCGGGTCGCGCGCATCGTACCACGAGATGCGATGCACTTCGCCGTAACTCGGCAATCCCTCCTTGTACGCGGGATTGTCCGTGACCTCGGCCATCATGGTGCTGCGGCCTGCGAACGCATTCTTCATGGCGATCACGTGTTTCGCTGGCGAATGTTTTTGGCGTGCCATCTTGAGCGCATTTTCGTTCGCCATTGTTCCGCAGGTCGAAAACCAACAGTACTTCAGTCGACTTCGACGCCCAGCTAAGTCGACGAGCATCTTGGAGAGCTTCACGTACTCGTGATTGGGCTCAAGATTCCCCTGCATCACCACATCTGAAAGTGCGCCGCGAATCGCGGCCGCCCGCAAACGCGGATGCGCGTGACCGAAGATGTGCACACCGATGCCGTTGATCAAATCCATCTTCACCGAGCCGTCCTCGACTTCCACGTAGGGGCCGAAGCCCGCGCCCGTGCCGATGAACTGATAGTTGAGCGGTCGACCTCGCGATCGTCCGGCTTCGTCAAAGACTTGCTTGCCATGATCCAACGCGCTGGCCAAAGGTTCACGCACCTGACCCAAGGCGCGCTCTTCTTCCGCAACAGCGGCAACTAAGTCGTCGACGAGTTTTTGAATTTTTGTTGAGGAGAGGATTCGGTGTCCCGCAAGTTCGCGGACAAATTCTGATTTCACATGGCCTCCGCCTAGCGTCCAAGCGCTTGAGCACCCGAGCCGAAAAACCCGGCGAGCTGATCGAAACAGCTTACTCCCCTTCGTTGATCGCTTCAACTGATGGCCAGTCTTGTTTTCGGCCAGTTGATTCGAACAATTGATCCCCGCCCCATGATCCTCGCCAATTGATCCCCTCAAGTGATCTCGAAAGAAGTGGCCCCGCACCCCAACCGCTCACTCCATCGTCGAGCATGACAAGACGCGAGGGCTGGGTCCGTTCAGCCCATTGGCCCCGCCCGAGGAAGACATTGGCCTTCGTGTATTTCTTCATTATGCTGACTCTATGCAGGCCAGCTCGACATCGCGCCGGAAATTTCGCTTGAGGCCACACCGCATCGTCGCCGCGATGATTTTAATTCTCACGCTGTGCCTTTTCGTCGACACCGGCTTCGCCCAACAGTCGCCAGAAACTTCCGCCACACCCCAAGCACCAGCCTCAACTTCGGTCGCGCTGCTTTCGACTTCCGAGATCTTCGCCGCGGGAGTCACCGCGCTCAAGGCTCGGCGTTATAGCGAAGCCCAGCAAGCGTTTGCCAGCGTCCTCAACGAGGAGCCTCGACATCCTGGCGCACTCCTCAACCTCGGATTGAGTTTTGATCCGCTTCAGAAAGACGTCGGACTCTTGCAGCTCGCAAAACCCTACGCCATATGGCAAGCCGGCCTCAGTTGGCATCCTCGCCACCCGCAAATTCTCGAGGCCTGGACGTGGGTCCGCGAACAGATTCAACAGCGAAGTCGAGCCCAACAAAGCACTTTCGATCTCGGTGAGACACTTCACGATCAAGTCTTCGTAAGCCTACCGCTCGGTGCCGCCACATTCGTCGCGATTCTCCTCGTCACAATTGGAGCCGGCCTCATCATGACCTTTATCGCGCGACGACGCCAAGCTCGCGAAAGCGAAAGCCCCGCGCCGCCTTGGCCTTGGGCCGCCGCCTTGATTCTGAGCCTGGGCTTGGTGATGTGCGCGCTGAGCTTCGGCGCCTGGGTGGATCGTCAAGTCACGCGCGCCGTGCTGATTGCGGAAATTGAGCTGCGCGCGGCGCCCGAACCGACAGCGCCCGAATTACTCAAACTCAACCCCGCCACTCGCGTGCAGGTGCTCGAGTCCAAAGGCGAATGGCGACGCGTAGCACTTCCAGGCGGCCGCGGCGGCTGGGTGCCCGCTGCCACGATTTTCTTAGCCGGAGATCCCGCACAAAAACTGCTCGCACCAACTCAGCCTTAAGCGGCGCGCGCGGCGCAGCGGGATTGACTTTCCCAGAGCTGCATCGAAGACTGCGAGTTATGAAATTCTCGCGCGAACTCAAGAGCTTGAGGGCTGCGTCCACGGCGACGAGCACATTCTCCACAATCATCGCAAACGATGCGCTTCGCTCGGCTCGCGCCCTCGCCTTTGGCCTCAGTTTTTGCCTGCTGATTTTGAGCGCCTGCTCCAGCAATGAGAAGTTCGACACCAACACGCCGGAAGGTCTGTTCAAGCTCGCGGAAGAGTACGAGAAGGACGAGCGTTACGAAGACGCCGTCATGAAGTTCTCTGAAGTGAAGAACAAGCACCCCTACTCTCGGTTCGCCACGGAAGCCGAACTTCGCGTGGCCGACGTGCAATTCAAGCGCGAATCCTACATTGAGGCTCAGCACGCCTACCAAACCTTCAAAGAGCTTCACCCTAAGCATTCGCGCATCGACTACGTCACGTTTCGCTTGGGGCTCTCTTACTTCAACCAACTTCCGCCGACGATTGATCGCGACCTGAGCCTCGCCGACAAAGCCATTTTGTATTTCGACGAATTGACGGCGTCGTTTCCGAAGTCTGAGTTCGTCAAGGAAGCGCAAGAGAAGAAACTCGCCGCGATCAAAATGCTCGGCGACAAAGAGCTCTACATCGCGCAGTTTTATTTCAAGAAGAAGCAGTACGATTCCGCCCTAGGCCGCTATGAGGGCCTGCTGCGCAATTACCCGCGCTACGAACAAGGCGCACTGGCGCTCTTGGGTGCCGCACAAAGCGCACATCACGCGGGCGAAATGGAAAAAAAGCAGAGATTTCTTCGCGCCCTTTACGCCCAACACCCGAGCAGTGATGAAGCCGGCCGAGCCCGCGCTGAATTCGGCTCCGAGCCTTGATCACAGGAAGGCCCATGGACGAAAGAACACGACTCGATTTGCTCGAAACCGCACGCACTTACTTCCGAGAAGGCCGCATGGATCGTTGCGAGAGCATTCTCCAGCAGCTGCTCGCTCTGCCGCAAGACGAGACCCCCAAAGTCGAACACGCCGAGATGTGGCACATGTTGGCGGTGATTTCCTATGACCGGGGCAAGTTTTCACGCGCGATCAAGACCTTCCGCCGCGCCCTCGAGATCGATCCGACCTACACCGACGCAAGCCTCGGACTTTCGATTTTGCTCAACGACATCGGCCGCTATGAAGAAGGCCGCCAAGTCTTCCTCGATGCCGAGGCCGCCCTCGCCAAAAAGAATTTCGACGAAGATCACGTGCTCAAAGAGCGCCTCGCAGCCAAACACGAAGAGCTTGCCGATCTCTATCTGACCCACAACAAGTGGGACGATGCGATTGAGCAGCTCAAGCTCGCTCTCGAGATCTTTCCCAAGCGTGTCGACTTTCGTCTGAAACGCGTCGAAGCCCTCGAACGAAAGGGCGAGATCGGCACGGCTTTCCGAGAGATCCGGCAAATCGTCCAGGAGAACTCGCAACATCACGAGGCTCGATTGAAGTTCGGTTTGATGCTCTTCAAGGCAAAAAGAGTCGCCGACGCCATCGACCAGTGGGAGACTATTCTCCTACGTGATCCGGATCATCCCGGCGCGCGCGATTGCATCCGTCGAGCGCGCGAAGCCGAAGAAAGTCTCAGCGAACTCTAAGTTCAGGAGCCCGCCGCATGGCCAAACCGAGCCCCAAGTCAAAATCCACAAAGTCGACGACGGAAACCACACGCGCCCAAACTCCAGGCCAAAGCTCAGGCCGACCCTCAGCCAACCGTGGCCGAGGCCAAATGCGCGACGCCATGACGCCCTTTCTCACCGCACCTGAAATCGCCGCGCTCACATCAAAACTCGCGCAGCAGCTGATGCAAGACTATCGCGGTAAAGATCTGATCCTGATTTGCCCGCTGAAGGGCTCATGCATTTTCATGTCGGACCTGATGCGGCAACTCGACATGCCTGTGCAAGTCGACTTCGTGCAAGTCAGCGCCATCGAGCGCGGTGGCACGATCCGAATTCTCAAGGACATTTCAATGAACATCGCCGGCAAGCATGTGGTGATCGTCGAAGAGATCATCGACACCGGACGAACTCTGTCGTTTTTGAAGACTCGTTTGCTGGCTTCATCGCCCGCGAGCCTTCGAATCCTCACACTGCTCGATAAGCCCGCGCGCCGTGAACTACCGCTCCAGCCCGACTACGTTGGGCAAACCATCGAAGATCGCTATCTCGTTGGCTACGGCATGGATACGGAAGAAGTTGGCCGCAACTACGGCGAGATTTACTTCTTCAAACAATAGGCCCGAGGCCGATCGCAGTCGGTGTGCTCGGAACGAACTCAACGTCGGCTGAGTCGCCCCTCAAGCTTCATTTGTCCTGTACGGAGAACTCGGCCTTCGGCGCTGAGGATGCGAATTTCACCAGCGAAACGAGCGCGTCCCAAAAAGTCCGCCTGACGCTCCAGTGTGATGTTCCAGATCGATCCCGTCGCGCGATTCTGTTCATCCAACTCCGGCACACTGAAACGCAATACGCGCAACTCCGGTCTCCAGATCACTTGCCGAACTTGGCCATGTGTCGCCGATGATGCGCCCGGCATCGACGACTGCGCGTTGCCTTTGCGACGGAAGTCCTTCAGCAAAACCTCGCTGGCGCGCTCACTTGAGATCAACAACATCGAATCTTTAGGCGTCATCGACAACAGGTTCTCCACGCGCTGCGGATAACCCGGATCGATCGCTTTATAGATGGCGCCGATCAACTTCGGTTGCTCTTGGCTGGCAAGACGGTCGACCTCGCGAACAATTTGGCGCCGCTGATCTTGGTTTTGTTTGCAAGACTCCGGCGCGTCGGCCTTCCACTCCGCGACCCACTCCACAAATTCCGGATCCTCATCGGCGGCGAGCACGGCGTGCTTCTTCACACACTCTTCCGTCGCGAACTGGGTCTCCAGAGCCTCTTTGTCTTTTCCCAATTTCGCGATCGCCATCGTCAAGTGATCGACGATCGCCGAATTGCGATGCACCAATGCGATCACCGATGCGAGCTCATCTTCGCCCACCGCAGGCC
Source organism: Bdellovibrionaceae bacterium UBA2339 (assembly GCA_002344785.1). GTDB lineage: Bacteria > Bdellovibrionota > Bdellovibrionia > Bdellovibrionales > JAMPXM01 > UBA2339. The sequence goes on from DDUL01000036.1 coordinate 7,743, forward strand.
ACAAGAACATCGTCGCCGACTCGATCTTGAAAGTCCCTTCTTCGAGGGCAAAGCCGCTGACGCCACCACTAAAAGTGGGTGGGACATTCACAACATCTCGTTGCCCGGCGGAACATGAGATCAACGTCAACGCAACGAAAGCCGTCGCGATCATCTGACTCCATACCTTGAACTTCTCTGAACGTCGCATTTGCATTCTCCGAATCAAAAGTAGAGAGCCAATTCCCAAGCCAGCAAATCCACTTTGCCGGTGTTTCGGCCACCCAGCGTGCTGGCCAAAGACAATGTGGTCTCCAAGGGAATCAGAAATTGACCCGCGCGAAACGCAGGAATTGTCGAGTAGGTGACGCCAGCTTGGGCGGATTGAAGCTCTTGTTCTGTGTCCGTCGACATCCACTCATAGCGTTCGGCCTCGTACGCGGAGCCGCGATAGACATCTGGACCCTTGTACTGCAGCGAATACTGCAAGCCGATGCTCCACGCATCGACCGGCTGATACTTCACGCCCGCCGACGAGCTAAGCATGTCGCCCAGCTTTTCCGTTACGCGCGTGTCCACATCCGGCGTCAGAGTCTCATTGCGACGGAATGGAATTCGCTTCGACTTCTCACTCGCCATTTGGTGCATGTACCCCGCCGAAGCGATGCTCGACCATCGCGGCGAAATTCTCCACTCCGCCGTCGTCGACACACCCACGTCCCACTGGCCGTCGCCGGGCGCGACATCGACGACTTTGTTCGGATCTGAAATGCGACCTGTGGGCGCCACCACTCTTGCGGCCATCACCCACGCGACATCATCGTCTTTGTGCAACAGATGTTTCACGCCAAGAGAAACATCGCCGATCTCTTGGTTTTGCTGATCCGCCAAGGGCGCGTAGTTGTAGCCCGCGACTTTCGTGGCGACCACGTTGTGAAGGCGCTCCTGGAAAGACATTTTCTTGGCGTGCTGACCTTCTTTCGAAAGTCCATCGAGCAAAGTTTGAAAATCAGAATTCGATCGCCAGCCGGTCGACACATTCACTTGCGTGTAGACCACCGGCACGATCGCCGCGAGCGTCCATCGCTCGCTGAGACCATAGGCGAGCACCGGCACTGTCGCGGTCGCACGCGCGTTGACTTGGCCTTCGGCCTCGCCCACTTCCTGAGTGACGCCGATACTCTTGGCCTGCAAGTAGCCTTTAAGTTGCGCGCGATCCGAAGCCTCAGCTTCGGCCTCGATCAAGTCTTGAAAGTTCACGGCCTTGTTGAAGCCCGAGGCCAAAGCGCGATATCCGCCGTGGCCGTCCCACTTGCGCTCAATTTCCGTCGTGTAACCCAACACGCGCACCGAACGAACTCCGGCCGGCAACATGCCCGCCGAGTCGAATGTAAAAGGCGCGCTGAGACTTCCCGCCGAAGCAAGCGGCGCCGCCAAGAGCGCCGTTCCCAAACTCAGAGCCAAATGTTTCATCCCAGACCTCCGTGCAACAATGCCGTGTCGGACTCAATCACCACTGCGCGAGAAGATCTGCCGCCTCGCCCTGAGCGCGGACATATTCTTGCTTCGACGGAGGATTCACCGCGAGCACCTGTGAGTTGACGAAGGCCTGCAACAAATCTTTCGCCTCTTGATCGCGACCCAAGTCCTTCAGAAGTTCTGCGTAGTAAATGTTGTTGTAGCCATTCGTCGAAAAGATCTGACCCGCAGCCAGAGTCTGCTTCACGGCTTCCGACAAGTACTTCTCAGCGCGCTTGTTCGATCCACCGAACATGCCCGGCACTTTGAAGTAGCCACGACCCAAGGTGCGGAACGCGCCGTACTCGTGAATGTTCTTGAGGTTGATGTTGACGATCAACTCCATGGTCGAGCGCAACTCCGGCCAACGACCCAGCGATGCCATCACGCCATTCGCCGCGCCCCACTGACCCAAGTTGATGCCACGGTAGTAAAGCGCCTCGCCCAAGAGCGCGAGCTGATCGGCCGGCAAAGCCTTCAAGCGCTGCAAGTCGGCTTCGGCCACGGCCGTCACATCCTGCACGCCGAAAGCCTTCACGACGGCGTCCGCGATCTCAAGTCCCGCCAAGTGTCGCTCGATCTTAACTTGATTGTCGTCTGTCGAGTTGCCGACGAAGTACTGAGCTTCGCTCTGCCCGATCATCGACGTGAATTTCTCCGCATCGTTCGAGGCCACAGCCATCGCTTGCTTGTACAGATCCACCGCGCGCTCCGCCTGCAAACGACCGGCGGCATCGTAACCGCGCGCCTCATAGGCAACCTTCGCTTCATTGACGAGCGTGGCAAAGTCCGCCGCCTGTGCCGACCCAGTCACCGCAACCAATGCGCCCACTGCCACAAAAAGCTCACGAGCCAGTTTCAAAGTCATAATTCCCCCAGGGTTCAGAAGTTTTCGAACGACAGGGAAATACCCCAAATTCACCCCAAACCCCTAAGGCAATTCATGCGCCCGAGTCCACCCGGCAGATTCTGCAATCGCCCATGACCCGCTTTGAAAAAGCCTCACCGAGAACTCCGCCAAAAACGTTTAAAATCACCGCCTCGCCCTCGAGGCTTGTCGATTTTCCTTCACGGCTTTTTGACATTCTGAATTCTGGTGAGCCCCATTCGGAATTACTGTTACCCGCGCCGGCGCGGATCGGCCGACGACGAGTCCAGCAAATAGGATCATTGGTCAGGACCAATCTCTCATTTCATACGCTGAGGACTCTTCCGGGATTATCAGATTCACGATTCGGCAAGGAGCAGAATCTGGCTTGGCCGAGCTACAGTTCTAAAGCTTAGAAAATCCGCGACGTATTCATCGACGCATGTGAAGGTCATGAAGCCGATTTCGCCCGTGATTGAGGAGTAGAGCGAACTTCGATTTTACAACACCAACTTGTCTTTATACTTTTCCCGATTCATAGGACAAAATTGAAGTGATGTCTCGACAGCGGCGAGGGTACTCATTTTCGATAGACGAATGGAGAGGCATGCAGCACGATTCTCATCACAAAATTTGTAACCTACATTTCTCTTTGTCGTCGTTACGAACCATCGGGAGAGGTCAATGACACTCGTCCAACGGGCCCTAAAGGTCTGTTTATTGTCCTCAGTCTTCTTTGCGGCGGTTGTTTTAGGCTATTTAATTCAAGACTCAGCAAAACTCTCGGCGACTCAGCTCAATGAAAAACCGAACAAATGTCTAAACTGCCGCGAAAAAGTCGAAACCTCCGGCTGCGAGTGGATTCGTAGCGATCTCCAAGCTGATGGTGAGGACATTTACAGCTGCCGCAACGTGCGCGAGATTGCGTGGCATAATGCGAGAATAATCGGTCCCGTTGAAGTCCTTTGGCGAGGGTCAGATTTGGGCCAAAACCGATTACAGAAAGGTTTTAGTCTACAAGGTGCGGCTGGCACTTACGCCGAGTATCAGGGCGAGTACATTCAGGTTACCCCTCTGCTTTTCAATGAAGACACGAACATGGGACTCTCCGCCTTTCCCAAGGTCTTGAGTGAAGTTCGTAGGGAGATCGGCTCGGCTTACTTTTACTGGAACGAATCGGAAATTCTCGCCCAGCTCCCGCGAATTCTAGCGAGCAACCGACTTCCACCAGCCGTCGGGATTAGGATTCTAGAACAGCGAGCCTGGCGAGGTTGCCAACTTGAGAGCGAGGATCGCTTCGAGATCACTTCTGAGAACTTACACCTGTTCAGTAAAACCAACGGAATTTTTCGCATACCAACACCGATTCCAAGTCGAGTCTGCGGTTCTCCCTAGGTTGCTTATTGGTCCAATGAGAACCCTTCATCAAGCAAATACCCATTCAACAATGAGACGTCGATTTTGAGTCGGAGAGTCCATAGCGCATCGGTAAATGGAGGTGCGCGAAGGCGAGCCGCTTGTTTTGTTGGTCGGCCAGTTGCTTCACCAACAGAGTTGAGCGCAAAATCCTTATCAAATGTAAGACTGCCGGTCATTCGTGACGAATCTGACGCATTTCAATCGACGGAAGGGATCCACATGTCAGGCCATGGACAAAGATTGGGACAACTTCTGTATCGCGCGGTCATCTGCGCAGTCATATCACTCGGCAACCTGCCTGTCGGCGAAGCCTACGCCAACGAAGATTCTGAGGTCGCGATGACGAACTTCGATGCTTCGATCTTCAAGATGAATGCCGATGAACTTCAGAAAGTTCCCGTGATCGAGTCGATGGAGGATCCCCGCTGTCCCAGCGCGCATCAAATCTTCGATCAAGATACAGACAAGCTCCGAGCTCGTGTTGGCACCGTCGCATTTCTTCGGATTGCCACTCGCCTTTTGATTTGCATTGATGGTGGGCCAAGCGGCGACGTTATGCGTACATTGGGCAAGATTTTCGATGAGAATCCAGAGCCCGCGCTTCGCGAGTTTGAGAAGTTTCTCACCGTCGATCGGGCCCTCGCAATTCTGCGTCAGTTTCCCGAGCTGGGTGTTGAAAATGAACAGGTCCGACTTCGCCTACGACGTTCAAGAATTGCCAAGCTCAACGGCATCGCGAAAGGCAAAGAATTGAAATTGGCCACGTATGCAAGGCGTTTGCTGGCGGGACTCCCGCAAGATTCGGAACTTTGATTTTCCGACTTTTAATTTCATCAGACAGGATGCAGGCAACCGACTCAGCGTCGATTGGGCTAGCACTTCACTTGTCGGATTAGCGCAATTGCGCGACGGCGATATTGAGCGCGAAGAAAAGTAGAACTGAGTAGAGCAGCCAGGCGACGGTGCGGTTGGTGAGCATGATGGGGTGATCTCCGAAGTGGGCGTCGCCGCGATTGAACTCCAGATCACCCGCTTTGGTCAATGAGTCTGGACGATCTCACCCACCAAGTCATAGTCGTGACTTTCGCTGATGCGCACGCGGACGATCTCGCCGACCTTGGCTTCGCCATCATTGATCAACACCACACCATCAATGTCAGGCGCTTGTTGAGACATGCGACCTTGGAGTAGCAGATCAGTTTCTTCGCTCAGGCCTTCGACCAAGACATCGACCTCGCGACCGACAAAGTCCGCGTGCTTGTCGCGCGAAATGTCGGCTTGCAGGGCCATCAGCTCGTCGTGTCGGCGTTGCTTGGTCTCCTCATCAACAGTCTGCTGCATTTTTCCGCCGGCCGTGCCCTCTTCGGGCGAATAGATAAAGCAGCCGACGCGGTCAAAGCGCTGAGTGCGAACAAAGTCGAGAAGCTCCTGAAAGTCCTCTTCGGTCTCACCCGGAAATCCGACGATAAACTGCGTGCGGATCACGGCCTGAGGGATCTCGGCGCGAATCCGCGCCAGGCGCTCCTCGATCTCTTCGCGAGTCATTTTGCGATTCATGGCCTTCAAGACACGATTGGAGACGTGCTGAAGCGGCATATCGAAGTATTTCACGAGGCGAGGCTTCGTCTTGATCAGCTCGATCATGCGATCGGTGATGCCATCCGGATACAGATAAAGCATACGAACCCAATCCAGACCCTCAACATCGGCCAGCGCCTCGAGCAAAGCTTCCGGAGTCTCCGTTGCCGAAGCGTCCGCGCGACGCAGATCCCAGCCGTAGTCCGTGAAGTCGTGCGAAATGATGTTGATCTCGCGCACTCCGCCAGCCGCCAAAAGCTTGGCTTCAGAAACCACCGAGCTCAAACGACGCGACTGAAGATTGCCGCGGATTTTCGGAATCGCACAAAACGCGCAGCGCTTCAGACAGCCTTCGGAGATCTTGAGGTAGGCGGTGTAGCCAGGTCGCGAGTTCACTCGTGGCGCGTCGTCCTCTTGCAGGTAGGTCGGTAAATTGAAGTAGCGCTTCTCGGTCGAGCCCGCTTCGCGCGCCCGCAGAATCTTCGCAATATTCTGAAACTCACCAGAGCCGACAAACAGATCCGCCTCGGGGAGTCCTTCGACCAAATCGTCTTTGTAGCGCTGAGTGAGACAGCCCGCGACCACCAAGTTCTTCACACCAGATTGGCGCTTGAGCTCGGACATCTCCAGGATCTTGTCGATCGACTCTTTCTTCGCATCTTCAATGAAGCCACATGTGTTGACGACAATGGTCTCAGCTTCTTCGGGCGAGTCCGTGACTTGATAGCCTTCGCGAAGCAGGTGACCCAGCATGATTTCGCTGTCGACCAAATTCTTCGGGCAACCGAGCGAGACAAAGTGAACTTTCTTGAGCGGCGTACCGGCCGTCGACGTCACGTCGGACATTAAGACCTCTGATTCGTAAACTGCAATGGCAGTTGAAAGCGCTGACCGCGCACATGACTCATCGTCGCTTGCAGCTCGTCGATGCTCTTCGAAGTCACGCGAATGAGCTCATCCATGATTTGCGCTTGCACCTTGAGTTTGGAATCTTTAATCGACTTGACGATCTCTTTGGCTTTTTCTTTTTCGATGCCCTGAACGATCGTGCCGGATTGTTTGAGCATCATTCCACCGATCGGCTCGACCTTCTCGAACTTCACGCTGGAGATCTCCACGCCGCGCTTGTGCAATTTGGATTGCAGAATATCGCGAACCGCATTGATCTTCATTTCGTCGTTGGCCTTCAGCACGATCAGCTTTTTGTCCCACTGAATTTCACAGTTGCCGTCCTTTAGGTCATAGCGATGCTGCACCTCTTTGCGCGCGGTGTTCACAGCGTTGTCCACTTCTTGGAGATTGACCTCGGACACAATATCAAACGACGGCATGCCTTCCTCTTCGTGCGAAATCCAAAACCATTGGGCTCAAAACTCAAACGCCCACGCTCAGCCCGTTAGCGTTCGCCCACACTCAGCTCATCAACGTTCGCCCACACTCAACACATCCGCATTCTTGGGGATGCTGTATTGAAACAAGCTGGCCTTCGGCTCGACTTTGAGAACCTTCACATTCGAAAGCTCATAGGTCGTTTCGTTGTCCTGCGCGTCCCAAAGCTGCAGCTCCGCCAAGGCCCACTGCGCCCCTTCGGGGATCACGCGAATCATCGCTCGGCGCGCATCCACCCAGTCCGCTTTGGGTTGCAGATAATAGCGGACTCCTTGGGTTTCAGCGAGCAAAACCCCCGTGACCGCGAAGCTTCGGAGAAATCCTTCAGCTCCAAAAATTTCAAGAAGCACGGGACGACTCGCGCCGCCCTTGGCACCCTTGGCTTTTGAGGCCAAAGCGCCCGTCACCACCTGGAGGGCGGCATCCTTCTTTCCTGGATCCGTCACCGACCAATAGGTCTTCGGACCTACGATCAGAAGCAACTTTTCGCCCTTTGATGACTTCAGTTCCATGCGGATCCGGCCCTTGGAGAGCGTCAGCTGACCTTCCGCCACGCGCGTCTGGCCCAATAAGCCGAGCTTGGTGCGCCGAAGGACCTGAGCTTGGATTTGCCCAGCCTGTGCATATCGCGCACTGAGGGACGAAAGTGTCTTCAACTCCATGTCCGTGGGATTACGTGGCACCGATGTCGAGGCAAATGCATTCTGCGACTCGCGACCAAGTCCCAGAAAGGCCGAGCCCACCACACACATCAAGACAAGAAGACATCTCAAGCGCCAGCTTCTCATAGCCATGGGTTACCCGCTTCCCTCTTCGCTGTCGAGCCGATCGCGCCCAAAGATCGACCAAGCTTGAAATTGGGAGGGCTCCCCCAACGCCCGCCACGCCGCCTCAGCCGTCGCGCCCGAAGTGAGCACATCGTCAATGAACACGATGGGCGTTTCACGCCTCCAGTCCGTCACCGCAGCTGTGAACTGCAGCTCACGTCGGGCATCCCGGCCCGCTCTCTTTTGCCCCCACGATCGACGCTCCTGCACCCGAATCAATTCCGGACCCAATTGCACTTGCAGGCATTCGGCCACAGCCGCCGCCAGGCCTCCGGCGTGATCCCGCTCTCGTCGCCCCGATCGCCCAGGAGGATGCACGATCAAGAACTCGCTTGGCCCCCATTCTGCTGCCAGTGCCAGACTCAGCTCCCGAGCCCACAGCCGAAGCGTCGTCTCCCGTGGCCTCACCTTCATCGACAACACCAAGCGCTGGATGGACTTCTCATTGGACTCATCCCATCGTCTTAAGCTGCGCTGTAAAAAAGGCTGCGCGCGAAGCACGAAAGGCCCCTCACGTTTCCACGCCGACCAGCACTTCGTGCAGACTCCCGGCGCGGCGGCGCCACACGCGGGACAAAGTCCCAAGACATGATCGAGAAGGGCTTCCCAGTATTTTTCCATAGTCGAGGCCATGCCTCGCAAATTCGATAGCCCACCGACCACGGCCTAAAGTGGGCAGGCGCACGCGAGTCCGTCCGGATGTCGTTAGTCTTCGTTATGATAGGGGAGATTCTTGTTGATGCTGATCGCACGATAGACTTGCTCGAGCGCCACGGCCTCGGCCACGTGATGATTCAGTACAAAATGAGAAAGCGAAACGACCTCGTCCGCTCGCGCCCGCAGGCGCTCATCAAAGCCAAAGGCGCCGCCCACCACAAAGACGATGCGCGAACGCCCTTTGTTCAACCAATTCTCAAGGCGCGAGGCCAACTGCAAAGAGCTGAAGGCCTTGCCTCGCTCGTCGAACACCACGACCCAATCGCCGCTCTTCAGTGCTGCTAAAATCTGTTCTGTTTCAATTCGACGTTTGGACTCGGCCTGATCGCGACTCAGACTTTTCGGCTTCAGTCGCGTGACTTGCGTCGTGTAGTGCCGCGATAGCTTCGTCACATACTCCGCGACAAAGCTTTCAAGCCATGGCGTCTTATCGCCGCCGACAAACACGAACTCGAGCTTCACGCGCGGCTGCCCTTAGCGGCTTCCAGCACGCTGTCTTTCACACCCAAGTCACGGCCTTCGCGCCAAAGTTCTTCAAGGCGGTACTCCTGCCGAACAAAGTCGTAGAAAATGTGAACGATCATGATGCCGTAATCGAGCAGCACCCAACGACCTTCACTCACGCCTTCCACGCTCTGGGGAAACACGTTGAATTCGTCTTTCACGGCTTTCTGCACGGCCTCGGCGAGCGCCACGGTATGGCGCGTGCTCGTGCCCGACGCAATCAGCGCGTACTCGCTCGGCGAAGTGAGCTCGCGCAAATCATAGGCGCGAACTTGCAAACCCTTTTTGGCAAACAGCGCTTCCGCACAAAAACGCGCAAAGCTTTCGCCATCGCCAATGCGAGGGCCGATCGGGCCATAGAGCCCCTTTGACTTGATGTACTCCTCAACTTCGATGGTCATGTACTTTTCGACGGATCGGCCGGTTCGTAATCGCTTGCGCAACTCACTTGCCGAAACATCAACGTCGGGCATTCGCACAAATTCCAATGTGCGGCCGGAGCGAAACTGACCAAAACCCCGATCAAAGTCGTCGAGGTGCTCGCGCAATCCCTCAGGGAAATCGACCAAACTCACAGGTAGAACATGACCAGGCCGCGACACCACCACCACATTGGCGAGCTCCAAGATGCGGTCGATGCGATGCCAGCGATCAAAGTCATCGAACTGATCCATGCCAATGATCAGATAGAGATTTTCTGGCGCCACTTCATGCATGAAGGACTCAAGCGTGGTCGCCGTATAGGACAAACCACCGCGGCGAATCTCACGATCATCCACCACAACGTGTTCACCCTCGCCTTCAAAGCCGATGCGACACATTTCAAGACGTTCTTGGTCGGAAGGCCCTTCCGTGCGCGGCTTACGTGGATTCTGTGCCGCGGGGATCACGTGAATGCGATCCAGGTTAAGGCGCGAGCGCACGGTGCGGACACAAGCCAGATGTCCAAGATGCAAGGGGTTGAAGGTTCCGCCGAAAACTCCCACGCGTGCTGAGGACATCTCGCCAACCAATTCGCTCTGCAATTCTGATTTCTTCTTGTCGGACATATAATCCTTCTGAGTTTTACTTCTTCACTCGACGGGCGATTTCAGTGACCAATTCCTTCAGCCCGCGACGGGCGGCCGCTGAAATGGCGAGTGTCGCGACACCTTGGTGCCGAAACGAATCCTGCAAGCGCAGCATGTCGTCTTCACTCAAAGTGTCCACCTTATTCAAAACCACAAGCTGCTCGCGCGAGGCCAACGGCCTGTAATCAGCTTCATCGGCCTTACTCTCATCATAGGCGGCCAGCTCATGATTGATATCGAGATAGTCTTGCCACGGGTCGCGACCTGAAATGCCGCTGGCGTCGATCAAATGCACAAACAAGTTCGTACGCTCGATATGTCGCAAAAACTGCGTGCCCAAGCCGACGCCTTCATGCGCACCTGGTACCAGCCCCGGAATGTCGGCGACGACAAAGCTTTGATCGTCGTTGGCTTTCACCACGCCGAGATTGGGCGCGAGGGTCGTGAACGGATAGTCGGCAATCTTCGGCTTCGCCGCAGAGATCGAGGAAATCAAAGTTGATTTTCCCGCATTGGGGTAACCGATGACGCCCACATCCGCGATGAGTTTCAATTCAAGCTTCAGCGCACGTTCCTCGCCGGCCTCGCCAGGCTGGGCCTTTTCGGGAGCTTGATTCACGCTTGTACGGAAAAACCAGTTCCCTTTGCCGCCACGACCGCCCTCGAGAAACACGTGGTCACCAGGCTCTGAAAGATCCACGAGAACTTCATCAGTTTCGGCGTCCCGAACAACAGTGCCAGGCGGAACTTCGAGAATCAGATCCTGCCCATCGCTACCTGTCATATTGCGACCCTTGCCCGGATCGCCGTTGGCAGCGGCGTACTTTTTCCGAAATCGGAAATCGATAAGCGTGTTGATTTGCGGGTTCACGCGAAACACGACATGACCGCCGCGTCCACCATCGCCCCCATCGGGTCCGCCTCGCGGTTCCATGGCCTCGCGACGAAAGCTGATGGCGCCGGGGCCGCCTCGGCCCGAGCTCACCGTAATCTCAACTTCGTCGACGAACTTCACTGCGGACTCCTGGGAAAACGGCACGCGCTTGAGCTTCGCGCCAAAACAAATGGGCTGGTCTTGGACCAGCCCAAAGTTGGAAACAATCTTTACGATCGAACCCGACCCTTAGGCGGTCTGCGCCTGAGGATACACGCTGATCTTTGTGCGCAACTTATCGATGCGCTCGAACTTCACCTGTCCCTCGATCACCGAGTAGATTGTGAAGTCGCGGCCCATACGAACATTGCGACCGAGATGAAACTTCGTTCCGCGCTGGCGAACGATGATCGTGCCGGCCTTAACGGCCTCACCACCAAAGCGCTTCACGCCAAGACGGCGTCCCATTGAATCGCGACCGTTGCGTGTACTACCTGCTGCCTTCTTACTTGCCATGACTCAACTCCAGAACTCTTCCAGAACTTAATCTAGAACTTAAAGTTCGAACCGATGATCCTACTTACTTCTTGCTCGACTTCTTCTTGGCGACTTTTTTCTTGGCGCCAGCCGAAGCCTTCTTCTTCTTTGCGGCAGCGGGTTTCGCCGACGTCTTTTTCGCGGCCTTCTTTGCAGCCGCTTTGACTTTCAATTCCTTCTTCGCCGACTTGCCGCCAGCTTTCACCTTGGCTTGGATCGCCTCGATTCGAGCGGCTTTCTTTGCCGGATCCACAACGACGGGCTTCGCCGAAGCTTTCTCCGACTCACCGTTCGGCGAAGTGATCGCCTGCACGAACAAGTCCGTGAAGCTCTGGCGATGACCTTGCGTGCGGCGATAGCCGTGACGACGCTTCTTCTTGAAGACAAGAACCTTCGCGGCGCGGTCGTGTTGAACGACAGTCACCGTCACTTTAGCGCCGGCCACAACCGGAGTGCCGAACACCGACTTCTCACCGCCAACGGCGAGCACGTCAGTGAGATCGAAGGTCTCGCCGATGTTTTTTTCCAATTTCTCAACACGAACGGTCTGACCAGCTTGCACACGATATTGTTTACCGCCGGTCCGAATGATGGCGTACATGAAACCTCCAAACAGCGCGAAGCACTCGGTGATGCCACTGATCACATTTGATTGTCAATGAAATCAGCAGCTTGCCCAGAGGCTCGGCAAGCCCAAGATCAACTCGTGCAGAACCCTAATTATCTTGTTTTTTCATGGATTTAGGAGCCCTGGTCCCACTCGGAATGATCTCGTACTGCTCGCGATGAAAACTAGGCTCGAGCTTAAAGACCACGCCCGCGCCAAGGCGACGCTCGACATCTTCGAGGGCTTCGGTCTCGTCCGCGTAGATGGAATCGGCAATCTCGCTATGGCAATGCACGACCAGAACTTGGCCTTCCTGAAGGGCGAGTGCCTCGCGCTCGAGGTCACGGAAAATTTCTCGCGCGATCGTCCCTTTGGTTTTTACGTAACCTCGCCCGTCGCAGTAGTTGCAAGGTTCGCAAAGCGTTTTCACGAGGCTGGGACGAATGCGCTTGCGAGTCATCTCAACAAGGCCAAGGTTCGACATCGACACGACGGTGGTGCGGGCGCGATCGCGTGTGAGCTCTTCGCGCAAAGCTTCGAGCACCTTCTCGCGATGTGCGTCCTTTTCCATGTCGATGAAGTCGATGATGATGATGCCGCCACAGTTGCGAATGCGAAGTTGATGAGCGATTTCGCGAACGGCCTCGAGATTGGTTTTCAAGATCGTGTCTTCGAGATCGCGCTTGCCGACATAGCGACCGGTATTAACGTCGATGACGACCAAGGCTTCCGCTTCGTCGATTACAATGTAGCCGCCGGACTTCAGCCAAATCTTGCGCTCCAGCGAGCGAGAAATTTCAAGATCGATTTCGTATTGGTCAAAGAGCGGACGAGCATCGCGATACAGCGACACTTTGTTGCGGAACTTCGGCATGAATTGGCCAAGAAAGGCGAGAATTTTTTTGTAGGTTTCCTCGTCGTCGATCACCACGCGGTCGACGTCTTCGTTGAGCAGGTCGCGAAGCGCGCGCAGCTCGACGTCGGGCTCGGCATGCACGAGGCCGGGCTTCTTCAGCTTCTCATAGGCTTTCTGAACATCGCTCCAGAGGCGCTGGAGATACTCGAGGTCAGATCGCAGACTGGCTTCGCTCGCACCTTCACCCGCGGTGCGCACGATCACGCCGCCCGGTGGGTTGATGGACTGGACGAGATCGCGCAGTCGTTCGCGCTCAGGCTCATCAGCGATTCGGCGCGAGACGCCGCGGTGATTGAGCGTGGGCAGATACACGGCGTGGCGGCCGGGCAAAGAAATATGCGTGGTGATGCGCGCACCCTTGGTGCCCAAGGGATCTTTGGCCACTTGGACCAGAATCCACTGCCCCTCATTGAGCAGCTCTTGAATGCGCGGCTTATTGTCGGAGTCACTGTCTTTATCGTTGATGGAGTCGCCATCTTCGCCGGATTCGGTTTCATCCAAATCGGCTACGTCGAGATCCGGGCGCACATCTCCCACATAGAGAAAGGCAGCTCGATCTAGCCCGATGTCCACGAAGGCGGCCTGCATGCCGGGTAGGACGCGCATAACTTTGCCGCGGTAAACGCTCCCGACCAAGGTCGGTGAGGTGCGACGTTCGATTTTGAGATCATTGAGGTCGCCATTTTCAATATACGCGACTCTGGTCTCGCTCGGACGCACATTTATGAGAATTTCCGTCGGCATTTCCTAAAACCCTTCACGCCAAAGTCCGAAACGTCAGTATCTGCAACGACTTCATCGTTTGCGGAGCAGGCGAGGCTGAATCATGGCAAAGATCGACGAGCTTTTCAAACTGATGGTTGCGGAAGGTGCTTCCGACTTGCACGTCGTGGCCGGCTCCTCGCCTTATTTGCGCAAAAATGGCGACATGGTGAAGTTGGTGGATCGACCGGTGTTGTCCGCACAGGACGCGCAGGAGTTGATCTTCGAAATTCTCTCGGAAAAACAGAAGAAAGACTTCATCACGCACTGGGAACTGGATTGCTCTTACACCATCGAGGGCGTCGGACGTTTTCGCGTGAACGTGTTCATGCAGCGAAAAGGCTTGGGCGCGGTGTTTCGCGTGATTCCCACGCGCATCAAGACGGTGGATGAGTTGGGGCTTCCCAAGGAAGTTCTCGACATGATCAACGTCCACAAGGGCTTGATCTGCGTCACCGGACCTACGGGCTCGGGTAAGTCGACAACGCTGGCGGCGCTGATTCATCACATCAACGCATCTCAACAATGCCATATTCTCACGATTGAAGATCCGATCGAATTCGTGCATCCCTCACTCAAGTCACTGGTCAACCAGCGCGAAGTGCATGGTCACACGAAGTCGTTTGCGAATGCGCTGAAAGCCGCGCTTCGCGAAGACCCCGATGTCATTCTGGTCGGTGAGATGCGAGACTTAGAGACGATTCAGCTGGCGCTGTCGGCCGCGGAGACGGGCCACTTGGTGTTTGGAACTTTGCACACCAACAACGCGCACAAAACTGTCGATCGAATTATTGACGTTTTCCCTGGCGATAAGCAGTCGCAGATTCGCGTGCAGTTGGCGGAATCGCTTCGCGGTGTCGTGGCGCAAGCGCTGTTGCCGCGTGCCGATGGCAAAGGTCGCGTTGCGGCTCTGGAGATTCTGTTCAACACCAAAGCCGTCGCCAACTTGATCCGCGAAGGCAAAACCTTTCAGATTCCTTCGCAAATGCAGACCGGAAAGTCAGAAGGCATGTTGCCTTACGACACGTCGATCGAGCAGCTGGTTCAGCGTGGTATGATCACCAAGGAAATGGGTCTTGAGTTCTTGGGTAAGGCCGAAAAAGTCACCTCGACGCCAGCAGGTGCGGCAGGTCCAATGCCAGGCATGCCGGGAATTCCCGGATCACCCGGTGGTGGCGCGCCTGCGACGGGAATGATTCCTCAACCGCCCGGTGGCTTGGGTGGCTTGGCAAGCAAATTCAAGAAATCCGGCTGAGCGAAGTATCAGCAAGCACACATCAGAATTCAAAATTCCAACTGAGGCCAATGGCCTCGGCATGGATCGCCAGACGCTGCTCATCGAATCGATTTTCCGGCGGGTTGAATTGCGGCTGGAGTTGGCCTTGCGAAGACGGCGAGCCGTAGAACTCATCGGGATTCGTCGCTGCCCCATAAGTCACGATCGCCGTGCCCGCCATGATCCCGACGGCAAAGCCGATAGCGATGTTGGAGAGCTTGTCTTGCGGGCGGCCGTAGAAACTGAGTGTCGATAGACCCAACACAGCTCCGCCAAGTCCAGCGTAGAGAATTGTCGCCAGCTGTTTGCGAGGCCCGCCGACGGGCGGAGGCGCATCGTTGGGTGATTGCGCGAAGCTGGGAGTGCTGATGGCGAGGCTCATCGCCACACTGAGAAACACACTCAGCGCCATGTTGAGTGGGCGCGCGCTCGGGGCAGCAACAAGACTTTGGAACGACTTCAGCATTGCGATCATGTTACTTTCTCTCCAAAACTTCTGTTACCGCTGTCTCGCCATCGGCTTTGACCGTGAACTCGCCCGGCGACCATGTACCGAAGGCATCGCGCGCCGCTTGCGCCGGAATCTCTTGCGCGCGCAAATCATGCACCGAAGCCCAAAGCGGTCCGCGGCGAAGCGCCGCTTCCAGGGCCTCGAGGCTGGGCGGCTCGCCTTCAGCCACCAACTCCACGCGACCGTCGGCCAAGTTGCGAACCCAGCCGCCGAGCTTGAGCTGGCGTGACTGCTTCTCCGCGAATCGACGATAGCCCACGCCCTGCACGCGCCCGCTGATCAGATAGTGGCGCACATGAAGTGAGTTTTGCGCTTGCGGAAACGGCTGACGATTCGACACTCTTGTGACATTCCAATGTCTTGAGCGACGCGGATCAATGACTTTTTTGCTTCGCGCAGCTTCGCTAGCTTGGAGAAAGCGAGTTCACATGAACACTGCGTCACAGCGTCCTCCCCCGCGTCAGCCCGCCGAGCTGGCCAGCTTCATTGATCACACTTTGCTGAAGCCCGAGGCCGACGCCGCCGCCATCCGCAAACTTTGCGCGGAAGCGCGCACGCACAAATTCTTCGCCGTCTGTGTCAATGGCGCGCATGTGCGCTTGGCCGCAGATGAGTTGCGCGACAGTGGCGTTCAGGTGGCCTCGGTCGTGGGCTTCCCCTTGGGAGCGATGAGTTCGATGGCGAAGGCGCGTGAGGCCGAACTGGCCGCGCGCGATGGAGCACGCGAGATCGACATGGTGATGCGAATTGATCTGGCGAAGTCCGGCGTCTTCACGGGTGTGCGCGATGACATTCGCGAAGTCGTGCGTGCGGTGGACGGCCAGGCCATCGTCAAAGTCATTCTCGAGACGGGACTGCTGAGTCTTGAAGAAATCTCGCGCAGCTGTCGAGCGGCCGAGGAAGCCGGCGCGCACTTCGTGAAGACATGCACGGGCTTTTCCACAGGTGCGGCGTGTGTTGAGCACATCGCCCTCATGCGCGACGCCGTCAGCGATCGCGTGCAAGTCAAAGCCAGTGGCGGCATTCGCAGCTGGGAGCAAGCGCGCGATTTGATTTTGGCCGGAGCCGATCGGCTTGGCACAAGTTCGGGCGTGCAACTGGTGCAGGCCAAGGCCAGCACGGGCGGTTATTGATGGCGTACCTTCCGGCGGAGTTGATTAAGAAAAAACGCGGCGGCGGTGAGCTTTCACGCGACGAGCTTAAGTTTTTGATCGAAGGCTATGTTGCAGGCTCAATCCCTGATTACCAGATGAGCGCCTGGCTCATGGCGGTGTTCTTTCGCGGTATGACGGATGACGAAACATGGACGCTCACCGAGCTGATGATGCATTCGGGACATGTCTTCCAGTTTCCGCAGTTTCGAGGCGTGGTCGACAAACATTCCACCGGCGGTGTGGGCGACAAGACGAGTCTGATTCTGGCGCCGATCGTGGCGGCGGCTGGACTCAAAGTTCCGATGATCGCGGGTCGAGGCCTCGGGCACACCGGCGGCACGATCGATAAGCTCGAAAGCATCCCCGGCTTCTCGGTGTCGCTCACGCGCGAGAAATTCACGCAGCAGCTCGCGAATCTCGGCGTGGCGCTCATCGGGCAAACCGAAGAGATCTGCCCCGCCGACAAAAAGATCTATGGGCTTCGCGACGTCACCGCCACGGTGGAGTCACTGCCGCTCATTTGCGCATCGATCATGTCGAAGAAGCTGGCGGAAGGCATCGAGTCTTTGGTTCTGGACGTCAAATGCGGAAGCGGCGCTTTCATGAAGACCGAGACCGAGGCTCGCGCGTTGGCGACGGGCCTTAAGCGAATCGGTCAGCTCGCGGGCAAATCCGTCACGGCCTTCATCACTGATATGAACGAACCTTTGGGTCGCTTGATCGGCAACTCTGTCGAGGTCGAAGAGTGCTTGGCGATTTTGCGACGTGAGGACTTCCGACCCGGCACATTGCACAGTCTTTCGCGCATGGAGTTCTTGGATTGCGAAAAGCTCAGCGTGCAGCTCGCCGGCGAAATGATTCATCTCTGTGGGGTGACGCGAACTCGGGCCGAGGGCATTGCGCGGGCCCAAGAAGTTTTGGAATCCGGTGGTGCGTACTCGGCCTTCCAAGAGTTGATTCAACAGCAAGGCGGCGCACTGGCGCGTCTGCCGACGGCGCAGGTGCTGCGCGAAGTGACCAGCCCTCGCGCCGGCGTCATGGACATGAATTGCGAAGCCATCGGTTATGCGGGCATCGCCTTGAAGGCGGGCCGAGCTGTGGCCTCGGACATTCTCGATCCCCAAGCGGGCGTGCAGATTCTGCTTCGTCGGGGTGAGCGCGTCGATCGCGGGCAACCTGTGTTTCGGATCTTCGGCGGTCCACAAACTCAGAATCTGGATGAAGCCGAACGTCGCTTGTTGGCTGCCATGCAGATTCGCGACCCGGGTGAATTCGTCGGCGACGAGCTCACGCGACTTCAGCAGTCCTTGCAAAATCGCAAGAACGGCGATTTGATTTTGGGTGAAGTCTGATTGAACCCCGCGCGACAAGCGCAATTGAGAACAGGTGGACCACATGATCGACACGAGCATTGTTCAGAGTCTGGAAGACTCGGTGAACTACGTGCGATCCATCAGCAAGCTGCGGCCGAAAGTGGCGGTTGTGCTGGGTTCGGGCCTGGGCTCGTTCGTTAATCAGATGAAGGTGGAAGCCGCGCTCGCCTACAGCGACATTCCGGGCTTCATTCCCCCGACCGTTGAAGGCCACAAAGGCCGCTTGTTCCTTGGGCATGTTGGACCGACTCCGGTCGCCGTGCTGCAAGGACGCGTGCATTTTTACGAGGGACACTCCATGCCGAGCGTGGTGCATCCCGTGCGCACGGCGGCTTTGTTGGGCGCGGAAATCTTAGTGCTCACCAATTCGGCGGGCGGCCTGGATGCGGGCATGAAGCCTGGCGACTTCATGGTGATTGAAGACCATCTGAACCTGATGGGCGACAATCCTTTGCGTGGTCCCAACCTCGCGCAGTTTGGCCCCCGATTCCCCGACATGACCGAGGCTTATGATCGCAAACTGGTCGCCTTGATGTTGGAAGTGCTGAACAAGCTCGGCGTTCGTCATCATCGCGGCGTCTACTGTGGAGTTGCGGGACCGACCTATGAAACTCCGGCCGAAGTTCGCTACTTGCAATTGATCGGCGGCAAAGCCGTCGGCATGAGCACTGTACCGGAGACCATCGCGGCCCATCACCTGGGACTGCGAGTTTGCGCTCTTTCGTGCATCACCAACCTCGCTGCTGGGCTTTCGCAGTCGAAGCTTTCGCATGACGAGGTCACTGAAACCGCGAAGAACGTCGAGCATCAATTTGGCCAGTTCTTGGCAGAGTTCATCACTCGACTTTAGTTCTTTAACTCAATGCCATCGATTCTTGGGGGGCTTGGGAAAGGCCTTGGACAACGCTCGACGAGCGTCCGGTTAGTTTTTCGCAGGTTTCATCTCGATCAAATGGAAAACTCGACCAGCTCCCCCTTTGGGCCAGAACGCTTCGCGCGAAGCTGCTTCTGGACTAACCCTTTTCACTCGAAAAACCGACATTACTTTGCGGACCTTTGATGTCCGTGCCGTGAAACCCGCTCTTGGAGCGGCTTTCCTGGCCCACGCCAACTCCAGGCATTGTTTCGACAGGAGGTCGAAATGTCGGCAAAGAGGGACTTGTCGCCCGATCTGAGCGCTTCGCCGCGCACGCTGGGCAGCATCGTGCAAGCTGTCGCCGCCATCGCCATTGCCGCCAGCGCCTTGCTGCTCACCGGCTGTTTCGAACAAGAACAGACGCAAACGGCGAGCTTTCCGGAAACCAAACTCGAGTGCTTGTCCTCAGCAGTGCCGAATTCATTTGTGATCGAGTGGACCGACGGCTCGCGCTCGGTCGCCCGCGGCTGGACACGTGAAGAATTCACGCGCGAAATTTTTGAACCGAACAAAGACGACATCCGCTTCGTTGAACAAGATCAGCAGGTCAAATTGCATCCGCACACGCAAGTTGAGACCCAAGAGGTCGAGGCTCAGTGGGCTCCCGAGCAGTACGGGCAAATTCTCGTCGGTGCGGATCAAGTGTGGTCGCAAGGCGTACGCGGCTCAGGTGTTATCGTCGCCGTCGTCGATTCAGGTATGGATCGTACGCATCCCATGTTAGCGCCACGCTTGTACACCAACGCGCGCGAGATCGCGGGCAACGGCCTCGATGATGATCAGAACGGCTACATCGACGATGTGCAGGGCTACAATTTCTTTGCAGAGTCCGGAGTGTTCGGAGACCCCTCGGGGCACGGCACGCACGTCGGCGGCATCATCGCGGCTGATCATTCGCAAAATGGCATTGCCGGCATGGCGCCAGCCGCTCAGCTGCTGCCGCTTGGGTTCATGAGCCCAGAGGGCTCAGGCTCGATCGGCGATGCGGTGCTGGCGATCGAGTACGCCGCCAACCAAGGCGCGCGCGTGATCAATGCGAGCTGGGGCGGAGCACCCTGCTCTTCATCACTGCAGAAAATGATTCGCGATGTGGGGCAAAAGGGCGTGCTGTTCATCGCCGCCGCTGGCAACAGTGGGATCAGCTTGGACAATTATCCGGAGTACCCGGCGGCCTTCAGCCTCGCCAATCAGCTGACCGTAGGTGCTTCGACCTCGCGAGATTTTTCCGCCGGATTTTCCAACTACTCTTACAACTTCGTGAATCTCTTCGCTCCTGGTTCGAACATCAACAGCACCTACCCAGGCGCGCGAACCGCAATTCTCTCAGGGACCTCAATGGCCGCACCTTTTGTTTCCGGTGCCGCCGCGTTGATTTTGAGTGATCGCCCGCGCGCGACGCCTCAACAGGTGCGACAGGCCTTGTTGGCGGGCGTAGATCCCGGCGGATTCGCAGCCACAAGCCGAGGCCGCCTGAATGTGCGTAAATCGCTGGATGAAATTCGCCGTCTCGTCGCACCCTAACGTGGGACTTCAGCACAATCCTTAAGCACATATTGACGGCGTCACTGGGCACGCCGCATCAAGGCCTGAGCCCGAGCGAAGTTTTGCATAACGCTCCGCAACCCCACTAGGTTCAGAGAGTTTCTTTGAAACCGACTGATCCTTCCGGGATGCGGGGCATGCATCCTTTGTGGTGAATCTCTATGCGCTACTTCATTTCCGATCTGAAAGACCATGTCGGGCAAAAGCTCGAACTCAAAGGTTGGGTCTACAACACTCGCTCGTCGGGCAAGGTGAAGTTCCTTGAGCTTCGCGACGGCACCGGCATGGTGAGCTGCATCTTCTACAAAGGCGACAAGCCCGGCGAGTGCTCGGCGGAAATCTTCGACGGCTTCGAGCAATTCACGCAGGAATCCTCGGTCAAGATCACCGGGATCGTTCGCCAACATCCGAAGCATCAGAACGTTTTTGAAATCGGTGTCGAGGCCGCTGAGCTCATTCAACGCGCGATCGAATACCCCATCTCGCACAAGGAACACGGCACCGACTTCCTGATGGAGAACCGCCATCTTTGGCTGCGCTCGAAGCGCCAAGCGGCAATCCTCCGCGTGCGCCACGAAATCGTGCGATCGATCCGCGATTTCTTTGACGGACGCGGCTTCACGCTCACAGACGCGCCGATTTTCACGCCCAGTGCCTGCGAAGGTACGACGACGCTTTTTGAGACGCAGTACTTTGACGAGAAGGCTTACTTGTCGCAATCCGGCCAGCTCTACATGGAAGCGACGGCCGCCGCGCTCGGCAAGGTCTACTGCTTTGGGCCCACTTTCCGCGCGGAGAAGTCGAAGACCCGCCGCCATCTGATCGAGTTTTGGATGGTCGAGCCCGAAGTCGCCTTCAATGATCTCTACGACAACATGGAATTGGCGGAACAGTTCGTCGAGTACGTCGTACAACGAACGATCAAAAATCGCGCGGAGGAACTGAAAGTGCTGGAGCGCGATGTTTCCAAGCTTGAGCCCATCAAAGGGCCATTCCCGCGCGTGCATTACGACGAAGCGGCATTGATCATCAAAAAAGAAAATCCGAACTTCATCATTGGCGACGACTTCGGTGGCACGGACGAGACCATCATTTCATCAAAGTTCGAAAAGCCGGTGTTCGTGCATCATTACCCCGCCGCGATCAAAGCCTTCTACATGAAGGAAGATCCCGAGCAGGCCGGTAAGTCGATGAGCTGCGACCTTTTGGCGACTGAGGGTTACGGCGAAATCATCGGCGGTGGACAACGCGAGGACAACCTCGAGATTCTCCAGCGCAAAATCAAAGAGCACGAGCTGCAAGAGAAAGACTTCGCTTGGTTCATGGATTTGCGCCGCTACGGAAGCTTCCCCCACGCCGGCTTCGGCTTGGGGATTGAGCGTACCGTCGCTTGGATCTGCGGACTGCCGCATGTTCGTGAGACGATTCCGTTCCCGCGTCTTTACGGGCGCAGCTATCCTTAAATTTTTGTTTTTCAATTTTCTCGCCGACGCGTTTGTCGGCGAACTCACTTTGGGAGGTCGCAGATGGCGACGATGCAAACAGAACCCAAAACCACAGCCGCGCGAGTTGCAGAGCTTGAGCGCCTGAACGAAGCGGCCCTGGTCAGCGGAGGCGCCGACAAGATCGCCAAGCACAAAGAGGGCGGCCGCCTATCGGCGCGCGAACGCCTCGATGTTTTGCTGGATCCCGGAAGCTTCGTTGAGATGGATCGCTTCGTCACTCATCGCTCGCAGAATTTCGGCATGGGCGACAAACGCATTCCCGGCGACGGCGTCATCACCGGCTACGGCCGCATCAATGGTAAGCCCGTGTACGTCTACTCGCAGGACTTCACCGTCTTTGGCGGATCGATGTCGCGCACGCAGGCCAACAAGATTTTGAAGATCATGGAAATGGCGATGAAAAATGGCGCGCCGATCATTGGCATCAATGATTCGGGTGGAGCGCGCATTCAAGAGGGCGTCGAGGCTCTTGCGGGCTACGCGGATATCTTCTTGAAAAACACTCTGGCGTCCGGCGTGGTGCCGCAGATCTCCGCCATCATGGGACCATCGGCCGGTGGCGCGGTTTACTCGCCCTCCATCACCGACTTCATCTTCATGGTTAAAGACACGAGCTACATGTTCGTCACCGGCCCTGACGTCATCAAGGCCGTCACGCATGAAGACGTCACCAAAGAACAGCTCGGAGGCGCGTCAGCGCACTCGTCCAAATCCGGTGTCGCCCACTTCGCGGCCAATGATGACAAGCACTGCTTGCTGTTGATTCGCGAGCTTTTGAACTTCCTGCCGCCGAACAATGTGGATTCACCGCCGATCGTGCCGACCACAGATCGACCAGATCGCGTCGAGGAATCGCTCAACACTTTCATTCCCGACAATCCGAAAAAGCCCTACGACATGCTTGAGCTCATCAAGATGACCGTCGACGAAGGCTACTTCCTCGAGATCCATCAGCATTACGCGAAGAACATCATTGTCGGCTTCGCACGCTACAACGGACGCTCGGTGGGGATCGTCGCCAACCAACCTGCCGTACTGGCTGGATGCTTGAACATCGAAGCTTCGCGAAAGGCCGCGCGCTTCATTCGCTTCTGCGACGCTTTCAACATTCCGATCGTCACCTTCGTCGACGTACCGGGATTTTTGCCGGGCACAGATCAAGAGTGGAACGGCATCATCACTCACGGCGCAAAATTGCTTTACGCCTACGCGGAGGCCACCGTGCCGAAAGTCACCGTGATCACCCGCAAGAACTATGGCGGCGCCTACTGCGTGATGAGCTCCAAGCATCTGCGTGGCGATGTGAACCTCGCCTACCCGACCGCCGAGATCGCCGTGATGGGTGCGGATGGAGCGGTGAACATCATTTTCCGTGAAGCCATGAAGAAAGCGAAAGATCCCGTGGCGGAAAAGGCCAAGCTGGTTGCTGAGTATGAAGAGAAGTTTGCCAATCCCTATGTGGCGGCGGAGCTTGGATATGTCGATGAAGTGATTGAACCGGCGATGACGCGTCGACGTGTCATCGACGCCCTCGAGATGCTGAAGAACAAACGCGACTCTAACCCGCCCAAGAAACACGGCAATATCCCTCTCTAAGGGCTCTGTAAGTTCCTAGAGGAGGCCCCCCGGTGGGGCCTCTCACCTCAACTTAAAAAGTGGAGCGAGAATGACATTCAATCCCCCCTTTAAAAAAGTTCTGATCGCGAATCGAGGCGAGATCGCCTTGCGCGTGATTCGCGCGTGTCGTGAGTTGGGCATTGCATCGGCCGCCGTGTACTCGGACGCCGATCGAAACTCATTGCATGTGTTGCTCGCTGATGAGGCCTACAACATCGGCCCGGCGCCCTCGAAAGAATCTTACCTGAACATCGACAACATCCTGAAGGCCATCAAGCAATGCGGCGCCGATGCGGTTCACCCCGGCTACGGATTCTTGTCCGAGAACGCTGAGTTCGCTGAGGCTCTCAAGAAAGCTGGCGTCACCTTCATCGGCCCGACCCCCGACAACATTCGCGCGATGGGTGATAAGATCTCCGCAATTCGCCTGATGCGCGATGCGGGTGTGCCGACTGTCCCCGGAAGCGGTGGCCCAGTTGACACCATCGAAGATGCCAAGAAAGTGGTCGAAAAAATCGGCCTCCCCGTGATGATCAAGGCGACCGCCGGTGGAGGCGGAAAAGGCATGCGAATCGTGCGCGAAATGAGTGAGCTTGAAAGCTCCTATCGAGCCGCGCGCAGTGAAGGCCTCAACTATTTCAAGAACGACACCGTTTACATCGAGCGCTTCATTCAGAACCCGAAGCACATCGAAGTTCAGGTTTTCGGCGATCAACACGGAAACGCCGTGCACCTGTTTGAACGCGAGTGCTCGATTCAGCGACGAAATCAGAAGATCATCGAAGAGTCGCCCTCGCCGTCGGTTCCGCCCGAGGTGCGACATCGTTTGGGAGATGTGTCGATCAAGGCCGTGAAGGCACTGAGCTATCAAGGCGCCGGCACCTTTGAATTCATCTTCGACAATATTACCAAAGAATTCTTCTTCATGGAGATGAACACGCGCTTACAGGTCGAACATCCTGTTACGGAAATGGTGACAGGCATTGATTTGGTGCAAGAGCAGATCTTTGTCGCCTCAGGACGCCCGCTATCGTTCAAACAAGAAGACGTCGTGCAACGTGGCCATGCGATCGAGGCGCGAATCTGCGCTGAAGATCCGCTGACCTATCAGCCTTCGCCCGGCCTCATTCGTCGTTGCCGCCATCCGCAGGGCCCCTTCATCCGCTTGGATTCCTATGCCTACCCAGGCTACGAAGTGCCGATCTTCTACGATCCGATGGTAGCCAAGCTGATCGCGTGGGGACCGAATCGCGAAACAGCGATTCGTCGATTGGACCGCGCGCTGACCGAGTTCACGCTCACGGGAATCAAAACCAACATTTTGATGCACAAGTCGATTCTGCAGTCGCCCAAGTTCTTGGACGGCAGCTACACGACACAGTTCTGCGACAAAGATTTGGAAATCAAAATGCCCAAGCTTTTCCGCAGCGTCGATGATCACGTGTTCCTCATCACAGCGGCCATCGCCGCCTACAACGAGAAGCGCGCGAAGTCGGTGTCGGACTACAACACTTTGAGCCGCTGGCAGTCGGTCGGTCGATCGACAACCTTGCGGGATCAGTAAGAAGGAGGCGCAAATGTTTTTCGAAGCTGATCTCGGCGGAGACCTCACGCGGCCCGGACAAACTAAGCCCTATAAGATTGAAGTGAACGAAACCAAGAAGTCTTGGAAGATCGCCTTGCAAGAAGAGGGCGGCGAGTGGGTTCGCTACGAAATTTCGAAGGACGACTATCGTATTGTCGAGAACATCGTGAACCTGATTTGGAACGGCGGATCTTATCTGATCGACGTTTATGGTTCGGGGATTGATTACAACGTCTACACTCGCTCCAGCTTTCGCACAGTGAAGATCTACAACGATGAGGCCCTGCTGCACGAATCCTTGAAGAAGGGCTCGCTCATTGGCGGCGGTGAGAACTTGGTCGCCGGCATGCCGGGTAAGATCGTCAAGGTGTTGGTCAACAAGGGTGACGTGCTGAAGTCCGGACAACCCGTCCTCATCATGGAAGCCATGAAGATGGAAAACGAAATGCGCGCTTCAGCCGAAGTTCGTGTCAAAGACATCTTGGTGAAGCCTGCCGACTCTGTGGAATCTGGCCAAACCCTCGTCTTGTTTGAACCGGTGAAGTGATGGCGAAGTCGCGCAAAGAAAACTTCCGCACCTCCAGTGGAATCGAGATCAAGCCCGCCTACGACGCGGGTGACTGGCCAGGCCTGAACTCGACAGCCGCTGAAGATTTGGGTGAGCCCGGTAAGTTTCCATTCACGCGCGGCGTACAAGAAAGCATGTATCGGGGTCGTCTCTGGACGATGCGACAATATGCCGGCTTCGGTTCAGCTCGCGAGTCCAACGAACGCTACAAGTTGCTCCTTGAAAAGGGACAAACAGGCCTAAGCGTGGCCTTCGATCTTCCCACACAGATGGGTTACGACTCCGATCACGTCATGGCGACCGGCGAAGTCGGAAAGGTCGGCGTGGCGATTTCTTCGATCGAAGACATGGAGATTTTGCTCAAGGATTTGCCGTTGGAGAAAGTCTCCACGTCCATGACCATCAACTCCACAGCGGGAATTTTGCTGGCGCTTTACATAGCTGTCGCCAAACGCCGCGGGGTGCGGGCCGATCAGATCACCGGCACGATTCAGAATGACTTATTGAAAGAGTACATCGCTCGGGGAACTTACATTTATCCTCCGCGCCCAAGCCTTCGCCTCATCACCAATATTTTTGAATTCTGTGCCAAAGAAGTTCCCAACTGGAATACGATTTCCATTTCCGGCTATCACATTCGCGAAGCCGGCTCGACCGCGGCGCAAGAGATCGCTTTCACGCTCGCCAACGGCATCACCTATGTGCAGGCGGCCATTGATGCCGGCCTCGATGTCGATGATTTCGCTGGTCGATTGTCGTTCTTTTTCAACGTGCACAATAACTTTCTCGAGGAGATTGCCAAGTTCCGCGCCGCACGTCGAATGTGGGCGAAGATCATGCGCGATCGCTTCGAGGCCCAAGACGAAAAGAGCTGGAAGCTTCGCTTTCACTCACAGACCGCAGGCTCGACACTCACCGCGCAACAACCTGAGAACAACATCGTCCGCGTGACTCTGCAGGCGCTGGCGTCTGTCATGGGCGGCACGCAATCGCTGCACACCAATTCCATGGATGAGGCTCTCGGCTTGCCGACAGAGAAGGCGGCGACCATTGCATTGCGCACGCAGCAAATCGTCGCGCACGAAAGCGGTGTTGCCGACGTGATTGATCCGCTTGCCGGCTCCTATTATGTGGAGTGGCTCACCGATGAACTGGAACGACGAGCGAGCGAATACATCGCGCGCATCGAAGATCTCGGTGGCGTCGTCAAATGCATTGAGACGGGATGGATTCAACGTGAAATTCAACAGGCCGCGTATGAGTACCAGCGAGCCGTTGAGTCCAAACAAGAGATTGTGGTTGGCGTGAATGAATTCACACAGGCCGAGACCCACAAACCCGACATTCTCAAGGTGAGCGAGGCCACGGCCCGAGAGCAGATCGAACGACTCAAAAAATTCAAAGCTCGGCGCGATCAAGTTGTCGTCGCGAAGTACTTGGGTCGCATTCAACATGCTGCCGAAGGCGACGCGAATCTCATGCCTCTCTTTGTCGAGGCCGTCGAAAACAACGTGACCTTGGGCGAAATCGCAGACGTGTTGAGAAAAGTCTTCGGACTTTACCGTGAAACCATCACGATTTAAGCCGAACCTCTCGATGTTCTGCCCTCAATTCAGAAGCAGGCTCGGACTTCTTCAAAAGTCGTTCGTCGATTGACTTGGCCAATTGGCGCCGGGGTTTTTGTTTCACGCGTGTAGATGAGCAGATAAGGCTCTTGGGGTGCTTGGCAGGGGCTTTCGCGCTTTTCGCGCGACGCCTTCGCCACCACCCCACCCGCTTGGCGCACAAGCGCAAATCGGAAAAAGTCATCCGAAGCCAACAGCGCAGGTCGCTTGCTGCGTTTCACTTCCTTCACGAGCGTCGGAAGAATTTCGTTAAACGTGCCGCCGAACGAATGTTTGCGCAGTTCGCCGACGAGACTTCGAGGCGTCTTTCCCTCGCGAATGAAATTCCACAAAAGCGAAGTCCGGGGAACTTTCTTGATATCGAGATCTTCAAACTTCACCCGGCCTGTGTCTGTCGAGATCGGCTTGCCGCTGCCCGCAAGGCCACTCCCAGATTGGCCAGACGCTGCCGCTGAACTTTCTTGTAGCATGGCTTTGACGGCAAGCTCGAAGGGCTCATGTTTCATCATTTGCGAGAATACATACCCACGATCCGGCACCAACCTGTGGCAAGCCGCGCAGGCCATGGCGCGCACTTTGGGATCGCCGTTGAGCGTGCGCCCATCACTATTGAAGAGTGCGTAGCCCCAACCATCCGTATCAGCGTAGGACTTTGAATCTCGCAGCATGATTTGCACACGCATCGGACCCGCAGGAATTGCGGAACTCGCGAAGGCGGGATCTTCTTTGGTGATGTAGCCGACTTTTACGAAAGCCGCTCCCTTGGGATATTCTTTGGCGCCCTTTGCGAGAGCTTCTTGAGCCAGTTTGTTCGCGTAGGTGAATCGCAGTTCGTTGATCTCGTGCCGATATCGAACCGTCACCAAGGGCCATGACAAGAAATCCTTAAATTTCTCATACTCAATGCCATTCATGACGAGGCGACCAGCGAACTCGTCCGGTGGCTCTTGAAATGACTGCAGCAACTCTTGCTGACTGGTTGCCGCGGCGGATGCGGACAAAGAAAACCAGAAACTCACAAGCGTTGTCGCGAGAACCCGCACAAAACAATCTTGTGAACTCGAAATATAGACTCGGCTCATGCTCACCCCGCCAACTTCAGCATGCCCCCACGGCATCGACGACGGCAACCTCCGCCCAGCGGCCCGCGCAAGAGCCCAGCGAAAAGGCTGACAATTTTCGGCACCCGGACCCCGCCTACGCCACGCCAAAATCGCTAAAGGCTTGTTAAACAGGCCTCCAGCCAGCTCAGGACGGCACCTCGATTGCTCCCCAAACTCGTAACGAATCCAAGAGATTCCGCAAGTTCCGCCCCGCCCTTCTACACCCCCGGTGGAAGTCGGGACGAGCCCCAAGGAGCCTTCATGTCGTGGCTGCGACATCTCAACCTTAAGTTACTGCGCCAAGCGCGGGTCGCATTGGCCTTCGTGGTGATCGCGGCATCTTTGATGACGTTGTGGGTGCGCCATGCGGAACACAAGTCAGCTCTAGAAGTTGCTGCGGGTGTGATGGACGCCGAACCTTCGATCAAAGGCACACAGTTGGCCCGACTGCCACAGATCCCTACGGCCGCATTTGTTCCCGAGTTTGACCCGCGTGTTGTTCTGGAAGATCGGGAGAATCGAATTCGCGATGAGTTCAAAGTTGAGAACATTTCCCCGGGACTCGAGGAGCGGGTTGAGTTTTGGCTGAAGATTTATTCGCTCTACGACTCCAACAAAAAAGTCATTCATCATGCCGACTTTCCGTGGGTCATTTATAAGGTCGTCGATGTTGAACCCATCGTGAACGCCAGCCATCCCAAGCGGCGCTGGCAGCGTAATCAAGTCGCGGATCGCGTGGTGAGTGGAGAAGCGAAGCTGGTTCGCGAGGCCCTGAAACTCATCGCGCTTCGAGGCGAAAATGCCAAGAGCGATGACCCCGATCTTCAGCGCGAGCTGCCCCAAGTGATCGAGTCGCTGAAGGCCCTGCCGGGCGACTTGCGTCGACAGGCCCAGCGCGCAGCGCGCGAGGTTCGTGTACAAACAGGTCAGCGCGATTTCTTCGCCGAAGGCTTGGCTCGTGGGCCGCGTTATTGGCCGACGATGGAAGAGATTTTCGCCAAGCACCGTTTGCCGCTTGAACTGACGAGATTGCCGCTGGTGGAGTCGAGTTTCAATAAAGAGGCTCACTCCAAAGTCGGCGCCGTAGGTGTTTGGCAGTTTATGGAGAACACAGGACGGAAGTTCCTCACGGTGAACTCCGTCGTCGATGAGCGAAAGTCGGTATTCAAGAGCACGGAGGCCGCGGCTCGTTTGATGAAAGAAAACTACATGATCTTGGGTCGCAGCTGGCCCTTCGCGCTGACGGCTTGGAATCATGGACCGGGTGGCGTGCGTAAAGCTTCGCAAGCGGCACGCTCCAAGGACTTTGCAACAGTGATCGAACGCTATCAATCGCGTCGCTTTGACTTTGCTTCGACGAATTTCTTTCCGTGCTTTCTCGCCGCACTTTACGCCGAACGCTACAGCGATCGTCTCTTCCCCGATGTGATTCGCATGGAACAAGCCCTCGTCAAACCCGTGAAAGTTCCGCGCCCAACGCTGGTCACGGAAATCATCAAAGTCGCGGGTCTGTCGATGGAAGAGTTCATTTCGATCAACCCTGAGTTCGAGAAGATCGCTTTGCGCAAAGGCAAACTTCCACGCGGCTACGTGATTCACGTGCCGTCAGATGCACGATCTGCCGTGGAAGCCTACATGTATGATCAGGGTTCAGAGCGACTTACCGCAGCCAATGATTGATGACCATCGGCGTGGATGATTCCACCCAAGCCGTTGTTGCGAACACGCGGTCCGAGCCCTCAAGCCCCACCACGATGTTGTGCACGCCTTCTTGCACACCAAAGATCACGAAGCCGCCGCCGGGTTCTCCATAGGGCGCTGCCGTCACTTCGCCTCGCGAATCGAAGTACACCACACGTGTATTCTCCGTCCGCCAAGCCTCGCTGACTTTCAATTGAAAGCGCTGGCCCTGGAAGAACCCGACGACAACGCCCTCTGCGGGCGCACCGTTGTGCTTCACCTGGCTGCGAATTTTCTCAAGCCAACCGCGCGGGAGCATCGGCATATTGAGATCGCGGCGCTCAGGATCAAGAATCATCCGCGTGCGGATGTACTCAGGTCCAGCATCCAAATCCAAGGCGATGTCTTGATTGGCGTGCGCCACTCGCAGCGTCGACTCTTGCGTGCGATCCACGGCCACACGCCGACCTCGACGATGCAGCATGGGTCGAACTTCGACATGCAAAGGCCAGTCAGGTCGGAACGCATCTAAACCTCTGACGAAGACTTCCGAGCCACGCGTGATTTCCGCTTCGACTTGCGCCACGGATCCCGGACTCACGCCGACGACCATGGGGTCTGACCATCTCGTTCCCAAATTCACGTGCAGGACATGACCACCTTGTCGCGCGTAGGGAATCACGAACCAGCCATTCGCTGAGGTTTGCTCAAGACTCGGATCCGGAATGAGCAAGTCGTTGAAGTAGACGACGGCAGAAACGCCGCTCGACATCGGCTCCACGCGAGCGCCTGCGACACCTTCTCCGCGCCGGAGGACTCGACCCCAAATCATGCCCATCTCGGCCATCGCTTGGGGCGTCGTATCTTGAGGCGTCACTTGATCCGCCACAAGTTCGCGAATGGTCGCGGCCATCTTTTGTGGAATGAGTGTGAGTTGCGTATTCGTCCCCACGCTTGCCAGAGCCTGAGTCGGAAGATGTTCTTGCGCGCGCGCCTCAAGCAATGGTCTTGAGCCGTCAGCAAAGCGCGGGTCGCGAAATTGTCCGTTCGCTTGCGTGCGCGTCCCGAGATTGGTTCCCTGCGCGACGACACGTCCGCTCTTCAAAGGTTGTTGATGGGCACCCACTGTGTACGCTGACTGCGTATGACCAAAGACTCCCGGCGCCGTCGGTGCCAATCGAAGCGATACACCATCGACGCGTTTGTTCTCGGCGCGATCGCGATGCAGCTCCTCAAGACGACTGACCACAGATGAGAGATTCACTCGACCGCGACCAACGACTGTTCCCTGCGGAGTGCGAAGCTCCGCCACCAGATGCCCCTGCAACGACTCTAAGAAAATTTCGTAACGCGCTTCCTTGACCCAAACCACGCCAGCTTCATGAAGTCGGCCTCTGTCTTCGCGTAACACGACCAGCGAGTCCGCAGGATGCGTGAGAGCCAGACCTTCGGCGAATTCAAGCGATCCACTCACCATGACTTGGCGGTGAACAGGCGCGACTGAGGGATTGGCGACACCTGTTGCCGTGGTGATGCTTTCAGTTTCCTGGGGACGACGAGCCGCCCGCGCATTTTCAAGAATAGCCGTGACTCGCGGGTCCGTCGTCGCCGGGCGAGCCGACTCGACTTTTGAAGCTTGTGCTCGCGCCGCCGCGACTTCTCGGCGATTCGCTGCCGCTGATTCAGATTGTAGGATCGGACTCAAGAATGCAGCGAGGATTTGATCGCGCGACAAACCGACTTGCGAGGCTGAGATCACAATAGAGGGTGCGATCGCTGACGGCGAGTCGACGACCTTGGTCGCCGGCTTTGCCTCAGCAGGAACGCTGTTCACGGCCTGAGGTACGATGCTGACTTTCGGCAGCGCCGGGGCCGCGCTCGGGAAATTTCGCGAATCAACGGCAGCAGCTTCTCGGCGCTCGAGAGTCTGACGATGCGCCGCCAGGCGTTCATTGTCGCGCTGGATTTCACGCGCGATTCTCAATCCCAGCTCTTCACTTGAAAGCCGAACTCCGCCGACGACATGTGCAGGTGCATTTCTTGTCGAGCTCACACGAAGGGCTGTTGAAGGCACTTCAAACCCAACAGGTGAATCGATTTGCGTCCACGGATCCTCGCGCAGAGCTTCTTCGAGCGCCACCACGGGTGGCGCTTCGCGATCAAGCTTCAAAACAATGCCCTCGCTGATCACGCGATCCGTCTGCCGCGCCGTCGGCATGACGGCCTGGTAAACCTCTTCCACTTCAAATCCGTCACCCAAGATCTGCGGGCCACCGGCATAAGCGAGAAATCCTGTCAGAATCAGTGCGGACTTCACTCCGGAGCTTGCGAAAATTGTGAATGTCGGATGTGTCGCAAATCTTGAACTTGGCTCACGCCTCACATCTTGAATGCGAACTTGGCGAATCGACTTGAGCGCTTGAACCGATTGGAGCGACTGGATTGCCGACCGAATGCCTTGAGCCTTCGCCGATAAGAATTGAAATGCGCGAGCCCGCGGAAGTCCGCTTGAACTTCGTTCGTGAACCGGCTCCAACGAAGATGCAAAGATCTTCGTGGACTCTGGCGATGATTCGTATGAGTCATCGGCGTTCAGGGGCATCCATGCTCCAATGCCGTGACATCAGGTCCACGGCGACTTGAATTGGCCTTCGGCCAAATTATCCACGCCTCATGCGTAGAAATTGTGCTGACTGATCTAGGCTATTCAAAAGGCGCGAAAGTCGTCAATGACGTTGACGTCGGCTGGACGGTTAGCCAGGGCCTCGCGAAGTCGAGCGCCAACAGCGCGGGCGAGGTCACGATCCAGGCCCTCGTCGCGATACTTGTTTTGACCACGCAGTTTGACCTGCTTTTCCACCTTCACATCGACGGCATAGGGTCGTCGTGAGTTGAGGATGGTCACAACAGCACGGGCGCGAATGCGCTTATCTTCTGCGGGCTGATCAAGATCTCGGGGATCAAACCAATCGGAAGTGATGGTGCGACCGTTGCGACTTTCATCGATCACGCCCACTGGAACATGGTCGAGAATCACCTTACGAACAACGGCCAAAGGCAACATGACTTCGTTGATCATCGCTTTGGTCTGACAGGCCTGTGTGAATAGGCCGATCCAAAGCCAAAGAAGAGTGAGGGCCAGGCCTCGCCCAGCCCGCAAAATCTGACTACTCAGCCGCATCACTGCGGAACCTTCTCCGCATCCTTCAGGAACTGCTGAATACCCGCATCCGTCAGGGGGTGATTAACCAATTGCTTAATCACTTTGAGGGGGCAGGTCACGATGTCCGCCCCGATCAAACCCGCCTCGAGCACATGAACTGGATGGCGAATCGAAGCGACCAAAATCTCTGTTTTGTAATCATAATTTACAAACAAAGTGCGGATGTTCTCGATCAAATCCATTCCGACGTTTGAAATATCATCGAGTCGACCCACAAATGGCGACACCATCGAGGCGCCAGCCTTTGCAACCATCAAGGCCTGCAGGGGTGAGAAAACGAGCGTGACGTTGGTCTTGATTCCTTCTGCGGCAAACCGGCGAACGGCCACAAGACCTTCTTCGCACATCGGGATCTTCACAACGACGTTGTCGGCGATCTTCGCCAACTCGCGGCCTTCCGCATACATTTTGTCCGAAGTCAGGCTGATCACTTCCGCTGAAACCGGCCCCTTCACTTCACGGCAGATCTCGGCAATGCACTCATGATGTCGCTTGCCAGTCTTTGCCACCAAAGTTGGATTGGTTGTCACGCCATCCACCCAGCCGCGCAGGTTCGCTTCTTTGATTTCTTTGATATCAGCCGTATCGATGAAAAACTTCATCGGGAACTCCCTTTTTTTGCTTCGTACAATGCCTCGGGTTTAGGGCGCTCGGAATGATAAATCAACTCACGACGCTCACGGCATCTGAAGTTCAGTGACCTGCGCCGAGCCCGCCCACCACCGGGACGATGAGCTTCGTCATCTCGTCGTACAGAAATGATCTTGATCTAGCCGTTCAGTACATCGCCGAGCGAATAGAAGCCGGGCCCTTGCTTCACCAGCCATTGTGCGGCGCGACAGGCGCCGCTGGCAAAGACGCCGCGATCTTGGGCCGCATGTTCAAAGCTCAAGCTCTCGTTCGGGCCAAGAGCCAGCACGCGATGCACACCCACCACTCCGCCACCTCGCAGCGAGTGAATCTGTTCAATTCGCCTTCCGCTGCGCTTTTCAGTTTCATCGCGGATCAGCTTGGCCGTCCCCGAAGGGGCATCGCGCTTTTGCGCGTGGTGAATCTCTTCCATCACCAAATCAAAGCCCTCAGCTCCTCGAAGTGACTCGAGAGCGCGCAACAAAATCTGCACACCTACACTCATGTTCGCCGACCAAACCACCGGAATTTGTTTTCCCGCGTCTTGTAAGGCCTGAAGCTCTGTCGCGGCGTAACCGGTCACGCCACTGACGAGCGGAGTTTTGTGAGTCAGACATTCGCGCACGACCTGTGCGGTGAACTCGGGCAAGGAAAAATCAATCACGACATCAGGTCGTTCCGACATCGCCGCCAAGCTTGATTGAGTTCGCGACAAGCCGCCCACCACCACACATGCGTGTTGCTTCGCCACCCGCTGAACTTCTTGTCCCATTCGACCGCTCAGGCCCGCGACCGCAAGTTTCAACACACGACTCACAGAAGCCCTCCTGTGCGTAAGTGTTGATCCATTAAATTTCGATGCGTTGGATCCAGTTCCATGAGCGGCAGTCGCAACTCCGGCGAACGAATGATCCCCATTTTCCACAACGCATACTTCACGGGAATGGGATTGGCCTCGCAGTACAAGTGTGAATTCAGGCCGCTGTACTTTTCATCGAAGCGCCGTTGTGCCGTGGCCGCATCGCCGCCGACCGCAAGCTTGAAGAGTTCCGCAAACTCACGCGGGATGAGGTGCGAGATCACAGAGATCACACCGCGGCCGCCGACTCCTGCGAGTGCGAGTGCCGTACCATCGTCCCCAGAGCTCAGCAGAAGCTGCGTCTGCTTGGCGATTTGTTCGCCGAATTTGAGATCACCACTGGCTTCTTTGATGGCGACAATGCCCGAGACACGACTCAACTCCACAATACTCTCGAGCGAGAGCGCGGTGATGGTGCGCGAAGGCACATTGTACAAGATCACCGGCAGATCACTCGCCTGCGCAACAGCGCGAAAGTGCGCCACCAATCCGCGCTGCGGAGGTTTGTTGTAGTAGGGAACCACCACAAGTGCGGCGGCCGCACCCCACTCTTTGGCCGCGCGAGTCGCCTGCACGGTTTCTGCCGTGCTGTTACTGCCCGTCCCCATGACCAGCGGTACGGCCGAGGCCACTTCAGACTTTACAAATTCAAACAGCTTCCGCTTCTCATCGGCCGTCAACGTCGGGCTCTCCGCGGTCGTGCCGCCCACCACCAAACCCTGCACGCCGCCATCGAGCTGTGTGCGCACGAGCTTTCGCAGTGAATCCCAATCAATCTCTCCGCTCCAAAACGGAGTGACGAGGGCTGTGAGAACGCCACTCCATGCTGGATTCGTCGTGGTTGAACTTGGGTGCGGAGACTGAGTCATAGCGAACTCCATACTGCAAATCGCCAAATCGACGACTTGGTTTTCGAGGGCCGAGGTCGTCAATCAAGATGCTTGAAGCGTCCTTCGAACACAAGCCGAGCGGGACCGATCAAAATAAGTTCGCGCGGGAAGCTCTCACTGCGCACTTCAAGGGCCGCCGTAGGACAAAGTCGCGGTCGAATTTTCACGCCAGACGCAGGCCACTTGTCGCCCGACAAGGCGCCGCTCGCGACAACGGCCGCAGCCAACATTCCTGTGCCACATGAGAGCGTGAAGTCCTCGACGCCGCGTTCGAAGGTCATCACTTCAATCACATCGCCTTCGCGCCACGCATAAGTCACATTCGCGCCGTCGGGTCCGGCCTCCTTCGGAAAGCGATGCGCGCGCGCCTCGCGCCGAAGTTCCTCGCTCACGTTGAGTGCCTGAGTCTGCATCAACACCAAGTGCGGCACGCCGGTGTTCACCAGTTGCCCAAGTTGACCTTGAGACTGAACTGCAATTTGCCGGAGCGGTCGATGCGTGTAATCCAGTTGAGCGCTCCAGCGACCACCCGCCGCTTGATCCAAAACAACTTCGCCAAACTCAGTCCGAAGCAAATGTGGAAACTGTACGCCTCGATCCGCAAGCCAGGCGGCTGCCGCCCGCGCGGCATTACCGCACATCTCAGCCTTTGAGGCATCGCGGTTGTAGAATTCCCAGCTCGACTCTTTCGGCGAAATCAAACTCATGCGCACAAGTCCGTCGGCACCCACGCCAAAAACGCGATCGCACCAGCTCTGAATTTGCTTGGCGTTCGGCGACGACCAAGACTGCGCATCCAGAAAAATGAAATCGTTGCCAGCGGCCTCAAGCTTCGAAAACTGACGATTGAGCATCATGGCGAGGCCTCTGGCCGCGCGACGGGCGTGGGTGAAGGCGCAACACTCGGCTGAAGCTCAGCGCCTGTGCGCTTGTAGGTGGGCGCGCCACGACCAATCTCCGGTGGGCGCTGAGGTGGCAATGGCTTGCCCTTCACGCCACATCCCGCGAGCATCGCGAACAGGCAAAAAATCAGAAGCGCTGGCCTTGGCATTTGCGGCATCTGGCTATGGAATCTCGTCAATGTGTGGCCCTCGTTCCCGTTGCGGGTCATCTGCCTGGATTATGAAGAAAGCGCTCCTTGATCACGAGCTGCTCGATCAGGGCTTTTGTTCCATATTCTTCAATTCACTTTCAACTTTGTCCACGCGCTCGCACAGCTCAGGATCCAATTCATACTTGGCGCGACGACGCGGCGACAAGTCCGTGCACATAGAAATGTATTTCCGACCTGCATTGAAATCACCGAGGGGATTCTCGGCTTCCATGCTTCCTTCTTGGCCGACGCGGCCTGCAGCCGCATCCGTGCTTCGCGAGGCACGCCACTTCGCCCACCAGAGCTCAGGATCCTGTGGGTCGATCGCCTCCCAGGCTGCAATGGTCGCCTGTGCGGACTTCAAGTCGCGGCGGCGAATCGCGTCTTTGAAAACCAGCCTCTTGATGAAGATTTCATAGGGGAGTAGCTCAGGACTTTGCGGCGCTTTGAAGATCTTGGTCGTGGACTCTTGCTCCCAGCCACAAAGTTGTTGCTGAAGTTGCAGCAGCTGAACTTCGGCTGACAGGCCCGCGGCCTCGCCAGCTTGGGCGGAAGCCAAAGTTTGCAACTCGCGCTTTGCACGCGCGCAATCTTGCACGCGCAACCAAGCCCGAGCCATGAGCTGAGTCACCAGCGAATTGCCCTTCTCAGAAGCCTGTGCGCTTTCGAGAGCTTGCAGGGCCTCGCGAGGTTTCTGCAGCCAAAGACTTGCGGCCAAAGAGTACTGCGCTTGTCCGCGCTCAGTGAGAAAGATCTCACGTGTCTCACGCAAGGCCGTCAGCAACTCTTGTCGTTGAGCGCGAGTGAGGGTTGCGGCCTTTGGCGCGGTCGCGACTTTCACTCCACTCGATTTGTTTTGTCCAGATTTGAGGACGGTCGAGGGCGTTCCGCCGAGAGCCTGCGTCAGGAGCTGCAGTGCGCCCGCTCGATCATTCTTAAGTAAGAGTTCCCGCGACTTTGTCACCGCCGGAAGCTCAGCCCTCATCGACTCTGCTTGAGCGAAAGTCGGCATCACGTGCCCTGCGCCCATCGCTCCCAGCAGCACGCCCGCGACGAAAAGAGCACGCGGATTGAAAATGCAAGAGGCCGTCCCGCTGACGGCCTCTCGTTTGAGACTTTGAATTTTCTCGCCGCAGCTCAGTTTCATGTGTCGCATCTTCCCTTAAGTTGACGACTCACTTCAACACTCGCCGCGGCTCCGAATCAACTTTGAATGCTCAAGGAGCGAAGTGCTTCGCCGTCAGCTCGAGGCTGATCTTGCCCATTTGGCTGTCCGAGATCGTTTTCAACAAACCATTGATCGGCACTTCCTTGGGATTCAGCCAAGCTTCTTGGATTTGATTGTTCTTCTTGTCCTTCACTTTGGCGTAGATCGCATCAAAAGTGCCGGCAGGAACGGTCACGCGGTCCTCTTTAGTTTCCAAGAGTTCGATATCGTTTTGATTCGGCAGTTGCTGCTCTTGACCGTTGGCCAAAATCTTTTTCACTTGGCCCGTCGCTTTGTCATAGAGAATCTCAACTTTCTGCTGGCCCAAGAATCCGAGATTCATGTCTTGCTGAACCCAAATCTCAGTGCCGTTGTCCTCGCGAACATACATTTCAGCTGTACCGTTGATGAAACCGCCGCTCATTTTGTAGCTGGCTTTGTCGCCAACTTTCCACTTCAGAGCCATCGCGCCGACATTACCTGCCGGCAAAATCACCAGGCTGTCGGTCAGAACTGGGATCGAGGCTTGAGTCGCCGTCGAAATCCCGATCGAGGCCACAAGCGCCATCACAGTCGCCGAAACGGCCGCAAACG
This sequence comes from Bdellovibrionaceae bacterium UBA2339, assembly GCA_002344785.1. Classification (GTDB taxonomy): domain Bacteria; phylum Bdellovibrionota; class Bdellovibrionia; order Bdellovibrionales; family JAMPXM01; genus UBA2339. The sequence goes on from DDUL01000036.1 coordinate 46,259, forward strand.
CGCGTCGAATTGCTTTTGTTTTCATCGCCAACATTTCGTCCTCCTTGAACTGAGCCGTCGCCGACATCCCGTCGACAACGCATTCAAAAGTATGGGTGCGATGACTTCGAGAGCCCCACCATGAAGCCGCCAGGCCTTCGCACACAGAATGCGTTCATCATCCCACCGCCGAAGGTCGTGTCAACTGTGAGCTGCCACACTTGCGTGTGCAAGTGCACGCCTAAGCCTTTGAACTCATTGAAAATTCATTGAAGTTCCGAATGCGCCGAGGCCAATGGCCACTTGGCCTCATGGAATGCTGTGGAAGCGCAGGCACTTAAGCGATCAGTAGCGCCGATTTTGCACACTCAACGAGGGCAGCTCACTGGACTTAAGTCAGGGCGAAGGCATCGGCTGCACCAGCACCTGGCGCGGCTTAGATCCGTTTGCCGGACCCACAACACCCTCGCGCTCGAAGGTGTCGATCAGCCGACTCGCTCGCGGATAACCTAAATTAAAGCGACGCTGAAGCGCGGAGGTGCTGACAGTTTTCTGCGAGGCCACCCACGCCAGAATCTGATCATACATTTCATCTTCGCCTTCACCATCACCCAGTCCGCCGCCTCCGCCGCCGGCATAGGCGCCGCCGCCGTGGGACTCGTCACCACCCTCGAGGGCTCGCATTGCAAGCTCATCGAAGGCTGGGTTGCCCTGGTCCTTCCAATGCTTCACAAGCTTTTCAATCTCGTCGTTGGTGAGCCAAGGTGCATGATGACGTTGGGGTTTGGAAACACCGGGCGCCAAGAACAGCAAATCGCCTTTTCCGAGAAGGCGCTCGGCGCCGCGCTCATCCAAGATGATTTTTGAATCCAAGAGGCTGGGGACTTTGAAGCTCACGCGGCCAGGAATGTTTGTCTTGATCAGACCGGTGACAACTTCTTTACGCGGCGTTTGCATCGCCAGTATCAAATGAATTCCGGCGGCGCGCGCCATCTGCGCTAAGCGCACAACACCTTTTTCGACGCGATCCTTGTCGACCGTCATCAGATCGCCGAACTCTTCAATCACAAACAGCACATAAGGAATGGCCTGAAAGTAGTACTGCTCGTTGCGTTTATTCTGCAGTTCAAGATCCGCGTTGATCTGTGCGTGGTTCTCGATTTCTTCGCGCGAAAGTTTTTCGACCTTTTCGTTGAACTCCTCGAGCTTGCGTGCGCCAAAACGATTGAAGCTTCGATTTCGCTTCTCCATCTCGCGGACCGCCCAATTGAGCGCGGCGACGGCCTTGCGCGCTTCCGTCAGCGGCGGCATCAACAAGTGCGGAATGTCGTTGAAGAGCGTCAGATCAACTTGCTTGGGGTCCACCAACACCAGTCGCAGAGTCTTGGGCGAGTGGCGAAACAGCAGAGCCGAGATACAACTCACGGTGAAGACCGATTTACCTGAGCCGGTTTGGCCGGCGACCATCATGTGCGGCATCGTGCGCAAGTCGACGATCCGCGGAGTGCCATCGACCTCGCGGCCCATGCACAGCGGTAAGCTCAAGTCCTTGGACCAAAACTTTTCATCGGCAATGATGTCCTTGAGATAAACGGTTTCGCGATGTTGGTTGGAAGTTTCAATTCCCACCACATCCCGCCCCGGAATCGGCGCGATGATTCTGAGCGACTCCGCCGAGAGCGCTAAGGCTAAATCGTCGGCCTTCCCGGTGATCTTTGAAAGCTCCACGTCTGCATTGGGCCGATATTCGAAGAGCGTCACGGCCGGGCCGGCTTTCGCTCCGGTGACTTCGCCCTTGATGCCGAACATCGAAAGCTTCTCGACGATCACCTTCGCCTTTTCCTCGATCTCACGCCGATCAACGCGAACTCGCGAGGCGGGCGGATCTTCAAGAACAGAGATCGCGGGCAGTTGCCAATTTTCAATTCGGCGCTCAACCTTCGCTTTCAATCGCACAGCTCGGCGACGATTCGTGGCCGACTCCGGAGCCGGCGCTTCGGCCTCAACATCCGTCTCAACGGAATCGCTGGGAACTTTGAGCGACAGCGGGCCCGCGGCCTGCGCCGCCATATCTTCGCTCACTTCCTCATCATCAACTTCTTGAGATCTAGGGCGGGCCCGAGTCGGAGTCGGCAAGTCCTCAGCTTCAGGGGGCGCCGAATTGAAAATCCTGAGGCGTGACGGGCGCGCCAATTCCGGACCCGTTTCTGCGGCGTACTCGGGCCAAGTGAAAACTTGTCCCGCGTAAGCCATCACGGCGGCGAAGCTTCGCCGGAGGCCTCGGCCCAAGACGACAAACAGCGCCGCCAAGTCCGACAGACTGCGCTCGGAATAGAAAATCACCAAGACGGCGACCAGCGACCAAAGCAAGAGGCCCACGCCAAGTGGATTGAAGACCGCGATTAAGCCCTGAACAACGATGCTGCCAATAGCGCCGCCCAATGCAATTTGACTCTGATACAACTTGGCCTGAGCGCCGTGAAGCGCCAGCAGCGACGACAGCACTAACATCGCAGCAAAGCCCCACGCCAGTCGCGAAACCCACGGCGAGGATTCGCGCTCTTGAAAGCGCAACCAGGCCGAGCGCAAAGCGCCCAGCACCGTCAGCCACGCACCCGCGCCAAAGGCCTGCAGAAGAAGATCCGACAAGAACGAACCGAACAGGCCGCAGGCATTGGCGATCGCACGATTGGAATTCATCGCTCCCAAGGTGTTCAGCGAAGGATCGGCGGGGTGATAAGTGGCCAAGGCCGCCGCCAAAAATAGCGCGGCTCCGAGCCAGAGAATGCCGATGACATCTCGCTGAATTCGGTTGGGCTTGGAGGCGAAAACACCGGTCTTTTTACCCGGTCTGATGGGGCTCTTCAGTGCTGACATGTCACAAGTTTATGGGCTTCAGGCTGGCATGGCGAGTCCGGCCCCCTCTCAAGGGCAGGAACCTTGACTTTCGTGCGGCTCACGGCGACTTGGAGGCCTGCGACAGTGGCGCGAAACCCGACTTTGACGCCGCCAAACCTCAACCCCGCCGACGGAGCCCGGCAAGAAAATCAACCCATGAAAATAAATGAGATTTTCTTCAGTATTCAGGGCGAGTCCACATGGGTTGGTCAGCCCACGGTCTTTGTTCGCACTTCGGGATGTCATTTGCGTTGCCGCTACTGCGACACCACCTATGCCTTCTATGAAGGTCGATCAATGACTGTGGATGAAGTTGTGGAAAACATCCAAAGCCACCCCGCCCGCTACGTCTGCCTGACCGGCGGCGAACCCATGCTTCAAAGCGAAACACCGCTCCTCTTGCAACGACTTTGCGACTTGAATTTCAATGTCTCGTTGGAGACTTCGGGTGGTCTGGATTGCTCAGGTGTCGATGCGCGCGTGAAGCTGATCCTCGACGTCAAAACCCCGGATTCAGGCGCCGGTGGCAGCTTTGACGAAAGAAATTTATCACTGGCCGATGTCAATAGGAAAAATCGCACAGAATTTAAATTCGTCATTTGTAGCGAATCCGACTTCGATTGGGCCGTCAACTTTGCCCAGCGCCACCAACTCTTTGAACGCGCTGAAGTTTTGATGTCTCCGGCCTATCGCCGCGTCGACGCAAGATGGCTTGCCGGAAAAATTTTGTCGACGGGTTGCTTCGCACGCTTGCAAACGCAACTTCACAAGTCTATTTGGAGTCCCCACGTTCGCGGAGTTTGAGTCGTTCCCACTTTGCCGACCTCGAGGCTTTTGCCACGAGATCGCAACACCGGGACCGATGAAATTAACCACAGAGTGTGAGATCAGCTGCACGGTTTTGGTGAGGACGACAGTTAGTCATTCCGAAAGTCATTCAAAGTTCCTAGTTCCGACTTTGAAATGCCGACCAGAAACCTGTGGCCTTGTCATGCTCTGAATTTGGTTGTGCGGTTTCGTTGAGTTTCTGAGTGAAGTGACCAAGCGAAAAATTTTTTTCGTCGCGGCACAAAAACTCTCGCTACGAAATCGAGCAGAATTCGGTGACGTGGGCTGGAAGTTCTGTTAGGTTCCGACGCTCGCTCGATCGGCACCCGGCAGTCTTCAGGACTCAGATGAGGACTCAGACGAGGTAGATCTTTAGAGAATGCGAATCTTGATGAGCTCTCGAGCTCAACCAAGTGACGACATGCTCTTCAGATCCAAGCTTCGAACGGCCATGACGAATGGCCGAAACGGTAACGAGTCGGGCGAACGGACAGCGATGGTTAGATGGTTAGTTAGTGGCAGGAAAAGGTCGCTTCGAGGGCGAAGCGAAAACGTCAACACTCTAAAAATGTTGGATCGAGGGGCATGACACCGAATCTCAATTCTTCAGACAATCTCTTCGTTGCAAACCTCCAAGCTGTGAGCCTCGAAAAGCTCGTTAAGAGCAAGCTTGAGGTGCTCTTTCAACAACAGCGCGATGCAAACATCGAACTGTCGGGACTTTACGACATCGTCCTTGAACAGGTCGAAAAGCCTCTCATTGAGCTCGCATTGATTTCTCGAAACGGAAATCAGGTGAAGACGGCTCAGCTTCTTGGGATCAATCGAAACACTCTGAAAAAGAAAATCGACAACTATAAAATTCGCGTGAAGCGCTCGTCGAAGGAAGGCTAAGGGTTGAAGCCGACGACCTGACGAAACCACCGGTATTGGCCAAAATATGTTGGCTCGGTGGAGTCAGGTCGGGATCAACGCTTATCCAAGTGACGTCAGGCCTTCGTTGCGCACCACTCTCAGCGTGGCGACGAACGCCGATTCGGATTCTCTGACAAGTTTTTCGTCCAAGTCCAACTTCTCTGCTCGTACATCAGCGGGTCATCAAGCCACCACACCGAACACCTCAGGCCCGCAATTTGTTTGTACAATTTGATTCATGTCGCCTGTGGCCTCGGCCAATGAGCAACAGCCATTGTGGCGATCGGCATCATTGCCCGCGACATTTTCCACATCATTCCATCATTGAATGATGCGGGGTTTTTCCTGTTGCCGACCGTGGCGCGGTGGCTTCTAGGATGGGCATGCGACCGAAGTGAGTTGCGGCAATAGGCATTTGTTGTTGGGTGTTTGGAGATCAGAATGGCGCAAGAAAAAGTTCAGCCTTTCAATAATGAAGCCGAACGTGCCGTTCTCGGCGGACTACTCTTGAATCCTGCAGCCTGGGACGACGTTTCGCACCTGCTTGATGAAGACAAGTTCTACAAGCCCGCGCATAAGCGGATCTTCGCGGCCGTTCGCGACCTCGGCGTGCGAGGCGAGCCGATCGACCACGTGACCGTGACCAATTTGTTGAATGAACGAAAGGAACTGGACGCTCTCGGCGGCCCGGCGTTTCTTGTCGATTTGATTCAAAGTGTTCCCGTCGCCAGCAATTTGGTTCGTTACGCCGAAATCGTCGCCGACAAGGCGCGCTTGCGGCAGGTGATTCATTTGGGTTCGGAAATGGTCGAGAAGGCCTACACCAATGATTTCGAGAACGTCGATCAGCTGGTGGACGAATTCGAAGGCCGGATCTTCAAGCTCAATGATGACAACAACGTCGAAGGTCCGATTAGTGCGGCCGAGCTGGTTCGTTCAGGACTCAACAAGCTGACAGAGCTCAGTGAGAGAAAGAGCGATGTCACGGGCGTGGCGAGCGGATTCAAGGCTCTCGATAAAATGACCGCCGGATTTCAGCCCGGCGAATTGACGATCATCGCGGCCCGCCCCTCGATGGGAAAAACGGCGTTCTCTTTGAACTTGGCGACTCACATTGTGCTGCGCGAGCTCAAGTCGCTGCTCTATTTTTCGATCGAGATGAATCGTGATCAGATGATGATGCGAATTCTCGGCTCAGAGAGCGGCGTGAGCCTTGCTGATTTGCGAACAGGTCAGCTCAGCGACACGGGCTGGGCTCGCATCATTGATCGCGCCACCAAGATCGGCGAGACGCGACTCTTTATCGACGACGCTTCCTATGTGACGCCGATGACGATTCGTTCGCGCGCACGAAAACTCAAGCAGCGCTACGGACTGGATATGGTCATCATCGACTATCTTCAGTTGATGAAACCCACACAGCGGCTCGACAATCGCGAGCGCGAGGTCGCTGAGATTTCGCAAGCCTTGAAAGCACTCGCCAAGGATTTGCAGATCCCAGTGATTGCCTTGGCTCAGGTCAATCGCGGCAACGAGGGTCGCGCCGACAAGCGCCCGCAGGTTTCCGACCTGCGCGAATCGGGTTCAATCGAGCAGGATGCGGATTTGATCATGATGCTTTACCGCGAAGACTATTACGAGCGTGAGAATCCCGATGTGAAGGGCCTCTCTGAGGTCATCATCGGCAAGCAGCGTAACGGCCCCGTCGGAACGGTGAAATTGCGTTGGGAAGCCGGCATCGGCCGCTTCTCCGACTTCATCGAAGGCAGCGAACACCCTCTGCCGCCACCACCGCCGTCACCCACTCCGTTTCGTCGAGGTCCTCCCAACGCCGCTGGCACGGCTTGAGTCTAAGCCATCCAAGTGCGACCACGCGGTGGGCCTCACTTCATTTGCGGTGAGGAACTTCGTGCCTTCGTCGCTTGCGACGGGCTGACGATCTTGTGTTGAATCGTCGTCAGCTCTCCGCTGAGAGCCGCGACAGGCAGTAACCTCACAATTCGGTACCAGAGCTTGCCGGGCTCGGCGGTAAAGAGATGGCCAAAGCAAAGACACTTGAATGATAGCCCGAGTGAGTTTTCCTCGGGTTTAAATCCATGCGGGCTTGCCGCGAACTTCACGGGACGATCACTCTTGTTCTCTACAAAAAGGATCAGCATTTGTCCGCTGCTCGTATCCATCTGTATGGTTTGGCCGGTCAGCTCGCGCATGCTTGTGAGCTCTTCGGTCTTCTTCACGTGACCGACTTCAAATAGGCGCGTGCCCAATGCGATCGGAGCTTCGAAAACTCGAAACTTGAGTGGCAATGAGCCAACATCAAACTCAAGCTTGATCGGTTGATAGGCCGGTGAATGGGCGAGCGCTGATGCACAGACGCCAATTTGCAGAGTGAGGATGATCGCCAAAACAAAACGGTTCATCGACCCACCTTGAGACGAAACAAATTGTCTTTGTATTTTCCAAGCGCATCCTCGGGCTTCACGCCAATGATGGAGTGCTCGATCCGCTGTGGGGCCTCAAGCGGCGGCGCCCCCAAGTGAACACGCACCACTCGATACCAAATGTGGCGCGCTGGAATTTGAAAGACCGTATGATTGCACAAGCACTCAAAGTGAAAGCCCAGGACATTCTCTGGCGGATCAACTCGATGAGGTACGGCAAAGAAGTAGATGGTCTTGTCGGTGGTGTTCTCAATCACCAGTACGGCGGATTTATGTTTGCCTCGGGTAACACTCATGAACTTCAACGGCTTGCCGATGACCGGAAGCTCCGCACGCGAGGGCAGAGCGCGTGTTTCCGAGATGGAATGCATCACATCACTGTGTGGCTCATAGACTTCGACTTTTGCGGGAAAGTCTTTGCTGCCAAAGCGCAGCTCCAACGGGACTTGGGCGGATTGGGCAAATGCCGCCCGAGGGCCCATGTGCAAGCCGAGGCAGATCCAAACGATCCAAAATGATCTTATGCCATTCGACATATTTCCCTCTTGGATTCACGACGGCTTCGCCGTTCCTCCCTGTTGGCCGGAACTTTCAAAACCAATTCGCCTCTGTCATTGCCGACCTCAGCGAGAACTTTTGGGCCCAGGTTGCTTAATTATGCTCAGTGTATAGGATACAGTCATGCGACAAATTGTTCGGATCGAACAACAGCTTCACGGATCGCAAACAGGGCCTGCGGCGCGCTCGCTCGCCACTTGTCTAACAATTGCCGTGTTGATCAGTTTGAATCTCGGAGTTTTCCAAGCTACCTCGCCCGCACATGCACAGCAGGCTCCGAAGGCTGCGCAAAAGCCAGCCACAACGCAGGTGGGGTCGCAGGCAAGCACTGGAGCTACGGCGAAACCACAGGTCAGCAAGTCCGAAACCCCGGGCTGCAAGTCCATGTCTCCTGAAAAATTCATTCGCGTGACGGAGAGAGTGCTCGAGAGCTATTTGCGCGGCCGCGTGTCAGCGTTCATCGTGCCTCCCACGTCAAAGCTTTGCGCCGCTCCCGGCGGTGCGCTCGAACTCATCGGTCAAAAGTTGGATGATTCCACACAAAAGGTGTTCGTCGAGTTCACACCTTTCAATGCGAGCGTCGAAAAGATTCAAACACTTTCCTTGAACGAAATGTCTGACGAAGTTGGCTTTCGTTTGGGCTGGGGCGGCGAAGAGCGCGTTTCACGCCTCCGCGCTCTCGCAAGCGAGTATGGCATCAAGAATGGAGACTCGCCGGCGATCACCGTGCTGTTCTTATCAAGCGCAAGCCCACAAAGCCCCTGGCCGTTCCAACAGCTTGATGGCGCAATTCCGGCAGATCATTTACAAGCAAGATGGATCACGGGTGACGAGCTCAAACTCAGACAAAAGAAAGAATCGATTCGGGTCATCGACATTCGTACAGCGCAGGTCACGACCGATGCGACTGTTCCGAGTGTTCACCTTCCTTTTGGCGCAAAGAAGAAGCTGGCACACAAAGCTATACTTTCTCCTTCCCAAATGCGGGCCAGTGGCATTCTCGTCATGCCGGCTGGAGCTCAAGCCTCAATACCAACTGTTTTAGCGACGCAAGTTGGGGCGGAGTACGAGTTGTTCAATGCCGCGACTCTCTACGCCGACTCGGGCTACACACAGCTACTTTTGCTTCGCGATGGTTGGGATGGGCTTCGCGGACAGCGCGCACTGCCTCCTCCGAACGATTCGATGTTGAACGCAGCGACAGGCACAGTTCGAATTGGCCGAATTTCAGCTCCAGAGCTATTGGGCTTGGTAGGCCGAGCTAAAGAACGCGCTGAGGCCAAGTCTGATGCCACCACTCCCGCGAACTCAGGCGGTTCGGCGAAGAGTGATCTGCTGATGCTGGATGTGCGCAAGGTCAAAGACTGGGCTCGAGGCGCAATTCCGGGAAGTCGGCCCGCCGAGTTTAAGCAAATCATGTCTGAAGACTTTGCGAAATTTCGTCCTGCAGAACTGATCGGCGAACAAATCCTTCAGGCCGGAGATAATTGGGCCGAGACCAATGACATCAAAAAGCTTTTGGGATTCAAGCGAATCGTACTCATTGGAGAATCAGATTTGGATTGGGCACCCTTTAAGGCTGCTGTCCTTCTCGCGCAAAAACTAGAGCGGGAGTTGGCGTCGCCTACAAGTGCTGCCAAACCTACAGCTCCTGAAACGCCACAGATCGCGATTCTTCGCGGCGGTGTGCAGGAGTGGCAGGCACGAGCGAAGTTCTTTGCAGACGTCTATCAATTTGGCATCCCAAAAGTCGTCAAAGAGAAGCTTACAAAAACCTTAGAGAAGTCCGAGCTCAAAAAGAAAAAGAAGATTAGGGAGATGGGCAGTCAGGTCAAACCGAGAATCAAGAAGCCCAAAGATCCGAAGAAACGCGAACGCCGGTCCGCGCCGAAAAAGGATTAACGCTTCGGCGCCTGCAAGGCCTCGAGGAGCGCGGACTCTGGTCTCACTCGACGCCCATCTTTGAACTTCTGATCGAGACCGCGCCAAAAACTCTTCCAGCGAAGAACTTCTCGGCTCGATTCCGAGGCGATTGCCTTGGACCAGGCCTCACAAGCTCCGCCCCCATTTCTTTGGCAATACCTCTCCACCTTGTCGGCGATGAGTCCATCTTCAAGATCGCGAACCAAGTGTCGACCGACATGTTCAAGCGGCAGCTTGGCCACCCATAATCGAATCAACGAAACTCCAAATGGATCTCCAAGATTGGCCTCAAAAAAACTGTCGAAGGCGCGCAGGGCCGGAAGCCGATATCCATGAGGCGCCTCTCGCACCCACAGTGTTTCGAGCCAGAACCTGAGGTTCGCCTCTCGATAATCAGTTTCGAGACGACTTAATGCGCCTACGTTCTGACGATTCTGTCGCGCTTGGCTTCGCAATTTCTCAAGCTCGCGAAAGCTTTGTCGTGCTAGCAGTTCAAAATAAAGTTCAGTTTCAGTGACTAGCCCATATCGAAAGGGCACGGCGAATTCCTGCTCAACATCAGACCATCGCTGAATTTGATTGAGTCGAAGTCTCAATCCACGCGGTAGACGGTCATACACTTCGCGATAGAGTCTTTCGATTTCTTGCTCAACCTGCTTATGAAGATCCGGGGTGACGGCTGATTCAGTAAGGTCGCCGCGCGCCAACAGTTCGCGCAGGCTCGTCCAATGTTCAAGTTCGCGAATTTGACCTCGCTGAGTGGACTCGGCCACGCTTTGCGCAAGCTCCAGGTCGGCGACATCCTGCGTTCGCAAATACTCGAGGGTTAAGACGGGCCGGCGCGAGCGGGCACGCAAACTTTCCCGCACAAGCTGATCCAAGCCTTCGTGATGAAGGCGAAACGCACAAATTGCAGAAGTTCGCATGCTCTGAAGATCAAACGGAAGGCCGGTCTGCAATTCGAAAATACCGGGTAGGTCATGCTCGGAAGGCGGAACTTGATAGGTCTTGAACTCACTAAAGTAGCGAGGACGCGAACCTTGCGTGAAGCTGCCTGCGGCACACCACGACATCAAATCGCGTCGCGCAATTCGCTTCACTACTATGCTCGTCTGCGGATGGGCGATGAGATCATCGAGAATTCGCGAAGCGTTCATGAAGTCGCCGGCCGCGGCGCCCAACTCTCGCGCCCGCCGTAAAAGCGGCCACTCATATTGGCCGTGGTTCTCAATCCATTTCCTATGAATTTCAACGGGAAGAGTCTGGTCAAAGAGTAGATTGGAGCGTCTGTGGCTACCCGAAGTCCTCCACCGCGGAGCCAAATGCGCTTCCTGGTCGCCCTGCGAGAAGCGACTGATCCAATCCATCGCTTGTTGAGGCGAGTCCGATTTCACATGCTCACAAGAAGAGTCATGAACCTGAGTGCTTTGATCGTCGTCAATCGTCTCGCAGGACACAATGCGATCGCCATATTCCGTTGGGAATAGCGTCCATCGCTTAGACCCCAAGTAAACCGCGCGCTGCTTTTGAAGAATAATCGGCGACTCATAGTTGGCGTCGATCTGAAAAGTCTGATGTTCACTCTCATACCGGAACAAGTCGGGCATTAAGGAGAGTGGTGTGTAGTGTGCTTGGCCTCGGAATAAACTCAGTGGCCACATCCCAGTTTCAGTATAAATCGGCCGCATCGCAAATCGCCGCGTTTCGCCCTCTCTTGTTAGGACGCTCATCCAAGATTCGCCGTCCCAATTCGATCGTTTCGAAATTGAGAATCCATCAAGAATGGTCGGCATGAGGTCGATCAATCCTACAGCGCCGGTGACTTTCCCAGGCTTTACCTTTGGCCCGTGAATCCACGCTTGAGTTCGCTCAGAGTCTGAGGCGAATAACAGCGAAGCGCCATGTTCGGGCGCCTTGCTTCTGGGAAAGTCAGATGAACTTCCCAAATATTCACCATGGTCTGACGTCAACACGATTGTCGAGCGACCCATGTGCTCCGCGAGTTGGAGATATGTGAAAATGGGTGCCAGAAATTTCTCTTCGATCATGCGCAGTCCGCGCCGATAAATCTCACGATGATAGTCGATCCGTTCCTGCCAATTCCTCGGTCGCTGCAACTCACTCAGTCCACTCATCCGCGGCGCATACGCAAAGGCCGCGCCTCCGTCGCGCATTGCATGTCGAGGATAGTAGGGCCACGGAAGGTCCCCAGGCCAATGCAACGCACAGGTGTGCACATATAAGATGTAGTCCCGCCCCCTTGCATCAAGCTCACGAATCTTTTCAACCACCCGCTGAGTTAACGGCGCAAGTTTGTAGGCAAAGGAAAAGCTCGAGTTCAATTCCGTCTCGGGCAGTACCCATCGCCCAAGTTTATTATTGAACAAACCAAAAAAGAGTCGATCTCGAAACATCACCGGTAGAAGTAACGAACTGAATCCCGCGGGCGGGCCTTCCTGGCTATCAAAATGATGTGTCGGTAGAAAGTGATGGTACTCATTCGAGTCAAACAAAGTGTGCAGCTCAATTCCGGATTCGCGCGCCAACTGAACGGCTGATTCTTGATACCATCGGCTCACATCGGCCGCCGATTCCGCCAAAATGTGCCGCGCTCCATGGCGAGACGGATTCTTGGCCGTGAAAATTGACAGCATCGCGGCGTGTGTCTGACCAATCGGTGAGATCACATCTCTGAGGTGAGCCGATTCATTCAAGAATTTTCTTAGGCCAGAATTTTCATTGGCCTCCCACTCTGCATCGGGCCTGAGCGAGTCCACTGAAAGTATAATCGCGCGACGAGCCGGCTGGGCCGAGGGGGAATTGAATCCTTTGTCGAGGCGTGACTGAGCTCTCAAGTCTGGATTCGGACGAGTGTCGATCTCCGGCCATGGGTTTTGAAGCACGAAGTGAAAGCTCAGCGTGAAGGTAACCCACAAGAAACTAGACACCAGCGAAGTCCGCTGAGTCTGCATCCGAGCTAGTTGGTTCCAGTGACTCAGGCCCCAGGCCATTGCCAGGCTCGTGATAAGTAAGACATCGAGCATCCATGGCTCGCCCATTTCTGCGATCCAATTTATGGGAGCAAACCAATCGATTCCCAGCGACCACTCATCGAAGATCTGCGGATTGTGAATGGCGTTGTAGAGGATCGCATAAGTCAAGAGCCCAAGAGGCACAAGCGTTCCGCTCTTGAGGCGAAGCGCTGATCTTCCCCACACACACCATGTTGCCGCCAATACGTAGAGAAAGAAGACGCGAAACCAAACCCACGCGAAACTTCCTAGGACGTGAAAGCCGACATCACCACCGGTGAGCAATGCCGTACGCAACCTTGCGGGCTGAGCTGCGGCGATGAGCAGTGAAAGCAGAACTTCCACCGCAAACCATAGTCCGAACAAACTCAACTCTGTTTTGTGAGGCTCAATCCAGCCACGAATCCTAGACACTGTGTTCGTCATGAATCGCTTCATTTTCTCACGCCTAAGACCACAAGTTCACCCGCCTCGAGCACAACATGAATCCTTCCGTTGTGCACTGTGGGCGTCGAGGAAAAGCCGCGACCTAAATCGACACTCCAAAGGATCTTTCCAGAGCGGCCTTCGGCCAGACAAATTCGCGTTTCACGGCAAGGCAAGAGAAAGCCCCAGCTGTTCACTCCCCAGGTCACGGGGGCCAAGTTTCCATGATTGATTCGTGCCTCGGTATTCCGCCGCCAAACCTGACGCCCGTCACTCAAGCGAACTGCGATCACTTCATTCGGTAAGTGCGTGTTCACAATCACAAGCCGTTGGTCATGAGTTCCTCTCTCGAGAATCGGAGCACCTTGGCTCCGACCGGCGAGAGCTGAACTCCAAAGTAATTCACCTGTATCCGCTCGAAACGCGTACAGCCGATGATTCCAGGTTCCTAAGAGCGCCAACTCTAACCCACGCCAAAGCGCGCGAGAGATCGGCCCCTTCGCCGCCCCTCCCACATCGGCATACCATTGCGGAGATCCCCCACCTGCCCCATAGGCGTAGAGATGCCCGTCATTCGCACCCATCAATGCCATTCTGGAGTTCGGAAAGTACATGGGCGAGCTGTGCGTTTGCTCATCGATCCATGCGGAGCGCGCCAGGATCTCGCCGCGATCTTGCTCCAAAACATAGAGCCTTCCTAAAAGTGTCGATCCTGTCTCTGCGCCAACGTAGATTTTTTGATCTTGAATCCATGGGGAGGTTCCAATCGCGTCGGCGAGCGCCGCGATGAAGATCACTTCGCCACTGGCCTTCGCAATCCGATAGAGCCGACCGTTGTATGCCCCAATGTAGACGCTATCTTGATCGAGCGCTGCAGTTCCATGTATGCCTCTCTGTGAGGCGCCAGCGAAAACCCTCCAACGTACCTGACCATCGTGCTCAAACGCCCAGATCCAACCCGAGTCGCCTCCGACGTAAATTCCAGATTCATCCACGGCAGCTGAAGATTTTGCAGCCGTATGAATTCCGTGATTGATCGGCGGACTTCGCCAAATCACTTGTGGCTCGCGAACCTCAATCTTTGGAAATGCTTCATCGGGGTCGCGATCATGGCGAAGCAGGTAAGTCGGCTCACTGATCGGCGGGCGTTGTTCAGCTGACCACACGATCGCCGGCTCAAAGCGAGACTCATGAAGTCGAACATGGCCCCTAATCAATCCGGGCTGTAATGAAATCACCTGAGCGATCACGAAGATGCAGAACACAAACCAGGTGGCATAGACCAAATTTTTCGCCGCAATGAAGTGCCTCACTGCAACTCCCCGCATTCGAGTTGCTCCGAGGCCAGCTTCTCAACATTGCGAACAAATCCTCTTCGCGAGGCCAGTCGGATCTGCACCATGCTTCGAGGATCTTCACTTCGACAGATTGAAACCGCATAGGCCTTCAGGAGCAGCGGATCACAACTCGTCCGCACACCGTATTCCCGCATGTTGGGTATGACATCGAGTCGATCCCCGCCAACTTTCATCATTAAGCTCGCAATGCAGGTTGGCCGAGCATCAATCATATTGAGAGTATAGGCCCTTGCTGAACCCTCTAGGCTCAAGGGTGTGCCTCGCAGTTTGAAATCTTCAAAGTGTGGGAGCGAGTGAGCTAATATGAGTACCATCATTGAAGCCGCACCCCAGCGAGTCAGGCGCCAGTTCGATGAAGCTTTTCGCCACATGAAGGGCATGAAGAGAATCATGGTGAGCATGATAGCCGGATAGAACCATCCCACCCAATTGTAGCTCACCAGATGAAATGCAACGAGAGTGAACCAGATCAAGAATCTGAGGGGCCGACTCGGCATGAGTAAAAGCCAAATCAAACAAAGCTCAAGGATCACCACTCCCGCCAAACCCCAAGGCATCAGTTCCGTCAATTTCCAAACTCGCGGTGTCCACAGAGCTTGTCCCGATAGCCATTCCAAATTCAGCTTTAGAGTTCCGGCAAGAAAGTAGAACATCACCAGAGTCAGCTGCGCGGCATTCAGATCCTTTGGCCTAAGGAAGTAAATGAAGCTGAGAAAGATCGGCATCGAATGAAAGTTACCCATCAGGCGATAATCAAGAAGGTAAAGTCCAAGCTTGAGCAGACTTCCACAGGCCAGCAGCCACAATGCGATTCGCTCTCGGCCGCGGCCTACTAGAAAGCCAATCCCCGCGAGCCCGCCCAGCATAGCCTTAATGACAAGCAAGACTTGCCAAAACTCTGAGGACGGACTTTTGAGAGCCGAACAAAAGTTCAGTCCCGGCCAACAAACCGAAACATTGAGATCCGTTTGAATCCGAGGCAGGTAGTTCCACCAAAAGACACAAGAATAGATTAGGGTGAGCGAGAGCCCGGCGCCCAAGATATTCTCAGGCGACCAAGTTTGAGCCAAGGCCCATGACCTTCTCCCCAAATGCGAGAGCCACTGACGAACGCGATGATGCGGCTTGATCATTCTCGTCTTTGCTCTTTCCTTGGCGGCATTCCGCGTGTTCCTAACCACACTGTTCCCGACTGTTGGCTTCGATCAAATGTGCAGTTTGTACATGAGCCCCGAATGAAGATCGCGTCGGAGAGATCGGCCCCCGTGAAATCCACATCAACAAAGTCGACATCTTCAAACTTAGCTGCGCGCAAATTCGCTCCACGCAGCACTACCTGATTCAGTTCACTGCGAAAGATCTGCGCGCCCGTCCAGTCCGTTCCCAACATTGTCGCATTACGGATCTGCGTGTTTGTCCATCTTGAGGAGTTGAAGTTTGCGCCGGACCAATTTCCTTGGTTTATCGAAGCCTGTGAGAATCTCGATTCATTCCATCGTGATCTGCGCACATCTTTCGAGTTCAATTCCATCTGAGCGATGGACTCGCGCTCCCACCTCGAGCAAGGCTTCCATTCGCGAACGGCCCGCACCGAAACGGGCGGACACTTTTTAGGAGCCGCCGCCATCGCAGCCGTCGCCACCATCCCCGCCGCCATCACAGCCGCCGTCCGAAGAGCCATCATTTTCCCAAAACTGAGTGTAGCCATCATCGGTGGGTGGATTGGTCCAATCATTGGCTTCACACTTTTCAACACGGCAATCCGGAGTACCATCTGGCGCAACCGCCAAAAGCACTGTCCCCGCCGGGCAATTGAAACTATATGGAAGCCCACAAACTTTCTCCTTGGTATCTGTGTTCACACCCAGAACCACACCGAAGGCACATCGACCCACAAGCGGCATGACACAGGTTCGCGTCGCAAGATTGAATCGTCCATTTAAGGTTCGGCAGGTGGCTGCAAGCGAGTCCGCGGCTCCGCGAACGAAGTCGAGCGCGAAGCGATCTTTGTTGATCTTCGCGCCCTGCCCATCTTTTGTGGCGGGAGAAAACTCGAGGTTACCAACAATACGGATCTCGGGATTCGTACACGGAGCGCCGGCACAAATCGGCATCCAGCTAACGTTCAAACGAAAGGGACAAGCATCGTTTCCAGCCGCGCTGTTGTAGCTGGTGCATGGAAGACCTGAGGCATCGAACCCCCAATTTCCATTTGTGTGGTCTGTCCAAAGCCCACCGGAATCCACAATCGAAAACTGGCCACCCGGCGCGGCCGAGCAATCCGTTCCCAACACCAAGCAGTTGAATACGGCGGCATTCGCGGCATTGGAAATTGTGCGATTCCAACCTTGCTCGCTGTTGATAATTTCAAGGGCTCGCTCGCGGATGGTTTGGGCCGCATCGACAGAAGAAATTTGCGAACTAAATTTCACAACTTGTGATCCCAGCACCGCCGCACCCAGCGCCAGAATCGACACCAAGGAAACTGACACGAGCAACTCAACAAGCGTCAGGCCACGGTTGGATCTCCGATGGAGGCGAACCAGCATCGACTCATGCTCAATCATCGATTTCTTCATCCTCGCACTTAGAATTTTCCGCACAAGAATGCCCCCCAGTCGGTGATCCCCACAACCGCTGAGCGGCCTCGGCAATCGGCGCCGACCATGGCGACCGGTCGACAGATTGGATTGTTCGAGGCATCCAGGCCGGTGAAGAAATGATGTGTCGGGCACATGCCGATTCTCATCACAGGCAGCTCACACTTGTTGCCTGGAGCATCCCAAGTCCCGCCCATTGATGCGCAGTTGTTCTGAAGTTCCGCGGCCGTGAGCTGCGATTGACCTCGAAGATAGTTGATGTCAAAGCGCGTGAGGTTGAGGCTGCCAAGTGATCCCAGTTCCTTCGGACGAAACAGCAGCTGTCCGGTGACTCGCACTGCGGGGCTCAACGCAAAGGGCTCGCTCGCTGGTTTTTTGGCCAAACAAGACGCCGTACAATCAAATGAGAAATTCAATTGGTAACTTAACGGACAGGCGTCATTGCCACCCGCCGGTTGAAAGCCGCTGCACGGACGGCCTTCGAGCGTGAATCCCGAAGTGCCCCCGGGCGACACAACGATAGAGTTATCGCTACGCCGAAGGTCCAAAGCACCTGAGCGGCCGTTGCAGTCCGAGCCATTCGTCAGGAGGCATGACAAATTCGCATTGGCTTGGATGGTTCGCAAAAGGCTGGGGCCAGATTCAATCGTGTTGATAATGGTTCGCCGTGCGACAGCCGCGCCGCTTGCCAATTGAATTTGGCGACGATCTTGAAGCTGATTCTGAAAGCCAGAGAAAACTCTCAAGCCCACCAATATGGAAATCGATGCGATGACTATCACTGTGATGAGGGTGGAGCCGCGAATATTCGAATGAGGCTTCATCATAAATCCTTTGTCGAACCAAACGACATCATTGTCGTTACGGCTCCCGGTAAACAACCGGCCTCGCAGCGAACCGTTCCGTCGGGACGAAGCTCCGCGAGGCTTGTTCCGAGGGGACAACGAATGGGATTGAAGTCGCCGCACATTTTGTTTCCTGAGTTGGTGAAGCCAATCACCATCGTCACTCGGCCCGTCGTGGGGCTCAACGGGCACTCGCCCGTCATGCCAATCGCACAAGTTCCCGTGCCTGAGTCATAAGTTCCGCCAGCGGCCACGCAGGCGTCGCTCGCCGTGGCCACAGTTTCGTTCTTGATGACTTTGAAGTTCAGACGATTGGATTGCATGACGATGCCGCTGCGACCGGCGTCAGCGAACTCGTAATCGACAAACACTTGCGCCTGATAGTGACGACAGGCTCCATCAAAGCAGAGCGGCGCCCAGCGGGCGGTAATGCGAAAGGGGCAGCTGGGATTTCCAGCCGCATTGAAGCCCGTGCAGGTCTCACCCGTTTTGGAGACACCCTGATCTGCAGGAAGCCCTGGGCCCGACAACAGCGGCACATCGACGCCATGCTGATCTTTGAGTCGAATTGGTCCGCCCGCGCCCAAGCAAGGCGTCTTGGCCGCGACACATCCTAAGACGGTCGCATTCGCACCATCCGTCACCGTGCGCTGCCAAGCCTGATTGTTGTTAATGACTCGAGAAATGTCGGTGCGACTTGAGTAGATCCAGGCCAATGCGTCCGCGCGTTTGGATGTGCGTTGTAGCCACGACTCAACGCTGAGCGCGCCAAAGATGACGATGCCACCAATGGCAACAGCAATCAGAATTTCAGTGAGAGTCATGCCTCGCGAACCACTCCAGCGAACGACGCCCGTCTTTCGATGCTGTGGTGCTGTCGCCGAACCCGACATCATGTGAACCTCACTCAAAGGTGTTCTCAGACTGATTGAGTCGCGCGAACTGCTTCAGAATTCCTTCCCAACGTTCGCCATTGATTCCGGTATAAGCAGAATCGAACTCGCCGCCTTTTGCAAATAGCAGTGTGACCGGCAAAACTTTAAAGTGCTTTTCCCAGTTCGGTTTCTCCGCCGAGCGCAAGACAGGAAAATCGTATTTCACTTTCTTCAAGTGGCGAGCCGCCTCTTTCACGTTTTCGTCCACATTGATCGCAAAGATGCGATGTTCTTGCCCCGCTTTACTGCGGGCCTTCACATTGGCGCTCATCTTCTCAAGCTGCCATTTACATTGGTCACACCAACTCGCCCACAACACCAACATGACCGGGCCAGATTGCGCGGCCGACTGAATCGAGGCTTTCGGCGATGCGCCCATAGACTTGTAGCGGAGACGAAGAAGTTGTGTGGCAAAATCCTCGGAGCGAACACTTTGAATGGCTCCTCCACCCGAAGAAGCCGCCGTAGGTTTCGAGGCCACAGGCTGCGCACAAATTTCGGATGAAATCACCGACAGCGACACCGCCACCGCCACCGCCAAAATGCATCGCTTGCTCATGCTCGCACCGACCTTCATCGAGCCCCCCACAAGAGCATACGAGCTGACTTTGGCATGTAAAGTTCATTCTCCGACGAGAGCCCTGGACCTAGGTCAAAACCCAACCTTGGCTCCACAATTGCGACTTGAACCATCGACTAACCCTCGGATGGAATCACGGTGTCGACAACATGTGGGGCGCAGGATGCTTGAACGCAAAAGACGGCCCCGTCGAGCCACCAAGGAGGGCGGCACATGAAAAACCGGCGAAAAGGCCGTGTCGAAATCGAAGAGGCGCCCCCGCCCCAGGGCTCAGCCTTATTGGATGAACTCGCAACGAGTTCGGGACTTCCCCCGGAATTGATCGGCGAAGAGCTGAGTGGATTGCTTCGCGCTAAGGGTCTGCAAACTTCCGAAACCACGCTGGATCAGCTGCGAGACTTGCTGACGGATTACTTGCAAGAAGTCCTCGTCGCGGCGCAATCGAGCTTTGCGGACGAGTCGGTGCTCCGCTCGCAGCTCGAGCTTGCGCTTGAAGATGGGCAAACCGACTTCATTGAACAAAAAAAACGGCCCGACTCTAAGAGCCAGGCCGTCTGAACTAAAAGAGCAAACTCTCGAGGGACTTAAGCGCGCTCAACCGAAATCGCGATTTCAGTTTCGAGACCATCACCCAACTTGATGACGGCTTTGTGTGATCCCAAGACGCGAATCTGTTCTTCGAGAACGATGTCTCGGCGATCGATCGAATAGCCCAACTTTTCCAACTCGTTCGAGATGTCCGTCGTTGTGACTGAACCGAAGAGCTTGTCGTTCTCGCCAGCTGTCGCTTTCACGACGACCGCCAGGCCCTTCATTTTGTTGATCACCGCTTGGCGCTCGGCGACCGCTTTCTTGCGTTTCACTTCAGCCATACGCTTGAGGTGCTCAAACTCGTGCACGCGCTTTTCTGTGGCCTCCGAGGCCAGGCGGCGCGGGAACAAGAAGTTGCGCGCGTAGCCAGCCGCCACGCTCACGAGTTCGCCAACCTTGCCGAGGTTCTTCACGTCTTTTTGCAAAATGACTTTCATCGTCTCTCCTTTTATCGGCCCAATTAAATGCCTTGTTTCAAATTCACTCGCGTGCCGGCTCGCTCACTCACTCGCCGGACGATGACTCCGATGTCGGAGCCATCGGTCGTCGTGTAAAACGCGTCCGCAGATCCAGCCAAACATCGGCCACTCCGAGAATCGCCACGATCAACGCCAGCTGCAACACCAACAACAATCCAAACAACATCTGCCAAAACATTCCGATGCGAAACAGTTCAAAGATCTTGAAGATGACCGCCATGCCCTGGAAGAAATAAAGCACCCCCAGTACATTCAGCATATTCAAGCCAACCCATCGCAAGGGCTCAATCCCATGTTGGATGAACGCCGCCACCAAGCCGACGTTCAACATCCAAATCACCCAATCGTCGATGCGTAGGTCCGTCCAACGGCGAGGCTCCGATCCTTCAGTCAGGCGACGGGCGCGCGAGCCTGCGATGCGAATCCAGCTCCGCTCGCTCATCACCGCGACTGCAATCGTCAATAAGCCCAAGGCCAACAGCGCCGAAGGCGTCTGATAGACGATCGACTTCACTGTGATCTCATCAAGTGCGCCAGCTGGCGCCATCGCCTTCGCTTGCTCAAACAAAGGTGAGATCCAGGACGAGACCACTTGCAAGGGTCGCTGTTGCACAACTCTGCACCACAGCGCCAAACCCAAACCCGCCGTCGCCAACAGTCCAACCAAACTGATGACAGCCGCCGTGCCTCGCGCCACACCCGACTCTTCAAGTTCGGTGAATGAACCGGCGACCAGCACGACGATCCCAAGTGCAATCGCCGCCTCCCAGAGGCCGAACGCGGCAAACGCGCCAACAGCCACAAGGCCTCCCGTCCAAAACGAGAGTGCAGTGCCTGTCCTACGGAGCGCTCGAATGGGGCCCGCTGCGAAGATCAGTGTGGCCCAAGCAAAGAAGCTTGCGGCCAACCAGAGCGTCACGCGGCGCAAGTTTACGCCGAACATTTACGTCCTATCGCTTTAAACTTCTTCGTCCAGTTCGCCTTCGGCCTCGACATCCATTTCTGGAGCCGCGTCGAAGTCACGACGTCCGCCGCCTTCTTCGCGACGTCCACCCGGACGCTGCATAGCTCGACGAGCTTGGAACTTCGCCTCACGCTCGCGCTCGCGTTGAGCCGCAGCTGCAAGTGAAGTGCGGAAATCTTCCAGATACTTATTCAAATCCGTGCGCACATCGAGTGCCGTGTGCATGAAGCGCAACACGCGATCATTGATTCGCATTGTGCGCTCAAGTTCGGCGATGGCCGCCGGCTGCGCCTTGAAGGTGGCATGGAAGTAGTAGGCCTTTTTGGTCTTGTTGATGGCATTCGCCAAAGTGCGCTTGCCCCAAGTGTCCAAGTGAACCATTTGTCCACCGAACTGCTCTTCGATGATGCTCTTGTTCTTGCGGAACAGAGATTTTTGTTCGTCTTCAGAGGCATCAGGATGCATGAGAACGATGACTTCGTAGGGACGTGTTTCTTTGGCCGCAGCCATGGCTGACGATTGCATGCTTGTCTCTTCCTTTCGGTTACTTCGATGCTCGCGCTCGGCGACACAAATCCATCTCAGTCGATTCACATTTCTGGAAATAACCCAGACAACGACTCAGAAGAATTCACGCCGAACTGTCACCGAATAGCCCCACCGGACAATAGGCTGGAGCAAGGTTAAGTTTGGCCGACAGGTCTAACATGCCCGCAGGCTAGGCACAAGCAATCGGGACTCGCCAAGATGCTCGACCAGGGGCATCCTAAGTCTTGGGGGCCATCGGCCTCGGGAGGACGAAGGTGGCGATATTACTTGAGGTTTTGGCAGGGCCCGGAGGCGCTGGCTTGCGCATTCCCGCCCGCGAGGGCCTCGTGATCGGTCGCAAAGACGGGGAGGCCGTCATCGGCGACCCCAAAATGTCCTCGAAACACGCCCGACTCGAGTGTCGCAATGGCGTTTGGCACATCCTCGATTTGGGCTCTTCCAACAAAATCAAGGTCGGTCAGCAGCGCGTAGATTCCATCGAGCTCTATGTCGGTTTGCAGTTCGTTTTGGGATCGACAACTTTCATTGTGCGTGACGCCGATACGCTCCCGGAAATTTCCGCCGGTGAGTTCGAGTTCACAGGGTCCATCGAAGTGCCTGCCGAAGCACTGACCTGGAAAGAGATTCTGCAAAATCTCATCGACCGCGCGATTCGCTTGGCGCCCGGAGGCACGCGCGACGATGGGATTCGCCCGCTTCCGCGAGTGCTGAGAATGGAGATCTCCAGCGGGCCGCAAGCGGGAACGGTCTGGCGCATCGGCTATTGGCCCAGAGTCATCGGCGCGGCCAGCTTCGATTTTCCACTGCTTGATAGCGGAATCCCCGATACTTGTTTCTCGATCGAAAGCGCTGGGGGAAAAGTACTTCTCGTCCCTCACGAGCCAGAGTACATCAAGTGGAACAGCCGCAAGCTCGAGGGGCAGCAACCCATCGAGCTTCATTCCGGTGACCGACTGGAAGTTGGGCGCGTGAAAATTCGCGTGGTGATGGAATAGCTGGCTTGTGGGAATGTTGGTTTTTTGGATTGTTTGAGTTCGGATTGGTTGGATCGATTCGAACTTGGTTTGGTGATTTAACTTGAGCTGTCGAAAGTCAGAACGTGAGTGAATTCGAAGTGAAGCCCATGTCCTCCACCCCAGTACCAAAGCGCACAGGAACCTTCGAAAGCTTCGATGGCACGCGAATTTATTATGAAGAGCGTGGCGAGGGGCGACCGATCGTTTTGTGCTATGGCTTGGCTTGCCTGATGAATCATTGGACGCACCAAGTTCGCCACTTTAGCCAGAACTATCGTGTGATCACCTTTGATTACCGCGGACACCATCATTCCGAGACGCCGCGCGATCACAAGAATCTTGGCGTCGACGCCTTAGTCGGCGACATGCACGCGCTGGTGGAACACTTGCAATTGAAGCAGGCCTCCTTCTGGGGTCACAGCTATGGCGTGCAGCTGCTGCTTCGCTACTATGATCTGCATCCGGAAAAAGTCCGCAATATGGTTTTCATCAACGGTTTTGCCAGCAATCCGATCCGCGGGATGTTCGGCGCTGTTCTTGGGCCAGAAACCATCACTAAGGTCTTCCGCGCGTTTCAACAAGGTTATGCCTTGGCTCCCGCGCCCCTCACGGCCGCATGGCGAGCCGCTGTTTTGAATCCGATTTCGATTCCGCTTGCCGCACTTGCGGGAGGCTTCAATCTTGGTCTCACGAGCATGAAGGACATCGAAGTCTATGCCCGCGGCGTGGCCGCGCTCGACTTAGAAATTTTCATGAAGCTCTTCGAGGAGATGATGGACTACGACGGCAGCGCCGTGCTCGACAAAATTGATGTGCCGGTTCTGGTCGTCAGCGGATCCAAAGACGGCGTGACGCCTCCCTCGCATCAGGTGGCGATGGCGCAAAGAATTCGCAATGCCGAACTCTTACGCGTTCCCTATGGATCCCACTGCACGCAGCTGGATCTTCCCGAGTTCGTGAACTTGCGCGCGGAGAAGTTTCTCCACGAACACATGTTCAATTGAGCGATCATAGCCCTGGCTCGGGACGCGCGCGGAGCTTGAGCTTTCGTTGAATTTCGCGGCCTATGGCCTCGTGCAAAACCTCGATCCCCACATAGCCATCGGCGCGAAACAGATGATGAACGCCATCAATATACACCGGCTCAGCGTGATCCTTGAAGATCGGCGTGAGGTCGCGAATCAATCCCGGGGCTTTCTTAGGTAAATATTCACGAGCAAACCATTTGTAGGTCGACGTCGGATAGATCTTCATATACGGCCACGGCTTATCGATTTCGGAAGGCGGCGGATCGATACCTGCGTAAGGTTGAAGAAAGTGAAGCGTCGGAACACCGACGGCCTCCAGTGAGGCCGACATTTTTTTTGCATAGGCGACGAGCTTCTCGGCCACCTCTTCGCGTTCGATCAATCTTGTCGTGAGGCTATTGGGGAAGCTGCCGGTGTTGATCATCTCGGGACGCGTTTGCAATTCGCGCATCCAATATGTGTCGGAGAGTTGGCTCTGCGCGACCTTCAGCGCAAGTGCGAGTGCATAGGATTGAATCTGGTCGGGACCGCTGGTCGCCAATCGATCCGTCCAAAGTTGCACACCCAGGCTCAACCAATTTCGCAACGACGCCAATTGCGGATCCATAAAGGGCGACATATCCAAGTGGTGAAAGACAGCCACTTCCTCAAGCGGAACTTGCTGGCCGAAGCGGCCCCACTCGTTGAGGCCGAAGAGGTGCACCACAAAATCAAATCGCTCTGCGTGGAGCATGGCATGAATGGCTTGCTGCGGAAGGTGCCAGCCGCCATTGGCCGCGGAGACCACTTTGAATTCGCGACCTCGCGGCGGCAGATAACGGGCGTTCAGCCAATTCTGCAACGACTTCGGATAAAGTATCGAAGCTTGCTCGGCGTAGCTTCCGCCCGCAATCGCGATCACGAAATTTTCCTCGGAGCTTTCATAATCCAAGCCGAGGGTGCCGCGCTCATTCACGATGTGTACAAGCTGACACGGTCGTCGATTCGTCGGCTTACCCAAAATGTAGCCCGTAAAGGGATGCTTGCGGAGCATGTCGGCCATGGTGCAATGATCACCGTCGAGCTTTTGCCCGCCGACACCTGTTTGATTCGCTCCGGTTCTGAGAAAGTGTGCGGGCGTGGTGTCACCCACGCTTTGTTGAATCCATGCTCGAGCCAAAAACTCGAGCATCGCTGCAGCGACCAGCACGCCAAGGGCGAGGGCCAAGAGGCCACGCAGCCCGGGAATTTTTCCCAGGCCACGCAACAACCGCAGACTATTCGTAAAGAACCGCTTCAATATCGAAGCCATACGCCTGCACAGTTTCATCCGCTACAAATCGAATGGTCACTCGATCGCCTTCGATCAAGGGCGAGGTCATTCCATCGGGCTGTTTGCCGCTCATGGCACCAACAAAGGTTCCCTTGGCATCGTAGAAACTCACCGTATCGTAGGCGGCCTCAGTTTCAAACTTGCCGAACTTGATGGCGACTTTCTTGGCGCCATTGACGACC
The DNA here is from genome assembly GCA_002344785.1 of Bdellovibrionaceae bacterium UBA2339. GTDB lineage: Bacteria > Bdellovibrionota > Bdellovibrionia > Bdellovibrionales > JAMPXM01 > UBA2339. Next base: position 71,698 of record DDUL01000036.1, read on the forward strand.
ACGGTCTGCTCAAGCTTCGCCTTTGCTGCGTAGGGATGATCCGTGCTGATCTTCAGCGGCTTGCTGTTGGGGAGCTTCGAGGGATCGTTCGGATCTGCCGGCGGAGTGAGTCCCGTTAATGCGTAGTACGCATCGGCGATCCCTCCCGACATCACTTTGCTCTTCAACATAAACAGCGGACGCGACGAGCTGATAAGTCGCGACTTGATGTCGGAGAACTTGAGGTTCGGGTCACGCGATAACATCAACGCGGCGATGCCCGAGACATGGGGTGTGGCCATCGAAGTTCCAGAGTAGGAATCGTATTTTCCGCCCGGAACCGTGCTCACGATATTCACGCCAGGTGCTGCGACGTGAACAGTTTTAACGCCGACGTTGGAGAATCCGGCCACTTGGCCGCGATTGTCGAGGGCCGCGACCGACACAACGCTCGGCACTTCATAGTTGGCCGGATAGCTGGGAATCACATCATTATCCAGACCATCATTTCCTGCCGCGGCGACAAACAGGATTCCCGCATCGTTGGCATCCTGAATGGCCTTCAAAAGGAGTTCGGATCGTCCCCCACCGCCCCAAGAGTTACTCATGATGTGCGCGCCATTGATTCGCGCGTAATCGATCGACTTGATGGCGTTAGCGAGACTTCCTGAGCCGTTCTTGTCGAGAAACTTAACGGCCATCATCTTCACATTCCACGCTACGCCGACAAGTCCGCGGCCATCGTTGCCTTTAGCGCCGATTGTACCCGCGCAATGTGAACCGTGACCGTTGTCGTCCGTCGCATCGCCTTTGTTGTTGGCGAAGTTGAAGCCGTGCACATCATCGATATAGCCGTTGCCGTCGTCATCAACTCCGGTACGTCCATTTTTTTCCGCCAAGTTCACCCAGGCTTGCGGCTTGAGATCCGGATGATTGAAGTCGACTCCTGTGTCGATCACCGCGACGACGACTCGGTCTGAGCCCGTCTCAATATCCCAAGCTCGCTCGGCGCTGATGTCGAGCCCCGCCAGTCCCGCCTGACCACTGCTATCCGCGGCGCCTGTGTTGCGTAGGCCCCAGAGTTGTTTCAGTTCGGGGTCATTCGGCAGAGCCAAGGCCTTATAAGTGAAGTTGGGCTCGGCCATTTTCACCCAGCGATTTTCGCGAAGGCGCTCCAACGCCAGTTCACGACCATCGACGACGACCACCATGTTGTCGCGCACTCGATCGATCACGCGTGCGCCAAGAGCTCGCGAAAGCCATTCGTATTCGCTCGGGTGCACGGCTCGCTGAAGTTCAACGACAAATTCACCGGCAAGTGCAGGCATGACCGCGCTAGGGCGAGGAAGTTCGCGTCGTTCCGATTGTGCCGCGAAGCCGAGGCCGGCTCCTGCGACGAGCACGCTTGCAATCGCGACGACCCACTTGCGATTGACCCCACTGCGGATGCAATCGCGAGATCCGGCGGCTCGGAGACGATTTTTCGTAGGCTTGAAAACTTGGCCGTGTGCATTCTGGATCGACATCAATTCCTCCTGAGCAGCGATGTCCGCCCCGCCTCTTCCTGAGGTGGTTCCAAAATGGTATTCGAGGCCATTGCCAAAGAATTCAGCTGTTCAGCAGGACGCGACTTTTTCTGGCCAATCTTCTGGTCACTCTTCTGGCCAATCTTCTGGCCATTCTTCTGGCCAAGTCTAAGAGGATTTTTTCAGTTCGAATGTTTCATCAAAGAAAGAGAGTTGAACTTCCAGCGCCTCCGTTGGGGCCGAAACCTGAGGACTTTTATCAAACTGAGGTTTTGGCGCTGTTGATTTAAAACTTCGATTCCACTCACTAAGTGCAGAACGCGCAGCCTCCTCGCCATAGGCATTTCGAATCAAGTTGAGAACTAAGGCGCGTGCTGTGGATTCGGGGGCCTCAGACTTGAACCCAAGATCTCGTAAGATCTTGTCGACTCGAGGGGTTTCGCCCGAGTCCAAAGCCAAACCGCGAGCATTCTTTGGGTCTTTCACAAGGGCCTCCTTCGAACTTTTCGACGGAAGCTGCAAAACTCTTGATGTGGACAAGTGCTGTGTTTTCGCGATGATTTTCCCCAAATTGAGGACTCTTCACCGGGACACTTAGGTTAGCCTTTCGCCCAGCGTTAAGCGTGAGGGCGCGGCGCGTCTCTGTCATTGCCTGTCAGATTTGAGGCTAAGTCGAAAATCAGCCCACTCGACGTCGCGCCGCGTCCGCGCAAATTGTCTCACGATGACAGAATCTGTCCCGAGGTCTGGGTTGTGGAAAACTCTGTGGGCAAGACAAAAAAGGCCTCAAATTCGAGGCCTTTCAAGGAATCTTAACTCTGCCTAATTTTTAATCTCGACGCTTGATTGATGCTTTCATGTACTCAGCATTCATGCGCGCGATGTTTTCAAAGCTGATCTCTTTCGGGCAAGCCAATGAACATGCACCTGTGTTGGAGCAATTGCCGAAGCCCGAATCTTCCATCGTCTGCATCATGCGCAGCACGCGACGCTCACGCTCAGGCTCACCTTGAGGCAACACAGCTAAATGATTCACCTTCGCCGACACAAACAGCATCGCCGAGGAGTTGGCACAGGCCGCGACACAGGCTCCGCAGCCAATGCAAGTCGCCGAGTTGAAAGCATCGTCAGCTTTTTCCTTTGGTACCGGTAAAGCGTTGGCGTCGGGGGCGTTACCGGTGTTGACCGACACATAACCACCGGCCGCGATGATGCGGTCAAAGGCGGTGCGGTCCACAGATAAATCTTTGATCACCGGGAAGGCTGTCGCGCGGAAAGGTTCGACGACGATTTCTTGAGCGTCGTGAAACTTACGCATGTGAAGCTGGCAAGTCGCCGTGCCTCGCTCCGGTCCATGCGGATTCCCGTTGATGACCATCGAGCAAGATCCACAGATGCCTTCGCGGCAGTCGTGATCGAAGGCAATAGGATCGCGGCCTTCTTTGATGAGTCGGTTGTTGACGATATCCATCATCTCCAAGAAGGACGCATCGACAGGAATTTCCTGAGCGGAGATCTCCTCGAATCGACCCGCGTCTTCACGCGTTTTTTGCCGCCACACTTTCAGCTTCAAATTGATTTTCTTCGAATTTGCGCTCGCCATTGATTCATTCCTCACTTGTAGCTACGGGTCGCCAACTTCACATTTTCGAAGCTGAGAGGTTCGATGTGACGATTCCAGTTCGTGCGGCCCGGCTGGCCTGCATACTCCCACGCAGCGACATGACAAAAGTTTTCATCATCGCGAAGCGCTTCGTTGTCCGGAGTTTGATACTCCTCGCGGAAGTGACCCCCGCAAGACTCTTTGCGCTCCAGCGCATCTCGCGCCATGAGCTCGCCCAATTCGAGGAAGTCAGCCACCCGCCCGGCTTTTTCCAGCTCGGGATTGATGTAGGACTTCTCGCCCGAAATTCTCACGTCTTCGTAGAACTCGGACCTGAGCTTTTGAATGTCTTGAATCGCTTTTTTCAAGCCCACATCTGTTCGTGACATGCCGACTTGGTCCCACATGATCGTGCCGAGGGCGCGATGAAAGTCGTCGACAGTTCGCGAGCCCTTCAGCGCCATCAACCGATCGATGCCGCCTTGAATTTCGGCGCGCGCGGCACGGAAGGCCTCATGTTGCGTATCGACTTTCGGAAGTGGCGTTCCCGCGAGGTAGTGCCCGATGGTGTATGGAATGACGAAGTATCCATCCGCCAGACCTTGCATGAGCGCCGATGCCCCGAGGCGATTGGCTCCGTGATCCGAAAAGTTAGCCTCACCCAAGACATGCAGTCCGGGGATGGTCGACATCAAGTTGTAGTCCACCCATAGCCCACCCATAGTGTAGTGAACCGCGGGGTAAATCCGCATGGGCACTTTGTAGGGGTTGTCGCCCGTGATCTTTTCGTACATGTCGAAAAGGTTGCCGTAGCGTTCGCTGACGATCTTCTCGCCCAAGCGCTTGATCGCATCGCGGAAGTCCAAGTACACGGCGACTTTCGTCGGTCCGACGCCTCGGCCCTCGTCGACGCGAAACTTCGCTTGCCGAGAGGCGACGTCGCGAGGCGCGAGGTTACCGAAGCTTGGGTAGACCCGCTCGAGATAGTAATCGCGCTCATCGTCAGGAATCTGCTCGGGTGGACGTTGGTCGCCGGGCGTCTTCGGCACCCAGCAACGACCATCATTGCGAAGCGACTCGCTCATCAAAGTCAGTTTGGATTGATAGTCGCCCGAGTGCGGAATGCAGGTCGGGTGAATTTGCGTGAAGCAGGGATTGGCAAAAGCCGCGCCCCGACGATGCGCGCGCCAGATCGCCGTCGCGTTCGACATTTTCGCATTGGTGGAATGGAAGAACACATTGCCATAACCGCCAGTCGCCAAAATCACCGCGTCGGCCGCATAGGACTCAAGCTCACCGGTCACCAGGTTGCGGGCGAGCACACCCCGCGCAACGCCATCCACCAGCACAATGTCCATGACCTCACGGCGAGTGAAGAGCTTCACTCCTCCGGCGTCCACTTGTCGCATCATCGCCTGGTAAGCGCCGATCAAAAGCTGCTGTCCAGTTTGGCCTCGGGCATAGAATGTTCGCGAAACCTGTGCGCCACCGAAAGATCGATTGGAGAGCGTGCCGCCATATTCTCGTGCGAAGGGAACGCCTTGAGCGACGCATTGGTCGATGATGTTGGGTGAGATTTCAGCAAGTCGGTGAACGTTGGATTCGCGGGCGCGGAAGTCGCCGCCCTTGATCGTATCGTAAAAGAGCCGGTGAACGGAGTCGCCGTCATTCTGATAGTTCTTTGCCGCGTTGATTCCGCCTTGGGCGGCGATCGAGTGCGCGCGGCGAGGCGATTCGTGCATGCACAACGTGACCACATTGTAACCAAGCTCGGCCATGGTCGCCGAAGCCGAGGCGCCCGCCAGGCCCGTGCCCACCACGATCACCGTGTGTTTGCGCTTGTTCGCCGGGTTGACGAGCTTCATTTCGAATTTGTGCTTCGACCATTTTTCGGCAATCGGCCCAGAAGGAGTTTTCGCATCGAGTTTCATGAGCTCTCCCTTAATTCGCTTTCGTCATCAACACGTACAGCGGTGGAATGATGAAACCGGCCGCCACGACAAAGCTGTACAAATAACCGAGGCCTTGAATCATCGGCGAGTAGCGCGGATGGTAAAATCCGAGCGTCGCGAATGACGAGTAGAATCCATGGCTCAAATGCAAGCCGACGCCGACCATGCAGAGCGCGTAACCAATGACGTAGGCGGGCTGAGCAAAAATCTCGATCACCAATCGATGCAGGTCGCGCATTTGCACGCCGTCATAAACAATTTGGTAGTCGGTGCCGAACTTGAAAGTCAGCAAGTGCCAGATCAGAAACACAGCGAGCAACGAGCCGTGGAAAATCATCCACGTCGATTGAAATCGAGGCGCCTTGGATCCGTTGGTGCCCATTGCATACTTCTGCGGCCGCGCGCCTCGATTTTCGAGGGTCAGCTTCACACCGTTGGCGATGTGCACGAGAAGCGTCAGCACCAACAGCCCTTCGGCCAAGTAAATCGCCGGATTGGTGATCAGTGCGTGCGAGTACTTGTTGTAAAGCTCCGCACTGAAAGGAATGAGCAAGTTCGCCGCCATGTGCGTGAGCACAAAGCCACTCCAAACTAGTCCCGTGATCGCCATCAACTGCTTCCGCCCGATCGCGGAACTCAGATAGCTCAATGATTTTTGCATCGCCACTCCCGCCGTCACTTTTTCCCGCATGGGATTCGCTGTCTTTCGCTTCGTCGTCTCATCGCCCAGAGTCTGAGTACTCTAAGTGCTTTAAGTACCTTAAGTACTTTATAACCGATCCCGCCCGGCCCGCGCATCTCTTGGGCCCTGGGGATGAACGCGTTGAATTTGCCTTGAAATGCCCCACTCAGTTCACACTCGAGGGGTCCTCGAGGTCACAAACGTGGGCTAGCGCCAAGTTTGAATTCTTGAGGAGTTCAATTTGGCGGAATTCAATTTGTTTTCAATTCGCTCAACTCTGCTTACTCCTCTCAAACGCATCTGTCTATTTCCGACAGCGGAACATTGGTCCCACCTTTAGGCCTCGACCGCTGCGAAAAGGTCTCGCCGCAGGTCCGCTCAGGCCGAGGTCGCGGTTTGATTCGTGGTCAACTTTCAGGCATAACTGAACCTCTCGTTTTTTGAGCGTCCTGCGTTTGCAGGTTTGAGAATTTACTCCCGGAGGCCAACATGCGCGTCGCCGTGTGCATCAAACAGGTTCCCGATACGGAAACCAAAATCAAACTGAAGCCCGATGCGAGCGGCATCGATCCCACAGGCATCAAGTGGGTGATGAATCCTTACGATGAGTTTGCCGTCGAAGAGGGCATTAAGCTGCGTGAGGGCGGTAAAGCCACTCAGGTCATCGTTTTCTCTGTGGGGCCCAAAGCGCGAGTCGTGGAAACTTTGCGAACAGCCTTGGCCATGGGCGCCGATGAAGGCGTTGTCGTGGACGCTGCCGAAGATCTCGATCCTTCGCTCACCGCGAAAGCCTTGGCTAAAGCCATTCAAGCCGAGGGCGAGTTCGGTCTGGTGCTGACAGGGAAATTGGCGATCGACGACAATCTTGCAAGCGTCGGACAGATGCTTGCCGAGGCCTTGCAGCTACCGCATGCCACCGTCGTTTCGAAACTCGAAGTCGGCGATTCGCTGACGGCTGAACGCGAAGTCGAAGGCGGCAGCAAAGAGATCTTGAGCTTGCAAAAGCCGGCCTTGATTGGCGCCAACAAAGGTCTCAATACACCTCGCTACGCCAGCCTTCCCGGTATCATGAAAGCGAAGAAGAAAGTTTTGAAAGAACACAGCCTCGCAAGCCTCGGCCTCGATGCCTCGCAGGCTAAAGTGAAACACGTGGCATTCGCGCTACCGGCAGATAAGCCGCCCGTGAAGATGCTCGACGGCGACGCCGCCGCTCAAGCCAAGTCCTTGGCTGGATTTCTGCGCAACGAAGCGAAGGTTCTTTAATTGATCGAATCGAGGAGATGTTTTCATGTCTAAAGTTCTCGTCTTTACAGAATTCGCCCCCGGTTCGAACCAAGCCAAAAAAGGCGCGCTCGAATTGCTCACAGCGACTCGCCAAGCCGGTCTGCACACGCAAGCTCTAGTGTTGGGCTCGGGCGCACAAACTGTCGCGCAAAGTCTCGCGGGCTGGGGCGTGAAAGAAGCCTTTGTTTCGGATCATGCTGATTTTGATCGCTACAATCCGGAACTCTTCGCAGAAGCTGTGGCCTCGGCCATTCGCGATTCCGGTGCCGAGGTCGTGTTGGCCACCTCCAGCATGCTCGCTCGCGATCTGTTCCCACGCGTGGCGGCCCGACTCGACACCGCCGCCGTCAGCGATTGCACCGAACTCAAGTTCAGCGGCAGCGCACCTCAAGTTCGCCGCCCGCTCTACGCCGGCAAATGCAGTGCCGAGGTCAGCTTCATGGGCTCGGGTCCTAAGATGATTCTCATGCGCGCGAATCAGCTTCCCGTGGGCGAGCCCACAGGTGGCGGAGCTGTGCAGATCAAGACGATTCCGAGTCCTTCAAGCCAAGGCCTTCGCAGCTTGATTAAGGATGTCGTTAAAGGCGCAACAGGCAAACTGGATCTCACTGAAGCGAACATCATCGTTGCGGGTGGTCGCGGCCTGAAAGAGGCGAGCAATTTCAAATTGCTCAACGACTTGGCCGACACTTGTGGCGCCACGGTTGGAGCTTCACGCGCCGTCGTCGATGCGGGCTGGGTTCCGCATAGCATGCAGGTGGGTCAAACGGGCAAAACCGTCGCACCGAGCCTGTACATTGCCGTCGGCATTTCCGGCGCGATTCAACACTTAGCTGGCATGAGCGGCTCGAAGGTCATCGTCGCGATCAACAAAGATGCGAATGCGCCGATTTTCCAAAAGGCCACCTACGGCATCGTGGGCGATCTCTTTGATGTCGTTCCGGCCCTCACAACCGAGTTCAAGTCGCTGCTTTCGCAGTGAGCCGGGGCATGCGCGATTTCTTTAAAGCGCGATTGAAGTCGATGCTTCGACGAATCGCGCCCTGGTTCGCCTTTCTGCTGCATCGAAGTTTGCTCGCGACGTGGAAGCTTGAGTTTCATGAGTCTCAGACTTTCCAAGCTGCACGGCGCGCAGGTGAACCCATCGTCTTCGCACATTGGCATGGCGATGAACTCGGCCTTGTGTTCCTGCTCCCCCACTACAAATCCTGCGCGATGGTCTCAACCAGCGAAGACGGCAGCATCATGGCCAAAGTTGTCGAGCTCTACGGGGCGCGGGTTTCTCGCGGCTCCAGCACACGCGGCGGAGTGAGCGCGCTTCGCGGATTGCTGCGGCTGGCGCGAGACGGTTGGAGCCCGAGCGTCGCTGTCGATGGACCCAAGGGACCCCGACATCGCGCTAAGGCCGGCGTTTTTGAGCTGGCCAAACTCACCGGTGGGCGAATTTATCCGCTGGTTGCAGATTGTGATCACGCCTGGGTTTTTCGAAAGTCTTGGAATCAAGCTTATCTTCCCAAACCTTGGGCGCGAGTTTGCATTCATGTGGGCGAGCCTCTGCCGGCCTTGTCGAAAGACGTCGATGCACACGACCCCAAGCTCGCCGAAAGTCTTGAACTGGCGCTGACTAATGCGAAGCGCCACGCGCGAAACTTGATCGAGTCCTCCGTGGGCTCGAGCCACTGAAGGACTTGTTCTCATTCAACCTGCTGACCTCTGTTTCACCTGAGTTTTGTGGCGAAATTATTTTGCGGCGCTCAACGCCCTTTGTTAGCCTTTTCATAGGCCTCACCGAATTTTCGTTGTGAGATCGCGGCCGATGAACGGCCAGAGATTTTGAGGGGTTAAGGATGATTCGTCTCAGCAAGATCAGCAGCAGCACCGCCCGTCTCTTGGCAATCAGCACTTCGCTTCTAATCGGCGCGCTTGCAACAATGCCGCAAGCTTCGGCTCAAAGTGCCAACAACGACATCGTTGCCGTCGTCGGCAACAAGCAGATCACGGTCAAAGAATTCAAAGAGAAGTACGACGAGGTGCTGCGGCAGACGATCAATCCGCCGACTAAAGAGCAGTTCCTCGAGGATTTGGTTCGCTACGAAATGGGTGTGCAAGAGGCCACCAAGCGAAAGCTCGAAGATGATCCGATCGTCAAAGAGCGCATTCGCCAAGAAGTGTACAAGGGACTGATCGAGCGCGAACTGGGCAACAAAGTTCAAGAGATCAAAGTTACCGATGCCGAGATGCAGGCCTATTACAAAAAGAATCCTGAGATTCGCACAAGCCACATCCTCATTGAGTTTCGTCCGGATGCGACGGCAGAGCAAAAAAAGGCCGCTCGCGAGCGCGCGACGGAGATTTTCAATGAGGTGAAAAAGGGCAAGCGCGCCTTTGAAGAGTATGTCGGACTCTATACGGATGACGTACTTTCAAAGCGCACAGGCGGAGATGTCGGCTGGCAAACAGGTCTCACGCTGGTGCCCGCGTACTACAACACGGCTATGGAAATGAAGCTCAACGAGATTCGGGGCTTGATTGAGACCCAGTACGGATTCCACATCATCAAGAAAACCGGTGTCCGCTCGTATTCGGAAGCAAACAAGCGCACAATTCGCGCGGCGGTCTTCGACGAAAAGCGAAAGAAAATTTTCGACGCTTACTTTGCGCAGCTTCGCAAACAGTATCCCGTGCGCACGAACAAGGATAAGCTGCCCTAACGATGCCAGCATTCGACTTTAAGTGTTTCACTTCAAAGCCGCGCTCGTCGCGGCTTTTTGTTTCAGCCTCGACGCAGCTATGGCGCGGACTCGCGGTCCTCGCGCTGTTGGCGCTGGTCGGCTGCAATCCTCAGTGCACTTCGCGCTCGGGCCGACTCGTGCAGCGACCGGTATTGATCGTGAACTCTGAACCGATCAGCACCCGCGTGTTGAGCGAGCGCCTCGCGCAAACGCTTCGCAATCGCGATCCGCTTTCCGTCAAAGACCCACAGAATCTCGAGCGCAGCAAACGCGAGGTCACCAACAATCTGATCGTCGAAACGCTCACGCGCCAGTGGGCTGAGAAGAATCAAATCCAGGTCACGTCTGAGGATCTTGAGCGGAGAATCACGTCGATTCGCGCCGAGTATAAAGATGAGATCTCATTTCGCCGAATGCTTGCCGAAGAGAATCTCGCATTTGAGGTTTGGCGCGAGTCTTTGCGCCGAAGCTTGTTGGAAAAGAAAGTTTTCGACACTGTGACGGCGCAAGTTCCCGAGGCCACCGAGGCGGAGCTCAAGGCGCTTTATCAAGCCAACAAGGATCACTTCGACAGATCGCCTCGCGTTCGCTTGCGCCAGATTCTCTTAGAGCGCGAAGAAGACGCCCAGCGAGTTCAGGAAGAATTATCCCGCGGTAAGAAACTCGAAGACTTGGCGCGCCAGTTCTCCACGGCGCCAGAGGCCTCGCAAGGAGGCGACACGGGTTGGATTGAGAAGGGCTCTTTGGATGTCTTTGATGTGGCATTCAAGATGGGCGTCGGTCAGCGCAGTAAGATCCTCAAATCGCCGTTCGGCTGGCATATCTATGAAGTTCTCGCCAAAGAAGGCGAAAGAAAGCTGAAGTTTGACCAGGTGCGCGAGCAACTGATTCGCGAACATCGTGAGGCCGCTGCGCAAAGGCTTTACAGGGCTTGGCTGGAAGAGCAAATTCGAATGGCATCTGTGAAGGTTGATGAAACCATTCTTTCGTCGATCGTGATCAGCACGCACTCGGGTGAATAATTCGAAGAGCGCGCATCGCCAAGTCATGGCGAAGCGGGGACGAGACTCCTCAGTACTCCTCAACGGAGAGATCATAGAGGTATTTATGCGAAGCATGCTTATGCAAAGGCCACCGCGATTGAATCAAGTGGTCCGCCGCGATGACTCTCCCGTCGCCAAGCTCGTGACCGTGAGCGCGTTCACAATTTTATTCGTTGCGCACATGCTGATCGGTCACCCGGTCGAGGCGCGCACACAAGTCGATCGCATTCTCGCGATCGTCAACGATGAGATTGTCACGCAAAGTGATCTGAAGGGCTTTGTTGAAAAGTTGAAGTCTGGGGGCTTGGTTGACGATCAGCTCGTTCCCGACGACGCCACAAAGCAGAATCTCTTAAAGAACGAAAGTGCCGCGCTACAAAAACTCATTGACGCGAGAATTCTCGACGGCGAAGTCCGTCGCCAAGGGCTCAGCATTCCCGTTGAACGCGTCGAACAAGAGATTCGCAGTATCGCGAAACGAAATCGCACCAATCGCGACGGGCTACGCGAGGCTCTCACGGGTCAGGGAATTGACTTTGCTGAATATCAGGACTTTCTCAAGACCGGGCTGGAGCGCCAGGCACTTGTGGAGAAGTCTGTGACTTCCAAGATCAAAATTTCTGAAGATGATGTGGTGGCCGCATTCATGGCCGAGGGCAAGTCCGCCGAGTCCCAAGCCTTCGAATACAGTCTCGCGCACATTCTCTTTCTCTCTTCACGAGGTGGCGCCGACGCCGCCAAAAAGCGTGGCGCCGAGGCCTTGCAAAAACTCAAAGAGGGCGCGCCCTGGGATCGCGTGGCGGCCGACTTTTCTGAAGACCCTGGGTTTGAACTCGGCGGCGTGTTGGGAACATTTAAATCTGGAGAGTTGAGCGCAGATCTCGAAAAGGCGATCACCCAAGCCAAACTCTCGCCGGGCGATTACTTGCCCCAGCTCCTCCCCGCGCAAGGCGGATTTCACATTGTACGACTCACGCGCCGAAAGCTGATTCCGGACCCGAAGATCGAAAAAGAGAAGGATCGCATTCGCGGTATGTTGGGTGAACGAGCCTTCCGTCGTCAGTATGACGCTTGGCTTGAACAACTCCGATCAGAAGCCTTCATCCGCATCAACAAGTGAGCGCACCTATGAGCGGACTGGCGAGCTCGCTGATGATCATCAACGCCGGCGAAGGAATCGGCCCACACGTCACCAAGGTCGCCCTGCGAAAGTTGCGGCTGACTTCGCCTCAGGCTCGGCGCGGAATCAGGCCGGGCATGGCGATCTTCAGTTCAGATCCCGCGCCGCAAGGTTTTCGCTCTCAAGCATCTCCTGAAGCCGCGCTCGCGGGCGCCATGGGCGGAAAGATCAGTTGGTGGCAACATCGATCAGGCGCCGCCGCGCAAAGCGTGATTCGCGCCTTTGAGCTCGCCCATGAAGGCATGGTCGATGCCGTCGTGACCGGACCCATTCGAAAAACAAGTTTTCATCGACTGGGAATTCGCGAACTCGGTCACAATGGTGTGTTGCGAGAGCTGATGGGCTACAAGCCGATTCAGGGCTACGTCGGATCCGAGCTGAATGTCGTACTCGCCTCAGATCACATCCCGCTTGCTCAGGTTCCTCAGGCGCTGACCGCGTCGAACTTGCAACGTGCGCTGTCGGCCGCCGAAGAGTTGCGAAGTGGGCTCGAGGCCAAGAGGCGCCGCTTGCCGATCGCTTGGCTTGGCCTCAACCCTCATGCCGGTGAAAACGGACTCATGGGCCGGGAAGAGGCCAGATTGGCTCGCATCATCGGGCGACGAGCGATCGGTCCGCTCCCGGCGGACTCGGCCTTCACGCTTTCACAACGCGCGAAGTATTCGGTGGTTATCGCCCTGTATCATGACCAAGGTTTGATTCCGTTTAAAACTCTGCACGGTCCCAACCAAGGCTATCAGATTTCTTTGGGATTGCCGTTTGTCCGCACGAGCGTCGATCATGGCACCGCGGATGATTTGTTGAAGAGCGACCAGCTCCACCGCGCCGAAGCTGGATCCATGCTTGCCGCGATTCTCGGCGCACAATTGAGAATTCAAGCTAAGGCTCAATTCGAGCGAATAGATGGCAGAGCGAGGTAAGCCCTATGATGAAGTCGGTGATTTTTCGTGAGTATGATATCCGCGGCGTGGTCGGCGCCGACTACGACGAGGCCTTCGCTGAGGACTTGGGACGCGCCTATGTGAGCTTTTACGCAAAACGCTTTCAGCAAAAGCGTCCGCGAGTGGCGCTGGGTTGTGATGCACGGCTGTCTTCGCCCGCGCTGGTTAAGGCACTTGAAACGGGCCTGCGAAACAGTGGCGCGCAAGTCGTTCATTTGGGATTGGTCACCACTCCCATTTCGTATTTTTCAACCTTTGAGGGCGGTGTCGACGGCGCCATCATGGTCACCGGCTCGCACAATCCTCCAGAGTACAACGGCTTCAAAATCAGCGTCGGCAAATCGACGATCTTCGGCGATGACATTCAAAGACTTCGCGAAATCATCGAGGCTCGCGACTATGTCTCAGGCCAAGGCGATGTCAGCCACTTCGATATTTTTCCAAGCTATCTTGATCGCTACAAGAAAGAGTTTGGCAGCACGTTCAAGACCACAAACGGCGAGCCCATCGGCGTCGTTCTCGATTGTGGCAACGGCGCTGGTGGTTGCATCGCCCGTCGCCTCTATGAGGCCGTGGGCCTAAAGCCGACCATCTTGTTCGAAGAGCCAGACGGCCGATTTCCCAATCACCACCCAGATCCGACCGTCGAAGAGAATCTCGACGCATTGAAGGCCGAAGTGGTCAAACGTGGAGCTAAAATTGGAATCGGCTTCGACGGCGACGCGGATCGGATCGGCATCGTCGACGACAAGGGTCGATTCATTTTGGGCGACGAGATGATGATGCTGATTTCACGAGCCGTGCTGGCCGAAAACCCCGGCGCAACCATCATCGGCGATGTGAAGTGTTCCGATCGTCTTTACGACGACATTCGCGCGCGCGGTGGACGTGCGGTGATGTGGAAGACCGGGCATTCGCTGATCAAATCTAAAGTGAAAGAAGAGAAGGCGCCCTTTGGCGGCGAGCTTTCGGGTCATGTATTCTTCAATGACCGCAACTACGGGTACGACGATGCTCCTTATGCAGGACTTCGACTGGTGGAAATTCTCGTTAAGTCCGGCAAAAGCATCGCACAACTGCTCGAGGGTCTCCCGAGCGCGTTCAACACGCCCGAGATCCGCATCGACACCACCGAGGAAAAGAAGCGCTCAATTGTCGAAGCGCTGAAGTCGAAGTTCAAAGACTCCGCTGATCGCAAAGTGAATCTCATCGACGGAATTCGCATCAGCTATCCCGATGGCTGGGCCTTGGCGCGAGCCTCTAACACTCAGCCCGTGTTGGTGTTGCGCTTTGAGAGCCAAAGCGCCGCCGGGCTCGAGCGAATTCGTCGTGAGATCGAGTCCGTCGTCAACCCGCTCCTCTAGAACGGCCAAGGCCCGGAAAGACGAACTGTCTACCGGGCCGCCAAGGAACGCAGAATGGATCTTGATCACATCGTCGTGCGCGGTGCTCGCGAACATAACCTCAAAAACATCACGCTGAAGATTCCGCGAAATAAATTGAGCGTCATCACCGGACTCAGCGGATCCGGAAAGTCCAGCCTGGCCTTTGACACCATCTACGCCGAGGGCCAGCGCCGCTATGTGGATTCCCTTTCGACATATGCGCGGCAATTTCTTGAGAAACTCAAGAAGCCCGAGGTCGATTCGATCTCCGGCCTCAGTCCGGCGATCGCCATCGATCAAAAGTCCGTCGGGCTCAATCCCCGCTCGACCGTGGGCACGGTGACTGAAATCTATGACTATCTCAGATTGCTCTTCGCTCGAGTCGGCGAAGCGCGATGCCCCACACATCACATTCCCGTCACAGGTCGAAACCCCGATCAAATCATCAACGAGATTCTCTCGCGCAAGCCCGGTCACAAGTTGATTCTCCTTGCACCTGTCGTGCAGGGAAAAAAGGGCGAGTTTTCACAAGAAATTCAAAAGTGGATCAAGCAGGGCTATATCCAAGCACGCATCGATGGCGAACTGCTCGAACTCACGTCTGTAAAGAAGCTTGCGAAAACAAAAGTTCACGAGATCGACCTCGTCATCGACAAGCTCATCATCAAACCCGGCCTGCAAACCCGTGTTGCCGAAAGTGTTCACGCTGCGCTCCGCTTGGGCGGCGGCTCCTTGGCGATCTTCGAAAATGATACGCGAACACAGCTTTCGATCACTGCGGCCTGTCCTGAGTGTGGCTTTTCGTTTCCCGAGCTTGAGCCGAGATTTTTTTCCTTCAACAATCCGCGCGGCGCCTGCACCACTTGTCATGGTCTTGGAACCGTCGACATCGAAGAGGTGGAGAGAAACGACTACGGCGGCCCCGATGCCCACAACTCCTTTCGAAGCGTCAGCTATCGGATCGCAGATCGGCTCAAGCGAGCCTCAGATGCTGAGGACGGCGACGATGGGATCGATCAGATGGCCGTTAGGCCCTGCCCGGATTGCCAAGGTGATCGTCTGCGCGAAGAGGCGAGAAATGTCTTCGTCTCGGGCCGAACCATCACCGAACTTTCGGCGCTCCCGGCCGAAGATCTCCTCCAGCTTTTTGAGTCGACGAAATGGGCGCCCAAGCAATCGCCGGTCGCCGAGAAGATCATGCTGCAAATTCAAGATCGCCTGCGCTATCTCACGCGTGTTGGCGCGGGTTACTTGTCACTGAATCGTCCGACACGAACCCTCTCGGGCGGAGAGAATCAGCGCATACGCCTGGCCTCGCAAGTGGGCTCGGCTCTCGTGGGTATTCTCTATGTGCTCGACGAGCCGTCGATCGGCCTGCATCCACGCGATCATCATCGACTGCTTTCCATTTTGCGCGAGCTGCGCGATCTCGGTAATACGATTTTACTGGTTGAGCACGACGAAGACACAATTCGCACAGCTGATCACGTCATCGACATCGGGCCTCGGGCCGGCAAAGGCGGCGGACAAGTGATCGCCGAGGGCACGCCGCAAGAGATCGCAAGTTCGCCCACCAGCACGACGGGTTTGTATCTCTCCGGTCGAAAGCGCATTCCGGTTCCCAACACGCGTCGCAAAGGGAGCGGACAAAAACTCAGAATTCGTGGTGCCACCGGAAACAATCTCCGCGATCTTGATGTGAGCTTACCGCTGGGCTGTTTGATTTCAGTAACGGGCGTGTCGGGCTCGGGAAAGTCCACACTGATCATGGACACTTTGTATCGAGCGCTGGCCAACAAGTTTTATCGTGCACAATGGACAGTCTCGCCCCACAAAGAAATCTCAGGCATCGAGCATCTCGATAAAGTCATCGACATCAATCAAAACCCCATCGGTCGAACGCCCAGATCAACACCTGCCACTTACACCGGCCTCTTTCCGCTGATTCGTGATCTTTTCGCATCTCTTCCTGATTCCAAGGTTCGAGGTTACGCGCCCGGAAGATTCAGCTTCAATGTGAAGGGCGGCCGATGTGAGGCTTGCCAAGGAGCAGGACAAGTTCGCGTCGAAATGCATTTTCTAAGCGACGTGTTCGTGGAATGCGACACCTGCCGAGGCCTTCGCTACAACAAAGAGACGCTCGCGATTCAGTATAAGGGACGGAGCATCGCCTCGGTTTTGAACATGACCGTGGCGGAAGCTCTGCCGTTTTTTGAAAATCACGCCGCCATTCGCCGAAAACTCGAAACGCTTTCACAAGTTGGTCTCGACTATATTTCACTCGGTCAAAACTCGACCACGCTCTCCGGCGGCGAAGCTCAACGCGTGAAGCTCTCCAAAGAACTTTCTAAACGCGGCACAGGCCGAACGCTCTACATCCTCGATGAGCCGACGACGGGCCTTCACTTTGATGACATCGCTAAGCTGGTGGAGCTACTTCACCGCTTAGTCGACCAGGGAAATACCGTGCTGGTCATTGAACACAACATGGATGTCGTGAAGGCGAGTGACTGGGTCATCGACTTAGGGCCTGACGGTGGATCTCGAGGTGGGCAACTTGTGGCCGAAGGCCCGCCGGAAGTCGTGGGGAAATCCAAGCAGAGTGAAACCGCCCGCTTTTTAAAACCACTGTTAGAAGCTTAATTTCAGCAAGCTCACACACCCGCTTTTTGGACTTAGGCCTGAACTCCGGGGCGCCGATGCGAAGTTATGCAGCTTCGCATTTTTGCAGCTCAATGGCTGATCACCCTGCTTGTCGCGCTGGCTAGCTCGAAGGTTTATTCACAGGACTTCGACTCTCTTTGCGGCGACAGCCGAGCTGTGCCCGGGCAGTTTCTCCTCACCGAAATTCGCGAGCCCCGCAAAGACTTCGGTTACGCCCTGCAAAGCTTAAAGCCCTCTCAGCACAAAATCTTAGCTCAGACTACGAAGTCTAATCAGGTCGTGACGACCTATCTTGCGAAACTTTCGAACGCCGAAGCCTCTCAGCTCAAAGCGAACTCAAACCTCAGCATCGAGCCGGATTGCTATGTCAAAACCCAAAGCCTCCGCGATCCACGCTGGTCGGCCTCGCTCCAAAGTCCGAGCTTTCAATGGCCAACCTCCGCTCCACCGACCTCTCCCATCATCATCGCCGTCGTCGACACAGGTGTTGAACTCACGCACGAAGATCTACAATCCCAATTATGGATCAACTCGGCCGAGGCCACCGGCGCGCCCGGAGTCGACGACGACCAAAATGGTTGCGTGGATGACTTGCATGGCTGCGACTTCTCTCCGGCCTTTGGCGGTATCGACGGCGACCCAAGACCTGGTGCGCACGCGGGCGCCGAACACGGAACACATGTCGCTGGACTTGCGCTCGCGGCCAAAAACTCACTCGGTACCGAAGGTGTTGCGAGCTTCGCTCGACTGATGGCGATCAAAGCTTTTCCAGATCACAGCTCGGACGGAAAGCTTTCAGACTTACTCAGCGGCGTCTACTACGCTGCACGCCAGGGGGCGAAGATCATCAACTGTTCATGGGGACTTGCGCGCCCGCCTGGTCGAGCTGAGATTGAGGCCTTTCAATACGCTATTTCACAAGGCGCACTTCCGGTCGTCGCTGCCGGCAATGCCGGCATGGATGCGCGCGGCTTTTCTCCAGCCGCACTGACACAAGTTCTCACCGTCGGCGCCATCAACTCACTCGGACTTCGATCCTCATTTTCCAATTTCTCGACATCACTCTCGGGCTCGCCACGAATGGTTTACGCGCCTGGCGGAGACTCGCTCACGCGTGGCGGAGCTCTCGATGAAGTTTTGCTCTCAACATGGACGGGCAACTCCTACGGAGGACTGCGCGGCACGAGCATGGCCACACCATTGGTTGCCGGCGTTGCGGCTTGGATTGCGAGCCTTCGGCCCGATCTCACGCCACTGGATTGGCGCGAAATCATTTACGCTTCCGCAGACTCCAGCCACAGCGTTCGGCCCCAACTTGCGATCGATTTGTCCCTCACTTGGCGAAGTGGTTTTCAAGTTCCACAAGAGCAGCCGCCCGAGCCCACGCAGACCGAAGCCGTTTCCTCAGTGGCGTCCCCACCGCAAACTTCATCATGCGCGCTCATGCATCACAGCATGAGTTTGAATGGCGAACTCACGTGGCCGCAAAAGGCCTCGCAAGCTGGCTCGCTACTCTTACTCATTCCCATTTTGATGGCTTGGATTCTCCGACGCCGATTCTGAATTTCGAGTTCGTCGGATCAAGACGATGACTTCTTCATAATGCCCTGGCGGACATTCTTCACCACATTGTGCTGGAGATAGTCTTCACGCGACTCTTTATCGAGGTACACATGTCTGACTTCTCGACTCTTCAATCGCTCACTCTGATCTGAGCTGATCGAGTTCCCTTGCCGCACATACTTGAGGTACTTCGCATTCGTCGGCAAGTAGATGAACACATCAAAGTTCATGCGTGTGTTCGGCTCTAAGTCTTCAATGCCGATCTTGAGCATTTCATCCGCGGTTTCCTCAATCACAGCCTTGGCCGGCACAAGATCAAGAAATGCAATGCCCGCCTCATACTCTTCATTGCGACTCACGGCGCTCATGTCGGCCGCCAAGAAAGCTTCTTCCGCGACCGCGGGATTCGGAAAGGGCATCGACTGCAAGTCACCCACCCGAATCTGATGTCCTCGCTCAGCCAACGCATTGAGAAATTCTTGTTCCAACAGATGTAGCCGCGTCGACGAGGAGTTGGTGCCTCGGCCTTCTGCCAACATGATCGTGCCCGTAAAAGAATCGATGTGAACAATGAGAATCGCCACACTTCGATACTCAATCAAAGTGTCCCGCTCTTTTCGCGGCTCGCCGTACACTTTGCGTAGCGCTGTTCGCGCTGCGAATTCAACATCCGTCTGAGTGCTCTCCGTTACCGAGGCATCGCCGGACAAGGCAGCTTCGCCCGACAAGTTAACGGCGGCGACCGCACGTGGCGAGGCCCCCGGTGCAACACGGCTTTCTGTTTCATTCGCTGACGTCTTGGTCTTCGATTCGCTCGATGGCTTCGGCAGCACCAATCCGCCATTTCCCGTCTTGCGACTTGCCGAGTCCATCGCTGTGACCTGACCGAGATCTGCAAGTTGGCCTTCTTGCAAGGCCTCCAGCACTTTCGACTTTCTCGTCGGCATCAGCAGAGCTTGGCTTGGCGTGAGTTGGGGGCGAGATTCGGCGATGGATGGTGAGGACTTCGCTTCCCGCGGTGAACCGACATGCGGCTGGCTCTTGCCTTGAGTCTTGGCGCCTTTTTGATGCAAGTAAAGTTCGCGCCCGGCCCCTGGCCCTGATTCAACCAGGGGTCCCGCCGCTTTGGCGCTCGCGTTCGCCGTAATCTGATCCGCAATGGACTTCGGCGCTGAGCCTCGCGCTCCCTTTTGAATGATGATGTCGGATTTCATTTTGGTCGCGCGCGCGCCTTCAGTCGGCAACGAAGATTCATCGTCAGCGTCAAGCACCTCATCGAGCTCTGGCGTTGCCGCGGCTTTCTCTTCGCCGACCTCGCCAGCGCCACTTTCACTTAAGGCGCGCATGAATCTCGAGGCCGCCTCTTGCCGCGCCTGCAAACTATCGGCAACTGCGTTCGGCGACGACTTCGCGCCGCCTTTGACGTGCACAGCGGACTTTCCCAGACCCATGCCCGCACTGCCCTTGACCCTCACGTCTTCGGATGCCGCCTCGTCCGAGGCCGCAGCACTTCGCGTGCTCTCGACATCTCCCCCAGGATCTTCATCTTGTCGCTGCGCTTGCTTCAAGCGCATCAACACGACAGGTCCGCTGGCCGCTCCAAAGATGACGTTTCTCGCCCGCGAAGCTGTCAACTTCTGCGCCGTCTTTCGATCCGACTGCTCTCCAAAGGCAATCGTCTCC
Organism: Bdellovibrionaceae bacterium UBA2339; assembly: GCA_002344785.1. GTDB lineage: Bacteria > Bdellovibrionota > Bdellovibrionia > Bdellovibrionales > JAMPXM01 > UBA2339. The sequence goes on from DDUL01000036.1 coordinate 91,915, forward strand.
GCGGTAAAACTTTGCGCGAACAACTGCGGAATCAATTCAACTTTGGGATGCGGAAAGTTCACACTCAAAAGCACAAAGCGCGTCCAGCCTTGTGTCAGGCGATCGACGGCATCGTTGAGTTGGCTTGTCACAAAAGTCTCAACACCACGGCGATTGAGGAAGTTCGACATGCTCTTCACCGACGCCACGTCTTTTGCCAAAACGATGAGACGATCTTGAGATGCCGACTCCGTCGATGCCGATTGGTCTGTGGACTCGCCCTCACGCGGACTGTGGTCCGCGCCGACATTCAGGTCCGATGCTGTCTTTGCCGCTGCCTGTGAGGCCATCGACTTCTTATCGGCAATTGAGCCGCAAATTTGTCGGTCCAAGGGGGCAATTACGATAATTTTGAAGTGAGTTTTTATCTCAAGTCTTCGTGCCCGTGTTTCAGTCCCAGGATTTTAGTGCCCGACTTAGGTCTGAGACATCGTCTAAAAGAATTAAGGCGATCAAACCGCTCATCGCAGCTCGATCGCCTTAAATTTATCTAGGCCGAGGTCCAGCGAAGAACCTCGCAACGATCGCGAATTACTTCACGAGAGTTTTCAAAACTTCAACCACCGAACCCTGCATGCCCAGGCCGATGATGAACGCGAAAAGAACCAGCGATTCCATCAAGGCGAGTGCGAGAACGAGCGGGAGAAGGAATTTGCCCGAAGCTGCGGGGTTACGTGCAATGCCGTCGAGAGCTGTAGCAGCTGCGCGAGCTTGACCCAAAGTACCGCCCAACACGGCGATCCCCATCATGATGCCAACGCCCAATGCCACCCAACCGAGAGTCGAACCGACGGCTGCGTTCATTGTTGTTGTCGCTGTAGCCGCTGCATCTTGTGCGAAAGCAGCCGATGCGGCGAAGGTGGTTGCGATTGCGGATGCGAAAACCAGTGCGAGCTTCTTCATAATGTTACCTTCCGGTCCCTTTTGTTCTTACGTTGGACGCCTTTGAATCGACGCCATTCGTTTGTGTTACAAGTTTTTGGCTTCTTGATCGTTCTTCGCGCTCCGAGCGCCTCTCTTGCAACGTCTTGCAAAGTCTTGCAAAGTCTGCAAACAGGCTCCCCTACACAATTTCAGACCAACTCACCAAGCCAGTTTCCCAAAGCGACAGCGCTGTGGGTTTAATCCAAAACAAAGCTCACGATCAACACAATTCAGTTACAAATTAGTGATCGTCCGAGGTCGCCATCATCACGTAAACCATCGACAACATCGTGAAGACGAAAGCCTGCACGAAGCTCACAAATGTTCCCATGCCGTAGAAAATCACCGGCACGACAACTTTCGTCAGTTCCAAGAAAGTTCCAAGGATGGTGTGGTCCGCCGACATATTGATCGACAAACGCATTCCCAAACTCAAGGGGCGAACGGCGTGAGAAATGATCTCAATCGGAATCATCAGGGGCGCCAGCCACCAAATCGGCCCCGCAAAGTGCGCAACATAGTGCCAGCCGCCATGTTTCAAACCAATCGCGTTGTACACCACAAACGAGAACAAGCCGACAGCAAACGCCAAGTTGATATTGGCTGTGGCGGAGGTCATTCCCGGCACAAGTCCAAAGAGGTTGTTGAGCAGGATGTAGAAAAAGATCGCGCCGAACAAGGGCAAGTAGATCCGACCTTTTTCGCCAAGAACCATTTTGACCATGCCATCGACCAACTCAACAACGGCTTCCGTCAGGCCCTTCAACGACAGCGATCCCGCTGGCGCAATGGCCGCCTCGCCTTTTCCTAGAGCCGCGCGGGCCGCCAAAGAAAACGCCACAATGCCCGAGGTCACGACGACGTTAGCCGCCAGATAACTCGTTTTGTACTCGATGCCAGCGTAGGTAAACCAATTGAACTGTGCCACCGAACTCCATTCATCGATCCATCGGACCGATAAAAAAATCCCAAAAGAATCTCATCGAAAAACTGCGTTCGGGCGAAGCCCCGCGATCAGTCCCGAGATCAGCCTCAAGCTCACTGACCACTTCCCTCATCACCCTTCCTCATCATCGGATCCTCGAGAATGAAGAAGCGCCAAAACCACGGCTGCCGGTACGACCAACAAGATCCCCAACGCAAAGCCCGCCCATGGACTTTCGAGTAACTGACCGGCGCGACGAGCACCCGCAAACAAGGTGTTGCTGGGTCGCGTAAGCCAGTAAATCAAACCTATGGATAGCGCGTGTTTGGATACAATGACGAGAATCGGTAGGGCAACGGATTTTTTCCCCAGGATTCTCGGCCACGCATACCCCAGGCCGACGGCATTGAAGATCAACAATCCGAAGCCAATGGCGTAGCCCAAGAGAAAATCTCGACCGACCAACAACATGAGGATCAGCCCGAGTCCCAAGCCGAAAACTCCAGCAAACGCGGCCAGCAGATAGCTTTGCTTCATCGTTACACCCTCAGCTTGGCGGATTCGAGTCCGTGGACTCGTCCTCTTTTTCAAGCTTTCGTACGATCACAATGAGGTGAATCATCCAGCCGACCAAGCCGACACCCGCAAGCATCGGCCCCCCATAGCCGCCCATGATTTTATACTTCGCGTCAATGGCTTGGCCTAGAAAGTAGCCACCCACGATCGCGCCTAAAACTTCAAAGCCCATGCCTAAGAACAGCGCCGAACGTCGATCCAACATGTGGCCTCCTCGAGGGACATTTTCGCAGCTCGCTCACTTGCGAAAGCCACGAGCTCCCGGTTGCTGCGACTGGCGTTCGCGCAAAGATCGAATCTTCTCTTCGATGAACGCCTTGCGCGGATCGCGATCCTGAATCGACTCCAGCACCGCGATCGCCTGTAAAAACTCGCGTCGCTCTTCGTAGCTCACCGCCAACATCAAGTGAATCTGATCTTGTTCGGCACGCTCGGGTTCGTCCTGAATCATTTGTGTCATCACCTTAGACGCCCGCTCATGATCTTTGGCGGCAACCAAAACATTGGCTTCCAAGAGTTTCGACTTGTACCGGTCTTCGCGACTCAGCTTCTCCAACTTGAGCTGTTGTTCGATTTCAATCAGTGCCTGCGTGTAATCACCCTTGTAGTAATAAGCGCGCGCCAATTGATGGCGCCAATCAATCTCCTCAGCTGGGCTTTTGGGCAGACTCAACAGTTTCGAAAACTCAGCAATCGCTCGATCAAAATCCTGAAGGTCGTTCAAGTACAGCATCGCCACGCGCTGCTGAGCTGCACGGCGCTGATGCGAGTTGCGGGACTGCTGAATGATCAATTGCAGATGCGAAAGCGCTCGCTTGAAATTCTTCAATTCATATTGCTGAATTTGCGCCGCCTCGAGTGCGGCCTCGATCAGTTCGGCCGACTCTTGGCCAAAAATGGACTTCTTAGCTTCGCGCTCAATGATTTTCTCATAGAGGGCGACGGCTTCGGTGGGCTTCTTTTCCATGAGAAGCTCTTTGGCCCGATTGAGTTCAACTCGAGATGAAGACAAGCAGCCTGTCAAACTGAGGACGATGAACCCTGTCACCATCAACTTCGTCACTCGGAACACTCAGATGCTCCCCTGAATCACCAAGATCCATCTGGCGTGGCCAAAATCGAGGGGCCGACTCACAAGCAAGCCGCCCCTATTTCCTCAGTTCTTCACTTCCGTGGCGCCCGACTCGACGTCACCAGAATCTGCAATGCGCGCAATCCCCGTGACCTTTTCGTCGTTGTTGAGATTGATCAATCGCACGCCCTGTGTGTTACGGCCCAAAACAGAAATTCCCGAGGCCATCATGCGAATGGTTTGACCGCGATCCGTCGTGATCATGATCTCATCCGTATCGAGCACCGTCCTCGTGCCAACCACTGCGCCGACCTTGTCCGTCGTCTTCTGTGTGATGATTCCCACGCCACCTCGCGACTGCACGCGATACTCTTCCGTCGGAGTTCGCTTGCCGTAGCCGTTATCCGTGACCATCAAAATTGTCGCTTTCGAGGTCTTGTCGATGATCTCCATGCCGACGACGATGTCGTCTTTACCGAGCGTCACGCCCTTCACGCCGCGCGCGCTGCGACCCATGGCCCGCACGTCACCTTCATCAAAGCGAATCGACATTCCGTCGCGAGTCGCGATGAAAATGTCGCATCGGCCGTTGGAGACTTTGGCGTCAATCACCTTGTCTTCGAGATCTGTGGTCAAAGCGATGATGCCGGACGGGCGCGGATTGGAGAATTCGCCGAGCGAAGTCTTCTTGATGATGCCTTTTTCGGTCAGCATCACGACATATTTGTTTTCGTCGAACTGGTCCACGGGCAATACAGCCATGACCTTTTCGCCGTTAGCCAATGACAACACATTCACCAAGGCCTTGCCTTTGGACGTGCGATTGCCTTGCGGCAATCGGTGCACCTTCAGCCAATAGAGTTTGCCCTTGTTCGTAAAGAACAACAGCGTGGTGTGCGTATCGGCGACGAAGATATCGGAGACAAAATCTTCTTCGCGCGTCTCCGTACCCTTAAGGCCCTTGCCGCCGCGCTTTTGCAGGCGATATTCGTCCAGCGGAATGCGTTTGATATAACCTGTGTCCGTCAACACGACGACGACTTGTTCGTGGGCGATCAAATCATCATCTTCGATATCGCCGACGTCGCCGGTGATTTGTGTACGACGAGCATTGCTGAACTTGGCCTTAATCTCTTCAAGTTCGCCAACGATGATGTCGAAGACTTTGGCTTCGTCAGCGAGCACGGACTTCAGCCACTCAATTTCCTTTTTAATGTCGGCCAATTCCTCAAGGATCTTCTGGCGCTCAAGGCCAGTCAGTCGCTGCAAGCGCATCTCCAAGATGGCGACCGCCTGGCGTTCGCTAAATTGAAAGCGCTCCATGAGGTTGGATTTCGCGACGTTCACCTCTTTGGATTCGCGAATCGTTTGAACGACAGCGTCGATCATATCGAGCGCCTTCGCGAGACCTTCGAGGAGGTGGGCCCGAGCTTCAGCTTTCTTGAGATCAAAAATGCAGCGCTTGGTGACGACGTCTTTGCGATGCTCGACGAAGGCTTGGAGCATTTCTCGCAAGTTAAAGACCTTCGGCTGATTGCGAGCGTCCAACGCCAGCATCTTCGCGCCGACAGATGTCTGCATTTGCGTAAACTTATAGAGTCGATTCAACACCACGCTGGCGTTTTCACCGCGCTTGACGACGATCACAATGCGCATGCCTTCGCGAGAGGACTCGTCGCGAATGTCCGAAATGCCCTCGAGTTTCTTATCGCGAACCAGATCGGCGATGCTCTCGATCAGCTTCGCCTTGTTCACTTGATAGGGAATCTCAGTGACGATGATTTCTTCGCGATCCTTGTTAGCGACAATCTCCGCGACTGCCTGCAAAACGATACTGCCTTGGCCCTTTTTGTAGGCCGATTGGATGCCTTCCCGACCCAGGATGATTCCACCCGTGGGAAAGTCAGGGCCAGGAATTCGCTCGATGAGCTCGTCGATTCCACAGTTCGGATTACGAATGAGATGCACACAGCCATCAATCACTTCGCCGAGATTGTGAGGCGGCACATTGGTCGCCATACCGACAGCGATGCCAGCGCTGCCGTTGACCAACAAGTTCGGAAACTTAGACGGCAGGAGCAGCGGAATCTGGAGGGAGTCATCGTAGTTCGGTCCAAAGGGTACGGTCTCCTTCTCGATGTCCTCGAGAAGAGCTTCGGCCAATTCCGTCATCCGCACTTCGGTGTAACGTTGGGCCGCGGGCGAGTCTCCGTCGACAGATCCGAAGTTCCCCTGGCCATCGACCAGCGGATAGCGGAGAGAAAAGTCCTGCGCCATTCGCACCATGGTGTCGTAGGCGGCCTGGTCGCCGTGCGGATGGTACTTACCGATCACATCACCGACCACACGCGCGGATTTTTTGTAGGCCTTGTCGTGCGTGTTACCCAACTCGTACATCGCGTAGAGAATTCGACGATGTACGGGCTTCAAGCCGTCACGAACATCCGGCAGCGCGCGGCCGACGATGACACTCATCGAGTACTGGAGATAGGCCTCCTGCATCTCTTGATTGATGTCGACGCGGGAAATGCCTTTTTCTTGTGGAGTATTCTCAGGCGTATCGTTTGCCATAGCTCAGTTTCCCTTCAAATCAGACGTCGAGTTCGCCGACCAACAACGCGTTGGACTCGATAAACTTACGGCGCGGTTCGACTTCGTCGCCCATCAAGACCGAGAAGGTCTCATCGGCGGCAATCACGTCATCAATCGAGATTTTCAAAAGTGTTCGGTTCTCAGGATTCAAAGTCGTTTCCCAAAGCTGCTCAGGGTTCATTTCACCCAGTCCCTTGTAGCGCTGGATGTACATGCCCTTCTTCGAAATCTCGAGAATGTGGCTGAGCCAGGCTTGGTACGAATCAAAGACCAGCGGCTTCTTGTCTTGAGTCTCCGAAGGCATTTCGATCGGCAACGGCAAGAAGCTATGAAACTTCGTCCAATGTGCCGAAACTTCGATCCACTCCGAAGCTCGCGCCGTTTCTGGTCGCAGCGTCGTCGTCATCTTCGTTCCGTACCGAGTCGTATGAACTTTCAGAACCGGCACATCGCCTTCTTGCTCAAGCGTGTAGGTCGCATCGAGCAGTCCCGACAGCGTGTTCTGAGAAATCCAGTCCTTGAACTCGCTCATCATGCGCTCAATCTCGGACTTATTGGACAAGAGCTTCGCAAGATCTGACTTCGACTTCGTCAATCGCGACACCAGGAACTCGACAAAATCCTTGTCGTACTTGGCGCTCATCGCGCGCAACAGCGATTCATGGCGCTGAACGGTGAGCACGAAATCCTTGAGGTCACCTTCTGCTGTACCGTCCTTGAGGCCCTTGATGTGCAGACCACCCAACGAGTGATCCATCAAATACTCCGTCAAAGCCGCTTCGTTTTTGATGTAACGTTCGCTGTTACCCTTTTTCACGCGATAAAGCGGTGGTTGAGCGATGTACACGTAGCCGCGCTCAATCACTTCCGGCATTTGCCGATAGAAGAAGGTGAGCAGCAACGTGCGGATGTGAGATCCGTCGACGTCGGCGTCCGTCATGATGACGATCTTGTGGTAACGAATCTTGTCGGCGCTGACGTTGTCCTTGCCGATGCCCGTACCTAAGGCCGCGACCAACATTTTGATTTCTTCATTACCCAACATCTTGTCGAAGCGGGCCTTTTCCACGTTGAGAATTTTTCCGCGCAACGGCAGCACCGCCTGCGTGCGACGATCACGCGCTTGCTTCGCCGAACCACCTGCCGAGTCACCCTCGACCAAGTAGAGTTCGCAAAGTGCCGGGTCTCGTTCTTGGCAATCCGCCATTTTACCGGGGAGCGAGTTGCCTTCCAATGCGGTCTTGCGTCTTGTGAGTTCACGCGCCTTACGAGCCGCGATTCGCGCACGCGCGCTTTCCACGCACTTGCCGATTACAGTCTTGGCCACGGAAGGATTTCGATCAAACCAATCCGCCATTTTGTCATTGGCCAAGGATTCAACGATGCCTTTGACCTCGGTGTTACCGAGTTTGGTCTTCGTCTGGCCCTCAAACTGTGGCTCGCGAACCTTAACCGACACCACCGCCGCCAAGCCCTCGCGAATATCGTCGCCTTCGAGCGATTCCTTAAGATCCTTCAACAAATTCTTTTCTTGTGCGTAAGCATTCACCGTTCGAGTCAGCGCTCCTCGCAAGCCCACCAAGTGAGTTCCACCCTCAATGGTGTTGATGTTGTTGCAATACGAATACAGCGACTCCGAATACGAGTCGTTCCACTGCATGGCAATTTCGACTTCGACATTGTCCTTGCTGCCGCGGAAGTGCACGACTTCCGAGTGCAAAGCCTTCTTCGATTCATTGAGATACGAAATGAATTCCTTCAAGCCATTGGTGTACTGGAATTCCTGCTTCTTCCCTGTTCTTTCGTCGTTCAAGCAGATGTACAAACCCGCATTCAGGAATGCCAATTCACGAAAGCGATTCGCCAAAGTCGCAAAGTTGTAGGTGATCTCATCGCCTTTGAAGATCGCGGTGTCTGGTTTGAAGGTCACTTTCGTGCCCGTCTTGGTCGACGTGCCGATCTTTCCCACTTCTCCCTGGGGTTTTCCACGTTCGTAAGTCTGCTGCCACACTGATCCTTCGCGATGCACTTCCACCGAGCAGCGCGAACTCAGGGCATTCACCACCGAGGCGCCGACACCGTGCAATCCACCCGACACCTTGTAAGAGCTGCCGTCGAATTTTCCGCCCGCATGCAACACCGTCATGACGACTTCAAGAGCCGACTTGCCGTTTTTGTGCTGTGCAACTGGAATGCCTCGGCCATCATCCTCAACGGTGATGGATTCATCCGCACCAATCGTCACGAGAATGCGTTTACAATGTCCGGCCAAATGTTCATCGACAGAGTTATCGACGATTTCATACACGAGATGGTGATAGCCCCGCACACCTGTATCGCCGATGTACATGCCAGGACGTTTGCGAACAGCTTCCAAACCTTCGAGCACCTGAATGGATTCAGCGCTGTAGGTTCCGTTCACCGCCGTGTTCGACGGAGGACTAACAGCTGTGTCTGCGGTCGTAGTTACGGGCGAATTATTGGTCGCGTTGTCGGTCACCGGCAGCACCTCAATTGACGTCAGCCCTCAGGCCAAGCGTTGTCGATCGCAAATGATCTAAGCGGTCCCGACTCTCCACACAGCGAACCTCACCAGCGTTCACAGAGAAGACCGCATTTTCTTGCGGTGCGAATTCTGGTGACCAAGTGAGGTCTGTGGCGGAGAGGAGAACTTGCGCAGAGATCCCCTCCAAAAACTGCATCAGGCGACTGCGCTTATCGGCGTCCAGTTCGGACATGACGTCATCCAAAAGTAGAATCGGATAGCGTCCCACAGTCGTTCGATGGAGGTTTATTTGAGCGATTTTGAAGGCGAGAATCAAGGCTCTTTGTTGACCCTGTGAGGCGAAAAAACGTGAGTCATTTTCAGCGACTAGAAACTTGAGATCATGCTTGTGTGGACCGACCAAAGAGCTACCCGCCGCCACCTCGCGCGCGGCCAATTCCTTCTGTCGCTGACTCATAACGTCAAATATCTGCGATTCCGTCCATTCCAAGCTCTCCTGACCACTCACTTCATAGCGTAGAGCCAAACTTTCCGGCTCACGTTGCGTGATCGACGCAAAAGCCGCACGCCAAAACGGCAAAAGCTCCCGCAAGAGTTGCGTTCGCTCGCTCGCCAAGTGGGCACCCAGCACCAAGAAGATCGACGTCAGGCTCGCAAGGCTATCCCGCGTCCCAGCACGCTGGTCGCCGTCCATAAGCTGCTTCAGCAACGCATTGCGAGCCCGCAGCGTCCGTGAATAGTCGCGAAGCAACTGCGCCCCAACTCGGCCCCGCGTGAGTAGTCCCTCATCAATCAGCCGTCGCCGAGAATCTGGTCCGTCTTTGATCGCCGCCAAGCTTTCCGGAGAAAATAGAATCACCGGAACTTGCGAGGCCAATGTGGAAAAGCCCGTGCGTTTTCCATCCAACTCCACAAGCAGACGCGATTCATGAATCTGAGCTGTGAGAAGGTGACGACCCAGTTCCCCATCTAAAGCAGCAATGAGTCGGCTTTGTTGAATTTCAGAATTGTTGCGAATGAGATGTTCGCGCTCCGCGGGTCGAAAGCTTTCACCCCGTGACAGCAGATAAATGGCTTCAAGAAGATTGGTTTTACCTTGGCCGTTGGCGCCGACAAAGAAATTGAGGCGAGGCCTGAGCTCGAGCTTCTGAGCTGCAAAGTTACGAAAGTTTTGCAGCTTCAATTCAGCTAAGCGCATAGGCCTCGATCATTCTGCGTAGGTTCAGATGCGCATGGGCATGACGACGCAAGTGTAGCTTTTGTCGTTCATCGGCCGGAGCATTCCAGGAGAAAGCTGATCGTTCAGCGACAAATCAACGCCATCGTCTTCAAAACTTCCCAGGACATCCAAGACGTAGCGAGCATTGAAACCAATTTTGATTTCGCCGCCCTTATAGTCGATTTCAATTTCTTCCTTCGCATCGCCCAATTCTGGATTGTTCGAAGTGATCTCGAGCTTTCCGTTGGTCAACGCCAGCGTCACACCCTTGTATTTCTGGTTGGAAAGCAAGGAGACACGTTTCAACGACGACAGTAAGGCGGAGCGAGAAACAGTCGCGTGGCTATTGAGATTCTGTGGGATGAAGTGATTGTAGTTCGGGAACTTTCCTTCAATCAGGCGCACCATCAAGACACTGGATCCCAAGCGTACAACAAGTTGCGAGCCTTCGATGGCTAACTCAAAATCACCAGCTGAAGTTTCGAGAAGTTTGCGAATTTCAAACAAGCCTTTGCGAGGAATGATCACGCCAGAATTGGGGAATGCCGCTTTGGACTCTTCGATCTGTCGATCAACGACGGATAGTCGGAATCCATCCGTAGCCACCATGCGGAACGAAGCTTTGCCATCTTTCTGCAAGCGCTCAAAGAAAACGCCATTGAGGTAATACCGAGTTTCATCGTTGGAAACCGAGTAGATGGTTTTCTCGATCATGTCGGCAAAAGTCTTCGCCGAAATTTTCATGAAGTCCTTGGTGGAGTAGGATGGAAATACCGGATACTCCTCGGCCGCAATGCCAACCAAATTGAAAACTGATCGGCGTTGTTTGATCTCAAGCCAGTTGTTGTCTTTTTTCGTGAGCGTCACCGGAGCGTCATCAAGCTCCTTGATAATTTCGAAAAGGCTCTTCGCCGATACTGCAACTTTGCCGGCTTTCTCTTTCAGCGTGGGGATCTGGTCCGTCAAACTCACTTCCAAATCCGTAGCGAACACTTTGAGCAAACCTTCGCCAGCCTGAAGCAAAACGTTCACCAAGACCGGCATGGTGTTTCGCTTCTCGACGATGTTCTGTGTCTTCGCCAGGAGATTCAGCAAATCTCGTTTTTCGACTTCGATCATCATGGCATTCTTCCTTACGCTTCGGCGGCCTCAGGCCTCGCCAGTTCATCCTGTGCCGCACATCGTGTTGAGTGACCGTGTGTTGTCGCGGCTATTTGGTTTACAGCTTTCCCTAGCTTTTGTTGCGGTTTTTTTATCAAATTCCGCGTCGTATCCGGGCCTCGAAATTGTGTCACCGCATCATGGTCGGGACTCGGTTTCCTGTTCTTCTTATATATATTTTTAAAATATCAGTAGTAGTAGTAAGGGGTGTGGGTTTCGCCATTTACCGCCTAAGTGTTGAAATTCACAAACATCTCTTCGTGGAAGATTTCTCGACTAACTGAGCTCTAACTGACTCCAAAATGTCGAAGACTTTGCTCCACATCGAGGTTCGCAGCTTCTTACACGGCTTAATCCACGACTCTCTGCTGCTCTCCTCTGCGGCCCTCAATTCTGCTTCGATTTTCAAGTCATTCACGACTGCACCAATCGCTCACGCCCGCAAATCCACACAAAGTTCACCGACTGTCCTCGAAACTTCCACGATCAATTCACAGGGATCTGAGGAGCTCGAGATGCGAAACCTAACGACAGCTCGGACTTCCACATTCGACTTATTCACACCCCTGTGATGTTGTGGATTCTCCCTTGTAAATCATCGATATCCCTCTTTAAATCCAAGTTCGTTTGCACCTGATCTTGAATCCGTTCCAGTGAATTCATGACGGTGGTGTGATCTCGATTTCCAAAATGGCGACCGATTTCCACAAGAGATTTGTTCGGCAAGTTCTTCTTGATCAGGAACATGGCAACTTGGCGTGCGGTGACAATCGGCTTAGGTCGCGCAGACCCACGCAGATCATTGACCCTCAGCTTGTAGAAGTCCGCGACCAGCTTCTCGATATCTTCCATCGAAATTTGATTACCTTCAGCGTCAAGCGCCAGAACTTGCTTCGCGCTCTCCAAGGTCACCGGCTTGTTATAGAGGCTCACGAGGATTTCAATTTTATTCAGATTGCCCTCGAGTTCGCGCACAGATCGCTTCGACACTTTCGCGATGTACTGCAAGACCGCCTCGTCGATTGGCAGTCGCTTCGACTCGGCCTTCGAGCGCAGAATCGAAAGACGGGTTTCGAAATCCGGCATCTTGATGTCGGCAATGAGTCCACCTTCAAGACGCGTGCGGATGCGATCCTCAAGACCAGCGATGTCTCGGGGAAGGCGATCCGAGGTCACCACGACTTGTTTGCGGCTCAATGAGAAGTGATTGAAGGTCTGAAAGAACTCTTCTTGAATTCGTTCACCGCGACTCAAGATATGGATGTCGTCGATCAGCAACACATCACACTGCTCGCGATACTTTTGCTGAAACTCATAGGCCGTGTTCTTGCGCAGGTGCTTTAGAAATTCGGACAAAAACCGATCCGCTGCAACGTAAGTCACACGCAGTTGCGGAAAGCTGGCGCGCAGCTGATTCCAAATCGCGAACAAGAGATGGGTTTTACCAAGACCAGTCGGTCCCACCAGAAACAAGGGATTGTAGAGCGAACTGGGTTGCTCGGCGATCGCGCGGCTTGCGGTGTAGGCGAATTCGTTCGTGCTTCCGACAACGAAAGTCTGAAAGGTCATGTCGGGTCGCGGTTCGTTCATTGATGGAGCGGGTTTCGGTCCAAGTGCGTTGGCACCTTGATCCAAGCCTTCATCGCGAGTCTCGGAGCGGAAGTCTTGCTGTTCTTGCTGATAGAGGTATTCATCGACGGTCGTCGGCTCTTGAGCGACGGTCTTATTGGTGACGCGAATTTCAATCGAAAAGGGCCCGGGATAATGGGCGCGAATTTCCGGCAAAAAGCGGTCGAGATAGCCCTCAATAAAGTTCTTGTGCAAATTCGACGGCACACCAATGACAAATCGCACGCCCGATTCGGTGGGCTCGAGATCGTCGAGTGAGGTCGCGGACAGCCAAGTTCGAAAGAGCTTATTCTCGGGATTCATAGCCGAAAGATTGTCGACGACTTTGCGCCAGAAGCCGGCGTCGATGGCACTGGTGCGTTCGAGAGTCGACGATGTGGTTTCGACAGTCTGATGTGGGACGAGCTCGCTGGGAGGGACTTCTCGGCCTTTACCCATCGGCTGATCCATGAGCGAAAACTGATCTCCCGCTTGTGGTACAGCTTGGCCGGAAGCCAAATTGCCCATGCGAAGCTCGGGTGGAATCTGACCTGCGCCTTGTTGATTGAGTCGTGAATTCGAGTCCATCGTCTCGCCCCCTCGCGATTCGCCGGAAAAGTCCGATTCGAATAGTTGCTGTGGACTGCGCCCTTGGCCTCAGTCGGTAACCTTAAGTCGGAAGCCTCGGTCGGTGACCTCAGTCGTTAACCTCAGCGACCTCTGTCCTCGGCCTCTTTCGATGGCCTTGGGCATGACCTTCGGTGCGATCGCCACTCTCAACTCGGGCGAATCGGCCGCAAGCGAGAGTCAGGCTAAGCCCTAGGTTTTCCACAGCTTGTTGGGACTCTGTCGGAAACTGTCTCGTCGATTTTCCCCTCAATCTTCGAGCTTTCCTCATCAACCTGAACCGAGAGCGGTTCGAGCGATTTCCACAGCAGTCCGCCATCAAATACCGAGGTTTAGCTTCTCCTTTGTGTTATCCACAATCGGAAGCTCAGCTTGGATTTGAGGGCTCGAGGTTGATAACAGTGGCCGCCCTGCTTTTCAACACCTTGACGCTCGCGCCGCGCTGTGCTTTTTTAGCCCCCTCAATCAGTTCGCTCCGGCTCTTTGCGGCTCAAATTGTTTGCTTTTCGTTTGCCGTGATTTGCATTAAGACGTCCGCTCTCAGCCACCGCGGTGTCTTTGTCTGGAAACTGCTTGCTAGAAGCTGAAGACTCGGATTTGGAAGACTCGGATTCGAAAGAGTCGCATTTGTAAGGAAGTGTGTCATGAAACGTACGTATCAACCCAGCCGCCGTCGTCGCAAAAATACTCACGGATTCCGCGCTCGTATGGAAACGGCATCGGGACGTGCGGTACTCTCTCGCCGTCGCGCTAAAGGCCGCAAGCGTCTTGTGGTGGCGGTCAGCGGAAAAACAGCCGCTGCGAAGTGAGCTCACAACCAGTGAAGAAGTCTCAGGCGGCCCGTCGATCCGGTCGCCTTCCTACGCTTAAGCGTCGCTCTGAATTTTTACGAACACTTCGTCGAGGCTTTCGTGTACCCGCCACGGAGTGGCTGGTGTTGCACGTCGTGCCCGCTCCCGATTTTCGCTGCGGTTGGACGCTACCTCGGGCCGTGGGCTCGGCGGTGGTTCGCAATCGTTTGAAACGCTGGTTGCGCGAATGGCTGCGCTCTCAACTGGCGGCGATGAGTGTCTCGGACGCCGTACCTGCGGCCGAGATCAACTTCAGGTTTCAAGAGCGACCTAAGTCGGCCAAGCGTCGCGATTTGGGAGACCTCAAGCGCGCTGAGTTCGATCGTCAGCTCGAGCGCGCCTGGGCGGATTTGAGCCGTCGACTGAAGCGTCAACTCGAGCGACCGCAACCGGTCGCAAGCGTGCGCCAAGAACCCGCTGAATAGAGCGAAAATTATCTTGTAGCCGATAGGTGAAAGCTTCGCCTTGGGGGTTGGGCTGTGCTATGACCTCGGCGCATGCAGAGCTGGAACGGCACAGTCAATTGGGTCTTAGGACAAGCGCTGTTGTTTGCAGTTGGAGTGTACCGCTTGTTTGGCTCACTCTGGCTCAGTGGATCTTGTCGGTTTGAGCCCAGTTGTTCTTGCTATGCGGAAGAAGCCATCTCGCGCCATGGTTGGCGGCGCGGGGGCTGGTTGGCGATTCGGCGCTTGTGCGCGTGTCGTCCCGGCGGGCGTTTTGGATGGGACCCTGTACCGGATCTTGAGACTCGCGAGGTATAAATGCTCGGACAAACTCCGCAACAAGGCGGCAACGCGAACTTCTTAGATCGAGGCACGATGATCGCCTTGATCGCCATTGGACTGACCTGGGCGGGTTGGTCGTACTACATGGAGCGCACGTATCCGCAACCGACGGTTCCCGCGACGGCGCCAGTTTCGGCACAAGGCCAGGCCGAGGCCACGGCACCAATTCCCGCGTCGTCACCGACCGCAGCGGCAGCCGCTGAGATTCCGGCACCGATCGTGGCGGAGAAGTTTCCATTGGATACCGGCACTCTCAAAGGCGAAATCACCAGCGCGGGCTTAGGACTTTCCCAGCTGACGGTCGCTCAATATAAAACACGTCAAGATGAGCCCATTGTGTTGGGTGCAGGCCAAGAGGCTCTCTTTGGAACTTGGCTTGTGGGTGAAAAGACACCGATTGCCTTTAGCTTTACCGAGCGTCAGGCGGAGTTGATTCAAGGGCGCGCGAGTTTTGCGGGCTATGAAGTTTTCAAGCGCATCGCGATTAAAAAGCATTCGCATGCGTCCAGCGGCGTAGAAAGCGTCGCCTTTGAAATTGAGACGGAAGCGCGCGGCGATCTTTCGCAGTTTCCAGGTTTTCGCATGTCGATTGGTGACAAGGTTCAGCCGCCTGCGGCCTCGAGCATCTTTGCGCCCAGCTATGATTACTACGATTGGTATGTTCGCCACGAGGGCAAAGACTCACGTTCGATCATCGATACGACGCATCCGGAGTCGCTCGCGAAAATGTATGAGACGCTCAATACTAAGTCGGTGACCGCGGCGGCGATCTCCTCGCACTACTTCACGGCGGCACTTGCGGATCGATCACCTGTGCTCCCGAATTTTGCGCTGGTGCCGCTCCAGGCACAGGACCAGGCTTTGGGTTTCCTGGAGTATAAGCCGATCAATCGCGACCAGAGTTTCGTAGTTAGAAACATCGCGTACATCGGACCTAAGAACACCAAGACTCTGGCGGCGGCCGATGCGGAACTAAAGCGAGTCATCGACTTTGGTTTCTTTGGCATGTTCGCGGATCCGCTGTTGTGGCTTCTGCGTTTTTTCCACGGCATTTTCAACAACTGGGGCATTGCCATCATCGGTATGACTTTGGTTGTGCGCGTGCTGGTGCTCCCCTTCAACTACTATTCGTATAAGTCCATGAAGGTGATGCAGGAAATTCAGCCGCAAATGACCAGCTTGCGCGAGAAGTACAAGGACAATCCTCAGCGCATGAACGAAGAGGTCATGAAGCTGATGAAAGACAAAGGCGCAAATCCACTCGGCGGATGTTTGCCGATGTTGTTACAGCTGCCAGTGTTCTTTGCGCTTTACCAAGTGTTGGCTCAGTCGATCGAGTTGTATCGGGCGCCGTTCATGCTGTGGATCACCGATCTCAGTTCGAAGGATCCCTTCTATGTGCTGCCGGTTCTCATGGCGATTGCGATGTTCTTCCAGCAGAAGTTGACGCCGATTTCGGATCCGCAACAGGCCAAGATTTTGAAGTGGATGCCGCTCATCTTTGCCATTTTCATGATTGCGCTTCCGAGCGGTTTGGCGCTTTATATTCTCATCAGTACGCTGTTCGGAATCGCACAGCAAAAGGCCTTCATGCGTGATCCGAAGGCGGCACAAGCGATGAAGGCGGCGCAGGCCTGATTGTTGAGGGTTGTCCGCGGCGAATCGTCCGCGGCGAATGTTTGGTGGCCAAACGCCAAACTTCGCCGAGTTGATTTTTGTATTCGATGCTCCGGGGGTGGAGCGTTTGTTAGAGCCGGTTCTCTCCGGCAGAAAGGTAAGGGGTCGATGACGGGATTCTTCAGCAAGCTTTTTGGAGGCGGCGGAAGTGGTAATTCAAATGAGTCGGGCGGCCGCAAAGCGGATCGCAGCGATTCGATCGGCAATCGCGATCCGCGCGCATTGGTGGAAGACACGCTCTACGGTGTCTTGGAGCGCGCCGGTTTGGAGCTTGATGCTCACATCACCGAAGAGAAGACAGCCGAAGGCATGGACATCTTCGTCGATCTGACAGGCCCAGATGAAGAGCGCTTGACGGAGAAAGACGGCGCTTTGTTGGATGCTTTGCAATTGTTCATGAAGCGGGCTTTGCAGCATCAAGTTCCCGATGAGCGCATCGAGGTGATCTTTGACTCAAACGGCTTCCGTGACGAGTCCACAAAGTCATTGGTCGAAATGGCCGATCGTCTCAAAGATGAAGTTCTGGAGACCGGAAAGTCGCAGTACCTGCGTCCCCTGGGCGCGAAAGATCGTAAGACGGTTCACCAGCATTTGGCGGGCGATGAACGCGTGCGCAGCCGATCGATTGGTAATGGTCTTTTCAAGAAGATCAAAATTTACGCCGCTAAGAATGCTTCGCGCGAAGAGTCGGATGATCGCGAAGAAGCCACTGAAACGATCTAATTGTGATTCCACTTAGGGCCGGAGACCAAGATGTCATCGCTGCCCTTTCGACGGCCCCGGGAATCGGGGCCATCGCCGTTCTGCGCGTGTCGGGCCCACAGTGTTGGGCTCTGATTCGCAAGCTGGCGCCCTTTATCCCGGAAAAACCTGAATCTCATCGCGCCTACTTTGGACGCTTGATGGATCCATCAAGCCCAAGTGATGTTTTGGATGAGGTGCTGCTGACGACCTTCGCGGAAGGACGGTCATTCACGGGCGAAGAGTCTGCGGAGATCTCCACTCACGGCGGCGTGGATTTGCCTGAGCGAGTGTTGCAAGCGATCTTGGGCCTGGGGGCTCGACTGGCTCATCCTGGTGAATTCACCTATCGGGCCTTTGTTAACGGGCGCATGGATTTGGTGCAGGCCGAGGCCGTGCTGGAGGCGATTGAGTCGCGCTCGCGCGAGGCCTCGAAGATGGCCCTTCGACATTTGAAAGGCGAGCTCTCGGGTCAGTATCAGAAGATTGAGGACACTCTCTTGTGGATGGGCGCGCACATTGAGGCGGCCATCGACTTTTCGTCTGAGGGCATTGAGCTGAAGCCGTCGACGGAGCTACTGAGCCGCGGTCAGCAGCTTCGTGATCAGCTGCAGCTGCTGATCGACTCTTATCAGCAAGGCCGCGTGGTCACACAAGGACTGCGAATTGCGTTGGTCGGTGCGCCCAATGCGGGCAAGTCGAGTTTACTCAATGCTCTGGTCGGAGAGGATCGTGCGATCGTGACGCCTGAAGCGGGCACCACGCGGGATTTGATTGAAGTGGAAAGCCGCTTTCGGGGTTTGGATCTTCGATGGATGGATACGGCTGGGCTTCGCGACTCGCAAAGTGTGGCGGAGCAGTTGGGTATCGAAAAGTCGCTGAAGGCTCGCGAAGAGGCGGACTTCGTATTGGTGATACTGGATTTGGCGTCGCCGGATTGGCGCAGCCGCCTTGGGGACTTTGTTCGCAGTGGTCGATCGCGAGAGATTTACGTTTTCAATAAAGTGGATCTGGATCAGCGAGGCGAGTGGACAGCTGCCTCGGAGGCGGAGGCCGAAGCTTTAGGCGTCGCGGACCGAAGCTATTGGATTTCGGCAGCCTCAAAGCAGGGTCTGGATCAATTGCTGGTTGGAATTGAACAGGCTTATCGGCGGAGTTTGCGTGGCGGGGCTGGTGACGATGTGCTGGTGACTCAGGCTCGGCATGTGGAGAGTCTGGAAAGAATTCAGGAGGCCTTGCGAAAGGCCCTGGTTCTCATCGAGAAAGAGGCCAGCCCTGAGTTGGTGGCGTTTGAGCTGAAGGCCGGCGTCCAAGAAGTTCATCGACTCTTGGGTAAAGAGTTCCACGAGCAGGTCATTGACCGCGTCTTCAAAGAGTTTTGTCTCGGCAAGTGAGCTTGGCTCTGAATCTCGTTGTGTATTTTTGAGTTTGAACTAAGTGAGTCTCCCCATATGCGCGGGTTTGATTTTGATGTCATTGTTGTCGGAGCGGGACACGCAGGCCTTGAGGCGGCGTTGGCCTCGGCACGTTCGGGCCTTTCAACCTGCCTATTGACGGTGAATGTCGATCGTATTGGCTACATGAGCTGCAACCCATCGATCGGTGGTTTGGCCAAGGGACACATTGTTCGCGAGATCGACATCTTGGGCGGCGAGATGGGTTTTGCCGCCGATCAGACATGCATTCAGTTTAAGAGATTGAATTCAAAGAAGGGCCCCGCTGTTCGAGGCTCGCGCGCCCAATGTGACAAAGAACTCTACGTCCAGCACATGACCGCCGTGGTCCGCTCGGAACCTCAGTTGCGAGTTCTCTCGGGTGAAGCGAAATCGCTGCTCTTGGAGGCCGGAGGGCAAGGCGAAACTCGGTGTTCGGGGGTGCTGTTGCAAGATGGCTCGGAGATCCGCGCTCGCGCGACGGTTCTGACGACCGGCACCTTTATGCGGGCTGTGATGCACATTGGACTTGAGCAGATTCCGGGTGGCCGCGCGGGTGATCCAGCGACGATTGGAATTTCGGATCAGCTCAGGGACTTTGGGTTCACAGTTCAGCGACTAAAGACAGGAACGCCGGCGCGACTTAAGGCCGGCTCGATCGATTGGTCGAAGACTCAAGAGCAAAAGGGCGACGAAAGCTTCTTTCCGTTTTCGCTCCGAAGCCGAGGCTTGGTGCTGCCGCAGGTATCTTGTTGGTTGAGTTACACCAACGAGCGAACTCATGAAGTCATTCGGAAGAATCTCGACAAAAGTCCGATGTACGCAGGACACATCGAGGGCCGAGGCCCCCGCTACTGTCCTAGCATCGAAGATAAGGTGACGCGCTTTGCGGAACGCGCCGGACATCAAACATTTCTCGAGCCAGAAAGTTTATCGACGGACTGGATCTATCTGCAGGGGATCTCGACGAGTTTGCCGGAGGATGTGCAGCTGGAAATGCTGCGAACAATTCCAGGGCTGGAGAATGTTGAGGTTCATCGCTTCGGCTACGCTGTGGAATACGACTTTTTTGAGCCGACACAAATTCGCCACTCGTTGGAAACTCGGCAGATCGAGAATTTGTTTTTGGCCGGTCAGATCAATGGGACCAGTGGATATGAAGAGGCCGCCGGTCAGGGTCTAATGGCGGGGATCAATGCCGTCCGAAAGGTTCGCGATCAAGAGGCTTTGGTCCTGGGTCGAGATGAATCCTACATTGGGGTGTTGATTGATGATTTGGTGACCAAGGGCACTCGGGAGCCGTACCGAATGTTCACCAGTCGCGCCGAACACCGCATGCATCTTCGCGAAGATAACACTCTAGATAGATTGTGGAAGATCGGAACACAGCTCGGCATTGCGCCGCCGCAACTGCGAGACGAAATGGGTCAGTTGGTTGAGTCGCGAGAGCGCTTGCGCCGCCGGCTTAAAGAGCATGTCTTTGTTCCCAACGAGGAGACACAGACTCGACTCGACGAACTAAAAACTGCGAAGTTGTTGAAGCCCGCTACAGCGGAAGAGCTTTTGCGACGTCCCGAGATGGGCTTTGAGCAGTTAGCACACTTGGGATTTTCTACCGAAGGCGAGAGCTCTCCCCTTACGCTTGAGGCGATCGAAATCGATGTGAAGTATGCCGGTTATATCGAGCGCGAGCGACAGGCCTTGGATCAAACTCGGCGAAGCGAAATGATCCGTATTCCCGAAGGACTAGATTTTTCGAAGGTGCGTGGTTTGTCCCGCGAGGAAATCGAGAAACTTTCCGAAAAGAGACCGTCGACATTGGGACAAGCTTCTCGCCTTAGTGGCGTGAACCCCTCTGCGATTCAGGCCTTGCTCTTACAAATTGTGGCGATGCAAAGGTCGACGAAGCGCGAGGAAGAGATCTCGAGATGATGTGGCGTCCTCTTTTGGAGGAGCGACTCGAGCCTGATGGGCGAGCTTTGAACCGAAGGGGAAGTTCTCGATGAGTAAGCCAGCGAGCTCTGGACTGCAGGCCCTTGAAGATCCGTCGACGGCACTTCCTATTTTGCATCCTCGCCTTGATGCTCAAACACTGAACTCATTGCAGATCTATTTGCGTGAGCTTCAACGCTTCAACCAAGCGCTTAATCTTGTGAGCGCGGCCACCTTGCCAAAGGCTCATTTGGTCCACGTTGGTGACGCACTGCTTTGTAGTCGCATCATCGAGGATAAGCTTGGAACAGCTCAAACCATTCATGACCTGGGATCTGGAAATGGTGTTCCAGGCGTCATTCTGGCCGCACTGCACAATAATCGTAAATTTGTGTGCGTTGATCGCGATGAGCGCAAGCTTGAGTTCATCAAGCATGTGGCTCAGCTCATGGGACTCAAGAATGTCAGCGTGGTAAAGAAAGACGTTGAAGACCTGGGCGAGCAGAAGGTGCCTCTTGCGGTGTCACGGGGTTTCGCGGCTATATCTAAAACCCTGCTGCTCTGCCGTGGAATTCTTCCTGTCGGCGGGCGGATTTTGATGATGAAGTCAGAATCCTGGGCCAAAGAGTTGGCGGATCTGCCGAGTCAGGCCTTCGGTGTTTGGGACTGCCAGCCGATCGGAAAGTATGTCATTCCGGGCATTGATCAGGTCGGCGTTGTCGTTGAGGCCACTCGAAAAGTTTAAATTGTTCCACGTGGAACATTACTTCGTGGCCTTTTGCGCCTCTTCTAATTGCTTTTTGATCTCAGCTTCTGGCTTTCGGTTATATCGAGTCTGCTTGGGAACGCGACTACCCCAGTTTTTATCAATCGATTGAAGTTGTTTGGACTTCTTGTAGGCTTCAAAGTCCTCGGGCTTTGGCCAGGGCTGATTACGCTCAAAGGCCTTTAGATACTCATCACGCGCGTAGGCAACTCGCTGCTTAGCGCGAATTTGATAGTACTGCTGCATCTGTTCGATCTGAACAAGCTGCGAGGCCTGGTTTCGCAGATCCTGTTCGGCCTTGCGGCGTCCGGGATCCCTGGGCGGGAGTTTTGCCAGTTCTTCTTTGCCCAGTTTGATTTCTTCGGCGAGGGCCTCGGCAGCTGTTTGGGCCTTGGATTCTTCGGCTTTGAGATCGAGGTAAATAGGATCAAGCTTTTCTGGCTCGGGGTGGGGGCGCGAACAGCCGACCAAGAGCAAACTTACGAGAAGAATGCCTATCCAAAGGCCGCTGAACGTCCTTTGTGTGGTGAGGCATTGCTTGGTCATGATCAGCCAATGGGGACTCATTTGATTGCTCACTCCACCAAGAGAATGTTCCACGTGGAACATTGACCGACACACACTCGCCTTATCGGCAGGCTGAATGGCCAAAATGAGTTGAAATTACTTCAACGAGAGGCTTTAAATATCTGGGCTCGGTCTTTCTGGTTCAAAAACCTCAATTTTCTATCGGGGGAAGCATGGCGCGGATCATTTGCGTCGCAAATCAAAAGGGTGGCGTGGGCAAAACCACCACATCCGTCAACCTTTCATCGGCACTCGCCCATAAGGGACGACGAGTTCTGTTGATCGACTTCGATCCCCAAGGAAATGCGTCGTCAGGCCTTGGACTCAAGAAGCATGAGTACCAAGAGGCCAACGTCTATCACGTTCTCATCGGCGAAATGAGTATTCGCCAAGTGGCGCAGCCCACAGCCATCGAAAATCTCTTTGTGGTGCCCGCCACCCAAGACCTTGTCGGGGCTGAGCTAGAGCTGGTTGGCGCGGAGCGTCGCGAATACAGACTCAAGGATGCTGTGCGCGAAGTTGCGGCCGATTACGATTACATCCTCATAGATTGCGCCCCGTCGCTCGGGCTGCTCACGCTCAACGGACTCGCGGCCGCACACACTTTCCTTGTGCCACTTCAATGCGAGTACTACGCGCTCGAGGGGCTTTCACAGCTACTCACCACCGCGGGATTGGTGAAAAAGAACATCAATCCTGAACTGAGAATCGAAGGCATCTTGCTCACGATGTTCGCGGCCTCGAACAACTTGAGTCATCAAGTGGTGAGCGAGATCCAAAACCACTTTGGCGACAAGGTCTTCAAAGCGATCATTCCGCGAAATGTGCGTCTGTCCGAGGCGCCCTCGCACGGTCAAAGCATCTTGGAATATGAGCCGAAATCGGTTGGCGCACAAAAGTACGTTGAGTTGGCCGAAGAGCTCGATCAGAAAGTCATGGGTCTGGTTAACCAAATGGCGCCGCCGCCCGCTACTGCAGAATCCGCAAACATGACTCCGCATATGGAGGGGCCAAATGCCTGAACTTCATAATCAATCTCTGAACACGCCTACTGGCGGCCCATCAAGTTCTCCTAAGGTAAAGCCGCGCCTTGGACGCGGCTTGGGTAGTCTCTTGGGCGACGCTGTCGAGGCCTCTGAAAGCATCATGCCGACGCCTCCATCTGCACCCGCCTCAATCGCGCCCGCCATGAAAGCGCCGTCGGCACAGGTCACGACGAGTGCGCCCGCCACGGACCCACAGGCTCCAGCGGTCGCGGCTCCGGTGATTCCCGAAACGCAAAGAATTTGGAATGTCGCCATCGAACGCCTCAAGGCCAACGAACAGCAACCTCGACAAGTTTTCGAAGATGCAGCTTTGCAAGAGCTCGCCGCGAGCATTCGTCAGCAAGGAATTCTGCAGCCCATCGTCGCCCGTCGTCTTTCTGAGAGAGAGTTTGAAATCATCGCCGGTGAACGGCGCTGGCGCGCGGCTCAGCTCGCTGGACTTCGTGAAGTTCCGGTCATTCTCAAGCAGGTCGAAGGGCAAAGCTCCTTGGAGCTCGCCATTCTCGAGAACATTCAGCGCGCGGATTTGAATCCGATTGAAGAGGCCGAGGCCTACGATCTTCTCATGTCACGTTATGGACTCACACAGCAAGATGTCGCGGAACGACTCGGCAAGGAAAGATCTTCGGTTGCGAACGTACTGCGACTGCTGACATTGCCGCCCGAAGTGAAATTGATGGTGGGTGGCGGTCAACTCTCTGCTGGCCACGCCAAAGTCTTGTTGGCCGTTGAAGGCATGGCGGAGCAGATCAACCTTGCTAAAGAAGTTGTGCGGGAACGTTTGTCGGTTCGCGCCCTCGAAAAAATGGTCCAGGCCCAAAAGCAGTCGAAGAGCCAAAAGCCTGTCGTCGAGTTGGGCGGTTCGGCGCCTGTCGCCAAGCAGTTGGCCGAAGGCCTCGCCAGTAGCCTGCAAAAAATGATGGGAACCAAAGTCAGCCTCGATTACCTCGAGGGAAGGGGGCGGATTTCGATCCACTTTCATTCCGATGACCAGCTGACGGAACTCATCGAGCGGATGCGAAAGGGTTGGACCAAATCCTGAGCCTCAGCTTAGCCTGAGGCTTCTGAATCACAGTGTTCGAGGAGACGGCTCATGTCGCAAAAGTCATCCACCAGCTCCAATTCGGAAATGGACGAATCCGCGACCATGTCCCTCGATCGTCTGCCCGCACCGGGACGCCGCGGACCGCGCGTCTTTCCGCCATTTCAAGATGAGCCCAGCTTGGCCGATACAAGGGTGACGGGACTTTTGGATCGTGGCGCCCGATTTGAGGGCAAGCTCACTTTTGAAGGCGTGGTGCGAATCGGCGGCGAGTTTTACGGGGAAATCTTCACCCAGGACACGCTGGTCATCCATCCCGGCGCCCGCGTTTTTGCCGACGTCGAGGCCGACGTTGTGGTCATCTCTGGTCATTTTGAGGGCAACATGAGTGCGCGACGCCGCGTCATCATGCATCCGCCGGCGAGCTTCAAGGGCAGTGTGACGACTCCGAGCCTTCGCATCGATGAAGGCGTGACTTTCGAAGGTGCTTCGCGAATGCCAGACCCGGTCAGCACCGAGGTCAAAGCGCGTCGATCGCCGGCCCCAACGATGGAGCCTTAAAGGCAAAATCCTTGACCCTCTTCCGACTCAGGTGCTAACTCCCCGACACCTAATTGAACACGCACGACTTTTTGCATCTTTGTGCATCGAGCCGCTGCGAAATCGGTTGAGATTTTCGTCACATAAACGCCGTCAGGGCTAAATTGTGAAAGTGAGCGCGCGAAAGCGTGCCAACGACGTGGGTGAACTCCCGCGCGAAGCTCGAATCCGAAATCTGGCGGAGATGTGCAATGAGGTGGCTCGTGCCTTAGCGCGGGTAGGACATCGCCGATGGAACTGCTAACCCAGCTTGGCATTAACAGCATGCTCTTCGCACATATGGCATGCTTCGTTGTCGCATATTTGGCTCTCTCACAGCTTGTCTTCAAGCCGTACATGTCTGCGCTCAAGGAGCGCGAAGCGCGCACCGTGGGTAGTGAAGAGAACGCGTCGCGCTTGCTCGACGAAGCGGCGCAAATTCAGGCCGAGTTTGAAACGAAGGCGAAGCAAATTTCAGGAAGCATTCGCAGCGAGTACGATAAGAGTCGCTCTGAGGCGATGCGCGCCTACGATCAAATGGTCGCGACGGCTCGCCAAGAGGCGACTCAGGAAATCGAAAAGGCACGTCAGCAAATCGCGCGCGAAATGTCGAAGGCTCAGCAGTCACTTGTGGCCGAAGTGCCCACGGTGACCGCGACAATCGCCAGCAAAATGGCGGGCAAGGAGATTTCGCTGTGAGAATCACACGCGCTCTGCCGTTCCTTGGGCTTGTGATTTTACTTTCGTTACCGTTGGCACTGACCGCTTTTGCGGCGGGCTCGGGCGATCACCACGGCGGAATTCCGACGGTGCTCTGGCTTCAAGTTGTGAACTTCGTTTTGTATGTCGGCTTGCTGGTTTACTTACTCCGCAAGCCCGTGCGCAGCTTCTTTGAAGGTCGAGTCGAGAACTACAACTCTGCACTCAAGCGCGCCGAAGCTCAGAAGCGCGAAGCGGAGACGAAGCGCCGAGAAATTCAAGAGCGCCTCACGCGACTTGAGTCCACCAGCGCACAGTCGATCGCCGAAGCCCGCGCGGAGGCCGAAGCTCTGCGCCAGCGCGTGTTGGTCGAGGCCAAAGAACTGAGCGAGAAGCTTCGCGCGGAGGCTCAGCGCACGGCCCAGATCGAGCTTGAGCGCGCCAAGTTCGCGCTCCGCCAGGAGATGCTGTCGCAGTCCGTGCAGCTCGCATCAAAAATTTTGGCCGACAAAATTCAAGAGCCGGACCAGAAGCGTCTGCAGTCTGAATTCGTCGAGAAGATCCAGGTGGTGAATCAGTGAGACCCACAACGCTGGCCAAACGCTACGCCAAAGCTCTCTTTGAACTCGCGGTCGACCATCGCGTTCAGGATCAGGTGCTGTCGGACCTTCGCGCCCTCGTGCCGATCTTCCAGCAAGCTGACGTGATGGAATTCGCCAACTCGCCATTGATTGCGGCAGAGAAGAAAATGGCGGCCATCAAGGCGGCCACAGATCAAAAGGGACTATCGAAAGAAGTCTTTCAGTTTCTCCAACTTCTGGCTGGAAAGAACCGACTCGGAATTTTTGAGCAAGTTGTCGAGGCCTATCAGGCCGAGCTCGATGCAGCTCACAACGTTTCGCGTGGCGTGGTTCGTTCGGCCACAGCTCTGGGGCCGGCGGAGCGCCAGCAGCTCGAGCAGAGCATCGAGCGCGTGCTCGCGACCAAAGTGATTTTGAATTACAAAGTTGATCCATCCGTGATTGGCGGTTTGGTTGCTCAGGTGGGCAGCTACACCTTTGATGACTCGGTGGCCTCGCACTTGAAACGATTGTCTGAGGAATTGAACAGGAGAACGGTTTAACCATGGAACTGCAAATTCGCGCTGACGAGATCAGCAAGATTCTCAAAGAGCAAATCAAGGGCTACTCGAAGTCCGTCGAAATGAGCGAAACAGGCACCGTTCTCTCCGTCGGTGACGGTGTTGCGCGCGTGTACGGGTTGGAAACGGCGATGGCGGGCGAGCTCGTTGAGTTCCCCGGCGAAACTCTCGGCATGGTCTTGAACCTCGAGAACGACTCTGTCGGCGTTGTGATCTTCGGTGAAGACCGAGGTATCAAAGAAGGTGACACGGTCAAGCGCACGAAGAAAATCGTGCAGGTGCCGGTCGGCGAAGCGCTGCTCGGCCGCGTCGTGAACGCCCTCGGCCAGGCGATCGATGGTCGCGGTCCGCTGAAGAGCGAACACACACGCGTTGTGGAATTGAAAGCTCCGGGCATCGTGTATCGCCAGTCGGTCCACGAGCCGTTGCAAACAGGCATCAAGGCGATTGATTCGATGATTCCGATTGGCCGAGGCCAACGCGAATTGATCATTGGCGACCGTCAGACCGGCAAGACGACGATCGCGCTCGACACCATCATCAACCAAAAAGGCCAGAACGTTCATTGCTTCTATGTGGCCATCGGCCAAAAGCGATCGACTGTGGCTCAGGTTGTGGAGCGGCTGCGCGCCGCTGGCGCTATGGAGTACACGACTGTGATCGCGGCCACGTCTTCGGATCCCGCGCCGCTGCAGTTCTTGGCGCCGTATTCAGGTTGCGCGATGGCGGAATACTTCCGCGATACGGGTCGCCACGCTCTGATCATTTACGACGATTTGACGAAGCAAGCTCAGGCGTATCGTCAGTTGTCCTTGCTGCTTCGTCGTCCTCCGGGCCGCGAAGCTTATCCGGGCGACGTTTTCTATCTCCACTCACGTTTGCTCGAGCGCGCTGCAAAGATGTCGAAGGACAAAGGCGGCGGATCGCTGACGGCCCTGCCGATCATCGAAACTCAGGCGGGCGACATTTCGGCGTACATCCCTACAAACGTGATCTCGATCACAGACGGTCAGATCTTCTTGGAAGCTGACTTGTTCTACAAAGGCATTCGTCCGGCGGTGAACGTCGGTAAGTCGGTTTCGCGCGTCGGTGGTGCGGCTCAGATCAAGGCGATGAAGGAAGTTGCGGGCACTTTGAAGCTCGAGCTGGCGCAGTTCCGAGCTCTCGAGGCCTTCGCGGCCTTCGCCTCGGATCTCGATAAAACCTCGCAGCAGCAGTTGGCACGCGGTCGACGACTGGTCGAACTGCTCAAGCAAGCTCAGTACAGCCCCTATGGCGTCATTGATCAGGTTGTGACGATCTATGCGGCGACCAATGGCTTCTTGGATGACATCGGCGAATTTGATGTTCGTCGTTTCGAGCGCGAGCTGTCGCAGTTCATGAACCAGAAGTACAAGTCGCTCATGGATGAACTCAACAAACAGAAGACTGTGAAGCCGTTGAAGAAGCAATTGGACGAAGCGCTGACTGAGTTCAAAGCGATCTTTGAGCCCTCTAAGAAGTAAGGACTGGGCACATGCCAAGTTTGAAGGACATTCGGCTGCGTATTGATTCGACGAAGAATACGCAGCAGATCACCAAAGCGATGAAGATGGTCTCGGCGGCGAAGCTCCGTCGAGCCCAGCAAAACATCGTGAACATGCGTCCTTATGCCCACACCCTGTTGGGCATGATTGCGGATATCGCGCTCACTAAAAAGATCGAACACGCACTTTTGACTCGATCGGATGATCCGAAAAAAGTCTTAGTGGTGGTGATCACCAGTGACCGCGGTCTTTGCGGCGCCTTTAACACCAACGTTTCGAAATTCGCTGAGCGCTATATGAAGGCGAACAAAGAGAAGTACGAAAAGATCGACTTCTTGCTGATTGGCCGTCGTGGTGCGGATTACTTCCGTCGTCGAGGAGTGGTCGGAATCGACACGATTCTCAATATGGCGAAGGACATTTCGTATGAGATGGCCGCGAAAATCGCCGAAAACGTGATGAACCAGTACAAGTCGGGTGAGTACGACGAAGTTCGTTTCATCTACAATGAATTCAAGTCGGCGATTCAGCAGACGGTGGTCGCAGAAACGATGTTGCCGATCGACATTGAGGCGGCGGCGACGTTGGGCAAAGGCGAAGGCGGCTTCCCTGCCGACATGATTTTCGAACCCTCTCCGGAAGAGTTCATCGAGCAGCTGATCGTGAAACACTTCAATGTGCAGGTGTATCGCTGTCTGTCGGAATCTGTAGCTGCTGAGCACGGCGCGCGCATGACCTCAATGGAGAATGCGACGAAGAACGCCGGAGAAATGATTAAGAGTTTAACTTTGACTTACAACAAAGCCCGCCAGGCTGCGATCACGACCGAGTTGATCGAGATCACGAGCGGTGCGGAAGCTTTGAAAGCCTGAGGTGTGATGATGGAAACTGGATTAGTCAGCCAAGTGATGGGCCCTGTTGTTGACGTGGAATTTCCCACCGGTGAATTGCCCGCGATCAACACGGCATTGAAAGTCACCAACAAGGCGATCGACGATCGCGAAGGCAACCTCGTATTGGAAGTCGCACAGCACTTGGGCGACAAGGCTTGCCGAACCATCGCGATGGACTCGACCGACGGTCTGATTCGTGGCCAAAAGGTGACGAACACAGGCAAGATGTTGACCACGCCGGTCGGTCGCGAAGTTCTCGGCCGCATTATCAACGTGATCGGCGACCCCATCGATGAGGCCGGTCCCCTGAATGCGAAAGAGCATTGGGAAATTCACCGTCCGACGCCGAAGTTCGAAGATCAATCGACCCGCGCTGAGATGCTGATGACAGGTATCAAAGTCGTCGACTTGCTCGCTCCCTATGTGAAGGGCGGAAAGATCGGTCTGTTCGGTGGTGCGGGTGTCGGCAAGACGGTTTTGATTCAGGAGCTGATTCGCAACATCGCGACAGAGCACGGGGGATTCTCGGTGTTCGCGGGCGTGGGTGAGCGAACTCGCGAAGGAAACGACCTTTGGGTCGAGATGAAAGAGTCGGGCGTTATTTCGAAGACAGCACTGGTGTTCGGACAGATGAACGAACCGCCTGGAGCTCGCGCGCGAATCGCTCTGACCGGCCTGACGATCGCTGAGTACTTCCGCGATGTCGAAAAGCAGGACGTATTGTTGTTCGTCGACAACATTTTCCGTTTCACACAGGCGGGAGCGGAAGTTTCGGCCCTCTTGGGTCGTATTCCGTCGGCGGTCGGTTATCAGCCGACGCTCGCGACGGACATGGGCGCGCTCCAGGAGCGCATCACTTCGACGAAAAATGGTTCGATCACTTCGGTGCAAGCGGTTTACGTTCCGGCGGATGACTACACGGATCCAGCTCCGGCAACGACGTTCACGCATTTGGATGCGACGACGAACTTGGATCGCGACATCGCGGCGCTTGGAATTTATCCGGCCGTGCATCCGCTTCAGTCGACTTCGCGAATTCTTGATCCGATGATCGTGGGCGAAGAGCACTATCGCACGGCTCGTGATGTTCAGGCTCTGCTTCAGCGCTTCCGTGAATTGCAGGACATCATTGCGATTCTCGGTATGGATGAATTGTGTGAAGAGGATAAACTTGTTGTGGCGCGCGCTCGTAAGGTGCAGCGATTCTTGTCGCAGCCCTTCTTCGTCGCTGAACAGTTCACCGGCATGCAGGGTCGTTACGTCGACATCAAGGACACTGTCCGCGGCTTCCGCGAGATTCTCGACGGTAAGCATGACGATGTTCCCGAGCAGGCGTTCTACTTGGTCGGCACGATCGAAGACGCGTTGGAAAAGGCGAAGCGCCTCTAAGGAGTTGACCCATGGCTGATGCGCTGAAGCTCACGCTTGTGACGCCAGAGAAAAAGCTTCTCGTCGATCTTGTGGTCGACGAGGTGTTTGTTCCTGGCCATCGCGGCGAGCTCAATATTTTGCCCGGGCACGCTCCGCTCATGACTTTGCTTGAGACGGGCGTGCTGAAATATCGCGAAAAGGGCAGCCAGAATTTGAAGATTGTGGCGGTGAGCTGGGGCTACTGCCAGGTCAACGCTCATGGTGTGAACGTACTGGCTGAAACAGCTGAGCGACCTGATGAGATCGATGCGGATCGCGCTTTGGCGGCTTGGAAACTGGCGCAAGAGCGGATTGATTCAGGCGAACTCGATCCGGATGGCTTGGAAAAGTATCGTCGCAAGCAAGCTCGCGCCGAGCTTCGCCGCACTTTGGTGAAGGGTTCGGACACATCACATTGAGGATGGCATGCGCCTGATTCTACGAAAGCCCGAGGAAGTACTGACCTCGGGCTTTTCTGTTTTTGAAGTCGATCAAATAATCTTGCGTGCTCGCGTGGAGCTGGAAGTGCGCGTGGAAGGTGGGCGTGAAGTCCGAAGCGCGTTTCGTTATGAGGTGCGGGGCGGATTGTTGGCATCGAAGGTGAAGCATCGACGGGTTTCATTGGAGACGATCCGCCTTGATGATCAAGTGCAGGCGCGATGGGAGTCGGGTGCCGAGGTCGCTGAGCGCGAATGGGCGTCACCCTACTTTGCGCCGACAGAGATTTGGCGTGCGCTAGAGTTGAGTTGGCCGATGGACGACGCGACTTGCGTGTGGCCGACGCAGTATTCGATGCAAGCGAACTCGCCACGACTGATGCAGACCCACATTGTTGTCGCACGACAAGATAGTCCAAGCCGAGGCCGATTGGGTTGGGCCAAATATTCGTCGGCGCCTGGCGAGATGGGTTTCACAGATTTGCCGCCCACGGATTTCGATGAAGACGACATCAAGGCGAAGTTGGCTTCGATGTCGCTGCCGCTGGGGATCGAGATTGAGTCGGGGCAGCTGCGGGAGATCTCGGCGGGCTTTCTGGGGCTGCCGGCGCTGAAGCTTCAGCGGGTGAAGGCTCGATGAAATGCGCGGCGATCACTTCGCCGAGGCGTGGGTGACGATAATTCACTTCGATGATTTCGTAGAAGTCGCGCACGCCCTTGAGAGCGGCGCGGGACTCGACATTGATCACTCGCATTCGTGCGCGAATTTCTTCTGGGTAATGCTGCAGTTCCGCAGCCGGGCCTTTGCCGGAGGCGTAGACAAGGATGGGCGACTCGGGGTTGGCGCGTAAGGACCGCAGATTGGTGGCGCGCTGGCCTGAAGCGAGGCGCAGGAAGTTCACGCTGCGCTTACTACCTCGAGATTTAAATCCCTTCCGAACCTGATCGGCGAAGACCATGCGTGGGGTGAGAACGTAAATCGGGTCATGCGCTTGCAGCTCGATCCACCTCGAAGTGGCTGGCGCGCGGGCGCTTTGATGGTGGCGAAGCAAGGCTTGAAGCACGCCATCGCTGACGAGTTGGAATTCGGGGTTCTTGAGTGCGAGTCGAAGAGCTTGCTCGGGTTGAGTGGCAGGTGGAGTTGGGGAGGCGAAGGCGTTTTGAGCGGCTTCGATGCGGCCGAGCGCCTCGCGAACTCGATCTTTGGAAAGCCTTCCGCCCTGAAGGGCCTGACGAATGGCGGAGATGATTTCGAGCTGCGCTTTGGGTGCGTAGGAAACCATGACCAAGTCGGATCCAGCCTTCAGAGCTTCAACGGCGCGTTCGCCAAGGCTAAGGGTCTTCGATGCGCCCAACATCTGAATGTCGTCGGTGATGACAAGCCCTGGGAGGCGGAGATCTTTGCGCAGCAGATCTTGGACGAGGGCCGGAGAGAAGCTGGCAGGCTTTTTACTCGGATCGATCTTGGGAAAAGCCACATGTGCGAGCATCACGGCCCAGGGTAAGGTGAGAGACTCTTGGAGCTGAGTGTAGGGTTTCAGATCGCGAGCCTTGAGTTGCTCGAGCGTGGATTGGTTCTCGGCAAAACCTAAGTGCGAGTCGCCTGAGGCGTCACCGTGTCCTGGAAAATGTTTAGCGACGGGTAGGATGCGCGCTTCTTGGAGGCCTTGTGCGAAGGCGACGGCGAAGCGGCCCACAGCCTCGGGAGACTCGCCATAGGAGCGCGTGCCGATGAATTCGTCGGTGTCGGGATCTGAGACGTCGACGACGGGTGCTAGGTTGGTGTTGATGCCGAGGGCCCGCATGAGTTTGCCGGTGGCCAACGCGATTCGACGGGCAAACTCGGGATCTTGTGTGCGGGCGAGCGCGAGCGCGCTGGGCATGGGTGGTGTTTGCTTGATGCGAATGACGTTGCCTCCCTCTTGGTCGATCGCGATGAGCAAGGGCGGGAGGCCGGCCTTTTTCGCTGTGGCTTGCGCGCACTCGAGCATCTTCAGAGTTTGTCGCGGGGTTTTGATGTTGCGAGAAAATAGAATCAGCGAGCTGGGTTTATTGGTGCGAATGAGTCTTTGCAGTTGCGGTGTGCATTCGTGGCCGACGAAGCCGAGCATGAGCAGCTGACCGAGACGGCTCTCGATGGGATCGGGTTTCGTTTCTTGCGCGCGTAAATCGGCTTGGGCCCAAGTGAGTGAGATCGCAAGCAATCCTAGCCAGCGCGCCGCCTTCTGCAGCCTCATTCACATATTTTAGTAGTCTCGAGCGCCTCAGGCTGGGCACCGAAGTCGGGCTCGACCGAAACTGAACTTAAGTCAGAGTGGGGCAAAGTCGGCGAAGCGCGATCAGCTCATCGTAGATTTTCGGCCAGGTGATGGCATCGAGGCGGATGTTCACGCGCATGTCAGGCGTGAGGGCAACGCGACCCTTCTCACGTGCGGCCAAGGCGACAATCTCCGATGGCGGAAGCGGCGTATTCTCGGTGAAGGCGAGCGAGATCGCCTTTGGTCCAGAGCTGAGATCGCGGATCTGAAGTTCACGGCAGATCGCGCGAATGAGCATGAGGCCGAGAAGATTGAGGACTTCCTCGGGCGGGCGGCCAAACTGATCGCGAAGTTCGCCTTCGAGTTGATCGACGTCTTCGGGTGTTCGAATCGAAGCGAAGCGACGGTACCAAGCCAGGCGAATGCGAAGATCTGGCATGTATTGATCGGGGATGAGTGCGGGAATTCGCACGTTGATATCGGGATCGACGCGTTCGACGACGTCTTCGCCTTTGAGCTCGCGCAGAGTTTCTTCAAGAAGTTCGAGATAAGTTTCGTAGCCGACGGCCTCGACATGCCCGCTTTGGTCTTCGCCGAGCAAGTTGCCGGCGCCGCGCAACTCGAGATCGTGATGGGCGATGGTGATGCCGCTACCGAGCGCGGTGTTCTCATGAATGACTTTGAGGCGTTCTTGGGCGTCAGCCTCAAGGCGTTTGTTGGGCGGAATCAAGAGATAGCAATACGCACGCTCCTTGGAGCGACCGACGCGACCGCGCAGTTGATAAAGCTGGCTGAGGCCAAAGGTATGAGCTTGATCAATGAACATCGTGTTGGCGCGCGGATTGTCGATGCCGCTTTCGATGATCGTGGTGGAGAGAAGCACATCGATTTCGTGATTGAAGAAGGCGAGCATGGTTTCTTCAAGCTCGTGCTCCGGCATTTGCCCGTGACCGACGCGAATTCTCGCTTCGGGAACAAGCTTGCGGAGCTCGTCGGCGACGCCGTAAATGGATTGCACGCGGTTGTGCAGATAGAAAACTTGTCCACCGCGCTGAATCTCGTTGAGGATGCCGCGACGAACTGTCTCTTCATCGTATTTACAAACGAAGGTTCGTGTCGGCAGTCGATCGATCGGCGGCGTGTTGATGAGGCTTAAGTCGCGAATGCCAACGAGACTCATGTTCAGCGTCCTCGGAATTGGCGTGGCGGAAAGCGTGAGGGTGTCGACGCCGATGCGGAGTTTGCGAATGCGCTCCTTGTGCCCAACGCCGAAACGTTGCTCTTCATCGATGACCAAAAGTCCCAGATCTTTGAAGGCGACATCTTTGGAAAGCAGGCGATGCGTCCCGATCAAAATGTCGACGCGGCCTTCTTTGAGCTCTTGAAGTGTCTGTCGCGCTTGCTGGGGCGGAACGAAGCGATTGAGCGCGCGAATCACCACAGGCCAATCTTTGAAGCGCCGGGTGAAAGTCTCGTAGTGCTGAAAGCTCAACACGGTTGTGGGCGCGAGCACGGCGACCTGGCGCTTGCCTTGAATCGCCTTAAACGTTGCGCGCATGGCGACCTCGGTTTTGCCGAAGCCCACATCGCCGCACACGAGCCTGTCCATGGGTTTCTCGTGTGAAAGATCATGCAAGATGGCCTCGATCGCTTTGAGCTGATCGTCGGTTTCATCATAGGGAAATGCGGCCTCGAAGGCTTCGAACTCTGACTCGGCCTTTTCGTCATGCGGAAAGGCGGGACGCTGAGTTTGTGATCGCAAGGCATAAAGGCGAAGGAGTTCCGAGGCGATCTCGCGCAGATGGCTGCGAACGCGAATCTTAGTTTTCGCCCAGCCGGTGCCGCCCAACTTGTCGAGCTGAGCTTCGCCGCCAGGGCCAGAGTACTTTTGAATCTGGCCGATGCGGTAAATCGGTAGATAAAGTTTGTCGCTGTCTTTGTAAGAGAGGGCGAGAAACTCACTTTCGATTCCGCCGACCTGCATGCGCTTGAGGCCTTCGTACACCGCAATGCCGTGTTGAATATGCACGACGCGATCGCCAGGGTTGAGGTCTTGAAAGGCCAAATGCGCGGTGACGTCTTTGTAGGTGTCTTGGTGTGACTGAGTCGAGGCGCGGCGGCGATGCTTGGAGCCCAAGAAATCTTCATCGCGAAGAAGTACGAGCTTCGCGGCTGGAATTCGCAAGCTTTCGCTTAGGGGACGACTGATGAGTCGGACTTCTTCGGGCGAATCCGCCGAAGGCTCGAACAACCAAAGCTCGTTGTCGTCGCTGGAGTTTTGAGTTGAATCGACATTCACGTGGCGAAGCTCGGCGCGATCGAGAAGGCTTGCGACGCGAGCTTGCTGCGCTTGCGTGCCGCAGGCGACCAGCACGCGATCCCCGTTGGCGAGCCAGGTGCGCACGCGCTGAAGCGCTTCGGCGCCGGCCGGATTTTGTGGTGTAGGTGGCGGAAACACGACCGCGAAGCTCGGAAAACTGGGCGCGGTCGGGGCATCGAGATCGCCCGAGGCCGCGTTGGCGGCGTGAGGCGAGTCGTCGATGGCGAGGCGAGAGAACTCGAGTGACAGCTGAGTTTCGTGCCGAGGCCACTGATCCATGCTTCGAAACAACGCTTCAGGAGGCGGATTGATGGCTGAATCGACGTTGGCGGCATGCTCGCGCTTCAGAGTTTCGAGGTGGCGATCATGAGCCTGTGCGATGCCGATTGGGTCAACCCAACAGAGCATGTGTTGTGAAGTGAGGTAGTCGAGCGGCGTTTCACTTTGTGCGTGGAAGAGCGACATCAAAAAGTCGATGCCGGGAAAAGTGTGGCCTAAGGCAATCGACTGGAGCAGCTGATCGCGATCGCTGAGCTCGGATTGATTGAGGGTCAGTTTGCGATAGGCGTCGGCGGCCCGTTCGCGACTTTCGTCGTCAAGAATGAACTCGCGCGCGGGAATGATGTGAGCGACTTGCAGATCTTCGTCGAAGGACCTTTGTGTTTGGGGGTCGAAGTGCCGAATGGACTCGATCTGATCGCCGAACAAATCGAAGCGCAGCGGCCAGGCATGCGCCGGCGAGAAGATGTCGACGACAGAACCGCGCAGAGCGAAGCTTCCGACATCTTCGACGAGTGGCGTGTTTGAATAACCAAGGCGCTGAAGTGTTTCGCTTAAGTTTGAAGGAAGCTCTTCAAGTTTCCGATACTTAAGCTGGTGATTCAGCAGTGTTTGTTTGGGTAGGCAAAGTTGCCCGATGGCCGCCACCGTGGCGGTGAGATAGCTTGTGCGCGAAGTTCCCGAGCCGCTCGCGAGTTGAAACAGCCAGGCGTTGCGCTTTGCGACGATGCGCGGGTTGGGATAGAGGCCCGAGTAGGGCGAGACATCAAATTCGGGCAATGAAATGCAGGTCACATTGGGCTGGAAAAATCGCACCGCGGTTGTGAAGGCCTCTTCTTGGGCAGAATCGGCGAAAATCAGCACCGGCCGAGGCCATGTGTGGCGATCTTGTGTCGCGAGTAGCAGCGCGATCGCCTCGGGTGAGGCGGTGCCATTCACGCGAAGGCGAAATTCGCCTAAATCATGAGCACGCTGAAGCGCGGACCACACCGCCGTCACGGATTCGGCGCCAAGTTCAGCTTCGCGAAGTGAAAGACTTGAGCTCACGATGCATCCCGTAGTGTTTTCCGCATCTTTGGCGGCGCCCATGGGGCGAAGAATTGATCTAGCAACTTGACCGGAATCGCCTCGGGAGGCAATTGCCGATCCAACTTTTCTGACTTGAATTGTGCCGAGGCCAAGGCTTGCCATGCAACGCGGCAATCGCTGGAATTCTCAATCCTTGGAATCTCTTGCACGCCTCGATATAACTGAGCCAAGCCGATATCTCCTCGGGATGCAGCTCGAGAAACAACGATTTGCCCGCAGCGAAAAAGCGCGTGCGGCCAAAGGGAGTGAAGCATGTCTTCGGGCGCGCTTTTGCCAGTCCTCATTCTCGCCATCATGGTTCTAACTTTTGGTGCACTTTTGATCGTGGGCACCGGATTGTTGGGGCCGCGCAAAATCGTCAAGTCGGTTGCCAAAGAAATGCCGTATGAGTGCGGTCTGCCCGGCCAAGAAACCAAGGACACAAAAGTTTCGGTGCGCTTTTATCTCACCGCGATTTTGTTCATTCTCTTCGATATTGAAATCATCTTCATGTACCCGTGGGCGATTCAGTTCATGGACAGTCTTAAAGACGGAAGCGGTGGCTACATGCTCGGCGTGATGGGCGTGTTCGTGCTGCTCTTCGTGGTCGGGCTGATCTGGGAAGTGAAATCCAAAGCTCTGGATTGGAAGTGAACATGCCGCAAATTCAGCTGGGTTTAGGAGTCGATTCGACAGAGACCATCATCAACGTGATCAAAATGTTCGCGCTGTTTCTCTTGATGGTGCAGCTGGTGCCGCTCTTGGTGTGGGTTGAGCGTCGCGGCTCGGCCTTCATTCAGAATCGCTACGGACCGAATCGTGTTGGACCGTTGGGCCTATTGCAGCTCTTGGCGGATGCGGTGAAGTTCCTGTTCAAGGAAGAATTCCGTCCGAAAAAGGGCGTCGCCTTCATGTACTACTTCGCGCCGGTGATGGCGCTGTTGCCGGGCGCACTTTCATTTGCGTCGATTCCACTTTCCGTGCCGATCGTTTTGAAAGGCGAAAACTGGGGGCCCTACAATTTTGTCTTGCAGGGCTATGATCTAGGGATCGGCATCGTGTTCATCCTCGGAATCTCGTCGCTTGGCGTGTACTCGCTGCTCATGGCGGGATGGGGCTCGTCCAACAAGTACTCGTTGATGGGCGCACTTCGCGCTTCCGCACAGGCGATCTCTTACGAGTTGGCGTTGTCGCTGTCGTTGGTCGGCATATTGATGGTGTACGGCACCTTTAGCTTCACCGAAATCGTGGCTCAGCAGCAGGGCCCGCTGACGTTCAATTTCATGGGCACGCAGCAAGTTTGGAATTGGTTGCCGAACTGGGGAATTTTCTTTCAGCCGCTGGGCGCGCTGCTGTTCTTTGCGGCGACTTTCGCCGAAGCCAATCGTTTGCCGTTCGATTTGCCCGAGGCCGAAGGCGAACTGGTCGCGGGTTTTCACACCGAGTACGCGGGCTTTAAACTTCTGATGTTCTACATTGGCGAGTACGGACACATGCTTGTGGCCTCGTGCTTGCTCGCGACGTTTTACTTTGGTGGCTACAATATTCCGGGTGTCACTCCCGCTGAAGTGACGGCGTTCTTCGCCGGCTTCGTGGGCGAAGGCAATTTATCGCAAATTTTGACGGCCGTGACGTATCACGTTTCGCTGTTGCTGCGGGTCTTGCTGTTTCTGTGGATTTTTATCCACGTGCGCTGGACGTTGCCGCGATTCCGCTATGATCAGCTGATGGATTTGGGTTGGAAGACGATGTTGCCGTGGGCGCTGTTCAATGCGTGCGCGACGGCTGTGATTTTGTGGCTTTTCCAGAAGTGATGGGCGTCAACCACGCCTGAATGAGGAGATGAGATGACCCTCACCGCGCAAGACCTGTTGTTCTACATCCTTGGGGGGCTGTCGTTGGCGTCGGCACTGGGCGTGCTGCTGATGACGAACCCGATTTATTCCGCGCTTTGCTTGGCGCTCACCATGGTGAGTTTGGCTGGGCTCTACGCATCGATGCAGGCCTGGTTTGTCGCCGGCGTGCAGCTGATCGTGTATGCGGGCGCCGTTATGGTGTTGTTCGTGATGGTGCTGATGTTGTTTGACCTCAAGTCCGAGGTGAAGGCCTTCAGTCGCGGGGCGGTTGCGGGCTTTATGAAATTGGTGGCCGTTGGATTGATGACGGGCGCCTTCCTCGCGGCGATTTACAACTCCGCTGATACTTTGCTGGGAACGAGCTTGGCGGCGAACGTCGATGGCACGGCCTCGACCAAAGCGCTGGCGCAAATGTTGTTTGGAAAATACGTCTTCGCGTTTGAGGCCATGGGCGTCCTGCTCCTGATCATTGCGATCGGCGCCGTCGCATTGTCGCGCATCGAGGGAGGCACGCATGCCGATGAGTAATCTTGTCGATGTCGGCTTAAGCCACTATTTGGCCTTGTCGGCGGCACTGTTCGCCATAGGCATGCTGGGCGTGCTCATGCGCCGAAACGTCATCGTGATGATGATGTCGATCGAATTGATGTTGAACGCCGTGAATCTCACCTTCGTCGCCTTCAGTCGGTTTCGCGACAACATGGATGGTCAGGCGATGGTGTTCTTCGTGATGACGGTGGCGGCGGCCGAAGCCGCTGTCGGCTTGGCGCTGGCGGTGACCATCTTTAAGCGATTCCGTGAAGTGAACATCCGCTACTTCGAGCACTTGAAGGGATAAGCCATGAAACCAGAACTTATTTTTTCAGTCCTGTTGCTCGCGCCTCTTGTCGGCTTCTTGTTCAACGGTTTGCGCTGGCAATCGAAAAACTACATGTTGGCTGGCGCGGTCGCGACAGGCGCTGCGGCGGTTTCTTTTGCGATGTCCGTGGTGGCGGTGTCGCGATTGTTTGGCGAGGGCGCTCCGACCTCCATCGAGGCCAACTTCTACAACTGGGCCGCGATGGATTTGCTCAGCATCGACGTCAGCTTCGTGATCGATCGGATCAGCGCATTGATGGTGTTGGTGGTTACGGGAGTCGGCACGCTGATCCACTTGTTCTCTGTCGGCTATATGTCGCATGACGAACGCCCGTCGAAGTACTTCGCCTATTTGAATCTGTTTTTGTTCAACATGTTGCTGCTCATTCTGGGCGACAACCTCTTGATGATGTTCGTTGGCTGGGAAGGCGTGGGTCTTTGCTCCTACTTGCTGATCGGCTTTTGGTTCTCTGACAAAGAAAAGGCCGCGGCGGGCATGAAAGCCTTCGTCACCAATCGCATCGGCGACGCTGGATTTTTGCTCGGGATCTTTGTGATCTTTGGATTGTTCGGCAGCTTGAACTTTGCCGAGATCATTTCAAAGCTTGGCGCATTTTCCGTTGAAACGGGATGGACGGGCCCCATCACTTTGGCCTGTTTGTTCTTGTTTATCGGCGCGACGGGAAAATCGGCGCAGGTGCCGCTTTATGTTTGGCTTCCGGACGCGATGGCTGGCCCGACGCCGGTGTCGGCGCTGATCCACGCTGCGACCATGGTCACGGCGGGTGTCTACATGATTGTGCGCCTCAGTCCGTTGTTCATGTTGGCGCCCAACGCCATGGCGGTCGTGGCGACGATCGGCGCGGTGACCGCGCTGATGGCCGCCGTGATTGGTCTTGCACAGCACGACATTAAAAAGGTCTTGGCCTACTCGACGGTTTCGCAGCTGGGGTACATGTTCCTGGCGTGTGGTGTCGGCGCCTTCGGCGCGGCGATGTTTCACTTGGTCACGCACGCTTTCTTTAAAGCGCTGATGTTCTTGGGTTCGGGCTCGGTGATTCATGGAATGCACGAAGAGCAAGACATTCGCAAAATGGGTGGCTTGAAGAAGTACATGCCGATCACGCACGCGACTTTCTTCATTGGCTGGATTGCGATCATCGGCATTCCTCCGTTTGCGGGCTTTTTCTCCAAAGATGAAATTCTGTGGTTTGCTTTTGCCAGTGAGCGCGGGTCGCACTGGTACTGGTTGGCGGGCTTAATCGGTGCGGCCACCACGGCTTTCTACATGACGCGATTGATGGCTCTCACTTTCTGGGGCAAGAGCCGCTTTGACGCCCACAAAGTGCATCCGCATGAGGCGGGTCCGTCGATGTTGATTCCGTTGGTTGTGTTGGCGGTGCTGTCGGCCATCGGTGGCTTCATGGGGATTCCCCATGTCATCGGCGAAATTCTTCCCGGCCATCCCGGCAACTGGCTGGAGCATTGGTTGAAGGGGTCGATTGCAGCAGTGCCGATGACGGAAGCCATGAAACACGCGACGACGATGGAGTGGATCTTGATGGGAATTTCCGTCTCGATCGCCGGCTTGTCGGCTGTGACGGCCTTCTCCTTTTATGTGCTCGATCCGTCGCGACCGGCGAAGTTTGTCAGCCTGTTCCCGCGTCTGCACCGCTTCGTCGAAAACAAATTGATGGTCGACGAGTTTTACGGCGCACAGATCATTCAGCCGCTTGTGAACGCGAGTCGCGCGCTGTGGGCCTTTGTCGATGTGAACATCATCGACAAAGCCACTTTCGTGGTGGGCGACATTGTTCGGGGCGTGGGCTCGACCGCGAGAACTCTGCAAACCGGTAACCTGCAACAGTACGCACTGTACATCGCTCTAGGAGCGGTCGCAGTGTTGTTCTACGTTTTGAAGTGAGGAGGCGCCCATGGCGCAGATGCCGCTTCTGTCTTTGATTGTGTTTATGCCGCTGATTTTTGCGGCGCTGATGGCGCTGATGCCCGGTGATCGCGGTGTGCGCCCGATGGCGTTGGTGGCGTCGCTGCTGCAATTCGGTGTGAGCCTGTTGCTATTTAAGTACTACGATGCGGCCACGCCGGCTTTGCAGCTGGTGGAGCAGCACAGTTGGATTCCCGAATTCGGTATCTCCTACTTCATTGGCGTCGATGGAATTTCATTCTGGTTGATTCTGCTGACGACGTTCTTACTCCCTGTTGTGGTCTTGGGATCTTGGAACGCGATCGACAAGAAGGTTAAGGCCTTCCATGTTGCCTTGTTCGCGCTACAGACGGCGATGCTGGGCTCGTTTGTCGCAATGGATTTGGTGCTGTTCTATGTGTTCTTCGAGTTGTCGCTGGTGCCGATGTATTTCATCGTCGGAATCTGGGGTGGCGCGCGACGCGTGTACGCGACGATGAAGTTCTTCATCTACACCATGGCGGGATCTGTGTTGATGCTGTTGGCGATCATCTACTTGATGTTCGCGGCTCGTGACACTGAGGGCCTGGGCTACTTCACCGCCAACGTCCTTGAGCTTTACAAGCTGAAGCTGCCCTTTACGGCTGACGGACTGATGTCGCCGCAGGCGCTGCTGTTCTTCGCATTCTCGGCGGCATTCGCGATCAAAGTTCCGATGTTCCCGGTTCACACTTGGCTGCCCGACGCGCACGTCGAAGCGCCGACGCCCGGATCCGTGGTCCTGGCGGGTGTGATGCTGAAGATGGGCACTTACGGGTTCGTACGCTTTGTGATTCCGATGTTCCCCGAGGCCGCTGAACACTTTGGTTGGATCTTCTTGTTCCTTGGCGCTGTTGGAATCGTGTACGGCGCACTGGTCGCCATGGTTCAGCCCGACATCAAAAAGCTGGTGGCCTACTCCTCGGTCTCTCACATGGGTTATGTGATGCTCGGGATCTTCGCGATGAACACCTACGGCATGACGGGCGCGCTCTACCAGATGCTCAATCACGGCATCAGCACCGGCGCGCTTTTCTTGTTGGTCGGCATGATCTACGAGCGCACACATTCGCGCGAAATCGAAAAGTACGGCGGCCTTGCGAAGGTTCTGCCGATTTACACCATCATCTTCTTCATTGTGACGCTTTCGAGTATTGCCGTGCCGATGACCAACGGCTTCGTTGGGGAGTTCCTCATTTTGCTGGGCAGCTTCCAGGCCTCTCAGTTGATGGGTGCGATCGCGGTAACGGGTGTGATCTTTGGCGCGGTTTACATGTTGTGGATGTTCAAGCGCGTGTTCTTTGGCGAAAAGGGCGAGCTCGTCAGCGACGAGAAGCATCCCCTTCATGATCTCAGTGCTCGTGAAATTCTGGTGATGGCGCCTCTGATTGTGTTGGTGTTCTGGATGGGATTGGTTCCGAATCACTTCTTGAGTTATTCGAAGTCGTCCATCGATCACCTGATGCAGAACAAGGACGCCTATCAGCTGGGAGTTTTGACGATGGAAGATGCCACGAAGCGTGTGGCCGCCACGATCGAAATGGAAACCGTGACAGCCAAAGCGACAACGACTGAGGCGGGGGTGGCTCGATGAATCACGCACTTGGAATCAGCAGCTACTTGATTGTCGCGCCGATGCTGGCGCTGTTGGCGGCGAGTCTGGTCCCGGTGATGCTCAAGGTTTTCTCGGGAAACCGTGAACCGCATCCGTTTGTAACCACGACTTACGGATTCATCGCGGTGGCCACGGCCTTGGGTCTTGCGATCACTTTTCTCGGCGGCAGCAAGTTTGGATTTCACAACGCGTTGGTGTCGGATGGTTTGTCGCTTTGGGCTTCGGTGATCGTCTTGGTTTCTGGCGGCTTTTCGATCTTCATGATGCACGATCATGTCGAAACGCAGACGAAGCTTTTCTCAGAAAAAGTCTTCCTCTTGCTCGGCAGCCTCATTGGCATGCTGATCGTGGTTCTATCCAACGACCTGATTGTGACTTTCCTTGGCATTGAGACCATGTCGTTGTGTCTCTATGTTTTGATTGCCATGAGTCGCGAGACAATTCTCTCGAAAGAAGCGGCCTTCAAGTATTTCATTCTGGGAAGCTTTGCCTCGGCCATCTTCCTCTACGGGATCGCGCTCATCTACGGCACAGCCGGAACCACTCAGTTCCCAGGTCTGATGGAGCAGGTAGGCCCGCTGCTGGAAAGCCGCAATCACTTGTTTTTGATCGGCATCGTCTTTGTGGTGCTGGGCTTTGCATTCAAAGTTTCGGTGTTTCCATTTCATTTCTGGACACCCGATGTTTATCAGGGCGCACCGACGCCGGTGACGGCGTTCATGGCGACGGCGGTGAAGGCAGCGACCTTTGTGGCCATTCTCCGATTGTTTCAATCGACGGGATATCAGCATTCGTTGCCGCTCAAGGAAGTCATCTCGTGGCTTGCGGCCTTGACGATGCTCGTGGGCAATGCCGCCGCGATCATGCAGGCGAACTTTAAACGAATGCTGGCCTACTCGTCAGTGGCGCACTCGGGCTATCTGATGGTCGGTGTTGTGGCGGCCGGATTTGGCGACTCGCAAGGCGTGGCAAGCGCGGCTGGAATTGTCGTGCTCTTTTATCTGTTGGCCTATTCCATCATGACTTTGGGAAGTTTCGCCTTTGTCGCGTTGCTGGAAAAGAGCGTCGGCCAGGCTTTGCAGGTTGATGATGTGCGGGGGTTGGCTCGATCGCATCCTGTTTTGGCCGGATGTATGGCCATCGTCTTGTTTTCGCTGGCCGGTGTGCCGCCGTTGCTTGGATTCTTCGGTAAGTTCGGCTTGTTCAGCTTGGCCATCGAACAGAACTTCTACTGGCTCGCGATTTGGGGCGTTTTGAATTCTGTAATCTCGGTCTACTACTATCTGCGACCCATTGTACTCATGTACATGCAGGGCGAAGACTCGTCGGCAAATGCGCCTCTCATTGAGATGAATAAGCACATCATGACGCGGTTTACGCTTTTTGGATCCGCAGTCCTGATCATTATCATGGGAATGTTTTCTTCCCCGATCCTCGCGGCACTGAAGGCCGCCATTCTGGGTCGCTCCTAAGCGTTCTTATAGAGTATTCAGAAAGTCGAGCTGGGCTGGCGCTGTGAAGTCATGGGTGGACTTCGCGGCGCAAGTTCGGAGTCCAGCGTCGAGACGC
Organism: Bdellovibrionaceae bacterium UBA2339; assembly: GCA_002344785.1. Taxonomy (GTDB): domain Bacteria; phylum Bdellovibrionota; class Bdellovibrionia; order Bdellovibrionales; family JAMPXM01; genus UBA2339. Next base: position 136,475 of record DDUL01000036.1, read on the forward strand.
GCCCTCTGAATGGGCTCAGCGAACTCGACCTGCTGTCTCAACTTGCTTCGAAGTCTCATTCTCGATGGACATTCGGCCCGAGCTTCAGAAAACTAGAGAGCTGAAGTCACTAACCTGTGTTGAGGGGGACCCATGCGTCGTACTCAAGGACTCCAGCTGTTGCATCGACGATTGAGCTTTGGCCTGATTGTGATTTGCGCGTCTTCGATGCTTGGCATTGCTTGCACCAAGAAGAATGCACCACAAACCTCCGTCGTCGCGCCGACTGGTGCCGCACCCAATGCGCCCGCACAAGCTGCTGCGCAAGCTGAAGGACCGCGTGCGCCGATGTCGCCTCGAACAGCTCCACCGAATATTTTCATTCCGCCCGGTGGATTCTTGATGGGCGTGGCCCCAGGCAACACCTATATCGTTGCGGGCTCGCCTGTCGGTAAGACATTTCAAGATGCGATGGAAGACGAGATCAAGCCGGGGATGACTTTGGCTCAGCTTGCGGAGCGCGCCAACGCCGTCGTCGCCGAAGTTGGTTTGGATTTTGGCGTCGGCATTTATTCGACGATGGATTCGACCTACGCGAACATGCAGGAAACGAATCCGGCGAAGAAGAATTCCAATATAGTTGTGGGTCCTGTGCAGATTAATCCATGCAATCGGAAAGTTGTGCCGATGCGTGTGGTGAACATCAAAGAAACGACGGCAACGGTTGTCACTTCGATGGGTAAGTTTGAAGTGAAGTTCAACGACGATGTTCGTCCGCGCATGATGTATTTGTATCAGGGCGACAAGCAGGTCGCACAGATGCCCATCAGCGACTTGGATCACCCGATCAACTTCATGAACGGCACGATTCCTTACTCGCCGATGCCGCTATCGGCGAAATACAAGGAGTGGTGGGATAAGAATATGCTCGCGAAGATTCGTGAGATGAACTCAGGATTGGCTGAGACGCCTCATCTGATGATGACCATCAACAGCGCGGGTCAGATTCGATTTGCATCGGACATCAATGCCTATCGACCTGGAAGTTTTGCATCCAACCCCAATCCGGCGAAGACTCAGGGTAAGCCGGGCTCCATCATGCACACGGTGCTTTCCGGAAACCTTACGGTGGACATCACCGACTACTGCGTGCAGCCGCCGCCGCAGGCTCCGCCGCCTCCACGAGGCAGCTGAGCTATTGGCACATAGGATGAGTTGATGTGAGGGGCCTCCCGAGAAGTCTTTGGGGCCCCTTAATTATTTTGTGAGGCTTGGAAGCTCGGGTAAGCGCCGGCTTTCACAAGGGCGCTGAACATCTCTGGGAAAGTCGTGCAAAAACTCTCGCTTCGCCGTTGGTCCACGTCATCGAGCTTATAGACAATTTTTTCGAGGCCACTGGCCGGAGATTCGAAGCCGGGATCTGGCGGCAAATTTAGAAAGCCCTCGATGGCATTTTGACTAGCGTCGAATCCCACGTTGTAGCGGCTGAGATCTAAGGACTGAAGCGAACGCTGCACGGTGGCCTTGATGGCCGGCGGCAAGTTGCGAATCGAAAACTCTCGAGGTTGGTGAATCAAGTTGTAGAGCTCGACTCTTGCCTCTGGGAAATTCAACGTCCACTCGAGAAGATCGCGAATTGTCAGCACATTGAAGAGGCTGATCGATGCGAAGACTCCAACTTTGAAGTGGGGGTTCTCCCTGGCCACGTGGATGAACTTTTCGAAATTGCGCGCCACTTGCTCCCACTTGGCGCCCTTTCTTTGATACTCAAAGCGCGGACCGACGTCGTCGATCGACAGGAAAAGATCCACTCGCTCAAACTTTCTAAGTGCGTCGACCCACTTCTCGTCAAAGACGCTGCCGTTTGAATTCAGCGTCACCGCGACGTGGTCGGCGTGGCCTTGATCAATTAATTCATTGAGTAGGCTAAAGGCTTCTTTGTTGAGAAAGGGCTCGCCGCCATAAATCAGAACGCGGCGAAGGCTTGGCATCCATTGCCGAATTGCACGCATATTCTCTTCGCGAAGCTTGGGCGCTGCGCGCGCTTTGAGATCCAGAGTGACCTCGGCCGAGGGTGTGTGGAAATGATTCTCTTCAGCGGCCCATGAAGTGGACCACTCGGGATTGCAGATGCGGCACTTCAGGTTGCAGAGATTAGAAAGTTTGAGCACGAGATATTCAACAGTCGGTGAGTCGCGCCGATCTTTGAGCAGGGCATTGGACTGTTGTCGAAGGCTGTAGGTACCCGCGTCCTCTTCTGTCCAGCAGAGTTGGCACTCCTTGGGTCGCTCGCCTTTGATGAAGCGCTGACGAAGACTTTGAAGATCTTCAGAGTTCCAAACTTCGTCGATCGAGTTTTCGAGCAAATTAAAAGGGCGTCCATCGGGCCGCTGAATCGGGCGTCCGATCTTGCAACACACAAGGCAAGTGCCATTGGGTGTGATTTCGAGACTGTTGAAAGGCATGACGCAGTAACTGGAGGACATTCGCTCAATAGGCTATCACCGATGTCGCAAGCCAGACAGCTGTTTTGAAAAGACTGGCGATCACGAATCCGCGACTAGAGCGTGAGTCGAAGATGGCGGCGCATGGCAGAAGGTTTGACCATGCCTTGTGATCGGACGATTTCGCGGGAACCGCGGAAGCTGATCATCGTTGAGGCGCTCGGGGTTCCAAACTTTTGCACGACGTCGCGCTGTGAGGCGAGATCCACTTGGTAAACTTCAATTCCGCGAAACTCAGCCTCAGCGAGGACGCGTGTCAAAGTCGGAACTTGAATACGACAGGTGGGCGAGTCCACTGAAGTGAATACCAGTAAGACCATTCGCTGCGCCTTTTGCGCCGCCTCAAAGCTCGCGCTATCAAAGCGTCGAAGCGTGAGCGGGTTGGCTGAGGGCGGAGCGGACTGATCCGGATCAATAGCCGCGCCACCTGGAACCTGCGCGGCAGGAAGCGTCGGGGCTCCGGGCTGGGGAGCTTGGGCCTGCGCTGACAAATCAAAGATGGAAAGAATCGCACAGAAAGCGGCGACGAGGATGCATCGAGCTGACCCGAGCGAATGTCTGTGAGCGCGAACGAATCCGAACATGATAACTCTTCGGTCGAATTGGCGAATTTTATGAGTCGGATGGCAGCGCATTCGACACCTCACTCTCAGGCTAAAGTCGGGTCAGGAGATGTCGTCAGTTCCCAATTTCGAGCTTCGGGGAAAACGCGGAAAAAATCGTCCATTTCAAAGTTCATTTGTCGCTTGAGGCTTGCAAGTAAGGCCGCGCGCTCCGCACGAGCGGGTGCGGTGGGCGCTTGCAGCATGAAGGCCCGCATTTCGTCGAGTCGAGTCCGCATATTCTGTGCTTCGTGCGAGGTGCCAAGGCGCGACTTTAGTCCGTCCCAATCGCGAGCCACGCGAGCCTTGTCTGCATCGGGAAGGTTCTGGATCGAGAAGTAGGTGTGGGTGCGCAATAAGTTGAAGGCGAAGTGATCGGGCTTTGCAGCCTCTTGCCGAAGCAGCTCATCGTGAAGGTCCACAAGGTGGAGCGCATTGAGGATTTGCACCGTCGGCGCGACGAAGAAATTGAACTGAGGATGAGACTTAGAGAACTGAACAGCCTGCTGCATGTTCTCGAGCACCTGAGGCCACTTCGTACCACGGCGAATCCAAGCGGCGCGCTCGCCGCTCGCATCGACGCTGGCATGCAAATTCACTGAGCGAAACTTTTCCCAAAGCTCAAAGGCCGGCGTGCGATTCCAGCTCAGCATGGACAGATTGGAGTTATAGCGCAACCGAATGTGAGTGTGTCCGCGGTCAATCAATCGCCGCAACAGATCCCATTGAGCTTCGATGATCAGCGGTTCGCCGCCACAGAGATAGATTTCATCGAGATGCGGCGCTTGCTCGTCGACGAACTGCCAAAACTGCGGCCAATTGGCGATTGCGGATTGGACGATGGGTCCCTGCCATCGACCGGCCTTCGCTTCATTCTGTGCATAACTTGACGAGTTGTGTTCGTCGCACATCACGCATGCGAAATTGCAGAGGTTCGAGAATCGCAGATCAAGATAGAGCATCTTTCGCTGCGCTCGTTTTCCATCGCGAGTGGTGCCGACGACCAGCTCTTGCTGGTCCGCATAGCGACGATTCATGTCCATGCGATAGCTGATGGCCCCGTATTGAGTCTCGGCGCTTTGGCAGCGAAAGCATGAGGCCGGCAGTCGTCCCGAAATCATTTCCGCGCGCAAGGCATTGGCTTGAGGCGTGTCGAGTAGATCCTGAAGTCCATGGTCCCGCGTGTGCCCGTAGACATACTCAAAGTTCGTGCAGCACGGTGAGGCGGCACCGGAGCTCGGTAAATAAATGTGAAGCCATGGCAAAATGCAAAAGCTTGAGCTCTGCCAAAGTGCTTTCACCTCGGCAGGTGTGAGTTGACTCGTCTGATCCTCATCGCGCGAAGCAAGGCTCATCGACCATCTCTTTGCGCATTCGCATGTGGTGAGTTCGAAAGGCGAAGACCCGCAAGCTTCAACACCTCGTTGGCTCCTTGCGCAGAAGTCTGATCCAGCCAGCTCCGGAGCCGCAAAATCTCCTCTTCGCGCGAAGCCTGCAGCATCATGTACGCCTTCATTTCCGTAAGTCGGGACCGCAAATGAGCACCTTCGGGCGCTTGATTGGCGAGGCCCGCCAGCTGATCCCAGGCCGTGACAACACGCTGCTTATCGTCGTCGCTGAGATTCTGAATTGAAAAATGCGAGGGAAACATCAGCAGGTTCGGTGAAACCATGCTGTCACCGAGGGCATCCACCGATCGCAAATGCCGATAAAGGTCGAGCAGATGAAGCGCATTGAGAATTTGTACGGTGGGTGTGATGACGAGTGAAACTCCGGCCACGTTTCGAGAAAGCTGATGAACAGCGCGAAGATTGTCTTCGATCTGTCTCCAGTCGCTGCCGCGTCGGATGATCGTCGCAAGTTCTCCATAGGCATCGATCGAAGCTTGCACGGAAACGCGTTCGAACTTAGCCCAAAGCTCAAGGACGGAGGTTGATGATGAACCCGCCGCGAGTCTTGTGAGGTTGGTGTTATAGCGGAGATGAACTTGAGTGCGGCCAGCACGAATGAGCCGCTTTAAGAGATCCTCGTGTTCAGCGAGAAGAATGGGTTCGCCGCCACAAAAGTAAATCTCCTCAAACTCGCCGATGTGGTCGTCAAAAAACTTCCAGAAATCTTCAGGTTTGCCAAAGGCCCGCCTCAAGGTCGGGCCGTCATAGCGACCCGCTGCGCGTTCCTTTTGTGCGAACAGAGAAGAGTTCACCTCATCGCACATGATACAGGCGAGGTTGCAGAGATTTGAGAAGCGAACGTCGAGATACACGCTTCTGCGAACCTGTCGCCGTCCGTCGGAGTCGGTCTTTCGAATCAGATCAGCATGATGTTGAAATCGACGATTCATGTCTTGGCGATAAGACAGAGATCCAAACTCAGCTTCAGGCTGCGAGCATCGATAACAACTTGCGGGCAAGCGCCCGCGGAGCATTTCGACGCGAAACGCGTTGGCCGCCGGTGAGTCGAGTGCCTCATCCAGACCGCTTTGATGAGTGTGGCCGAAGACATAATCTTGGTTGATGCAGCAGGGGATGACTCGGCCATCTGTCCAAACCGCAGCGTGGAGCCAAGGTAAGATGCAAAGATGCTTGGAGCTGAGCAGCTCCTGGGCTGCGTCGTCCTTCATGCGCTGGGGGTCGGCGACTTCTCGACGATGAAATCGCCGATCGCCAACAAATCCATTTGTGTGTGTTTGAAGCAATCGATGGCGTGTTCCGGCTGGCAGACCACAGGTTCGCCCTTACGATTGAAGCTTGTGTTGATGATCACGGGGACACCGGAGAGCGAGTCGAACTCTTCGATCAAGCGACGAAGTTTTGGATTGGAGGTCTTATCGCAGGTCTGGACGCGAGCTGTGCCATCAATGTGTGTGATGGCGGGGACGCGGCTTTGGGCCTCGGGTCGGACCTGAGGAGCCAACAACATATAGGGAGAAGCGACGTTGAGATTGAAATACTCGTTGGCTTTTTCCTCGAGCACGATGGGGGCAAAGGGCCGAAAGGCCTCGCGCTTCTTGATTCGCAGATTCAAAATATCTTTCATTCCGGCAAATGTCGGATTGCCGATGATGGAACGATTGCCCAGCGCACGCGGTCCAAACTCCATGCGCCCCTGAAACCAACCGATGGCTTTGTTGTCGAAGATGGCTTGTGCGACGTACTTGCAGAGCGCGGCCTCGTCCATCTCTCGATAGCTGAGCTTGGCGGCCTTGAGTGCGCGTTCGATTTCGCGCTTGGAAAACTCGGGACCCAAATAGGCGTGGCGCATGACTTGGCGTTCGCAATTGGGCTGTAGCTGATGTTGCACCCAAAGCGCCGAGCCGACGGAGCCGCCGGCATCGCCCGCGGCAGGTTGAACGAACACATCCTGAAAGTCGGTTTGATCCAGAATCTTGGCGTTGGCCACGCAGTTTAGGGTCACGCCACCGGCCAAACAAAGATTCTTAAGTCCCGTCGACTTTTGCAGCAGCCTCGCGTTGAGGATGAAACAGTTCTCGATGAACTCTTGGCAAGCAGCGGCCAGGTCGTAGTGCCTTTGCTCCCAGGGCTCGCCGGTTGCGCGCGGCCGACCGAAGAGCTTCTCCCACTTTGCGCTCCACATTCTCTGGCCGTAGCGGAACGCGAAGTAACTTTGATCCAGAACAAAACTTCCATCGTCATTGAGGCGCGCGACCTGCGTGAGTTTGTCGCGATAGGATTTGGGATCGCCATATCCGGCAAGCCCCATAGTCTTTCCTTCACCGCCATGCGCATCGAAGCCTAAGAACGTGGTGACGGCCGTGTAGAGCAAACCCAAGGAGTGCGGATAATGAATCTCTCGGTCGATTGAAATGCGCCGACCTTCGCCTTTGCCCACGGAGAGAGTGGCCCATTCGCCGACGCCATCGGCGGTGAGAATGGCAGCACTCTCAAACGGCGAAGGATAAAAGGCCGATGCTGCGTGTGAGAGATGATGCTTGAGGAAGTAGATGGGTCCTTTGAATGTGAGCTCATCTTCGATGAGCGTCGGCAATGCCAATCGATGACTTAGCCACTTCGGCATTGAGCGATGAAAGCCGGTCCATGAGAAGGGCCAAGCTGAGACGTGATCTGCGACAACGCGCGCGAACTTGAGAAACGGCTTTTCAAAGTAGGCGACGGCATCCACGTCTTGGAGTGTGACGCCAGCCTGCTGCATGCAGAAGTTGATCGATTGAATGGGAAATTCGGAAGTGTTCTTCACGCGACTAAAGCGCTCTTCTTGCGCAGCCGCGATGATCTGACCATCGCGAACCACGCAGGCCGAAGAGTCGTGATAGAAACAGGAAATCCCCAAGATCAACACGAATCAAACTCCGGCGTAGATAAAGGTGATGATGATGCCGGGTCCGACCTTGAAGAACAAAATCGCAAACAAGATGAGCGAAATGAGAATGGGCGCCATGAAGTAGAGCTTGTGTTCGCGAATCAGGTGTCCCACTTCGCGGAGCATGCTTTTGATTTTCATCACTCACCCCTTATGGCCATCGGCCCACTGATCTCAAATACCCCACTCTAAACCTAGGACTGAAATTTTGCCTGATCGACGGAGGCATCATAGCCTTTGGCCGCGACCCAATTTGAATCTGGAGAAATCGTCGGATGACGGAGAGCTCGTCGCGCGAAAAGTCGGACCCAAATTGAAGTTGGACCCAACACGAAGAAGTACAAAAGAAAGAGCGCTAATCCGCCGATGATTTTCTGCAGGACGACTTCAATCATGAAGCGCTCAAACCACTTGAGAGCGCGCCAAGCCGGAGCCGGCAACACAGCCTGAAGGAAGGCTTGAAATTTCTCAAAGCCCTTGATGAGCCAACTCAACTTGGATCCTCCGTAGTGGAAGTCTGTCCATCGACCTCGATGAGGAGATGCCAGGTGGGCGTTGGCAGAGAGCCGTCGGCTTGCTGCCTTCGCAGGACGACCTTGTGACCTTCACCCTCGACGGAGGCGCTGACGTTATCGACGGGTTCACCGTCATCGACACGCACGTGCAAACGCTCGCCGCTCATCATCGTGCTGAGCTTGACGACGGCTTTCGCGGCATTCTGCGGGCAAGGTATGCCACGCAGATCGAGCGATTCGTCGGCGGCCATGTCATCGACAAATTGGCCATGATTTACCATGACCGAGCCTCGGGCCGTTGTGCGCGGCCGACTCTCGTCATAGCGTATCGTTGTGGGAATGAAATGAAGCGAGACATCTTCAATATGATGGCACTGTCGCGCAGAATTTCCAAACGCTAGTGCGCTTGTGGCGGACGAAGTTGCCCCGCCCCGCTTCGTCGAGTCCCGGTTTGCAGAACGTCAATTTATTGCGAATTGAATCGAGCGTGTTCGTCATGCAGACGATTCACAACCTGGACGATGGCTTCGCCCAGACGCGCCACCTCACTCGGTGTGTGCCACTTTGAGAAGGACAGGCGAAGACCTTCTTGGGCGTCTGCTCGGCGACCCAGCGCGCGCAGCACATACGAAGTTGTGAGTTTCCCGGACGAGCATGCCGAACCGGTTGCCGTCGCAAATCCAAGCTGATCCAGTTGGCGCATGATGGGCTTGGCTTCAAGACCCAAGAACGTGAAGTTCACGATATTCGGAAGCACAGGTCCTGAGCGAGGTCCGTTGAGTCGCGCCATGGGCAGCTCACCCAACACATGATCAATCAACTTCTTGCGCAGCTCTTGCAGATACTCGGACACCGAAGCGGCTCGCGGGTTTTCGCTCGGCCACGAACTCCAACACTTCACGGCTTCGGCAAAACCCACCGCCAATTCGACCGCCGGAGTTCCCGATCTTAAGCCGCGCTCTTGGCCGCCCCCGCGAAACCAAGGCTCCAGCTCCAGCCCGCTGCGCACAAACAGGCCGCCGATGCCTCGAGGCCCATGGCACTTATGGGCATTGATACTCAGCAAATCGACGTGGATCTCTTGGAGATTGATCGGAGTTTTGAGGTAGCTTTGACAGGCGTCGGTGTGAAACAGAACTTTGTGTCGTCGCGCGATCTCGCCGATGGCACGAAGGTCTTGAACAACGCCGATCTCGTTGTTGGCATGCATGATCGAGATCAATTTGGTTTCAGGGCGGATGAGAGCTTCGAGCTCATTGAGACGTACAACACCGTCAGCGTCGACGGGGGCCTCGTCTAAATCAATCCAACCGCGACGAGCCATCCAAATCGCCGGTTGGCGTATGCTGGAGTGTTCGATCGACGAGACGATGTAGTGGGGGCGAGGCGCAGAAGCCGACGTAAGGGTTTCTTGATTGAGAAGTGCATGCAGCACCCAATTGTTCGCCTCAGTGCCGCCCGAGCAAAAGATCATCTCGAAACTTGAACGCAGGCCCAATGACTCGGCGATGACCTCGCGCGCGTTTTCGAGATGTGCGGCCGCACGAACTCCGGCTTGGTGAATGGAAGAGTTGTTGGCGAGTTCGAGGCGAAAGCACTCGGCCACGCGTTCGGCGACACGAGGGTCGACAACAGAGCTTGCGGCCTGATCGAAGTTGATCGCGCTGTAATTCGGCATCCGTTACTTGTACTCGTAATTCAGCTGAGATGCGATCTCATTCAGCGTGGACTTCTTCACATTGAAATCCAAATCACGCAGTGCCTCATCGCGACTGAGGACACCTTGGCGGATCAGCTTACTCATCTCCACGTGATAATGCGTGTAGCCGAAGTGCTTCATCGAATTGGCCACGCTGACAAAGTTCAACGCGCAATTCGTACTTCGACCCGGATAGCTGAGCTTGGGATATTCCCACCCGAGTTCGCGGCGAATCGTTTCCACGTAAGTTTCTTGATCAAAGGGTAAGAACCAATGGGGAGAGAGAACCAGGGACTTGTGTCGCTTCTGGGCGCGCTTGAGCACTTCCTCCATGGAGGTCGGAAAATCCTTATAGCGCGGATTGGGTCGAATGTAGGTTTCGATGAATTGCTTTGTCGCCTCACCCATCTCTTTGAACTCGGGCTGGGAGGTGTTGCAGCCGCACTTGCTCATGACGTTCTGAGAAGTGCTCTGACCCTTCGTCCATCCGGCGATGATGATGGGAATTTCGTAGCGAGCCGCAGTGTCGTAGGCCAGATCCATGTACCAGAGCGAACAGGGGTGACAGACCACGGCCTTCGAGTCGGTCTTCAACAGGGTGCTAAACAATTCCTTCATGTACCCTGACTTGAAGAACATGAAGTCGACTCCAAGTTTGTCGACAGCGCGCTTAACGTTGGCGATGGCTTCAGGTGTTTCAAAGCCATTGTCGAACATGAAAGCCAGCGGGCGGACTTTGTAGCGTGTGACCATGTAGTAGAGCGCCGAAGTTGAGTCCTTGCCGCCGCTGCACATGGCGAGGACATCATACTTACCTTGGCCCTTATGCTTGGCGAGAATCTTCAACAGATCGGACTCCAGCAATTTTGACGAGGCCTCGACCTGCTTTTCTTGTTCGTACTCTCGACACAAATTGCACACGCCCTCGTGATCAAAAAATATGTGAGGCTTAGCTTCGGGCATCACACAAGATTTGCAGATGGGTCGGTGAGAGCCTTCAACGCCGGCGACTTTGTAGTCCGGTGAGTCGGGAGCCGGAGTGGTCGGGTGGAGAGTGGCCAACGGAGTTGCGAACTCGCTGGCGCTCGTGACCGCAGGCGACGCCGATCGGCTAGGGCCAAAATTTTGTCCAGTGCCCTGACTCACGTTTGGCCTCCTTGCGAACTCTCAATCCGAGGTCCGAAAAAACGGTTGTAAAGATCCTGTCTCGAAGTGAGACGGTCCGCTGCACATGTGCGAACTCACTCTAGAATAGGTTAGGAAGTTCGTGATCACAAAGTCCAGACCGACTGCAAAATGATGTTTTAGTCGGACGCAAACTGAGCGAGCGATCGCGCCTTACTTTGAGTCACTTTTTGTCGGGCTGAGCACGCGTTTCTCCGAGCGCGGCTCGGTGCTGAAGTAGAACTTCAAGGGCCGACTGCGCGACGCCCCCATAGCCGAGTGCCGTCAAATGCTGATCTTCATCACCCAGCTCTGAAGAATAAACATCGCGAAGCGAGTGGGCCTGTAAAAGTTGAGCGAGTTGTGGACGAGGATCCACGCTCTCGACCTTCAGCCGGTCAACCACGGCGCGAAGCTGAGTGTTCACGGGATTTTCGCGAAGATGCATTTGTCGATCAGAGCGGGCCGGCTTCGAAACCTGGTCATTTGAAGCCAAAAATTTATAGGGGTGATAGAGCTGGACAATGGGGAGCGCTCCGGCTTCGCGAACTTGTCGGACAATTTCCTCGATGCCGATTTCAATCGAGTTCTCCGCATCCACTGAGGTGGCCAACTTGTAGTACTGAGGCAGAGAATCCCGCCAATTCTCGACACGATTCATAATCAGACGGAGTTCAGCTTGCGCAGCAGAGTCGGGTGGCGTTTGGCGCGCTTGGGCTTGTCGGGCGCTGATGTCGCTCAGTGTGATGTGATAATCCGAGTAGGGATTCAACTCGATGAGCGAGGCCAACGACTCGGCCGTCGGGTGCAGCGAATGAAACACACTGAGAAAGGGCGCCTCAGACCGCAACACTTCGAGCTGTTGCTGGGATTGCGAAGGGCTCAACCCAGAAGGGGTGTGGCGCTCAATGACCCAAGCCCGTAGGTGTGAGTCTTCAAAGCCGAGTTGATGTGGGCGGGGCAGCTGGGATGGCAGCTGGGACCGCAGTTGGGCCCACAGATCGTCGAGTGTTTGCGAAATCTCTGTCGTGGATTCGCCGCGCTTGGCCTGCAGCTGTGCGGACTTTAATCCCAATGCCAAAGCGATATGAGGTTGAGGCTTGAAACTCACATCTTCCCAGCGCCCGCGCGCGAGTCGCTGTAGAGCCTCGGCACGATCTCGAGAAGCTTGCGCGCTGTCGGCACTGAGCAGGTGCGCGAGAGTCGCCGCGAACAAACTGCGGTGTTGGTCATTCGCCAGCGGACTTCGCAAACCGCTCTCTAAAGCCTGAGCCACGGACTTCAGCAGATGTGGCCCGAACACCATCGGATCTGTCCACCCGGGCTCCAGCATGCCCGCCCACGCCATGCTTCGTTCAAATCCATGCAGGTCGGTATCGATGAGATAGTGAGGCGTTCGCATGTGGAAATTCGCCAAGAGACCGCGTCCCAATCCGTGTCGCCAAAGATCTATGGCGCGGCCGACGCGCAGACCCTCGTACCAAGTTTCATAGCCGCGCTGACGAGGATGATGTAAGCCGAGCTTGTTGTAGAAGTTCGATTCGCCAGCCCAGATCAACACCACTTGCGGCTGATACAATCGCATCCACCTCGGCAAGTGGCGAAGAATCTGCGCTGTGTTCCAGCCGCCACGTCCAAGATTCAGGACTTGAACCTCCAAGCCTTGTTCGCTGAGTAAAACTTGAAGCTGGTCAGGAAAACTTTGGCCCGCCGGGGCGCCCGTCCCAAATGTGAAGCTGTGTCCAATGCATAGAATGCGCGGCCGGGTGAAATCAGGCGTCGGCTCATCGGCGAAGCGGCCCTGGCGGCCGAACCATCTAAGTCCCAGTTCCGCCACGATGAAAATCAGTAAGAATGCGGCGATGACCAACGAGGCGCGCACGGCAAGTCGAAGCGAACTTGGCCGATACTGCCGAGCCCGATCAGAGGTCATGCTTGCGAAGCGCCTGAATTGCGGCCTTGAAGCCGATCTGCACGATGCGGGTGAGAATTTCGGGGTTCAGACTGAAGTGATCGACAAAGAACATCTCGTAGTCGTTGGGACTGGGGTGAATATAGATGTAGTCGACGTTGGATTTGTAGTTCACGCGCTTCGCGAGGATGTCCAGCAGCTTGTCGCGATGTTCATCCGGCAACCCTTGTTGGCGAAAATATCCATCCACCGCACTCATGATCGCCGAAATCTGTTGCTGATGCTCGATGTGCTTCTCAATTTTCTGTTGAATCACTTGATAGAGCGCTTGATTGATAATCAGCGGAATTCCGTAGTTGTGCAGCGACCCCATGACCGGCGTGTAGTGGTAGGGCTGAATCGAATACGATGCGATCACCAAATCGCAACCCGCATCGGCCGCGACATGCGTGGATAATGTGTCGCGGATCTCGCCGTCAAAAAAGAACAGCTCCTTACCTTTTTGATTGCGAATCCCGTAGGGCGCGTAAAACGGCGGGAGCGCCGTGCTGGCGGCGACAGCTTCCGAGATCGACGCAAAATTCGCATACTTGATGTTCTTTACTTTATACGTTTCGGGAAAGGCGCCGAAAACGGCCTTTCGCGTGTGATTGAGTTGAGTGGCAATCACATAGAGTTGTACGCCAAGTGCGGCGAAGTCGTTTTCCTTGAGCACATTGGTGCGCATGTAGCGCTCGATGTTTTTGGTGGTGAACAGTCCATTGAGCTTGAAGCCGTTTTTCAACAAAGCTTCCAGACCGCCGCTCACCAAGGACTTACGACGAAGTGTGCTCGGCAGAAACCCAAGCAGGCTGCCGCCGTTCATTGCAAAGATGTCGCGGTAAGTGATGGGCTTCAGGCGCGTGAACAGTCGCCGTCGCTGGGCCATGCGATTGAGGTCCGAATCTGTGCCGCGCTCGAATGCATCAATGATGGACTCGACGGAATGGCCAGCGGCGAGAAGCGAAGATACGAAGGATCCTGCGCTGGAGCCGACATAGACTTTGAAGGTCATCTCGTCGTTGGGAAATCGAAGCTGAACTTCTTCCTTGGTCCCGCCGGCGAACTGAAAGCCCTTCTCCCGAAGCGCGAGGCAGACGCCCAAATGAAAAGCCGCGGCCTTGATTCCGCCACCCGACAACACCAATCCCAGCTTCTTTTTTTCCGTCAGCCGCATCGATTCAGTTTAAACCTGTGTCCAGCAGGCGTCGACCCCCCGCATCTGAAGCTATCAACGCCCCGCAACACTCGCAGGCAAGACCAAGGATCGAGCAGAAAAAATTTGAGCGTCAGCCGACTTCCACCTAGGCTCGAATCATGGTGTCGACCTCGACTCGAAACAAAGCTGCGACCAAGTCGCAGTCTCAAAAAAACTGGCTGCTTCTCACTGATTACGCGAGCAAGTATCGGGTCAGTGTTTCAACTCTGCGCCGTCGGATTAAGTCGGGTGCGCAGGAGCACCGTTTTGAAAACGGCAAATACTTTTTGCCCGAGCCCACAGTGCGAGACTTAGACGCCGGCGTGCACTTGGCCACCGAGATCTCCGCCACCACGGTCTCACCGGCGTCTTCACAAGCAGCGACTTCGCTCGGCGCGAGTGCGACTCAAGCTGAACCACCGGCGGGTGCCGCGGCCTCGCCCCGAGCCATGCCGGCACAGCATTTCACTTCTTCAGCTGAATTGGGTCTGCAAGAAAGCAAGCTGAGCGCCGATCTGAATCACTCGACGGTGCAAGTTGCGGCAGCTCAAATGGCGGCGCATGAAACCACCGAGGGGTCTTTGCTTCGTACGACCACTCGGCTCGTGGATGAGCTCAAGCGCGCTTACACACAAGTTTTGCAAGAAAAAGAAGAGCAGATTTTGCTTCTCAAAGAGGAGATCGCTGATCTCAAGACGCTCGTTCGCGTCCTGGAGTTTGATCGCGAGCGCCAGCTTCACCAACAGCAGCAGCAGCAGACTCAGCTTCGCTGAGCCTAGGCCTGACGGAAGCGTCCGTTCACTTTGCCGTTCAAAAAACGAACGCCGCTTTCGCGGCGCTCGATCGATCTTTAGAATTTTGATTTCCGATTAGGCGGCGGAAGCGGCCGCAGAGTCTTTGCCCTTTTTGCCTGTGCCGCCCTTGCTGGTCGGCTGACGCTTGGATTTGCCAAGCTTCTCATCCAGGGCCATATGCAGAACTTCATCCAAGTGCTCGACGTAGACAAAGTTGAGCTGCTGGCGGAACTCCTCGGGGATGTCTTGCACATCCTTTTGGTTCTGGAAGGGGATCAGCACCGTCTTCACGCCGTGGTTCAGAGCGGCCAAGGCCTTCTCACGAATTCCACCGACGGGAAGCACTCGACCTGAGAGCGTCACTTCGCCTGTCATCGCGACATCGGCGCGAATCGGCGTGTCGGTCATCAGCGAGATGATCGCTGTCGCCATGGTGATGCCTGCACTGGGTCCGTCCTTCGGCACAGCACCCGCGGGGATGTGCACGTGGGCTTGCCAGTTGTCGACCCAATCCTCGTCAATTCCAAGTTCCTTGGCGTGCGCACGAGCGTAGCTCATCGCGGCCTGCGCGGACTCTTTCATCACATCGCCCATCTGGCCTGTGAGAACAAAGCCGCCCTTGCCTTTCATCTTCAAAGCCTCGATGTAGAGCACTTCGCCGCCGGCCTGAGTCCAAGCCAAACCTGTCGCGATCCCCACTTGCGCCTCTTTGAGCTTCTCGTCGCGAATGAATCGCGGCGCACCCAAGAGATCCGCGACCTTCTCGGCGGTCACGACGACTTTCTCCGTTTGTCCCATCACAACGCGCTTAGCGACTTTGCGGCAGACTGAACCGACTTCGCGCTCGAGATTTCGCAGACCAGCTTCACGCGTGTAGCCTGAGATCAAGTAGCGGATACCGTCTTCTTTGAACTCGATGTTCTCGTCCGTTACACCGTTCGTCTCCATCTGGCGACGAATCAAATGCTTCTTGGTGATCAACACCTTGTCGTTCTCGGTGTAGCCCGGAATCTGAATCAGCTCCATACGATCGCGAAGCGCTGGCGGAATATTTTCCACCACGTTCGCTGTCGCGATGAACAAGACGTTCGACAGATCGAAGTCCACGTTCAAGTAGTGATCGCGGAAGGCATGGTTCTGTTCAGGATCCAGAACTTCGAGCATGGCCGCCGAAGGATCGCCGCGGTAGTCGCTACCGAGTTTGTCGATCTCGTCGAGCACGATCACGGGATTTCGCGTCTTCACTTGCTTGAGGGCCTGGACGATCTTGCCGGGCATCGCGCCGACATAGGTTCGTCGATGACCGCGAATTTCGGCTTCGTCCTTCACGCCGCCCAAGGCGACGCGGAAGTACTCGCGACCCATGGCTCGAGCGATGGACTTACCGAGCGAAGTTTTGCCGACGCCCGGAGGTCCCGCGAAACACAGGATCGGACCTTTGCGTGAGTCAGTTTTGAGTTTGCGAACCGCCAAGAATTCAAGGATGCGGTCCTTAGCTTTTTGCAGTTCATAGTGATCTTCGTCCAACACCTGCTTGGCGCGATCGAGATCGAGGTTGTCCTCGGTCGACTTGCCCCAAGGCAGATCCACCATCCAATCCAGATAGGTGCGGAGCATCGAGGCTTCGCTCGCGTCCGGATGCATGCGCTCCAAGCGACCCAACTGCTTGAGAGCTTCGTTGAGTACCGGCTCGGGCATGCCGGAGTTGCGAACTTTTTCGCGCAACTCTTCCAGCTCTTCGCCCTTTTGATCTTGTTCGCCCAGTTCATTCTTAATCGCGCGCATTTGTTCGCGAAGGAAGTACTCGCGCTGCGACTTATTCATTTCGTTGCTCGACTGCGAGCGGATCTTGGTCTGCATCTGCAGAACTTCAAGCTCGCTCGTCAGAATTTCTGAAACCAACTTCAGTCGCGCCTTAGGGTCCAAGGTCTCCAGCACGCGTTGCGCATCGGCGACTTTCAAACCTAAGTTGGAGGCGATCAAGTCGGCCAAGCGACCCGGCTCTTGGACATCGTCGAGGATCAAAAGAATGTCGGGAGACAGTGAGCGGCCCAAGGCGATGATCTTTTCCAGCTGCTCGCGAGCGGTGCGGATCAGCGCTTCGGTTTCAACGCCATCGGCGCCCGGCGCCTTGGCTTCTTCGTCGACCACGCGCTCAACACCGACTTCGAAGTTCGGCGAAGATTTCACGAAACGGGTGATGCGGCCTTTGGCCTCGCCCTGAATCAGAATCTTCACACGACCATCAGCGAGTTTACGCATGCGCATGATTCGCGCGATGGTGCCGACGGTGTAGATCGAATCTTCAGTCGGATTCTCTTCAGTGATTTCACGTTGTGAGGCGAGGAAGATCAGGCGGTTCTTGCCGAGCGCTTCTTCCACAGATCGGATCGAGGCTTCGCGTCCGACAAAGAGGGGAAGAATCATGTAGGGAAACACCACAATATCGCGAACGGGCAACATCGGAAGTGTTTCTGGGATATCCAGGGCCTGATTATCAAACGCCATGCGTCCTCCGCGACCCACTCGAGCGGCTGCGACCTGCAGCTTGTCGTATGAGGGATCGACTGTTCTAAAAAGCTTTTCGGAGAACCTTTAAAATCCCTTTACGCCGACAGCACCGCGCAAAGGTCCAATTTTGCGGGAAAACGCCTCGGTCTTCAGGCTAGATTTACAGGGGCCAGTGTGAATTGGGTCGATTGAGGAAACTCGCAACTGGCGTGAATTGTGGCGCGGGCCTCAGGGAAATTGTGAAGTGTTCGAGGCCGCGGCGACGCCAACGCGTCGAGGGCCATAAAGCGCTCGCCTCGAAAAAGCAAAGCGCCCCGACGAGGGCGCTTCACGTGGATCTTAGTTTAGTTTGATCGGAGTGTTCAAAACCGTCGCCTGCATTCGGCGACAGGACTTTTGTCCGAGATGATTCTTAAGCGTGAACAGGCTCGAGGCGCTCGCGCTGCTCTTGCTCTTCTTTGCAAGCCAAGCAGAGGCTGGTCACGGGACGCGCGCGCAACCGCTCAAGCCCGATGGGCTCTTCGCAAACTTCGCACAGGCCGAAGCGTCCCTCTTCGATGCGGCTCAGAGCGCGATCGATCTTCGGCAACATTTGCGTCGCACGTTCCTTAATGCGAATTTGCAAATTCAAATCAATCTCACCGCTGGCGAGATCACCTTCATCGCCGCGCAAGCCGCCGGGAGACAGACCTTCACTGCGGAAGCCGCTCACATGATTGAGATGTTCGTCGCGCAGTCGGAGCAACTGATCTTTCAAATCGCAAATCTCATTGCGGGTCAGTTCGCGAGGCTCCACCCAACGCGCTGGAGTGGCGAGACGTGAACGCGAAGAGTGTTGGCTCTGTGTGGGTGCCGGCGAAGTTCCTCGGCGCGATTTCGAAGTGCTGGTCGACTTTGAAGATGTGAGTTTCGGCATGTTTCCCCTTCATGCGTTGATCGATGAGATTCACTCACCGGCATTTGTTGGCGACCCCTGGTTGCCAACAAAACAAGCAGACTAAATCCTGAGCGCACCCCCTCGTGCGACAGGATGTGACAGCTTGTAAGAGCTTGAAGGTAAATTTGTCAAAAGTCTGAGTGGACGCCTCGGGCCATGCCCGCATCTCGGGCAGGTGTCCATGATCATTGTGTTTTTTCTGTTCAGCAGCTGCGGAGCGCAGCGGGTGTGAAAGCCCGGATCATTATCAATTCCCTATGAAAAGCCTGTTGAAGCGCTGTGAAGTCGTCGAAATTTCCGAGTGAATGCTTAATTTCCCGACAGAACATGGGCTCCGCCGCGCCAGGGTGAATAAATCTGTCACGATTTCTGTTATTCACCGACTCGAGACTCTGAATCTTGCCCAGAATGCCGAATCTTTTCGCCCGGCGCTCCCGCCTCCAAACCCCAAGCTCAAAACCCCAACCTCAAAATCTGGACGCTTAACCACGCGCAAATCGCTGCTGAAGTGCTTCGCGAATTTCAGCGCCCTCAATCGAAAGTCGAGTCCACGGCAACACGCGAAGGCGCTCTTCTTCAATCGGCTCTTCCGTCTCTTCGCAAATTCCAAACGAGCCTTGTTCGATGCGAGCGAGAGCGGCCTCGATCTCCATCAATTGATTTTGAATTCGCTGTTGTGAACTGAGGAAGGCGTTCTCGGCCAAAAGATCCATGGTGAGATCACCTTCATCGCTGCCGCCGCGATCGCGAGATTCAAACTCACGCGCCGCCTGACGCGCGCGATTGAGCAAGTCGGCTTTGGACTCGAGCAAGCGTGTGCGGCATTCGCGAACGAAGGCTTCCGTGAGTCCTTGAGCTTTATGTTGGCGCGTCGGTCTTTGGATCTTCTGCATATGAGTCGGGCCTCCCACCCGTGAGCAAAGCACTCTGAGTTTTCCCCTCAGCCCCGAGGGGCCGATGTCTCGAGGTCGAACTTCCTGGACCTCGAACGCCGCTAAGACAGACGCCGACGTCTCGGCGGTTAGGAGGCAACCGCCGATCGTGCATCGAAAATTCTAATGGGGGAGAGTCGGGGCCCTTATCGCTTGGAGCTGGGGGCCTCGAGAGGCTGAATTTTGCCACCCTTAACGGTGAGGATGGAGATGGGGCGGGAAAACTCGCGTCCAGCGCCAATCGAGAAACGGCCCAAAGAACCGGTGATGTTCTGTGCGGTGCTGAGCTGCTCTTGGAGTGAAATGCGCGACGAGGCGCCATCGCTGATCAACTTACGGAGCAAGGCCCCCGTGTCATAGGCTTGGGTTTCGATGAGACCTGGATCCGCGCCATAAAAATCACGGAAGCTGCGGAAGAATTCCGAGCTCACGAAGGACTTGTCTTCACTCATCAGTCCGTCGACGAAGACGGCGCCTTCCGCGGCCTTCTGCGAGCGCTGCACGAACTGTGGATTGTTCCACACGTTGGTACCCAGCACGCGCATGTTGTCGACATCGTAGTAGGCGAGCATGGGCAGAATTTGTCCAGCCGCCTTGGGCGTATCGGGAATGAAGAGAAACTCAAAGTCCACCGCAGGCGTCAGCACTTCTTCATAGGTGGGGCCGCCTTGCCGAACGCTGCGCTTGGGGTTGCGATCCATGAAGGCGCGGTAGCGCGCCCGGTACTCGTCGGCGCGATCTTCCATGTAATAGGTTGCGACGAGCCGCTGAATGACGCTTCGAAAATCTGTCTCATCGGGGTCGTAGGTCTGCGCCGCCGTGACGTGGCCGCCGCGCTTGAGGACTTCGTCCCAAAACGAATTCGCAAACTCCACACCATACGAGTCGTTGGGGTACAGAATCGCAAAGCGCTTGGCGCCGACTTGGTCCATCGCATAGCTGACCAGTGTTTGCGTCTGCTGCCGACTGGTGAGCGCGTTTCGAAACACGAACTCGCCGATCTCGGTGATTCCAGATTTCTGACTCATGAGCAGCATGGGCACGCCCAGCTCTTGCGCCTTCGTCGCCTCAGCAGTCGCCGTGCGGCTCAAAAGTCCACCGACGATCGCCAGCGCATTGTCTTCCACAACCAAGCGTTCAACAGCTCGACGGGCGAGATCTGGATTGCCTTCGCTATCAATAATGGCGAGTCGAAAATGACTTCCCGCCTTGCCAGCCAATCCCGCACCAAGGCCAAGTTGCAAGCCGCGAAGTGCGCGGTAGCCAACGCCGGCGTTGCGGCCCGAGAGCGGGAGTACGGCGCCAATGGTGCGCGAATCCACGCGGCTTCGAGCGTCGATTTGCGTGACAAGTAACTGCGCGCGTTCGGCGATTTCGGATTTAGGTGCGAGCGAGATGACATCTTCGAACATCGACTTGGCCGCGCTCAGTTTCCGCTGATCGGCGAGCACTAAGCCGATACGAAATTTTGCCGAGGGTCGTAGAAATCCGTAGCGAGAAGAATCGGCGATGCTTTTGACGTCGCTGTCGCTGAGTTTGGCATCGAGGATTTCCTGAGCCAGCACGCGCGCGCGATCTCGCAAGCGTTGCGCAGACGTCCCGAGGCGAACACTCTCCGCGTCGGCGTCATCCGCCAGACGCACTAAATTTTCGAGTGCTTCAAGGTGGCGACCAAGCGCCGAGAGCGCGAGCGATTTCAGCTCCAGAGCCTCAAGGCGAGTGATGCTGCGCTCAGGTCCGCTGGCGAGTGCCGCACTTTTCTCTGCACTTCGCAGCGCCTCTTCAGCGCGATTCAATTTCATTTGCTGGCGCCCGGCGCCGAGATGAGCGTCGGCTTCGTGGTTCGAGGCCACTGGCAGCTGAGTGATGAGGGTGTAAGCCCGCAGGGCCTCTTGCGCTTCGCCCGCTCTCTCGTGGTACTGAGCGACGTTCATAAGCGCATCGTCGGCCAGTGTGCTTTGCGGGTGTGCGGCAGCGAACTTCTCCAGTCGCTCCAGACCTTGCGCGACAGCACCCTTATCCAGAAGAGCTTTTGCGGACTGATATTCTTTTTCCATCGCAGGCGAGGGCGGCGCCGCCTCTTGTTTGCGTTCGACGATCGACTGGCAACCCACCAGCAGAGCCAAGCTGACGGCCAGGATCAGGTTGCGTCGGGCTGGTCCGCGCCGACATCGAGAAACAACAGTATCAATGGCACCCGATGAACAAGACATTTCGACCCCGATCACTTCTGACTCATTTACTTCTTACGAAGACGTTCGACTTTTTCTTGATAGGCCTTCACCATCGGCGTCGGCTTCAACCCAGCGGCGAAGCGCCGTAGAGTTTCGCGCTGTTCATCACTCAACTCGCGCGGCACATCGACCAAAACCTTGACCAATAAATCTCCAGCCTCGCCCGAAATGGCGGCGAAGCCCTTGCCCTTCATGCGAAAGATTTGTCCAGAAGGTGTTCCCGGCGGAATCTTCAATGAAGCTTTCCCGGTCAGCGTGGGAATCTCAATGATGGAGCCAAGGGCCGCGTCGATGAAATTGATGGGAACTTCCAAGTGGATATCATTCTCAACACGCTTAAACAGCGGATGCTCGGCGAGATTCACAATCACGTACAAGTCGCCGGCGACTCCAGTTTGCGGAAGATCGCCTTCACTGCGAAGTTTCAAGCGCTGTCCCGCCTTCACTCCCGAGGGAATGGTGATCGCCAGCTTGGCCGTCTCTTCGCGGCCCTTGCGATTGCGCACAAACGAAATGGTTTTTTCACAGCCCGTGGCGGCCTCCTCGAAGGTCACCGTCAAGGTGTAGCGAAGATCGGCACCTCGACCTGGTCCTGCTTTGCCGCGCGGCTCGGTACCGGAATGAAATGGTCCGCGTTGTCGCGGATCCGCGCCGCGAAAAGTTCCGCCGAAAATATCTGAGAAAATATCTTGAAAGGATTCGGGTCCGGAATAGTCGAAGCCGCCGCCTTCGAACGGATTGGCTCCAGGACGAAAGGGTCCACCAGCGCCCGCCCCCGCGAAGTGCGGCGCGTGACCGATTTGATCATAGCGGGCACGTCGCTTGTCATCCGACAAAGTTTCGTAGGCCTCGTTAATCTCTTTGAATCGCTCTTCAGCCTTTTTGTCGCCCGGATTCTTATCCGGATGAAACTGCAAGGCGAGCTTGCGAAAGGCCTTCTTGATTTCTTCACCTGTCGCGCTTCGCGCGACACCGAGAACTTCGTAAAAATCCCGCTTCGTGGCCACACGCGCTCCCGTCGATGCGTCTTATTCTTTTTCTTTCGCCACGATGACTTGGCCGTGGCGAATCACGCGATCGTGAAGTTTGTAGGGCTTGCGGAACACGCGCGAAATATGTCCGGGGGGCAAGTCCGCGGACACTTCACTCGACAGAGCCTCGAACACCGCGGGATCAAAGGCTTTGCCGAGCGCGGGAATCTCTTCGATGCCATTTTTTGAAAGCGCGGCTTTCAACTGCGTGGCCGTCAGTTCAATGCCCTTGCGGAAAGAATCAAAGTTGTCGGTGGTCACTTCAGTCGCCAGCGCCTTTTCAAAAATATCCACGACCTCGAGAATGTCGACGGCCAAGCGTTCGGCACCAAAGCGACGAAGATCCGAGCGCTCTTTGATCGCATTCTTTTTGTAGTTCTCAAACTCGGCGGCCAAATACAGATAGTCGTTCTTGAACTTCATCAGTTCCGCGATTTGTTCGGGCGAAAGCTCGGTGTGCATGCCGTCGGCGGGGCCTTGGGCCTCGCCCGATGAATTTTGCTGCGCGCCGGATCCCGTGGAGTTGGGATGAGGATTTTTTGGATCAGAATTTTGGTCCACTTCGGCTCCTTTGAAGGCTCAGGTCATTATGGAGCCGCTGGAGTCGAAGTCAAACCGCCGAGTCGATGAATTTCGGCTTTCTGCCGCCAGCGAATTGTGAACGAAAAAACTCGCACACCGTCGGGCTCAGGACAGAGACGGCCATTCGTCCTGCAAGTAGGTCAGGCGCTCCAGCACTCGATTTGCCAGTGCATGACCGCGCGGCGTGAAGTGATAATTCACCCCGAATGAAACGCCTTGAGAATTTGTGCGAGTTCTCAGCAAACCTCCTTCGACGCAGGGGGCGAGGCGCCGAATCGCGTCCTGCGCGGCGGCTCGGCCGAATTTTTCCGCAACGCGTTCAATGTCGAGGCCGCGCTGCACGCGAAGATGTGTGTGCAAGTAGTCCGTCAGGGCCTCGTGCGGCTTGAGGGCTTCAACACGGTCGGCCGACATGCTTTGCCAAAAGCTCGCACCTCGCGCCTCGCGCAGTTCGTGTTCATAAGCCTTCAAGGTCGCAGGATTCCAGAAGCGAAGCCCCCAAAAGTCGTCTTGGCCCGCAGTTCGCGGCCGATAAGAGTGCGCACCCATGCCTAAGCCCCAATAGGGTTGATCGCTCCAGTACAAAAGATTGTGTCGCGATTCAAAACCCGGCACGGCGAAGTTCGAAAGCTCGTAGCGAAAAATCCCAGCGCTCTGCAATCGCTCTTCGATCATCTCGAACATGTCGGCCTGCTCTTCGTCCCCGGCTCGCCCGCGATTCAGCGGATGCTTTTCCGGAACCGTGAGGCAATACGCGCTCAAATGTCGCGGGCCATAGGCGAGAGCTTGGCGCAGATCTTCTTCAAGCTCGCGCAAACTTTGTCCGGGAAGCGCGAAGAGCAAATCGAAATTGAAGTTGAGGCCCATGCGACTCAGGAGCTCAAGATCGCGATGCGTATCGGCGACACTGTGCTTTCGTCCAGTGACCTTCAAAAGCTCAGCATTGAAGGTCTGCGCGCCAACGGAAAAGCGAGTGACGCCGCAATCGAGCCAAGCCTGAACTCGACTTTGTGGAGAATCAGCGTCGTCGACAGGTCCCAGAGTTCCCGGATTCACTTCCAGTGTGACTTCGGCATTCGCAGAAAGCGGGAAGCCCGCTCTTGCAAGCTCGTCGCGGACGGCTACCATATCTTCAGGCCGCATTAAACTGGGCGTGCCGCCGCCTAGGTAGAGAGAGGACAATGGTGTAGGGTTAAGAGATTCGGCGCGCGAGCGAATTTCCTCTCGCAAGAGATCAACATAACGCCCCATCGGCGGCAGATCCCCGACTTCGAACTTCACAAAGTCGCAGTACGTACAAATCTGCAAACAGTAGGGAATATGGACGTAGACGCCAAAGGCGGGCGCAGAAACTGATCGAAAATCTGGATTTGATTCAGAACTCATGAGGTAGCAGAGATGACGCAGAAACGAGCCGCAAGCAAGTCGACAAACGGCATGAAGCCGATTTCCTTCCAACTCAAAAACGGCTTGCAGGTGCGATTGCTGCCCTCGCGTCGCGCGCCGGTGATTTCCGTCCAGTGTTGGGTGAACACAGGCTCGGCGGATGAGCGCCCCGCTGAGCAAGGCATCAGTCATTTCATCGAACACCTGGTTTTCAAGGGCACGGAACACTACGGCGTCGGCGAAATCGCTAAAGCCGTCGAGGCCTCGGGCGGCGAAATGAACGCATGGACCAGCTTCGATCAAACTGTGTTCTACATCAACATCTCCAAGGAATTCGTCGGCACGGCCCTGCACACCATCGGCGACATGATGTCGACACCCCGCTTTGATCCCAAAGAGATCGATGCCGAACGTGAGGTGGTGTTGGAAGAGATCAAGCGCACCAACGACAATCCGTCTCGGCGGGGCAGTCGTCTGCTTTTTTCGAACTTCTATCGGCGCCACCCCTATCGCGTGCCGGTCATCGGTCGGCCCGAAGTTGTCGCGAAAGTCTCTCCCAAAGTTCTGCGCCGTTATTTCGCCGAACGCTACTCGGCGAAGAACATGCTTTTGGTGGTCGCCGGAGACTTTGAGACGGGAGAAATGCGTCGG
Organism: Bdellovibrionaceae bacterium UBA2339; assembly: GCA_002344785.1. Taxonomy (GTDB): domain Bacteria; phylum Bdellovibrionota; class Bdellovibrionia; order Bdellovibrionales; family JAMPXM01; genus UBA2339. The sequence continues at coordinate 161,483 of DDUL01000036.1, forward strand.
CAGATTGCTGAAAACTTCGGGCGCGTGCAAGGCGGCCGAGTTCGCAGTGTGAAGCGATCGCGCGAAACGGCACCGACGCGGCCTCGAATCCGCTTGGAAGAATCCGATTTGAAGGAAACTCAGGTGCATATTTGCTTTCCCATTCCCCCAGCTGCGCATCAAGATTTGGCGGGCCTGGAAGTGCTCAGCATGATGTTGGGTCAGGGCGACGCCAGCCGTCTGGTGAAGCGGCTTCGCTTGGATGAAGATTTGGCGAACTCTGTTGGTGCAGGATGTTTCGCGCCCAAAGACCCCGGCTTTTTCTCCATTTCATTCACCGCGCGGCCCGAACAGACCCTGCCGTCATTGAAGGCTTGTGCGGAAGTTGTCGCGGCGAACTTCCAAGAGGCGTATTCGCAAGCGGAAATTGAGCGCGCCATCACCAATATCGAAAGTTCGGAATACTACGGGCTGGAGTCCGTCGAGGGTTTGGCGCGCAAAATGGGATCGCTGCTCACTTTGTTTGGCGATCTCAAAAAGTTCGACGAGTACATGCAGCGCGTGCGCGACTTCAGCGCCCAAGAGGCGCACCGGCTTTTGCGAAAGTATTTAGACCCCGCGCGCATGACGGCTGTCGTGTTGATGGCCAAAGGCCAAGAAAGCGAAAAGCCAGCGATCGAAGCCGCACTTCGCGATTTCGGTGCGACATTGAAAAAGGCGCGCGCGGCCTCGACAGCACGATTGTCGCCCCGAGACGCCGCCAAGAAAATCAAGCCGCATCCAAAGTGGAAAGCGGCGGCGGATCTGAACGTCAAAATTGAGCGCGAAACTTTGCCAAGCGGCACGCGAGTGATCTGGCGAGCGACGCGCTCGGCTCCGACGGTCAGCGCGCGCATCGCCTGGCGGGGCGGTTCAAGGACGGAAGCTCCTCATCAAGGCGGCTTGACGGAACTTCTCTCTCGCGTGTGGGTGAGTGGCACTCGTGAGCTGAACGAGTCGCAACTTCTTGAACGCATTGAGAGCATGGCCGCGGGCCTCGGTGCGTTTGGCGGTCGCCACACCGTGGGGCTGAGCGCGCAGACTTTGTCGATTCGTCAGCGCGAGTTCGCGCCACTGTTTGCTGAAGTGGCGTGGTCGCCGCGGCTGAGCGCCGAGGCTGTGCCGCGTGAAATCAGTCAGATGCTTGAAGGACTTCGAACGCGCGATGACCGACCATCGCAGATTGCCTCGCGCATCTTCATGGAGACGCTGTTTCGCGATCATTTTTACGCACGAGATCCGATGGGTACCGCGGAGAGCTTGCGAAGCCTCGACTTGAAACAGCTGCAACTGCACCTCGAGAAGAACATCGCCAGTGCGCCGCTTGTCGTTGTGACGGGGGATTTGGACAAGGCGATTTGGCGAGATGCGATCGAGAGTGCGGCAGCGGCGCGAAAGCGGCCCGCCGCCAGCGCGGCCTTGCGAGACGCAAAGGTCGAACGCTTTAAGCCTCGTGCTGAGAGTGAGCAAAGATGTTTCCGCGAACTCAAGAAGGAGCAAACTCAAGTGCTTCTCGGCTGGCCGGGATTGACCTTGGATGATCCGCGCCGCGTGACTCTGCAAGTGGCGCAAGGCCTACTCTCGGGAATGGGCGGGCGGCTGTTTGTCGAACTTCGCGAAAAGAAGTCGCTGGCTTATAGTGTCGGCCCGACGGCGATGGAAGGACTTGAGGGCGGCTATGTCGGAGCGCACATCGGCTGCTCGCCGGAAAAAGCCGAAGAGGCGATTCGCGATTTGTTGCTCGAGTTTCAGAAGCTCGCCGAGCACTTGGTCGATGCCGAAGAGTTGGCGCGCGCCAAGCGTTTCTTGATCGGGCATCATGATCTTGGACTGCAAAAAGCCTCGGCCCTGAGCTCTGCTTTTCTGTTTCACGAGATCTACGGTCTTCCCGCGGAAGACATTCTCAACTACGGCGAACAAGTGAAAGCTGTGAGCGCTGAGAATCTCAGAAACTTGATCGCCGAACTTGTGAGTCGGCCGCCGACGATCGTGGTGGTGGGCCCCAAGTCACCCTGGCGCGAAGGTGAATTCACCGCGATTCAGGCTTAATCTTGGTATAAGCGCGGCTTTCGAGCCGCGTCTCAAACTGAGATTTTGCCCCGTCCAAAGTCGTAATTCGCTTCATGATTTCTCTCGATCTCAGGTGGAGTTGTTAAACTGAGATCAGATTCGCGCGCAGGTGAGGCGCGGGTTCGAAGGGGTTTCACGCGATGTCGACGAAGACCATATTCGTCTCCAGCCGCGAGTACTTTGCCGAAGTGGTGGACTCGGCACTGTCGTCTCGACGGATGGACACATTTCCATCAGCCAAAGACTATCTGATTCGCTTGCTCGAGTTCCATGTGCCTGCCGAGCATCTGTTCGACGAGTTCGACGAACAAGGTCGCCGTCAGCGATCAACTCTGGCCGAGGCGTACTTGCGCGCCATGAGCTCCGAGCCCGCGCAGCGCGTGGAACTTCTCAAGCGCACGGCGGATCGCGCGCTCTACATCAGCGGCTTCTTTTCCGATTCACTGCAAAGAAAACTGGTCGATGTGGACTATTATGCCGACATGGGTGTCGCGGCCTACTCGTCACTGGCGGAAAACGTGCGCGACGACCTGTCGACACGAGTTTATCGCGAGTACTCGCGCCGTTTCACCGAATTCATGGATGTCTTGGCCTGGATCAGCTCGCAGTCGAAGCAGCAGAGCGAGGCCAACATACTGCGTCTGTACGAGGCCTTCGCGCGCACCGGTTCGGAGTATGCGCGCGAGCAGCTCTTGGAACGCGGGCTGATCGCGGTACCGCTGTCGGAGCTTGAAAAGTCCAAAAAGCAGTAGCTGACAGCGCCCCGCCGCGCCCGTTAGACTCACGAACATGTTTGATATCGGCTTCAGCGAAATGATTTTGATCGCCGTGATCGCGCTTGTCGCGATTGGGCCAAAACAACTTCCTGAGGTCGCGCGCACAGTCGGAAAATTCATTGGCGAGTTCAAACGCATGTTCGGCGACGTCGCCACCAGCTTCATCGACGCCCGTGACGGCGCGGACCGCGAGCTGCGCAAGTTCAAAGACGATGTGAAGGGGTCGGTGTTCTCGCAAGCGAGACATGAGGACCAGTCGCAGGCGAGACACGATGACCAGCCGCAAGCGAGACATGAGGACCAGCCGCAGGCGCATGCAGCGACTCAGCCCGAGTCAGCAACTCACGCCCCCGAGACCCACGCTTCCGAGTCACCGGCAGCTCATTCGCCAGTGGCCTCGAGCCAATCCTCTGCAAGCGACTCAGGTGAAAAGTCATGAGAGACCCGCGCGATGAAAACGGCGTCGATCAACTGACATTGACGGATCATCTTGCCGAGCTGCGCACGCGCATTATCCGCTCGCTCTATGCCATCGTCGTTGGCGTCGGAATCGCGTTTTTCTACTCGGATGTTTTGTTCGACCTGGTTCGCCAACCCGTGCAGCAGTTTTTGCCCGAGGGTGGTTTGGTGTTCACACACCCCATGGATAAATTCATGGCCCACTTCAAACTTTCAGGTGTGGCGGGCCTCATCCTCACCTGTCCGTTTTGGCTGTATCAAGCTTGGTGCTTCGTCGCGCCCGGTCTGTATCGACATGAGCGTAAATATGCGATGGCGTTCATCGCGACCTCGAGCGCGCTCTTTGTGATCGGTGCGAGCTTCGCTTACTTTTTGGTGTTGCCGGCGGCCTTCGATTTTCTCTTCACCTTTGGTGGCACCACAGATCGCCCGTTGATCACCATCGCGGAGTACTTTTCGTTTTTTGCCACCATGGTTTTGGTCTTTGCGGTTTGTTTTGAATTGCCCGTCGTGATGGTGATTCTGGGTCTGTTGGGGATTCTGAAGGCCGAAGGACTTCGTTCCACGCGGCGTTATGCGATTGTTGTGCTGTCTGTCCTATCCGCGGTCGTGACGCCGCCCGATGTGATCAGCATGATGCTGCTTTTTGTTCCTCTTCTCATTCTTTATGAAATCTCGATTCTCCTGATTGCGGTGATCGAACGCCGTCGAGCCGCGGCCTCGACGATTGGCGCCGCAGAGCATTAATCCTCAAGCCAATTCGACTTGAATCGCAATCTGGCCCTGCTTAGACTTTTTTTGATGATCGCGGCACAAGCCTTCGGTCGGGTTCAACGTCTCGGGATTCATCTTCTTGAGGGGGTAATATGGCGGACGTACTCGTTGTGACGAGCAAAGTGAAAAAACTCATCAAAGAAAAAGGCGAGTGCAACACCTCGGCGGAAACCATTGATGTACTCAGCAAGGCGATCGAGCGTCTCTGCCTGAAGGGCATCGAGGCCGCAAAGGCTGACGGTCGTAAGACTGTTATGGCTCGCGACATCGTCATCGATCACATCTAGATCCATGATTTCTTGATATTGTGTTGGGGAGTCTGCCCATTGAGCTGTAACGGCTCAGGCCCGAAGGGTCGGTCAGCATCTCTCGTGCACCTAAGGATCGCGCCGAACTCTCAGTTTTGAGAACGGCGCGATTTTGTTTTTCCCGGCATCCTCATCGAGGCGTCGGGCCTGTAAGTCGTGCACAGCCAACACGCGCCGATGATTTCAAATGGACAGCTCCGAGGCCACGGCCCTAAACCAGTGCATCACTATCAAAGTGAGTACGAAAGTGAGGCCAAAATGTTTTGGGGACTAACTTTTCTCGCCGTTGGACTGCTGCTGCTTTTGCAAACCGTCTTGAAGGTGGATCTGCCGATCTTGCGCATTCTGTTCAGTCTGGCGCTGATCTACTTGGGCGTAAAAATGATGTTCGGAACTTTCGGAATCAGCATCAATGGCGCGAAGTTCGAAAAAGTCGCGACGGCCACGGATGTGGTGTTCACCGAAGGCGATCTCAGCGCGCGCAGCGATGATCGGGTCAATCGCAACTTCAACACCGTCTTCGGTCAGTCGCGCTTGGATCTCAGCAGTGTCGAGCCCACAGATCTCGAAAAGGGCGTCGAGATTTCCGCTGTGTTTGGCAAAACCGAAGTGCAAACTCCTCGTGAGTTGCCGCTTGTGGTGGAAAGCAACACGGCCTTTGGAAAGATCGATGTACGCGGCGATAAAACCGGCGCGCTTGGCAACGGCATCTATCGATCACCCGGCTTCGATGCCTCGAAGCCGCATTTGAAAATCGAAGCGAACTCGGTCTTCGGCGAGATCGTGATTCGCTAAGGCTCTTCAGTTTCTTCTCCGGAAAAATATGAAGCTGCGGAACGCGGGCTATGCCTTGCGTTCCGAAAGCAAACTCTGAAACTCCGCCCAGTCGACGACGCGAATTCCTAGCTCCTCGGCCTTCGCAAGTTTGGATCCCGCCTCTTCGCCAGCCAGCAAAATGTCAGTTTTCTTTGAGACAGAGCCTTGCACCAAGCCGCCTTCTGACTCGATCAGGGCTTTGATTTGATCGCGTGGCTCCGGAAGCGTACCCGTGATCACGAACTTCACGCCTTTAAGTCGACCCAATCCTGTGGCTTGTTTGCGTTTGGCCAATCGCACGCCGCCCTCTTGTAAGCGTCGAACTTCATTCTGAACATAGTCGCCTTGCAGAGCTTGGATCAAACTCTGCGCGACTTTTTCGCCGACGTCGGGGATGGCGGAAAGTTGCTCGCTGGTCGCTGCGAGAAATTCTTCGTGATCGCCAAATGCGAGGGCGAGGGACTTGGCTGTGGTCTCGCCGACAAAGCGAATGCCGAGTGCATAGATCACTCGGGCCAGATCCGAGTCACGAGATCGATCGATCGCGTCGATCAACTTTTGCGCCGATTTTTCGCCCTGGCGTTCCAGATTCAGGACTTGCTCGAGCTTCAGAAAATACAAATCAGAAGGGCGAGCAATCAGCTTTTCATCGACAAGAGCCTCGATGAGTTTGTCGCCCAAGCCTTCGATGTTCATCGCGCGCCGGCTGACGAAGTGCTTGATCGACTCTTTGACGATCGCAGGACAAAGCGGATTCACGCAGCGGGCGACGGCTTCGCCTTCGGGTCGTTCAACAGAATTTCCGCAAGAGGGACAATGCGTCGGCAGACGAAACTTGGGGCCTCGTCCTTGGTCATCGGGATTGGCCACGCGCACGACCTCGGGAATCACATCGCCGGCGCGTTGAATGATGACGCGATCCCCGACGCGCAAATCTTTGCGATCAATTTCATCTTGGTTGTGAAGTGTGGCGTGACTGACCGTCACGCCTCCCACGCGCGCAGGTTCGAGAATCGCGACAGGCGTCAGCGCGCCGGTGCGACCAACTTGTACAGCGATCTCACGTAAAGTCGTCTCGGCTTGTTGGGGTGGAAACTTGGCCGCCGTTGCCCAGCGCGGAGAGCGGGCGACAAACCCCAGCTCGTCTTGAGTGCGCCACGAGTTCACCTTGATGACCACGCCATCGATGTCAAAGGGTAAGCTTTCGCGAATGCTCTGGATGAACTCATAGTAGGCTCGCGCTTCGGCGGGGCCGCGAGCTGTGCGCGCTAATCGAAGGCGTTGAAGAAATTTACTCGACGGCCCCAGTGAATCCGCCCATAGCTTATTGACTTGTAAACGAGTTTCGAAGGCGCCAGCTCCCTCCGTCGACTCGTCGCTGACGCCCACGCCGGGAAGTCCCCAGGCTAAACATTGCTTCTCAAACTCCGCTTGCGAAGCAAAGCTTCTCCCCTCGATCACGCCCGGCGCGTAGATGAACATCCTGAGCGGTCGCGAAGCGGCGATGCGCGAATCGAGTTGCCGGATGCTGCCTGCGGCGGCGTTGCGGGGATTGGCAAAGGTGGCCTCGCCGTCGGCCTCTTGCTGTTCGTTGAGGCGGCGAAAGTCGTCCTTGAGCAAGATCACTTCGCCGCGAACTTCAAAAAGTGGCGGCGCTTCGGCCGGAAGGCGAAGAGGAACGGAGCGAATGGTGCGAATGTTCGCGGTCACATCTTCGCCGACGGCGCCATCGCCACGCGTGAGGGCGCGCGTGAGGACGCCCTGTTCGTAAATCAGTTCCATGGCAAGGCCATCGAACTTCGGCTCACAGAAGTACTCGATCACCTCGGGGGCATCGCTGCCGAGCTGCTTTCGCACGCGGGCGTCGAACTCGTCGATGTCTTCGACGGAATAGGAATTCTGCAGCGAAAGCATAGGCCGTCGATGCGCGACTTTCGTGAACGCCTCAAGCGGCTGGCTTCCCACGCGTTGCGAGGGAGAGTCGGCGCGCACCCAATCAGGATGCGCGGCCTCGATCTTCAATAGTTCTTCGACGAGCAAGTCATAGTTGTGATCGGAAATCTCGGGCTGATCGAGAGCGTGATAGAGGTGGTCATGCCTTTGAATTTCGCGGACCAGCTCGTCATAGCGGGCACGCAATTCAGACGAAGGCCCCGAGGCGCGAGCGGATTTCGATGACGACATCCCTCCACGATAACTGACAACGCGTGGCGTGAGGCAGCGTCTTTTTGGGGACGTTGGACAATGTGAGCTGCGTCTAATAAACAGCTTACATGGCAAATTCGAAAACTGACCCGTCTTCTTCTGCTTCGCCTCGGCTCGATAAGAGCACGGTGGCGAAAGTCGCCGAGCTTTCGCGACTCAAACTCAGCGATGCTGAACTTGAAAGCATCGCCCAGCAGCTTTCCATGGTGCTCGCAAACTTCGAGCAGCTCGCTCAAGTGAACACTCAAGGTGTCGAGCCCATGGTCACACCCACCGACCTCACTTTGCGACTGCGCGAAGATCGTGTTGAGCGTCGCGAGCCGGCTGAAGCCTTCTTGGAAAACGCTCCGGATCGTTCGGGCAATTTGTTTAAAGTTCCTCCGGTGGTGGGATGATGGATCTAACTTTCGCAACTTGTTCTGAAGTGGGGCGCGCGGTTCGCGATCGCAAAGTTTCGGCGGTCGAGGTGACGCGACATTTTCTCAAACGCATCGGTGAGCTCGACCCGAAAATCGGCGCGTTCACGACGGTGAACTCTCGGGCCGAGGCCCAAGCGGCTGACGTCGATGCCCGCTTGGCGCGCGGCGAAGCTGTTGGCCCCTTGGCGGGCGTCCCCATTGCCATCAAGGATTTGCTGTGCACGAAGGGGCTTCGCACCACGGCTTCGTCGAAGATTTTGGCGAACTTCATTCCGCCGTACTCAGCAACAGTTGTGAGGCGCTTGGAAGAAGCCGGCGCGATTTGTATCGGTAAAACCAGCTTGGATGAATTCGGCATGGGGTCATCCAATGAGAACTCGGCTTTTGGTTCGGTGAAAAATCCTTGGAACCCTGAGTACGTGCCTGGCGGATCCAGCGGCGGGTCGGCGGCGTCGGTTGCCGCGCGCATGGCGCTGGCCTCGATCGGTACGGATACAGGTGGATCGATTCGCCAGCCTTCAAGCTTCTGCGGGTTGTTTGGCATCAAGCCGACTTACGGTCGCGTCAGTCGCTACGGCATCATCGCCTTCGCCTCCAGCCTCGATCAGGCCGGGCCGATGGCGCTTTCAACTGAAGATGCGGCACTCATCTTGGAGGTCATTTCGGGTCGCTGTGAACGTGACTCCACCAGTGCCGATGTTTCGGTGCCGCAGTTTTCCCAGCAGATCAGCGATCAGGTGAAGGGCCTGCGTATTGGTCTGCCGAAGCAGTACTTCGCTGAGAAAATGGACGCCGACGTGGAGCGCGTGACTCGCGAAAGTATCGAAGCTCTCAAAAAGCGCGGGGCAATTCTGGTCGATGTGGAGCTGCCTCTCGTGAAGTATGCCGTACCGGTTTACTACTTGGTCGCCACCAGCGAAGCCTCTTCGAATCTTGCGCGTTACGACGGTATGCGCTTTGGTCACAGATCCAAGAACGCCACCAAAGGCGATCTGGATGACTTGTACTCAAGCTCGCGTGGCGAGGGCTTCGGACCCGAAGTGAAGCGACGGATCATGTTGGGAACTTACGCTCTTTCGAGCGGCTACTACGATGCCTACTATCAAAAGGCCTCTCAGGTCCGCCGCTTGATTCGCGACGAATTCACCCGCGCCTTCACTCAGTGTGATGTGATCCTAAGCCCTGTCTGCACGTCTCCGGCTTTCAAAATCGGCGAACGTATCAATGACCCCTTGGCCATGTATCTCAATGATATTTTCACGACGTCGACCAATTTGGCGGGTCTGCCTGGAATGTCAGTCCCGGCCGGCTTCTCTAAGGAAGGCTTACCCATCGGCGTGCAGCTGATGGCGCCTCACTTTGAAGAATCGCGCTTGTTCAATGTTTCTTCGGTCCTTGAAAAAGATTTGGGCGCTGCAAAGTCGCGGAGGCCGCATGTCATCTGAAACACGCTTCGGTGCCTATGAGCCCGTGATCGGCATTGAGATTCACGTGCAGCTGCAGACTCGGTCGAAAATGTTCTGCACGGATTCCACAGCTTTTGCCTCGGGCGACAATGAATGCGTATGTGAAGTTTGCACCGGCATGCCGGGCGCGCTGCCGACGGTGAATCGCACGGCCATCGAGTACGCGGTGAAGACCGGCCTCGCCTTGGGTTGCAGCATTCGCGAAAAGAGCGTGTTTTCTCGCAAGCAATACTTCTATCCGGATCTTCCTAAGGGCTATCAGATTTCACAATTTGATTTGCCGCTTTGTGAAAACGGACGCGTCGAATTCGTTTACAATGGAAGCAAAAAGTCCATCGAGATCATTCGCGCACATGTGGAAGAGGATGCGGGAAAGTCCACTCACCAAGGCGACTGCTCGCTGATCAACCTCAATCGCGCCAGCGTGCCGCTTCTTGAAATCGTCTCAGGACCGGATTTGAGAGGCCCGGAAGAGGCGGCCGAGTACGCGCGCACCGTGCACAAGATGGTGCAGTATCTTGAAGTCTGCGACGGCAACCTCGAGGAAGGCTCTTTCCGTTGCGATTGCAACGTCAGTGTTCGCAAGCGTGGCGAAACCAAGCTCAACACACGTGTCGAAATCAAGAACATCAACTCGTTCCGCTTCGTTGAGAAGGCGATCGAGTACGAGATCCTCCGGCAAATCGACGCGATGGAATCCGGGGAAAAAATCCGTCAGGAAACGCGTCTCTATGACCCCGATAAGAACCGCACCTTTGCCATGCGTTCCAAAGAAGAGGCGCATGACTACCGATATTTCCCGGATCCCGATCTGTTGCCACTGGTGCTCACGAAGGCCGAAATCGAATCGATGCGCGCCAAGCTTCCTGAAATGCCTTTGGCCCGCGCGGCACGCTTTCAGTCGGAGTACAAACTGCCCGAATATGACAGCCAAGTTCTCACGGCCGAGAAAGATTTGGCCGATTATTTTGAGAAAGTGGTGAGCGCTTCCGGCAATGCGAAGGCGGCCTCGAACTGGGTTATGACCGAATTGCTTCGTGAACTGAACGACTCCAAGAAAACTGTGAGCCAAAGTCCGATCCCCGCTGAGCGTTTGGGCCAGATGATCGCGCTCATCGACAAAGGCACGATTTCGGGAAAGATCGCCAAGACGGTGTTCGCCGAAATGTGGACGAGCGGCAAAGCGCCGGAAGTCATCGTTCAAGAGAAGGGCCTGGTGCAAATCACCGACACCTCGGCGATTGAGAAATCCATCGACGAAGTTTTGGCCGCAAACCCGAAAGAGTTGGCAGACTATCGCGGCGGCAAAGAAAAACTCTTTGGCTTCTTTGTCGGTCAAGTGATGAAGGCGACCAAGGGTCAGGCTAGCCCGGACATGGTGAACCAAATGCTGAAGGCGAAGCTCAAAGGATGAAGATCGCCGCTTTAGATCTTGGGACCAACACCTCGCTTTTGCTCATCGTTGAGACGCAAGCCGGGGGTTTGCGGGTTTTGTGCGATGAAGTTCGCATCACGCGTCTTGGTCAGGATGTTCAGGCCACAAAACGCCTGCACCCGGAAGCGCTCCAGCGCGCCGAGGAGTGCTTTCGTGAATTCAAGTCCCTGATCGATCGACACCAAGTTGATGTCGTGCGCGCGTACACAACGAGTGCAGCACGCGACGCCGTCAACGGCCAAGACTTCATTCAGCTGGGTGCGCGCTACGGAATTCCGATCGAGATCATCAGTGGCGAGCGCGAAGCCGAGCTCACTTTTCGAGGTGCTCTCGAAGGGCCTAGTGAAATATTGACGGCCGTCATTGATGTCGGCGGAGGCTCAACTGAAATCGTGATCGGCGACTTCAGCGGCCCGAAGGAGCGGGTGAGCGTGAATGTCGGCAGCGTTCGCCTCACGGAGAAGTTCATCACACAGCATCCGATTCCAGACGCTCAGCTCAATGACCTGATCAAGTTTGTTCGTCAGGAGATTGAAGCAGGTCTTCAGAAGTTCACACTGTCGCCTCAGCAGGTGCTGATGGTGGCGGGAACTCCCACTACGCTTGCCGCCGTGGAACTTGGCCGCGCCTTCGAGTCGGAGTTGGTGCACGGCCACCGCATGAAGCTTTCAGATCTAGAAGCCTGGGTCCGGCGATTGGCGGCGATGTCGATTGATGAACGGAAACGTCTGGGCGGCATGGAGCCCAAACGCGCCGACGTGATTGTGGCGGGCGCCATTTGCTTAGCGGAGGCGCTGCGTGCGCTGAAGAAATCCGAAGCGCGCGTGTCCATTCGCGGACTCCGCTACGGAATCGCGCTGGATCATTTGGCCACGGTCAACGGAGTCAAACGATGAGAGCCCGAAACTTCATTGTCATGTTGAGCGCCTGCATTCTGGCGCATGCAGCGAGCGCGGAATCGAAAGATCAGCGACCGAAATTTGCCAAGGCTGAAGTGCGCTTGGCTGGCCAAAGACTCAGGCTCGAGGTCGCGGACAACGATAGCAAACGCGCTTACGGGCTGATGTTTGTTGAAAAGCTCGAGCCGAACACCGGCATGATCTTCATCTTCGAGTCCGAGCGAACTTTGTCGTTTTGGATGAAGAACACTCTCATTCCATTATCGATCGGCTACTTCGATGCCAATCGCCGATTCGTGAATTCGCACGAGATGCTTCCAGAAGTGATGGGGAAACTTGATCTGAAGAGTTATCCCAGCACGCGCCCGGCCCAGTACGCCATTGAGCTGCCAGCAGGTTGGTTCTTGAAACATAAGCTCGACAGCAAGTCGCGCTTTGAGTGGATCAAACGTCCCTGAGCGATCTCGACGTCGCATCTTGATGGATTGGCGCGGACTCGACCTCTGGCTAGGCCCGACTGAGGTCGAGAGAAAAATATGCCTTTTCTCTAGCTCCAGAGGTTGTGCTGTAATGAAGCATCGGCCGAGTCTGGCTCATGTTGAGTCCGACCGACCTTCGAGCAGCTCAAGGATTGGCAGCTATGATGAAAAGACTTCTATTCAGTCTGGCGTGTGTCGCACTCGCGCTTCAATTATCAGGATGTTCTTCAAGTTCATCTTCGGACGAAGGTGGCGGTGGCGATGAAACTTTCGCCGAAGAAGGCGCGGGCGATTTCCAAGAGGACGAGGGTGGCGATCTCAGTATGGACGGCGATGACGCTGGCGGTGGCGAGACCACCACGGCCGACTCGGGTTCGGATGCTGGTGATGGCGATGATTTGTCGTTGGAAGACGAAGGCCAAGACGCCTCGCAAACCGCATCGAACTCGGCGGAAGATGACTTAGGTGACCTGGATGACTCGGGTGACGATCTGACGCTCGACGATGAGCCCACCGAGCAGCCTGTTGCCGAAACGCCAGCTGAAACTCCTGCCGAACAGCCAGTGGATGCCGTGGCGGAAACTCCGCCTGCGACGGAGCCGGTCTCTGAGCCGATCGCAGAAACTCCCGTGTCCGAACCTGCAACAGCCCCGGTTCCAAGCACAGTTTCAGCTCCGCCTGTGTTCTATCCGGTAACGAAAATCAAAACTTCGCCCTTCACGGCGGGTGATGCGAATCTCAATCGCGTGTACATCGGCAGGCCGGGGGACTCGGCTAAATCCATAGCGAAGCGAATCTACGGAGACGAGTCGCGTGCCAAGGATCTGCGCAAGTGGAACTCGTCGCTGAGTAACGGCGTCACGGTCGGTGAGAAAGTTTATTACCAAAGCCCGACCAACGCTGCCGACACCAACATGCTGACTTACTACGAAGATGTGGGAATCGCGCCGCAAGTTTACGTGACGAAGTCCGGCGACAACATTCGCAGCGTCTCGAAAGATTTGTTGGGGCACAGAGATTCTTGGAAAGAAATTTGGGCGACGAACTTTGATGTCGAATCCAAAGCCAATGTCCCCGAAGGCTTGAACTTGCGCTACTGGCCGGATCAGCCGGTCGCGCAGACCGTGGCCCAAACTCCGCCGACACAGCCGCAAGACATTCCGCCGCTGACACAAACAGATCCGACGCTTGCGCCGACGGATCCGCCGCCATCGACAGGTGGAAACTTCCAACCTGTGGACACGCCACCACTGGCACAGCCGACACCCGATCAATCGCTGGCATCAAATCCGACGCCGACAACTCCGCCCGGTACACCGCCGGCGAACGATCCGTTCGCTATGCCGACTCCCGATCCGATGTTGGCGCAGGGAACTCCGCCCGTACCGCCCACGGACCCGACAGCCAATCCGACTGCGGATCCCACACAAGTGGCGACGACGGACCCGACACCGGATCCGAACATGCCTGTGAACCCAGATCCGTCGCAGCCGCAACCGCCGACGGACACACCTGCGGTTTCACAAGTTGATGAAGACGCAGACTCGATGATGATGATCGGCATGGCGGGGATTGTGATCCTTGCCGGTGCGGCGGTCTTCTTGATCATGAAAAAGCGCAAGCCAAAGTCCGTGGATCTCACACAGACCACGCAAGTCGGCTGATCGCACGCCAGCCATCCGTAACGACAAAAGGAGCCCGCAAAGGCTCCTTTTGCATTTCGATCTGAGTTTTGAAATCAGCTTGCGCGCTTAAAGATCTCGTCGATCAACGAGCGACGCGTTTCGCGTTTGCTCTCGACGAAGTACATGAGGTCATCGACGATCTGCACGTCGCGACCATTCACCGGCAAGAACTTGATGCCCGCGCCGATCTTGTTGCACCAAATGATCTGTGCGTTCACTTTGCGCTGGCGACCGCCCACTTTGAAAGTGAGCTGCAACTTATCGCCGGCCTGAACGTTCTCCATCTGATGCTCGAGGAAGGCCCCCGTCATACTGATGTTCTTCAAAACACCAGCCGCAGAGTTGCGACCATATGAGCGCCGAAACTCCACGTTCAACTTGAGCGGCACGCGCGGTGACGGAACTTGGTCTTGGGTGTCCATTGAACCTCCTGCACGACACCTTCATTTTTCGGCAATTCCTCAGACGATTTTGAGCAAACTTCACTCATTAAGCGAGGCTCTCGACCTTGGTCTTTGCTTAAAATCGCTGTCGAAGCCGCGACCGCAAGAGCGTCTCAAGCTGAGTCAGCGGCGAATGCCTCAATTCGTATCAGTCGCCTCGCGAGCCCACGGAATTCGAATTTTCGTGTCGATCTAGTCGACACAATGCATAATTAACGAGTTTGACAAGCCTAGGCCCTGTCGATGAAGTTGGGTCATCGCTCCGCTTCGTCATGATCTCGATTGAGAACTGGCGACGAACGGCCAACGGCCAAATCGAAGGCCCGAAGTCTGGAAAGCCAGAGCGCACCTCGAAAAAAATCAAAAGCCCACGAACTCAAACCTTAAAACCCATTTCAATTCAACTCAGGAACAGATTCAGGAACACCCTCTGCCCAAGCCCAATTCGCGACATCTCAATCCGAATTGAAAGTCCAAAAGGACGGCTCTGACGGCCACAAATCGTCGTTCTCAATGCATGAAAACTCACCTCAACAACACAAAAAAACTCAAATCAGAATTCAAAGTTTCGAAACACGAAGGAGTATCGAGTGTCGCAGACAACCGATGATATGAAGCCCGTTACGGCCGGTGACGGCCCATCTGGCCCGACGCCTGTGTCGGGTGGCGAGGGCGAGGCCCCAGCTACTGGTGGTGGCGAGTCTACAGAAGGCGGCGGCGGAGGTGGCGGCGGCCGAGGCGAAGGTCGACATCGCAATTTCCGTGATCGCCATCGTCATGGCGGCGGTCAGAACAAAGGCGGCCAGCAGAACAATCAGCGCTATCAAAAGCACGGCCGCCACAACAACAATCCAGATCGCGACAATCGCGGTAACCGCGGCGGCCAATCCCGCGACAATCGCAGCTTCGATGCTGGAGGCCCGGCCTCGGAGGAAGTCGATGCGATTCCGCCGATCACCGATGATGAACTCAAGCAGATCGAGTTGACCGAAGAGGAACGTGCCAATCTGAGTTCGAAGAACCTCAAGACCATGCGGATCGAGGATCTGACAACTCTGGCTCTCAAACTCAAAATTGAAAACGCCGCCGGACTACGTCGCCAAGACATGGTGTTCGAAATCCTCAAGCGCGCCGCGCGACTCGGCGATATCTACGGTCATGGCGTGCTCGAAATTCTTCCCGACGCCTACGGTTTCTTGCGCTCACCGGACTACAACTACTTGCACGGACCAGACGATATCTACGTCAGCCCCTCGCAGATCCGACGCTTCGGTTTGCGAACCGGAGACACCGTCACCGGCACAGTGCGACCGCCGAAAGAGGGCGAGCGCTACTTCGCGCTGTTGAAGGTCGATCAACTCAACTTCGAGGCGCCCGAAAAAGCGCACAACAAGTTGCTGTTTGATAACTTGACGCCGCTCTATCCCCAGCAGCGCCTGCGCTTGGAGCATTCTCCGGGCGAGTTCACGACGCGAGTTGTGGACTTGATGGCCCCGCTCGGCAAAGGTCAGCGCGCCTTGATCGTCGCGCCTCCGCGTACGGGCAAAACCGTTTTGATGCAGAACATCGCCAACGCCATTTCCAACAATCATCCGGAAGTGAAGTTGATCGTGTTGCTGATCGACGAACGACCCGAGGAAGTCACCGACATGCAGCGAACTGTGAAGGGTGAAGTGGTTTCGTCGACGTTCGACGAACCGCCCACACGGCACGTGCAGGTGGCCGAAATGGTGATCGAAAAGGCGAAACGATTGGTGGAGCACAAGCACGACGTCGTGATCCTGCTCGACTCGATCACGCGCTTGGCGCGCGCTTACAACACCGTCGTACCTCCCAGCGGAAAAATCCTCTCGGGTGGTGTGGACTCGAACGCGCTTCACAAACCCAAGCGCTTCTTCGGTGCTGCAAGAAACATCGAGGAGGGTGGTTCGCTCACCATCATCGCGACGGCCTTGATCGATACGGGATCGCGCATGGACGAAGTGATTTTCGAAGAATTCAAAGGTACGGGTAATTCGGAAATTCACTTGGATCGCAAGCTCATGGAGAAGCGAATCTTCCCGTGTATGGACATCAATAAGTCCGGTACGCGCAAAGAAGACTTGCTGATCGACAAGGCGGACCTCAATCGCCTGTGGATTTTGCGCAAGGTGCTCTCGCCCATGAACGTGGTGGATTCGATGGAGTTTTTGTTGGACAAGATCAGTGGCGCGAAAACCAACGACGACTTCCTCAAGAACATGAATGGGTAAGTTGCTGTAATTACAAAGAAAACCAACAGACCCTCGTCTCGCTGAGGCGGGGGTCCTGCTGAAAGCCACATCAATTGTTCGTGGACAAGTGGCCGTAGGAACGTGTATCACCTAGGTCTTTTGAATTTTCGGGTTCGTTAGGCCGCGCTGACTTTGTCCCCTATGGCCCGGCATTGGACACCTGACTTGGAAGGACGCTCGTATGAAAGAGAATTTGCACCCAACATACTTCGCTGACGCTGTTGTGACTTGCGTGTGTGGCGCGACTTGGACCACGGGCTCCACGATGAAAGAGGTTCGCGTGGATATCTGCTCGAACTGCCACCCTTACTTCACCGGCAAACAGAAACTCGTCGACACTGAAGGCCGCGTGGATCGCTTCCGCAAGAAGTACGCTGGCAACACAAAGACGAAGTAGACCTCGAGAACGGGCTCCGCGCCCGCGCGCTGAGTCCGCATGAAGAAAGCCCGCCTCGCTGCGGGCTTTTGTTTTTCCGCCATGCACACGCCGAGGGAATGAATGGGCATCTTTGATCGACTGGCCGACGTTGAAGCACGCTTTAAGCACGTTCGCCACGAACTGGAAAATCCCAACGTCACACAAGATCAAAGTAAGTACCGAAGTCTCATGAAGGAGACGGCTGAGTTGGAACCCGTCGTGGAGCTTTACCGCGCCTACAAAGAACGGCTTCAGCAGAAGCAAGACGCCCTCAGCCTGCTGGAGTCCGAGCGCGATCCAGAACTCAAAGCGCTCGCCAAAGAAGAAGTCGCCTTGGCCGAGGCCGCGCTGCCGAATCTCGAAGAGCAGCTCAAGCTCGCGCTGCTGCCACGTGATCCCAACGATGAAAAGAACGTGATCCTCGAAGTTCGTCCTGCGGCAGGCGGGGATGAGGCGGGACTCTTTGCTGAAGAAATCTTCCGTGCCTACACGCTGTATGCGCAACGACAGGGCTGGACGGTTGAAGTGATGAGCTACACGCCCGGCGCTGTTGGTGGCGTCAAAGAGGCCATCGCCTCGATCTCTGGCGATAAAGTATTCTCAAAGCTGAAACACGAAAGTGGCGTGCATCGTGTCCAGCGCGTACCGAAGACGGAAACTCAAGGGCGCGTGCACACCTCCACGATCACCGTCGCTGTGATTCCTGAAGCGCAAGAAGTTGATGTGAAGATCAATCCCAACGACTTGCGTATTGATGTGTTCAGATCCGGAGGCGCGGGCGGGCAGTCGGTGAACACGACTGACTCGGCTGTGCGTGTGACGCATATTCCGACGGGCACTGTGGTGATCTGCCAAGACGAGAAGTCGCAGCTCAAAAACAAGAACAAGGCGCTCAAGGTTTTGTATTCACGCCTGAAGGCGGCCGAAGACGCCAAAGCTATTGCTTCAGCCAGCGAAGCGCGCTTGGCGCAAATCGGAACTGGCGATCGCAGCGAGCGAATTCGCACTTACAATTTTCCACAATCGCGCATCACGGATCATCGCATTGGACTGACGCTACATCAGATCGATGAAGTGATGAACGGGGGACTGGATCTGCTGGTCGCGCCGTTGATCGCGCACGCGCAAGCTGAGGCTCTCAAGGCCGGCGAAGGCGCAGGATGATCTGGTCGTAAACGCGAATCGCGTCGGCCGCGAAGAAGCTGATCAGAAGAAAGAGCGGCAATAAAAATTCGATCCCCAAAAGCAGGTACACGCCCATTTGCATGAAAATAATGATGGGGACAAAGAGCCAGCGCCTTTGAAGCCGCAGCCACAACACCACGACGCCTAACTCAAAGAACATCGTGCCCCAGCCGATCGCGCCGACGGCCCAGTCGCGCTGAGCGACCCAGTGGCCCGCGGCCTCGTACCACTGGCCCTCCAAAATTCCGGCGCGCGTGACGGCGTTTTGGTAGATGGCTTCGCGCGCGAGAATCAAGGGCGAGCGAATCAAGTCTTCACCACGCGCAAAAACCTTGGCGAGGCCCGCCAGAAAATACATGTGGATCAACACAAATTGTGTTGCGGCGATCGGCCAAGCGAACTCGACAGGCGGAAGCGGCGAGGTGCGTTTCCTCATCAGCGAATCAAGGCTCCAAGCGTGATTCGCGTGGCTGGCGACCAGCACCGCCTGCGCGAAGATCAGCGGAAGTTCCACGCGAAACATGTGACCTATGCCGTTGGCGACGGAGACAAAGAACAACGAACCGAGAAGCGACACCATCGAAGTGATCCGCCAACCTAGTCCAATGAGTGCGGCCACTGTGCTGAGAGTGAACATCCACCACAGGACATTGGCGACGCTCGGATGCGCGAGGTGCTCGATCCACGGTGTGAGCAGATGGCCGACTCCGGTCGGCTCCCAGCTTGGCAGCACGACGGGTTCAAACCACTTTTCGATGTGTCGATAGCTCAAATGCAGAAACAGCACACCGCCCATGATGCCGATGCGAACCAAGGCCAAGGCGCGCGCATCCGCGGGTCGCAAAGCCAACCGAATCTGTCGTTCGACGAATTCTCTTGCGATGCCAGAATTGAGTTTCATGGCGAGGCCTCTGGCTGGAGGCGCAGCGGGGCCTCGGACATCAAAACTTCATGCGGAGGGAAAAAGGCGTCGTAGGGGCCGCCGGGTGGTTGAGCCTCACCGATTTGCGGTGGATATCGCAGACCGTAGACGCGGATGGATCGCCAGCCTTGGATTTGCTCGCGCACTTCGGGAAACAGTGAGGCATTGATCGAGAGAAGTCGGGCGAGGGCTTCGGTGTGGCGCATGAGTCGGGGCCGCAGTTCCGGCTCGGCGTGAAGTCGATCTCGGAACATGTAGTAGAAAGTGTAGGTGACGCGAATTTGACTGAGGGGCGAGAAGGGGCGATTGCTGAGCACCAAGGTTTCGCGGTCAGATTCTCGTTCCACACCCCGAATTTGTGCCCACTTGAAGCCATAGATCATGCGCGAGTACATGGGATAATGTGAGAACGGCCATAGCTCTTCATCAGCCGCCAGGGTGATGAAGCCGGGCAGGAAGAGGATTCCCAGCCAGATTGCGATGAGCTTTTTGCGGCCGGCGGAAAGTGAGGTCACTTGTTCAGCATGGACCTCCGACGCAAGTCCTTCAAGCTTGGGAAAGACAAAAAGCAGTTGTAGAACTTGATCCATGAGTTCGACGAGTTCGGCGGCCCCCACCCTGCAAGACATCGTTCGCAAAACGACGGAGTTCCTCAGCGCTAAAGGCGTGGCGTCCGCTCGTCTCGATGCGGAGCTGTTGATGGCGCATGCGTTGGGTTGGTCCCGCCTGCAGGTTTTCACGCGCTTTGACTACCCGCTCAGCGAAGATGAACTCGAGCGATGTCGCCAACTTCTGCGTCGACGCGCCAGCGGGGAGTCGGTCGCGGCCATCATCGGGAAAAAAGGTTTCTATCATCATGATTGGTCGGTTGGGCCAGGTGTGCTGGTCCCTCGACCTGAAACTGAAATGCTTGTCGACTTAGCCTTGGACTTTGCTCAAGCCCATGAATCAATGGGCAGCGCCGAGACGCACTTCCGATTTGCAGATCTTGGATGCGGCACCGGCTGCATCGGTCTTTCAATCGCCGACGATCTTCTCAAGCGCGGCCGCCGCGTGCGGGCCGAGCTGTGGGACCTATCGCCCGAGGCTTTGAAGTACGCTGAGATCAATCGCGATCAGTTGTTACGGCCTGAACACCGCGAATTCGTGCGCATCCACCTTGGTCGAGTCGAGACGGATTTTGTCAGCGGCACTGGCGAGGCCGAATTCGATCTGATCGTCGCCAATCCGCCCTACATCGATGAGCGTGACCATCGCGTTGAAGAAGGCGTGAAAAACCACGAGCCCCACAGCGCGCTGTTCGCGGATGAAAACGGTATGGGTTGCCTGCGCCGCTGGTCGACGACGACCTACCCGCGTTTGGCCTCGGGCGGTCTGATGATCTTCGAGATCGGGGATGGTCAAGGCGCCTCGATCAAGGCACACTTTGAAGAGCTGGGCTTGTCTGAGGTCAAAGTGCATCGGGATTTGGCTGGCCTTGAGCGCGTTGTCGTGGGCCGCAAGTCGTAAGGACCCCAAGACCCCTCAAAGACCCAAGGAGTAAACTCATGGATCGAATGCGTGTCGTTGGCGGAAAAACTTTGCGCGGTGAAGTGCGGGCGAGCGGCGCGAAGAACAGCGCGCTGAAAATGCTGTTCGCCAGCCTGCTCGCCGAAGGCCGACACGAGTTCAGCAATGTGCCCGACCTCAAAGACGTCGACTCTTCTTTCGCGCTCCTTGAGAGTCTCAACTGCAAAGCTCGCCGTGAAGGCGATCGCGTGATCATCGATGTCGCGGCACCCGGAAACTTCGAAGCGCACTATGATTTGGTGCGGAAGATGCGCGCCTCGATTTTGTGTCTCGGCCCGCTGCTGGCGAAGTACGGCCAAGCTCAGGTGAGTTTGCCCGGTGGTTGCGCGATCGGCAGTCGCCCCATCAACTTGCATCTTGAGGGCATGAAGGCGCTGGGCGCAGAGATCGAATTGAAGAACGGATATGTTCACGCCTCAGTGCCGGGTGGACGACTGCAAGGCGGGCAAATTCTCTTTGAATTTGCGACGGTCGGCGGAACTGAAAATGTGATGATGGCTGCGACTCTCGCGAACGGCACCACTTACATTGAAAACGCGGCTAAGGAGCCTGAGATCGTCGATCTCGCCAACTACCTGAACAAGATGGGCGCCAAGATCTCCGGCGCAGGCACCAGCATCATTCGCGTCGATGGCGTGAAGTCTTTGAATGCTTCTCAACATCGCGTGATCCCCGATCGCATCGAAGCGGGGACTTTGCTGCTTGCGGGCGCGATCGCGGGCGGCGATGTCACCGTGACGGACTGTGTGCCGGATGACTTGGATGCGCTTTTGGCGAAGCTTCGCGAAGCTGGGCATGAAATTCATGCAGGCCCCAATCAAGTGCGAATCAAATCTTCGGGCGGAGCCCGCTGCGTGGATATCACCACAGCGCCTCATCCTGGATTTCCCACGGATCTGCAGGCGCAATTCATGTCGCTGATGTGCGTGAGCGAAGGTGTTTCAGTGATCTCGGAAACCGTGTTTGAAAATCGCTTCATGCACGTCACTGAGCTTCTGCGCTTGGGGGCGGACATCACGCCGAAGACGCGCGTTGCGGTCGTGCGAGGAAAGCCCGGCGGCCTTGAGGGCGCACCTGTGATGGCGACAGACCTTCGCGCTTCAGCTTGCTTGGTGTTGGCCGGACTTGCCGCCCGAGGCGAAACCGTCGTGAATCGAATTTACCATCTGGATCGCGGCTATGAAAAACTTGAGAACAAGTTGTCGTCTTTAGGTGCGGCCGTCGAACGTTTCTGACGCTGGAAAAAAATAACCCCGACTCAGGAGGGGCCAGAGTCGGGGCTATGAAGTCGATTCGGGAGGGGGCCTGAACCGACGCCGAGTTTGAGAACTGACCTTTATGAGGGGGGGATCAGTTCTCTTTGTGCTTTCGAGCTCGCGTTGCCGCTCGATCGAATGCTTTCTCAACCAAAATCAACGACTCTCGCGATGCCTGTTTCGCCTTGGGCGATGCAAGCTTCCTATGTCCGGGGTGATTCACTCACTCGCCAGAGTCGACGGGAACCGCCGGGTGACTCGCTCTCACTTCACTCATGTGAGCCTGTGAAAGGCCCGAGATCAGCAAGATCACGAGGATGTAGGACACGATGAGGATCGGCGCTACCCACTTCAACTTTTCGAGCTTCGGCTTCGACAACTTCAACAACTTCTCAACCTCGGTTATTAACCTCAGCCATCCGCACCAGCTTGAGCCTTCGCTTCGACCTCGGGGAGTGCGGCAGTTTTTGTCCATCAAGCTGATTAAGGCCTGACCGCGCTTCCCTTGATTTCGCATTGTGGGTTGGGTCTTTCGATGATCCTTTTCGGGACTTTTCTCTCGACCCCAGCCGTCCAACGAGCTCCACCCGTCGGCATCCGAATTTCGGACACGAGTGGTCGGGTAGCAATCATGGTGCCAGGCGCTAGACCTCGGCAACGCAGAGCCGCCTCGGACTCAGATCAAACCTGGACGCCAGTCGTGATGCTTAACCCGGACATTCCCCCTAAAATAAGTGTTCACCACCGGTTCCGTTCTAGAACCGTAGTGGGTAACTGGACCTAACCTGGAACCACTCGGCATGGGCAATCGCGGCGGAAATAAGGCCAAAACCTGGATCGTGCGCGATGCGAACGGGAACATCTTTGGGCCGTTTTCGACCGAACAAGTTTTGGTGCAAATTGATCGCGGCTACTTTGTCGGCGGCGAACAAGTCGCGCTCTACCCCGGTGGTCGTTGGATCGCGATTTCAAAAGCCCCTGAATTTTATGATCGCCTGCTCGACGCGCTTGAGCAGCGCGATGATTCAAAATCAACGGCGGACAAATCCGTCATGTTGCAAAAGGCCTCGACGACTCGGCAGGTGAATCCGCCGACGCCTTCGCAGCCCGTTGATCCTTCTGAAGCGCCGACCAAGTCTTTGCCGCAAACCAATCCGCAGCTTCCCGCCGTGCAGGGCGAACATTCACGCCAAGGCGAGCTGATGCCAATGGAGCGGAGTCGCGCAACAGGCGTGGGCTTTGGTTCGGGCGTGATTGAGCTCACGGATCTGAAAAAGATTGAAGAGCTTGAGGCGCAGTCCGAGGCCAAGCGGCAAAAACAAATTCGCCTGCTGATCATCACGCTGTTCGCACTCATCATCGGCTACTACTTGAGTTCGTCAGACGAGCCATTGATCGGTAAAGGTCAGCGCATTCGCTTGCTGGCGCCACGCAAAGGTCAGACGGAAATGCCTTTAGCGCGCATTCGCGAGAAATATCAGCGCGGCGTGATCGGCTTTCAGCAAGATATCTTCAGCGGCTATCAAACCGCGCAAAGCGAGTTTGTCGAAGTGCTGGAGGGGCGATCCGCGGATCCTGAAAAAGCGGCGCCACTGGCGGAAGTGGCCTCGATGTTGTGTCTCACTTACCGTGAGCTGTGGCCTTATGCCTATCAGGATGCGCAAGACATCAAAGTGGTGCGCGAGGCCGTGCAGATCGCCAAAGGCTTGGACCCCGGCGGTCTCAATGGTGCGATTTGTGAGATCGTGCAGCTTCTGCTCGCGGCGAAATTCACGCAAGCTGAGCAAGCGGCCTCGAGCCGTTTGGAAATAGAATCGAGCGCGCCGATTCTCTTTGAGATGCGTGCCGACGCTTACCTGTCGACGCGCGATTATTCGAGCGCGAGCGTGTTTTTTGAGCGGGCCGCACAGCTTTGGCCAGATTGGCAGAAAATCCATATCGGCTATGCGCGGGCGAAGTCGCGGCAGCGCGCGTTTGGCGAAGCGGTGAAATCGTATCGCGCTGTTTTGGCGAAAGTTCCACGCCACTCCGTCGCGAAAATCGAATTGGCGCTGATCGAACTTCGCGAGTTCAATCACGTCGATGTCGCCCAACAGCTTCTGCTCGCCGCCCTAGAGAAAGACGATCGGCCACCGGCGCCCACGGAATCGGAAGCTTGGTTGGCTCGCGCCGAGATCGCCTTGAAGCGGAACAATCGTGACGAAGCTCTGCGCTTTGCCAACAAAGCTTTGGAGGTCAATCCGGCCAACGCGCCAGCGAAGCAGATGGTGGTCGAGCTGGGCGGTGATGCGAGCAAATCCACGCGCGGCAACAGCCGTGAGTTGGTGTTTGCGGGAGATCAATTCGTGAAATCCGGCGACTGCTTCGCAGCTCAAGCTCAGTATCGCGCCGCTTTCGACGTGGATCCAAAGAATGGCATGGCGGCACTCAAGGCGGGGCGCTGCTTGTGGCAGCTCAACCAAACCCAAGAGGCCATCGACTGGATGAAGAAGGCCATCGAGGTCGAGCCCACACTCACGCTCGGCTACGTTGAGTTGGCGGACTACCACGCTCAACGCCACGACTATCAAAGTGCTTTCCGCTTGCTTGCGCGCATTCAACAGCGTCAGCCCAAGAACTACGAAGTCTTCCGCGGCTTCGCGCAAATCGAACTTCGTCGCAATAACTTCGCGGGTGCGGAGAAATTCGCGCAGCGTGCGCTGGAGCTCTACTCCACGGATCTCGATACCTACATCATCATGACCAAGGCCTTACTCGGTCAGCGAAAGTTCGTTGAGGCGCGCTCTTATGCGGAGCGGGCGCTAGAAGTGGATCCGACGCACATTGAAGCAAACTCGCTCATGGCCAAGGTGAGAGCGGGTCTGCACGGCGTGGACGAGGCGGCCGTGTATCTGCGCGGCTTGATCAACGGCTTTGTGATCACGCAAGGGCGTGGAGTGCCGCTGGCGGCGATTGTGTATCGTGTGACCTTGGCGGAAATTTATCTGCAAGACGAGCGCTACAAGTTGGCGGAAGAGGCCGCGCGCCAAGCGGTGAGCTTGGATGAAACTCACAAGCCGGCGCTGATGGTGCTTGGCAAAGTCTTGCAGGGGAACTCGCAGCCGCGATTGGCGCTGGAGTATTTCCTGAAGGCCGCGGTGTTGGATCCTTCGGATGCCGAGCCTGTGTTCTGGGCCGGTCGCGTGTACACCGAAGTGCAAAAGTACAAAGACGCCGTCGCGCAATTTGAGCGCGTGATTCAGATCAATCCGCGCTATCCACTCGCGCATGTGTCTTTGGGCCGCGCGTACTTGGCGCTCGGCATGCGCGATCAAGCCTTGAAAGAGGCGATGCTGGAACGTCAGACGAACCCGGATCTCGCGGACTCGTACACCTTGGCGGCCGAAGTCTTCTATGAGTTGCGGCAGTATGGAAATTGCGCTTCGGAGTATCAGAACTCGGTTCGCAAGCAGTCAGCGACGCGCACTACGGCCGACGCGAACATTCTGGTTCGGCTGGCGCGATGCTATCGCCTGTCGGGTGATGTCGAGGCCGCGCAGTCGCTACTCCGTCAGGCGCAGGCGCTGGAGTCGGGTAACCCTGATGTCTACAAGGAACAGGGTGCCATCTTTCACACGCGAGGCATGGCCGACGAGGCGATCGAGGCCTACGACAAGTATTTGCGCCTCTTGCCAAACGCGGCGGACAAGGCTGAAGTGGAAAAGTTGATCAAGCGCATCCAGGCGGGGGATATGACGCCCTGAGAGTCGGGCTCGGCACTCGAATCCATCGGAGGAGGGAGAAGGTATGGCGGATCTTCTAGGAAGCATGGACAGAGGGATTTCGCATCAGGTGCAAGACGGCATTCGTAAGACGTCGCGGGACCTGCTGCGGCATCTGCTGCGTTTTGCGACGGGCTCGGTGTTGGGACTGACGGTGGGCTTGGTCGTGCAGGAGATCCTTGGACAGCCGAGCGGCGTGACGCTCGCCTTCACCTTCGCCTTTATGACTTGCCTGCTGCTGACTTGGCGTCTGACGCGAAGTTGGGCCGTCTCGACCCTCCTGGTCTTTGACCTGATCATGATCCTGACCGGACTTGTGCTGCGGCTCTACATCATGGCGGCACCGAACGCTTGAGGCTTTGAGCTTTTGCATTTAAGCTGGCCGAACCACTTCGTCCAACGACGGTTGGGCGGCGATTCTCGGGGAGAGGTGGCCGAGTGGTTTAAGGCACCGGTCTTGAAAACCGGCGAGGGAGAAATCCCTCCGTGAGTTCGAATCTCACCCTCTCCGCCAAACTGATTCAGATAGCTTGATATTCGATCTCTCGACATCCGAGCAGCTTATGGACTCCCAAACAAGTGAATAGATAGTCTACTTTGTATCTTTGAAGTGCTGCACTAGCATTTTCATAATCCATGCATCAGTAGCTAAATCGCTCTCTTTAGCTGCGGCCTCGACCCTATTCCAAAATTCTCTATCATTCGGACGCAGAACTACGCCCTTAGGGTATTTCTCTGGATAGGCCAGAAAACATTTTTGGCACTCGACCTCGCATCCACGGCACTGGCTGCGCTTCTGATTGTTACAGTCCACACATAGCAGTTGAAAGTTGTCATCAGTACCGGTGCCACCCCGGATTAGTGGAATTCGATGATCGAAGACAGGTTTATTACTTCCAAAAATTTTTTTTTCACAGAGCGCACACTGTCCGCCCCAGCCCTGAAGAATTTGGTCTTTGCCAGATTTACCCAAGTAACTTCTTGGTTTAATCGGATTGCGATTGTTGCTGCGTAACCGCCATGCAGGTTTGCCGTCAAGGAACCCGCTTTCGAGATCGAAACCCTGTTCATCACGTAGCTCACGCAGTCGTCTGTCAAAATACTTTTGCCCCGTTTTATCCAACAAGATTTTACTGGGCACCCACTGGCCTTCTTTTAGCAATTCAAGCAGCTGCGCCTTTACGTCACTAAGCTGTTTGTCTTTGGCCTTTGGCATATCTGCTTATCGGTCGGACCGGACAGGCCGCTGAGAACAACGTAGCGCGTTGACAACAATCACTCTTGTCCTGGAACCCAATTTAAGGAGAATAGCGAAATGAGAGTTTTAGAATTATGCGCAGGAGGAGGCGGGCAGGCCCTAGGTCTTGATCTCGCTGGATATGAAACGGCAGCATTGGTCGAAATTGAGAAGGAAGCGTGTGCAACACTTTCGCACAATAGGCCCGAATGGAATGTCGTTCAGGCCGATCTGAAAATTCTCAAACCCGACACGTTCAAAAATATCGATCTGATTTGTGGTGGCGTACCTTGCCAGCCATTTAGTATTGCCGGTCAAAAGCTTGGTCAGACTGATGAACGGGATTTGTTCCCAGTTGCGATAAACTACGTGCAAAAACTTAAACCCGTAGCGTTCTTTTTCGAAAATGTTCGTGGATTGGCATCCGGCTCTTTTGAGGGCTACCGCGATCAAATAGTAAATGAGTTCATTAAGGCCGGATATTATGTCGAGTGGCGTGTACTAGAAGCATCTGATTATGGTGTGCCTCAGTTGCGTCCACGCTTCGTTTTGGTTGGCAAACGAAATGGAGCTATTCCGTTTCCATGGCCGGTGAAAACTGATCAGAGGGTAACAGTAGCCCAAACAATCTCCGACCAAATGGGAAAGTATGGTTGGAAAGGGCTAGAGCAGTGGATGAAGAAAGCCGATCACATAGCTCCAACGATCGTTGGCGGTAGCAAAAAGCACGGTGGCCCTGATCTTGGGCCAACCAGAGCGAAACGTCAGTGGGCTAGTTTGGGCGTAGATGGCATGGGAATCGCGAACGATTCGCCTGCGAAAGATTTTGAGGGTCTTCCCCGTTTAACAAATGAAATGGTTGCTCGACTTCAGGGCTTTCCCGATTCTTGGAAGTTTATGGGCAAGAAGACCGCAGTATATCGACAAATCGGAAATGCATTTCCTCCGCCAGTCGCCAAAGCAGTCGCTGAAGCAATGCGAACCTGGGTTTCGACATCATCAAAAACGAAATCGAAAATTAAACCCGTACAGCTGGATCTCGTAGGCGGGCTCTAGTTTGGGTAATTATCAATTGAGTTAAGCCGCTATACGAACGACAGTGTTTCGCCATCGGCGAATCTAATGACCGCAATGGCGGCAAGATGAAGACGAATCACAAAAAAGGGTTGGCGGATCTTTCCCTAAAATTTCTGGCAATTGAGCAAGAGGCATCAGGTAATCGCTAATGGGCGAAGCTCGAAGCGCTCGCCCCACTCCAGTCCTTCTTACAAGATCAGCTCGGAATTACAGGGGAGCGACTGAGCTAAGTAGCTGAAGTCAGCGGAAGTTGCCCTGGCCTCCATTTTGAACGCGCGTGGCTTCGGTCCATGACGAATCTCTGTTGGCGAATCTTCCTCGCAGCGACTGCGAGCGAAGTCGTCAGCCTAGTCAGCAGCTTCGAGGCTCACAGCTCTTGTGAGTGAAGTTTGCCGCCCGCGCGTCGAATGAATTTCGACGTTGATCAAGTTGATCATGGGGATGGGCCATTACATGCGGTGTTTGCGGACCTCGACTTATTTCGTAGGAATTCTTCTCATTTCATCCGCCTTGCAGGCTCACGAGGCTTCAGCCGGGATCGCCGACATGATGGAGAGCTCTTATCTCTATCAGCTCCGCTCGACGCGCTCTACACTCGGTGGCATCAGCAAGCAAGCTTGCCGACACGAAGACTGTGCTGGCGAAACCTCGCGCAGCTGCGAGGCCTACTATCAACGCATGGAGCGCGACGGTGTGCTCGATGTGCGTGTGGCCTTCGGCTACATGGACGTGTCGATGGGCGAGCCCTATGAGTACGCCGGTCGCGATCTGGGGCAAAGCCCCGCGCTCGATCGGCCCGCGGCCCGCGCACTGCGCGAGTTGCTCACCACCAGTTGCAGCTGGTCGCGCACCGAAGCCTGCGGCTTCACTCAGCGCGCCGACGATGAAAGCGTGCTAGAGAAAATCGTTCGCCGTCGCAGTGGCGCGCAAGTGTTGGTGCGACTTCGCGTGACGCACGCTTCGGCCAGTCTCTCGCACGAGGATAACACCGGCACGCTTCGCCAGTTGCAATCGCAACTCACGGCGCTCTCCAACGAAAGTTTCTTCGGCGGACTTCATCAGGCCGACGCGCTTCTTTACTTGGGTCATGCGCGAAATGGCGGTGGTCCCGACTTCACACCCGTGGTGCTCGCGCCGGCGGCGCCGGGCAAGCTGCGAAAGCCGAACTATGCCGGTCACTACTTGGCGCGCAAGCCGGGTCTCACGCGCATGCTGCAGGAGTTGCGTGCGAGCGCACAGCGACCCGCGATGATCTCGCTTCTGGCTTGCTCCAGCGATCGTCATTTCACCACGTCGCTTCGGCGCGCATCGCCCGACACCGCCCTCATCACCACAGGTGATCTGATTTACTACGATGAGATTCTCAACGCGGCACTTGGCAACATCGAGGCCCTCGTGCGCGGAAGCTGCGGCGATGAGTTCCGTCGCAATCTTCAGCTCACGCCCTTCGCTCAGCGCGAAGTTTTGCTTCGCAACTTTCCCGGACAGGTGGGCCCATGAAGTTTCACGTTTTAGCTTTGCTCGCGCTCGCAAGCTGTTTGTCGCCGGAGGCCTCGGCCTGGGGTCTTCACAAAGCTTTTGTCGAGCCCACATACCGCGACACTTACTTGGTGCAGCCGATGCTCGAGGGCCGTGCGATCCGATATTGCCTAGAAATTTCGGACGAGAATCGTGTGCGTCCAAGTTCCTTGGATCAGCAAGTGCGCCACGCGCTTGGAATTTATCAGCGCGTGCTGACACAAGGTTTGCGCGCGCCGAAATCGAACTTTGAGTGGGTGGACTGCGCCTCCGCGCAACTTGAGCTGAAAGTGCGGATCGCCGATACCGAAACCGCCACGAACCTCGGCGAAGCCTTGCCGGTGGTCGAGCGTCGCAGCGGTCGGCGTTACTATCAAATCACTTTGAATCCGATGCCGCGCTCATCACCCTACGCGGGCGGTCTCAATGATACGCTGGCGATCTTTGGTTTTCGCTTCGAACGATTTCGTCAATCTCTGGGGCGCGTGGGTGATCTGATCAGCACGGACCCTTCGGCGTTCGCGATTCGACATCGCGTGAGCCTCGGCCAAGTGCAGTCATCAACCTGGCCGCTTCTCATGCACGAACTGGGTCACGCGTTCGCGCTTTGCGATACCTATTCGGCGGACACCTTCGCGCAGCAAGCGCATCCCGAGCATCAGCACAATCTCGGTCCGCTTCCGCGCATCGTCGGCATCATGGGCGGCGCAGGCTATATGAATTTGGGTCACGACGATGTCGAGGGCCTGAAAGCGGCCCGCCGTCTTGTGCTCGGCGAGCCCGCGGCCCCACAACGCGCGCGTTAACGGCGCAAAAATTCCGGCGTGCAGCGATTCATCGACTGCGGCTCGCGCAGTTCGTTGGGTCCGTCGACCCAAACATAGGAGATGGAGTCGCGGCCTTTGTAGTGAGCGCCCTCAAGCCACTCTTCATCCCAGGAGATCTCGAGGTTGTTGATCTTCGCGATGATGTCGCGGCGTCGACCGACGAAGCAGGCGTCGCCCACCATCAGCGCGCCGGCGCACTCGAAGTGTCCGTCTTCGGTGAGCGCGTCCCAAAGTTGGCCGCCTTCGCGACAGAAAATTGTGCTCGCCCGCGTTTCCGCCGAGGCCACACCCAAGCCAAAGAACACCAAAGCGATCCCGGCAAACCAAAGTACTGAGCGCATGGAAAACTCCTCAATTCGTGGGGGAGGGCGGACGGATGGCCCCTGTCATAGCAGCTTCCCGCTCAAAGCGGCGGCAAAGCCCCCAAATTGAAGTCTTTAGCGAGGCCAACGGCCCTAAACCCGCTTGAATCCCTGAATATTTTCGGGCACAAAAGCTGTTCATTTCGCGTGCGGAGAGGTGGCCGAGTGGCTGAAGGCGCACGACTCGAAATCGTGTTTACACTAATACTGTAACGAGAGTTCGAATCTCTCCCTCTCCGCCAATTTAAAAAGGTCCAACGCTGTTGGGCCTTTTTGATTTTGTGGTTGGAGCGAGATTGGAAGCGGGCGCGGGATCTTCGGTTAATTCGGGAATCTGCAGTTCACGCGTATTGAGCCGAAGCTGAGGCTGACCGGTCGATCGTAGTGCGTTTCTTCGATGGCAGAAGACCGGAGTTCAAAGTCGGGACCATCGGATTCCACGGTTATTGTTTTTGCTGACACGCCATTAACTTCCCAAGATCTTGTCGTGGGACTCCCTCCGGACAATGTGGCAAAGGACTCATAACGTCGATAGACTCGAATCTCGACCGATTTTGTCTTGTTAGTCGCAACGCCGGAAGCCGTATATCCCCTTTTGGTGCTTGCCTTCAGATCGACTTGGACGACTTCCGATGTAAATTGATTCGGCTCAGCACCGAAAAAGTTCTTGATCTCACAAACGACGACTTGAGCGGCAGCCGTTTGCACAGTTGAGAACAAGAGGATCGAACTTAGAATGAGATTTTTCATAGCAAAATTCTCCGTGAGTTCACGTGTCGTTGGCGAAGCATGAAGCCGACTCGTCTCTGGCCGCGTCCGTGGACTTCGGCCCGAAGAAGCGAACTTCGCCGCGGGCACGTAAAATATTTAGTTCCGCTCCTGCAGAGCTTGAATGTTGAGCGAGACGATTTTCTCGGCGTCTTGAGCGATGCCGTTCATCAGCGTTTCGACTTCAGAGACTTTGGGTTTACTGACAAACGACAAGTAAACCGGCTGCATGGCGGAGTTCAAAATCACCGACCCATTGCCGTCGCAAAGTTTCGCAAGGCGCATGCTGTTCGCCTCAATGGTCTCGGCGAGTTTGACGATCTCGGCTTTGATCTCGGCCTTCATCGACGAGGCGCTGATGGCACTGTTCAGAGTTCGGCGGGGAACGCCCGTCGAGCCCAGGAGAAAGCACATGGAGCGAGTGTTCATCTTGCCGGCCTCGCGAACTCGGAGCTGCATCGAGATCTCTTGCGCCGAAAAGTGAATGTTGGTCGAGTGATCGACTGTGCCGTTCGCGTGAGCCGATAATGAGACGCCCAAGAGACAAAAAAGGGCACACAAGTTTCGCATACAAGTACTCCTGTTGGCCTGAGTTGGCTTCACTCAGCTCTTGTTTCAGATCGCGGCAAGACAGATCGAGTTCGCAGCGAATTGATTCAAGCGCAATGCCACGGGTATTGATCCAATTGCCTGGCCGGGGGGGTGGGGGGCGCTTAACGATTTCGTTTCTTTGACTTACCCGGTGCTCTTGGCTCGGCAACGAGCTGGAGTTCGTGAGGAAATGATTCGGAACTCTCTGGATAGGAGGGTTCCTCGAGGGCCGACGCAAAGTGTTCCCTGGTTTCAATGTCATTAGAATAAATCAGGCAGCCTTTTGACCCGCGAGTCATGAGTGTTCGATAGGTGTTTTTAATAATCTGATCTGCAACCTTCTCGGCTTCATCGATGGGCATCGACTTGATGCCTTTGAGTGACTGATCTGTTCGAGCGCGTGCTCTGAAGTTCGTAACGACCTTGCCGTCGCGGACGACAAGATCTGGTCCGATGATCACACCGATATAATCGAGTTCAAGCCCTTGGCAGGTATGAATGCATCCGACCTCGGAGACTGAATCGGGATGAACGATCCAGAGACTTCCGTAGTTGGTGAGATTCCAGCGTCTCTTGAATTTGAATCCTTCGAACTTGATATCGAAACTGTTCGGCTCCTTTTTGCTGATCCACGGCCAACAATATCCGGCAACAAGCCGTGCGCGGTTCTCACTTTGACGGTTTAGATTCTGGATTTCTGAGTCGAGTTGATCGGGCGAGTCCAAAACGCGAAAGTCGAACTCTCTCTTTCCAAGTGTCACATTCGCCGTTGGCCGCAATTGGAGAATATTGTCGAGCCAAGAGATAAATCCATCTGAGCCATTACATCGAAACTGTGAGGGCAGAGAGTATTGCAGGACCTTTGCATGGTACCGGTTTGCCCAATAGAGAATCTCTTCTTTAGATCCGTGATCCTTGAGTGTGACCCGCTGATCTTCGTCGATGAAGAAGATGGCGCACCGTGAAGAATGAATGATTTCCTTGATTTGATTTTCGCCAAGATTGGAATAGAGACCCGACTTCTCGTTAAGTCGGTGGGCCTCGTCAACAATGAGGGTGTCAAACGAGTTCTTTTTCGTTTTTGTGAATGCTCCTGAGCCAATGAAAAGGTTGGAGATGCGAGATCTTTTGAAGTGACCGACGAGCATTGCTTCATAGACCGCGCGTGGCGCTGAGTTTTTGGAGACGTACTGGCAGAGCTGTTCCCGCTTCGTTAGTTCAACGAGAAGATTGATGGCCACAACACTTTTACCTGTTCCCGGTCCGCCTTCAACGATCACAACTTGTTTCGGACTTTGCTGAGCTGTTTCTGCGGCATGTACACAGGCTTCATATGCGACTTTTTGGTCATCAATCAGCTGAAATTCGGCGTTGCCTTTAAGTAATGAAGCCAAGTGATCGACGAGAGCCTTTGATGGACGGATCCGGCCCTTTTCAATTTGAAAGATGGTGTCTGACTCATCGCCATGCCGGACGATTTCTTTGAGCAGTTTCCGTAGGCCCTCGATGTCTTCCTTCAGAAAGAGCGGCGCGCGCTGTAAGTCCTCCGAATACTGTGGATGATCAATGACCCCATCTCGAGTGTAGTTGTGCAAAAATGCGCAGGGTTGGACGCGAATGTTCCGTTCTTCTATGACCTGACAATAGTCTTTGAGGAGCTGAGCGTACGACCAGGCTTGGTAAGATGGATGGGGAACCTCTCGAAGGCTCCCGCCGAGCCTTGTTACTACAACACTGGGAAGTGAGCTTGGTTCAACAGTGTCCCACTGCTTGATCTCAATAATCGCTAGGCCCGGTCTCTGGTCGGCCCCTTTGCCTGATAGTATGAAGTCGATCCTTCGACTGCTATTGGGAATATGAAACTCAATCGCCACTCCCGAGTTGTCGGGAATCTCATGATCACTGAGGACCGTAAACATGAATTGAAGTGAGTTTCTCCAGGAATTGACTTCGGATTTGCCGACACCCTTGCCCGTCTTCTCTTTCATCAGGGATGTCAGTTTACCATCGAGCTTCCCGCTTATGATATCGGCACAGAATCCGGCTTTCGAGGTCGAGTAGACTACCATGACTAGATGGTAAGAACTGCTGGTCAAAGAGTCGAACTGAGTTTGGAGCTGTTGGACCTTTGGTCTCGATGCGAAGGAATCGATCAATCTCTACATCGAGTCACATCAACTCAGCGCCCTTCGCGAGCCTCGATCTCCATAGCCAGCTTGTGGTTTAGCCAGAGTCTTGCCATTGTGAATGGGCAACTCATTTGGATGGGAGGGCAAAACTTGAGTGAAATCGCGCCACAAATAACTGCATTGCTCATTGTCGTAGTTATTCTTCTGACCCTGTTTCTCATTTGCCGAGAAATTGTTTGCTGGTATTGGAAGATCAACCGAGTAGTTGAGCTACTCGAGCGTATTGCCAATAGCCTAGAAACGAGGGACCGATTTAAGTGAGCTCGCGATCGGGAGATCTGCACCGCTCAAGCCAGATTCCAGTGCGCCGATCCGCGCCTGCGCCACGGACCCACAGCGCAAATCACGACGCAATTCACGTCGTTTACTCTCCGCAGGGCACCAGCTCAACGTGTTCGCCGACGCTGAAGGCGGGGCACTGAGCGGCGATCTCGAGCGCCGCGGACTCGCTGGGAACTTCAATCATGAAGTAGCCGGTGACCATGTCTTGGGTTTCAAGCGGCACGAGACTCTCTGATGTCGACATGCCAGAGCGGAAAATTCGAAACGAGCGTTCGCCACAACCATCGCCGTCGCGCATGAAGCCTTGGCTTGCTAGAGACGCGGCGAACTTTCCGAACTCCGCGCGCACTTCCTGGCGGCGCGATTCGCTAAGCTGATTCCATTTGGCGAAGCTGCCGCGGATCAGCAGCAAATACTTTTTCATCGTCAACCTCCTCGGCCCGCGCGCGGGCGACACGCGCAGCATTTCTCGTGGCGCCGAGAAAGTCGAGCCTCGCAGCAGAAGTTTCACAATCGTCGGCTTGCAGTGGCCTCGGGCGGCCGCTAGGCTCGTACATCGAGGCTCAATATGAAATTCGTGCTGTTCTGTGCTCTTGCACTCTGGCCGGAGGCGGGTTTTACGTCTAAAGAAGGTGTGCTCACGATTCAAAAGTTTCGGCTCGAGTCCTCCGGCATCGGAACTTCGGGTCCTGTCGTCGTCGAAGGTCACCGCGACGACAAAGGGAAGTTTCAGTCCATCCGCGTGCAGGCCTTTGGGAAAACCTTGGCGCTGGACACGTCAATCATCGCGCAGATTAACGATCAGGCGAATGGCGTGCAGATCAGCTATGAGCACGGCTATAGGTCCGTCGGCGGACGAACCATCTACTTGGTTTTCTCCAAAGGCTTCACGTCGGAAGTGAAGGCCAAACTTGTGCTTTCCATTGATGAATCAGGAAAGACGGAGATCGTGAAACACTGAGAACCTCAGTTCGTCAGCGAGAAGAACACGAGCCACAGCGCATAGCTGACGAGAAACGCGGGACCTGTCCAAGAGAATACCCGATGCGGACTCCATAGCCCCGCGCCGAAAAAGTGCGTCGTCAAAACACTCAGCGAGAAATAGATGGCGTAAAAGACCGCGGCCATCAGTAACGAAAAAGCCAGCGCGTCGATTCGCGGATTTCGATGCGGAACGCCCGCAAGGAGAATGAAGGCGATGGCGCTCATGTAGCCAAATAGCAGACTCCAGCCCACAACCCAAATCTTAAGCAGCACTTCAATTCACCTCGTCCCATGATCATGCGATGATTCTCGCACTTCGCGTGACGCCTCATTCAGGTCCAAGACTTCAGTCGAGTTTATGGAGGGAGTGTGAAGCCGCGAGGGCCGCATCGACTCGACCTCGCTGTCATTGTCGAGCAGTTTGAATTTCGCCAAACTGGCCAAGCCCAAACACTGAGGTGAGTGATGATGTTGCGCTGGTCGGCGATGCCACGATGCTCGTTCGTAATTAAACTTCCACTTCTTGCGGCCACACTTGTCGGTACCTTGTGCCTCGCGATGAGCGCTCTCGCCGACAATCAAGGTCTGCCCGGAAAATTCGGTCCGGCGCGCGTTCTTCATTCGCTGGATGACTCATCGACCATTGAGTTCGTCGAGTGGACTTTCGGCAAAGAAGAGCGCGTGTTGATGCGTCTCAAGAATCACAAGAACGACAGTGCGGA
The DNA here is from genome assembly GCA_002344785.1 of Bdellovibrionaceae bacterium UBA2339. Taxonomy (GTDB): domain Bacteria; phylum Bdellovibrionota; class Bdellovibrionia; order Bdellovibrionales; family JAMPXM01; genus UBA2339. The sequence continues at coordinate 197,676 of DDUL01000036.1, forward strand.
TCAGATCTTCGCCTTCGATACCGAAGAGCGAGGCCGAAGTCCTCGCCGTTTCATCTGGCGCAGCGTGGGTCAGGCTGCAAACTACTCTGTCGCCGATGAAGGCAAGCAAACCATGGATCAGGGAAGTGCGAAGAAACTTTGGACCGTCTACGGGCTGACGGGTAGCTACTCCGATTCCAATCGCTACGTCGAGCGCGGGCCCGGCGAGGAGTCGTTGAAAAAAGATCTGATCTCTCAGTACGCCAAGCGCGAGCTGCCATCGAGCAATTCAGCTGGGGTGCAGGCGCTGAAAGCCCAATGCGGCGTCAGCAGTGTGGACGCATCGTCCAGCGAAGCCGGTCGTGCCGGCTTGGTGGCGTCAGCTCTTGCGAAGCTTTGCGAAGAAGACGCCGACTACAAATCCGAAATCGGCAAACTCAAGTCCATCAAAGTCCGCGCGGTGAAGACGCCTGGCACGGAAATCAAACGCGCCGATGGCGTTCTTGAAGTGCTGGTGGGCACGCTGCCGCTCAATCTTGAGGCGAGCACCAAGTTTTGGATCAAAGAGAATTTTTAACGACCGAATTTTGAAGGAACAAGAGGCGGGAGCCTCGCATGAAGGAGGAAGGCAGATGAAAAAGTTCGTAATGGCCGCGGTTTTGGTTTGCGGCGGGTTGATGCTGGGCACGACGGCTTCGGCGCAGTCGGTGAAACTGAAGAAAGCGTGGGCCTCGGCGAAAGAAGCGGCGACCGAAGGACAGGCTGAAATCAAAAAGGCGTGCGGCGCGGACATTGCCGTGGGATTCAACGAAGCCTCGTTCAAAAATCTCGAAGAGATCGAAGGCCCAGCGCGCTGGTGCGGCGGCTCGGTGGCGAGCGGTGTCGCTTACATGTGTGCCGATGCGGACTACAAAGCTGAATTGGTGAAGAAGGTGAAGAAGGTCACGTGCACTTACGACGCTAGCTTGAAGACGGAGTCGAAAGACAACTATGGCAACAAGCTTGAGCTCAAAGGCACAGAGCTGATTCACGTTTACAATAAGGACTCGGCGAACGTGAGCGAGAAGGTCCAAGACTTCCTGAAGAACGCGCTCTGATTCGGAGCCGTTAAATCCGCAAAGAAAAAAGAGGCCGCTCGGCCTCTTTTTTTTCGCGGTCACTTCAAGTATCGCGCTTCCAGATGCCGGCGAAACGGCGCGACACTCAGCGGACCCGCCGCCTGTTGCACAAGTGCCAAAGTGTCGAGGCGCGAGCCCTGCGACCAAATCTTCGCGCGCAGCCAAGCTTGGATTTCGGCGAACTCGCCCTGGCGGATCCGCTCGCGAACTTGTGGCAGGTCGGTTTGCAATGCCGAGAACAGTTGAGCGGCGATGATCGCGCCAAAGGTGTACGCGGGGAAGTAACCGAAGGCGCCGCCGGGCCAATGCACATCCTGCATACAGCCATCATTGTCGCGACCCAAAGTGGAAAGGCCCAAGAGGCTTTGCATCTTTTCGTTCCACAGCCCGGGAAGCTCGTTCACCTGAATGGAGCCTTCGACCAAGCCGCGCTCCAGTTCGTAACGTAAAATGATGTGGCTGGGATACGTGACCTCGTCGGCATCGACGCGAATGTAGCCGCGCTCGACGTGCTGAACAACGCGCGTGAGGTTGTCGACATCAAGTGCTTCGCGATGGCGCGTGTGAGCGGCGAAACTTCGCTGCACCTCAGGCGCGATCAGTTCGACGAATTCGCGCGAGCGGCACACCTGCATTTCCATGAACAAGCTTTGGCTCTCGTGAATGGCCATGCCGCAAGATTGGCCGACGGGCTGGCCGTACCAATCGAGCGGCAAATTCATTTCGTAAAGAGCGTGGCCGGTCTCATGCAAGACACCCATGAGCGAGGACAAGAACTCACTGGTGTTGTAGCGCGTGGTGATGCGAACGTCGCGCTGTGTGCCGCCACAGAAAGGATGATGGCTCTCGTCGAGGCGACCGTTTTCAAATGAAAACCCAAGGCGTTGCATGAAGTGCTTGGCCAGCGTCTTCTGCGCCTCAACGGGGAACTCGCCCTCGATCTTCTGATGTGTCTGTTGCCGCTGTAGAATCTCGCGAGTGAGATCCGGCAAAAATCCGCGTAGCTCCCCAAAGATTCGATCGACGACTTCGGTGCGTAAGCCTGGGGAAAAGTGCTCGAGAGCCGCGTCGTACAGCGAAAGCTTTTGGTCCGCCGCCAGGATCTTGAGCTCCTCGCGACTGAGCTGTAAAACCTTGTCCAATAGGGGCGCAAAGTCCTTCCAGTTGTTCTCGCCGCGAAGTCGGCGCCAAGCCTGTTCGCACTCCATGCAGGCCATCATCAGCTGTCGATGCAAGTCGGCCGGAATCATCGTCGCGCGCTTGTAGCGTCGGCGCATCTCGCGCACGTTCGCGCGTTGCCACTCGCTCAGGGCTTCGCCTTCCGCTGCGGCCAGGTCGTCGGCGACCTCGGGCGCCCGCAAGAGATCCTGAAGAATCTGCGCCAACTCCGCCAGCGACTCATTGCGGGCGGCGCTGGAGCCCGCGGGCATCATGACGGCTTCATCCCAGCCCAAGATGGATTGCGCGTCGCCGAGACGAGCCATGCGGGTGAAGCGTTTTTCTAGGCGGAGATAAGCGGAGTCGGTGGATGTGTTCTGCATGTCGCGAACTATGCATCATTACGTGTGCGCTGAAAATGAAAAAGGGCCGAGTTCACAACTCGACCCTCTCCTGCGAATCGCGGCTGAAAAACTATTCGCGGATTTGCACGGTGGTGTTGGCCATGCCGTAAGCCTGAACCAAGCGGAAGAGTTTTTCTGCGTCGCGATTGTGTTGGCGGATGCAGCCGCCCGAAGCGCGCGTGCCGAGTCGGCCCACGTCTTCTGTCATGTGCAAAGCGATGCCGCCGTGAATGAAGATCGCCCAGTCCATCCGCGCGCGCCACAATTGCGAAGTGTAGCGAGCGTGCATGCGCTGAGGCTTGAACGTGCCCACGGGAGTGCGTGCGATGTAGCAAGTCGAGCGCGTCGGCGGGCACTTGCGCGCGTTGGTGCCTGTCGATACCAACCAAGTGTCTGTCTGTTGTCCGTTTTGGTAGACCCACAGGCGCTGCTCGCTCATGTCAACGAGCACAAACAGCTCGCCCTCAACGGCCGGCATCGCGCGCGGGAAAAGTTCTTCGCCGGAAAGCAGAGCTTCCAGCTCTTGGCGCTGCAATTCCACGGCGAGATCTTCAGGGCTCATCAAATCTTCGAGATTGGCCTCGCCATCGGAAAAGTACTCGACTTCCGTCGTGACTGACGACTCGGTGATCGAAGTCGTCTCGGCAGCGAAGGCGCTGCTGATCACAGGAGCGGCAAAGGTGGAAACGCAGATGGCGGAAATTGCCAGTTTTCGAATGGACATGTGTGAACCTCACTCAACAATAGAAGGGGACGTGACCCAAAAGTTGGCCTGGGTCTATCCGAGGGCCGGGAAGGCGTCTGCCCGGACCGGCGACGCGGTAAAAGAGTGAGCCCCGACAGCCCGCTGGGCTTTTGAAGATTTCATCGTCGAGAATTTTCTCTCAAATCAAATGACTTTCCCGTCGGTCACACGTCCCACCTCGACTCGACCTCGGCCTATTTGGAAAATGCCGAGGCCAGCCTTAATCTATTTCTGGGAATCTTTAAGGAAAGAGCCCGCAGCTATAGAGATCACAACGTCTGAGGGAGACAGCATGATGAACTTCCTGATCCGCCTGATGGCGGCCCTGGTATTGATCGTTGGAGTTGGCATGGTCCAGACCGGAGCCGAGGCTCAAGAAGCCCGGGTCATCAAGGTTCAGGGCAAAAAGGCCATTGTACAGTTCGATGATGGCTACAAACCTAAGGTCGGCGAGATCCTGGGCGGTGGCGGAGGCGACTCTGGCGGCGGCGGCGGTGGAAGCAGCGGCGGCCGAGACACCATCTTGGGCGGTTCTGCGGAATTCAGCAGCCTCTCGACCAACCCGGGTGGCGCATCGACCAGCGGCTTGAGCCTCGCGGTTCGCTACGGTTGGAACGCCGTGGACATGGAATACGGCCCGATCGGCAGCTTCAGCTACGCAACAGCCTCGAGCAGCAGCTCGCGCGCCATCGGTGTCGGCGGATTCTTCGACTACAACTTGGTTCCCAACAAAGTCGGCAACGACATGGTCTACGGCCTGGGAGCAATGGGCACTTATGTGACCACGACGACGACCACAGGTTCAGTGGAGTCGAACTCCAGCACCATGAAGTTCGAATTGGGTGGACAAGTGAAGTGGTTCGCTCTGGGTAACTCCGTCGCGATTCGCGGTGACGGCGTCTACTCGCACGAGCAGATCACACCGGCTTCTGGCACGAGCACAACGCGCTCGGGCTTTGTGGTGCGCGGTGGATTGTACGTCTACTTCTGATCGCGCGTCGTAGCGGATCTGAAAATCGGGCGTCGCGAGACGCTCTGAGAAAGCCTGCGAATCCAAGTCGCAGGCTTTTTTGCGTCTTGAACCCAATTCGAGGACAAGATCTCCGACTCAAATTCCAGAATCGGCTTGATCAAATATTCCACGACGAGAGGTTGTTGCAGGCTGAGCCAATGTGCGTCCGCCTCCAGCCACCAATTTGGCTCGGCATCGCCCTCGGGCCGTCGCTCGCGCGCCAAAGATCGTCCGCGCTTGGCAATCCCATGCGAAGTCCAAGGTTGGGGCGAGGCCACTTCGTCAGTTCCCGGCGACTTCGCCTTTCGGCGCGAGGAGCGCTCGGCATCTTGCAGTCCGATCGCCATCAGACCTCCTCAAGAACGGCAACGCCGGAATTGCTCGACCAAGTCACCGGCTCAGCCGCGGCAGCTTCTCGAGCGGCACGAGTCCACACAGATCCTCGCGGGTCTGAGCGCAAGAACTGCATCTGTTCGGCGATCTCGGCGGTGACCGCGCGAATCTCTTCAGCCGCAGGTGAGGTCGGCGCATGCTCGGGGATTGATAGACGAAGTGCGGTCGCCTCTTCGCCATGTACGGATTCGCGAATGCTCGCGCGCAAGCAGTTGGGCAACTCGCGCTGATACCACTCGGAAATTTCGCGCGACAAGCGGCGTGCCGGCACCAGACGAGTCGGTACGAACACATGCTTGAAGTCGATGCGCATGTCGGTTTTGAACTCGTCCACCAGCGCGCGGAAAATTCGCAGATTGCGGAAATTGTTGATCTTGCTCTCGATGGGCGAAATCAAAACATCGCTCGCGACCAGCGCATTGTTGATGAGGCGATTCCAATTCGGCGAGCAGTCCATCAACACCAAATCAAAGCCGCGCTGCTTGAGCGGCTCAATGACCTGCTCTTTGAGCCAGTACTCGCGGCGATGCCGTGACAATAGACTCTGATCCATCGCCACCAATTCGGGAGTTTCCGGAATATAAAAGAGTGTGGGAATTTCGGTCGGCAACAAAATCTCATCGAGCTTCGCCTGACCGGCGAACAACTCCGGCAAGCCACGCAACTCATTGAGCGAGGCCAAAGCTTCGGCCAAGGATTGATCTTCATCGGCCGTCGGCCCGCCGAGCGCTTGCGTGATGTCGCCTTGCATGTCCAAGCCGACAACGGCCACTCGTAGGCCTTGGAGAGCGCAGAGGCGCGCCAAGTTCAAAGTCAAAGTCGTCTTCAGCACGCCACCTTTGGTGACAAAGATCGAAGCCGCGATCGGCTCGTTTGGCTTTTGCAAAAAACCAAAGCGTCGACCCACTTCAACAAGTTGCGTGAGATCTAAGGACTTGAGTTTTTGATTTGGAAAACAGGCCGCGAGATTCTCAGGGCTGAGCAAATCCGCGAGACCGAACACGGCGCTGGCTTTGCGAAGCGGTAGCGTTGTCATGCCACCACTTCAGCAAGTATCCGCCAGCACGCGCAAATCAAATTCAAAGCGAGCGGAACGCGGCGTCGAGATCGCCGATGATATCCGCCGCGTCTTCGATGCCGAGACTGAGGCGAATCAAACGCGGGTCAATTCCCGACGACACAAGTTTGTCCTTCGGAATTGCCGCGTGAGTCATGAAGCCCGGAACTTCGATCAAAGTTTTTGTCAGACCCAAGCTCACCGCGAGCGTGATCGAGTAGGAGTTCCGCGCTACAGAGTCGACAAAGCGTCGGCAGCGTCGGCCGTCACCTTTGACGGTGAATGAGATCATCGTGCCCGGAGCGAAATCGCCATCGGGATTGCGTAAGAGTTTCTTCGCCAAGGCATGTTGCGGGTGTGACTTCAATCCCGGGTAGATCACGCGCTCCACTTTGGGATGGCTCTCTAAATACTTGGCGACGGCCATCGCATTTTGTTGTTGGCGCTCAAAGCGAATCGCGAGCGTCGGAATGCCGTGAACCAACACATTCCACGCCGACTTCGGCGTCAGTGTCGCGCCGAAATCTTTGCGTGCGAGTTTCAAGCCGCGCTCGAAGGACTTCGCGCCCATCACGGCGCCGCCCATCTCCGTGCCGAAGCCGCCGATGTTTTTGGTGAGCGAGTGAACGACCAAATCCACGCCCCACTCCAAGGGTCGAAGCGCCCAAGGCGTGGCAAAAGTGTTGTCGACGATCACGATAATGCGCTCAGCTTCGCTGCGCCCTCGGTTGGCGCGAGCGACATCCGCCAAGATACCCGGAAAGTCCGCCAAATCGAGCGACGGATTTGAAATGGCTTCGAAATAGAGCACGCGCACTTGCGGGTCGAGCATCAGTTGGCGGTGCTCTTTGCGATTGATGTCGATGAAAGTCGTTTGCACTCCGAAGCGCGGCAACCAATCCGTCAGCAACGAATACGTGCAGCCATAGAGATTGCGATGCGCGACCACTTTCTGGCCGGCTCGCAAACACGACAGCAGCGCTGAAGAGATCGCACCCATGCCCGAACCAAATGTCACCGCGGAATCTGACCCCTCCATCGCCGCGAGCTGCTCTTCCAGCATCAGCGCATTGGGCTCATCGAGGCGATCATAGATCAAGATCGGATCGTCGTTGGCATCGTTGCCAAACTGCATGAAGCCGCGCGCTCCGCGCTCCAAAGACTCCAATCGGAACGTCGTGTTCGATGTGATCGGCGGAATCAGATGCCGCGAAAATTCCCAAGCCGTGGTGAGAGGCTGACCATGCACCATCTGCGAGCGCAGATGTGCGCGCGACATCTCTTGGCCGCGCCGACCAGCAGCGCTCTTGGATGAGTGCTGCGAGTTTCGACGCACGGACTTTGTCTTCTGGCCGGACTTCTTCATAGCTAGCTCCCCCCGCGAATGGCCGTCGTAGCAACACATTAGTTTCCTGTCGACGAGCATTCGTCAATCTTCGCCCAGTGTGCGTTCAGCAAAGGCGCAGGACCATCAGTGTCGCGTCAGGGAGGCGCTGGATTTAGAAGCTCTGTGAATCAATTTGGCGCGACTTAGCCGTGCGTTGAAACACGAAGTGGTCATAGCCGCCGGTGCGGATCACCGCTTTCACTTCAAAGCCGAATTCCATCATCACGCCCATCAAAAACGACGCCCCTTCGGTGGATGTCGCCGAGCGCGTCCAGAATCCCTCCGGCTCAATCAACCAAGTTTTCGAGAGCACGCGCTCGCCATCACACACAAGCGCATCCAAGACTCGCGCGTCACTTTGATCCATGGTCGCAATGCAGCTGCTCATGAATGTGGAGATTTCGCCGACCTTGCTGCGCAATTCTCGCCGCGCTTTCTCCAAGTGCTGTCGGCTCACTTGGGCCGAGGCCATCGGCCCCACTCCCAAAGTGACGACTGAGAACATCAAAATCCAAATTGCGCTTCGAATCGATCGTTTCCATGACATGTTCATCTTCGCATCTCATTTCCGCTCACAGGTGATCTGGAGCCGTAAAGCCGATGAGGATAGAAGACGGCACATCAACCGTCGAGTGAGCGACGGATGTCGCACAAAGATTTCCTGAGCGATCAAAGCGTCGACGGCCAAACTTCAAACAGCTTCGCACTTTTCCTAGGGAAGTGCGCCGCATTGGCTTGCGGCGCAATCGTCAACAAATTGGTCGCATCGAATTGGACATGACGAGAGGCGGGGAACTTTCGTGCGACCAACTCAGCCGGCTGTGAGCAGAGTGAACTCGCGCTTGATCCAACCGGACTTGCACGTGCCGTCGTAAACACGGCGATGCGGAATCGGCGAGCTGACGTCGCAAGATTTGCCCGGCTCGGGGATCACGACACCGACGAACTCGCCGTCGTGATCCTGATACGAATCGCAAAAAATGATCTCTTGGTTGGCTTCGACGCGATCAAAGCTCAGAGCGCCGTTCTCATCGACACGAAACAAAGTGGTCGTGGCGATCGCCAAACCCCAGCCGCCGCACGCATCGAGCTGCTCTTCGCCGCCAACTTCCACAGGCTGAATCGGCAGCGCGTGCGCTGCGCTGAATGACCAAACGCCGATAACTACGGCCAATGCCAGTCGGGCAATTCCAGATTTCACATTCATTTCGAGATCTCCTCACATCGAGCATGGGAGGGCGGGTTGGCGCGAAAGTACACACGGCTCGCGCCGAGGTCGAACCTCGAAGCCGAAAGTGAAATCGAAACAATGGTGGGAAAAATGGCAGGAAAAATGGCGGAGTGGGCGGGATTTGAAC
>DDUL01000016.1 GCA_002344785.1 Bdellovibrionaceae bacterium UBA2339
GCGACCCGCGCCAGCGCGGAACACACCCGCGCCCCCAAAGCGCTCGCGCTACATCCCAAAAAAACTTCGCCGCACAATCCAGCACCAAGCTCAACACAAGTGCGCGAACTGCGGCTCACAGCATGCGCTTGAAATAGATCACATACATCCATTCGCCCAAGGCGGAACGCACGTGCCAACGAATCTCCGAACGCTCTGTCGCAACTGCAATCTCAGGGCGGCCAAGCTTGCTGCGGCGCATGCCCCGAGTCGTTCGTCTTGCGTCCACCAAGGAAGTTAACTCTGCTGAAAGTACATCGATCGATGGAGGAATCTCATGCTGATCCAATTGAAGGTGCGAGATGCGGCTATGACACAAGCCAAAGTCACAGGATCCCAAACGCCAAGGTCCATCCGAGCGATCTCCGCGGTTGCCATCGCGGCAACGACATTTCTCGGCGTCCCAGCCCAAGCCTCCACACGCACGTTCACCGAAGGAAATTGGAAGGCGGCGACGATGACCGTCGAAATGTCGCGCGACGAGTTCCTTCGTTGGTGGAAGATTGAAGTATCTGAAAGCAAGCCGCCAAGATCCGCGGTGCAGTTCGATGAACTGCGCGGCAGCTGTGTGTTGGGGCCGAAGGCTCAACCTGAGTTGCAAAGGCGAGACAGTTTTGATTATCGCTTGCGGGTTTTTACCGAGCCGGTCGGAGCACAAGCGGTTCGGGTGCGCGCGGAAATGTGGATTTATCGCTTTCGCACTCGGCCTCCGCAAAGCGAGCAAGAGTGGCGCACTCTTCAGCACAGCTGTTTGGCTCCGCTGATGCAAAGGAGCTTCGAGGATTTTGAGATAAAGGGGCGAACGGCCCCATGAGCATGAACTCGAAAAAGACGGATGCTCTCACGCTTCGCGAACTCGCTGAAGACGATGAAGCGACATTTGTCCGCGGCTATGAGGCCTGGCGCGATGATGATCCGAGCTGGCACAGCTTCGAGTGGCGACCAGGTGTGGGTTTTGCTCAACATCTGGAGCTCCTGCGGAGTCAATCTCGTGGTGAGGGACTCGCTCCGGGCCGCGTGGCCTCGACCATGTGGTATGGATTTGTGAATGGCGAGATTATCGGGCGCTTACACTTGCGGCATGAGCTGAACGAAAGTTTGCGGCGACGAGGTGGTCATATCGGCTATGCCGTCGCGCCGCCATTTCGGCGCCGAGGATATGCGCTCGAAATGCTGCGGCAAGCGCTGCCTCATGCTTTTCGGATTACGGGTAGCGATCTTCTCATCACCTGCGCCAAGGACAATTTGGGGTCGCGCAAAGTGGTCGAGGCCGCAGGCGGCGAGCTTGAAGGTGAGGCTTGGGATGAGGTCGACGAAGAAGTGATCTGTCGATATTGGATTCGTCGTCCCTCCTGACGGGTATATTGTGGTGGATTGGCGCGGAGCAGCCGGACCTCGAGGCCTGCGGCCCAGCTCTTCAGTCCCCCTTCGATAAGCAGAGCGTAAACCGGCAAATTGAACCTAAATTCAGAAGTTTAACTGGCGCATTCCAGGGACCAAGGCGGTGCCGCGCTCGGGGAAGCGTGGTCATGGACTTTGTTCCTCCACAAGGCGAAGATGTCGCCTCGGACATACGGACACTCACACACTTACGAAACGTCCAAGGGGTGAATTCATGGATCTTCGTTCAATGCTCGCCGAAGTTCAGTCGATGAGCGATGGGCTCTACACAGAATTGCGTTGGCAAGAAAATCGCGATCAGCGCATGTCGTATCTCAACGGTCAATTGACGTCGAACTCGCAAGAGACGGCCACGGGATTGTCGGCTCGTGCTTTCAAAGAGGGTTACTGGGGATTCGCTTCCCGAAGTGAACCGACGATCGACAGTGCGCGCCTTGCCGTGCAAGAGGCCGTGAAGAATGCGCGCTTCTTGGGTTCGCGTGGGAAAAAGGGCGGTGCGCTTTTGCCGGCGAAGGCGACGTCGTTGGAAAAGTCTTACGCGACGACAAAGCCGAAGCAGAGCACGGGATTTTGGATTCAGTGGCTCAAGCAGGTTGATGATCGTTTGCTGGCGAAGTTTCCGGCGCTGAAGGCGCGTCAGGTGACGATGACAAGTCTTGAGATGGAGAAAAAGTTTGTCACCACAGATGGAGCGATTGTGCACAGTCTTGTGCCGCGCGCGCATCTGGCGATTGTGTTGACGGTGGATTCGGAGTCGGGACCTGTGCGCTATATGGATGTGCGCGGTGGACTCGGCGAAAAGGAAGATCACTTTGGTGGTGATGTGAACCAGCTCGATTCGTGGTTCGATGAGATGCACAAGATCGTGCAAGAAAAAGCCAAAGGCGTGATGCCTGAGGCGGGCGAGCACGAAGTGATCTTAGCGCCGGACTTGGCAGGGATTCTCGCGCACGAGGCCGTCGGCCACACTGTCGAAGGCGACTTGGTGATGGGTGGATCTGTCGCGGGTGATTGCATGAATCAGCGCGTGGGCTCGGACTTGGTGACCTTGGTTGATTTCGCTCACACTTATGCGGGCACACCGGCGCCGCAGCCTGTGCATGTCGATGACGAAGGTGTCGAGGCCAAAGACACCGTCATTATCGAAAAAGGCATACTGAAGCACTTCATGAATAACCGCGAGACGGCCCATCACTTCCATCAGGCGGCGACAGGGCATGCGCGCGCCTTCAAGTTTTATGACGAGCCTTTGATTCGTATGCGCAACACGGCGATTTTGCCGGGCGATGCGAGTCTTGAAGACATGATCAAGTCAGTCAAAAAAGGTTACTTCTTGGCGGGCGCGGGCAACGGCCAGGCCGACACCACAGGCGAGTTCATGTTCGCGGTGAATCGCGGCTATGAAATCGTCGATGGAAAGCTGGGGCGTCCGCTTCGCGAAGCGACGATCTCTGGTGTTGCGTTTGAAATGCTAAAGTCGGTGTCCATGGTGTCGCGAGACTTCGAATGGGAGTCTTCGGGCTACTGTGGAAAAAAACAACCGATGCCGGTCGGCATGGGTGGACCAGCGCTTAAGTGCCGTGTGGCCGTGGGAGGTCAGTGATGAAGACCGCATTGGAAATCGCTCGCGAGCTTGTGAAAAATACGCGCGAGTTCGATGCATTTGAAGTGATCTGCCACCGCGACCGCATGACGGAGATGCAAATCGACGCGGGCGAAGTGTCTTTGCTTCGCACAACAGAGAACGTGAATCTCACTTTGCGCGCGATTCACGGCGGTCGCTATGCGACGGTGGATTTGAATCAAACGGACAGCGGCTCTTACGCTCAAGCTTTGGAGAAAATGCGTGAGGCTCTGAAGTCGGCGCCGGTCGATGAGGCGCGCGCATTGGCGCCGAAAGGTGTGGGGCCTGAAAAAGCTTCGCGTGGACCGACGGAGCCAGATTTGGCCAAGATGCATGACCGCATCGTGGCTTTCGCGCGTGGAACAGCGGATCAATTTCGTGAATTGAAGATGGAGCAAGCGATGCTTCAGTTCAATCGCGACGAGGCCTCGCGCGTGAACTCGCTCGGCTATGAATCCGAGATCGGCCAAGGAACGTATGACTTCACCGCGATGTTCTCCGGCAAGCGCGGCGATAAGACTTCGTCGTTCAACTATTCGGGCGCCACCAGCCAAGATCTTGACCGCGAGTTGATTGAGTGGGGCGCTTTGAAGCGCATCATGCAGTCGTCGATTCGTGAAATTGATCACGAAGCGTTCGATGGCAAATTCAAAGGCCAGGTGGTCATCGCTCCGGAGGCCGTCGATAACTTCGTATGGCCCTTCCTCGCGCACTTGGGTGACGATCGATTGATCGCTGGAACATCTCAGCTTCGCGACAAAATGGAGCAGCAGGTGGCCAGTGAACTGCTCACGATTCGCGTAAACCCTGAGCGCGGAAGCCTCGGGCGACGCGAGTTCGCAACTCGTGAAGGCTACGCCAGCAAAAAGGGCGTCATTCTGAAGAATGGCGTGCTGAAGACTTGGTTGCTGTCCGATTATGGCGCTCGAAAGACAGGATTGCCGCGCGCGACAACGGGTGCTGCAAATCTTGAGATCGATGCGGGTGAGATTTCGTTCGCGGATCTGATCAAGCCGATCAAAAAGGGCTTGTTGCTGGGCCGCTTCTCGGGCGGCTCGCCGGCTGCGAATGGCGAGATCTCGGGTGTGGCGAAGAATTCCTACTTGATTGAAAACGGTCAAGTGACCAAGCCTCTAAGCGAAGTCATGATTTCGGCGAATGTCTTCGACATGTTGAAGCAGGTTGAAGCTGTGTCGCGAGATCGAATGGATGATGGTATGACTTTGAAGCCCTACATTCGTGTCAATGGCGTGACTGTCGCTGGCAAATAGCAGTTTCTATAAATTGGGTCTCCCGATGAGTCCCCAAATGAGTCACCAGATGAGACGGCGCTTCAATTTGAAGCGCCGTTTTGTTATCGGCTGGCCTGGCTGGATTGGGTCGTAAAATCTCATTGAGTTCATGCTCGAGGCGCCTCTAGACTTTGAGCATCATGCGAGTGCTCTTGGTCATGCCGCCGAACTGGGGCGTTGAAATGCCGCCTCTCGGGATTGCTTACATCTCTGCCGCGCTCAAACGCGCGGGTCACGAGGTGAAGGTGCTCGACTACAATCTTAAGGTCTTTCAGCGCGTGAAAGAGCGATTGCCCTTGGCTTGGGCGATGTCGAGCTTTTCGGAGTGGATTGATCGCGCAGCCTATGATGAAAAGTTCGGGCCGCGCATCGAGCCCATTCTCGCTGAAGTTGTCGATGAGGTGCGCGCCTATAGGCCCCAAGCCGTAGGCTTCACAGTTCTCGCGACCTCGATCTTTCCGGTTGAGTTTATGTCTAAACAGATTCGGACGGCGATGCCCGAGGTGAAGCTGTTTTATGGTGGTCCGAATGTTCGCGATCACTACCAAGAGGCCGTCATGCAAACACCATGGGTGGATGCGACGATCAGTGGTGAAGGTGAAGACGCGACTTGTGATCTGATTCAGTTTTGGGAAAAGGGCGGCGAACCCGTGTTGGCCAGCGTTCAGCATCGGCTACCCGACGGGCAGATCATTGTCGGTCCGCTTCGCCAGCAGATGAAACTTGAGAATTTGCCTTTTCCCGACTTTTCGGACTTTCCAATCAAAGAGTATTCGTCGCCGGCCCTGCCGTTTAGTATGAGCCGCGGTTGTGTCAAGCGCTGCACTTTCTGTAGCGAGGCGCCGTTTTGGCGCAACTACCGCACGCGAAGTGCGGACGCGATCTTTCAAGAGGTGAAGTACAACGTTGAACGCTACGGGATTCGCAATTTCCTCTCGCATGACTCTTTGATGAATGGAAACTTCGAAGTCTTGTCGGACTTCGTCGACAAGGTGATCGCCGCGGACCTCAAGATCAACTGGCAAGGCATGGCTCGACTCGATAATCGAATGACGCCGGATCTACTGAAGCGAATGAACAAGGCCGGCTGCAATTACATCTCTTACGGCCTGGAGTCCGGTTCACAAAAGATGGTGGATCTGATGCGCAAAGGCTTCAAGGTCGACGACGCGCTTCGAATCATCAAGGATACCTATGCGGCTGGCATTAAGGCGAATGTGTTCATCATCGTCGGCTTTCCGAAAGAGTCTTGGCTCGATTACTTGAAGACGATGTGGTTTTTATTCCAGATTCGTAAGTGTATTTTTCTCGCCAACGTTTCTGACGCCGGAATCATGGCGGGCTCGCCGCTCGCGGCTCAGCAGGAGCACTTTGGAATTCTTCGCGGTGTGAATTTTGCGGGAGAATGGCGAACGAAGTTCTTCATGAACACGAAGTATCACCGCCGATTCAAACTCTGGCTGATGCGTGTGTTCATCAAGCGATTGCGCGTGATGGAGAACAAGCTGATCTCGCCTCTCGACAACATCTACGAATGGTGACGAGCCTTTAGAGGGATTGGATGAGTTTTTGTAGCGCTTGAATTTGTGGAGCGCTCTGACTCACATGATCTTTTTGCGTGTAACCGAACCAGTCCCAGCACCCCAGCGGATTGGCGCGGGACTTGGCGACTTGGGGATAGAGAATGACGATGCCATTGGCCTCGGCCCAGGCATTGTAGCCGGCATGTTCAATGAATTGACGTTGAATGAACTCCGTCGACATCTGACAGCCGTGAAGCGCGACATGCAGGGCGCAGATGTTGCCGCCCGCAGGCTGGCAAGATGTGGGGACATAAACTTCTGCCCAGTCCAACATCATCGCGTCGGCCGGTGCGTTCTGTGCGACCCGAAAGTAGTTTTGCGCCGAAGCGGTTTGTCGCGCGTGCCATTTCGCGGGCCGTGGCTGAATGACGGCTTCGAGAAGCTCGCCGGCTTGATCATGATCGCAGTCAATGATCCAAGGCAGTCCGTGTTGGCCGCAGGGTTTGCCGTAAGCCTCGGTCAAAAAGCCGTGGGCTGCATCGGCGTGTTGAGCGCGCTTTACTTGCGCTTGCGGTGCAACGAGCTTGTAGAACTCGTCGAGCTTGTCAGCTGCGGCGGCACGCGTGACTTGGTCTTTGGCGCTCGCAAATATCCAAACCCGAGTGTCGCTTTTGTTGAGGTGCGAGTTCGCTGCGACTTTTCCGCCTTGGGCCTGAGCTTGGTACGCTTGGGCGAGTGCGCTGACATCGACTTTTTCGGGGTGCTTGAGGCAAACGTCTTGCGAGCGCTGAAGATCACCTTCTGCGCAATTCCAAATTCCGCCGGCGATGCTCGCCACGCCACGAATCCAGTCGGCGTGGGCAATGTGCAGTTGCACGGCCATGAAGGCACCCGAAGAAATTCCGGAAACGCTGATCTGATCGCGATGCAGTCGCAGCGGAAAGTTCAACTCGGGCTTCGAGGATCGAGAGCTGGCGTTGAGTGTGGCGGTGGCGGCGCCGCGAAGGTATTTTGTCTCGCCACGCTTTGGCGTGTCGGCTGTGGCGAAGATTGTGGCGAAGATTGTGGCGAAGATTGTGGCGAAGGCCGTTGCGACAATGATTGAGAATATCGTGGCGTTGGTCGCACTCGTTTTGCTCATAAGATGAAGTAACGCGACAGAGGTGGATGGGGTCAAGTGAGTCGAAGCTTGAGGGCTTCGACGATAGTGATTGCTCTGTTTGGAGCGCGCGCGTGTGCGTGGGTCACAACTCGACCCGGAAAAAAACGGCGATGTCCCGAAAGACATCGCCGAATACAATTTTAGGAACTTGCAGAGGCGCGGCGAATTAGCGCGAACCCCAGCTGCGGTTACCACCGCCGCCACCGCCACGGCCACCGCGATCTTCGCGGGGAGCCATCGGCTTAGCTTCGTTCACAGTCATGGAGCGACCGCCCCAGTCTGCGCCGTTGAGCTTGCTTGTTGCTTCGACGGCTTCAGCGTCTGTCGCCATTTCGACGAAGCCGAAACCTTTGCTGCGGCCCGAGTCGCGATCAACGATGACTCGTGCCGACTCAACGGTGCCGTAAGCTGCAAACGCGTCTGCAAGATCGGCATCCGATGCTGTGTAAGGCAAATTGCCTACGAAAAGTTTCTTTCCCATTCTTTCCTCCTTGGACGACTTCGACTTGAGCGATTTGAGATCGCTGTTCATCGACGAACGCCTTGGCCCCTCGGCCATGTGAACTCGGGCCTAGCGGCCGCTCGTGGTTTTTGTTGCATCGATGGGGATTGGCCAACGAAGGATTTCGGTGACGTCCGTCTCGACGTTTTTGTCCGCAAACGGCTTCAGAGACGGGAAACAAGGGCCCGCAAACTTTCACCTTGATCGAAATGACCTGCAAACGCCTGTGAACCTAGCAGGGGGCTGGTCAATGTCAATTCAATGTCAATGCGCGTGATGAGTTGGGGGTGTCGCTTTGGATTGAATCCGATTGAAAGTGTCGCGAACTCGGCGTTCTGGGGCCCATTGGGCGTCGCTTTCGGAGTTGGCGGACAAGGCAAGAGACTTGAGCCACTTTAGGTCTCGTTCGGAGCCGCGCAGGTGGGCATCGAAAAATATTCTCGTCACCGCCGCGATTGCCGATGGGCCCTCGCTATCTTGGCGATCGCGACCTCGGCGTCCCATGAAGTCTGCGGTTGTGCCGTTGATCAAGTTCATCGAGTAGGCGGTTGTGGTGGGTGCAAGTTCGCGAAACATGCTGTCGTTCGTTGGGCTCGACATGAGCCGCTTTGAAAAGTGCAAATCGCGATCACCATTGATCAGCAAAAGCGGTGTTTGAATCTTCGCCCAAGGGGGCTCGGTTCGGCTGAATGGAATTTGGACATGATCGCGGCCGTAGGGTGAGTAGATCGCGGCAGCTTGAACGACTAGGCCATCCGGCTGGCGCTGAAAGGCGACATGCTGGAGCGCCGGCAAGCTCGAGTCCAAGCGTGCGCCCAAGAGGAGTTGAACTTGCAAGCCACCACTGAGATGCCCAATGAGGCCGACGCGATTCAGATCGATGCGCTGAAATTCTCGCGGCAGTTGGGCGCGGACTTGTTCGCGTTCTTGAAAGAAGGCCAGCGTGTCGACTCGAAGCTGGCGAATGATTTCGGGATTCTCGGAGTGGTATTTGCCTCGCAAGG
>DDUL01000041.1 GCA_002344785.1 Bdellovibrionaceae bacterium UBA2339
CGCCATGCGCGACACTTTGGCGGCGGGATTCAATGTGATGATTTTCCCAGAAGGCACGTCGACCAACGGTCACGAAATTTTGCCGTTTAAAAAATCCCTGTTGATGAGCGCGGTCGAAGCGCGAAAGCGGATTTTGCCAGTGGCCGTTCGCTACGTGCGAATCAATGGTCAGCCTTTTGATAAAGTGAACTGCGACAAAGTGGCCTGGTATGGCGACATGACCTTCGCCGATCATTTTGTGGGCCTGTGTGGGCTATCGGACGTGAAAGTGCAGCTCGTTTACGGCGAGCCCATCAGCGTTCCCGAAAATCTTGAAGGCGTTGATGCCAGCGAGCTTCGCACTCGACTGGCCACTGAGGCGCGCGATCAAATCGTGAAAATGTACGACTTGCCGGCGCTGTTACAAGGTCGTTGATTCAAGCTCGCGCCATCGCTGGGATCGGCGAGCTTCGCGATTCAAAACTTAAAGCCAATCGTGCCGCGATAATACGGCCCCGACATCGTCACATCCACTTTCTGTCCGTTGCTGAGATATTCGACGCCAGCGTCCGTCTTGAGGTTGCCGAGTGGGGCATGCATGTAGCCCACTTCAGCACCCAAAGTGATCAACAGAAGTTTGATGCCCGCTTCGACGCCGAGTGTGCCGTTGAGTTGCGCCTCGGCCTTGTAGTTGGTTGTGACGTTGCCGCTCGTGATCGAATACTTAAAGTCATTGGTCATCGCGAAAGTGGCGATCGGCCCCAGATACATGCCGGTGTCGATGAAGCGCTTGTTGACGATGACACTGGTTCGCTTCCAATCAATCTTGTTGCTCGTGCCACCTTGATCGCCTTTGAAGCTCAGCATTTCATGCCGAAGGCCAAGGCCAACGGGCATCAGCGGGACATTGGCCATGATGTCGGCGTTGAGTGATTGCAGCTGATTGATTTTAGCGACGCCCGTGAAGGCTCCGTCGAGCGAGCTGGGGGCGACGGTGTGGCTTGAGTACCCGCCTTTGAGCTCCACCAGCGCATAGGCCTTTGGACTCGACAACAAACCCGCAATTGAGATCGCGACAGCGAACAACAAAGCTGCGTGCCGACCCATGCGCGGCGCGCGTGAGTTCGGCGCGGGATTTGGGGCGTGAAGGGATTGGGTTGTCGACATGAGGCCTCCTCGAGCTTGGCTGCACAAACAACAGTCTAGCAGGCGAGCTGAGGAGGGGAAGTGGGCCAAAGACCAAGGGTGGTCATTTCGTTCCAAATCTCGACGTCGGGATTGGAAAGTGGACGTGAATCATCCTCGAGATCTCTGGCGCGAAATCTGTGGCGCGAGATCTCTGGCCCTCGACGCAGGTCCGAGAGCCGATGTTCACGTTGTTGTGGAATTCAAATTAGCGGCAGTTGTTGAAGCAAGTCGAAGAGGGGTAGCTCTCTTCGCAAGTTTGCACGCAAACGTCGAACGCATCGACCACGCAAGCGGGTGCGCGCGATTTGAACGCCGGCCACTCGTTGTTGTAGCAAGTCGAAGCGGGGTAGCTGCGTTTGCAGGCGTTGTAACGTGACTGATAAGTGGCGATCGCGCGCGTGCAATCCGGAGCTGCGGGACCGGCGGCGCAAGTCACTGTGGTGGGGAAGTTGGGTTGAATGGTCACGGTGTCGCCGGGATTGAGGTTCAGGGTTGCGGCGTAGGCGGCAGTGGCGACGCCGATCGCGAGCGAGCAGAGTGCGGCGAGAGCGGCGAACACGTAGCGGTTTTTGGCAATCTGAGATTTCACTGGGAACTCCTTGAAAGCGGGTTTGTAGACACGGTTCGATTGGCGAGTCGCTGACTTCTACGTCATGTCGAGCGCGGACCACAGCGGACGAATCGTCTCGCTGGAAATCTTCGACATGCAATCGTATTGCGAGCACTGCGGACCCAAGCAAGATTTCTTGCCGGGGCAATCCACTTCGGGCACCAGCACTTGCACGGTGTCGCCGATCGGTCCCCAGCGACGCGGATGTTGCACGCGCACAGGCGAGTAAATGCCGATGAGCGGTCGTTCCAGCGAAGCTGTGAGATGCGCGATGCCTGTGCTCGGTGCGAGCACGCGTTTGGCGTGTGCGAGAATTTGCAGAAGCTCGGGACCTGTGATCTTGCCGTCGAGCCAGAACAAGTTTTTGGCGCCGCCGAGCGCTTGGCGAATAGGATCCAAGTAGGTGGCGTCGCTCGCTGTGCCGGTGATGACGATGGGGCCTTGTTCGGCGGCCTCTTGCAGCCAAGCGACGTACTGCGTGGCGCTCCAGTTGCGCGCGGAGCCGCCCATCCCAGGGTGCACGACGGAGTATTCGTTGGCCGCGAGTCCGTGGCGCGCAAGTGTCGCTTTGGACCAAGCTTCGCTCACGCTGAGTTTCAAAGTTTCGCGTTCAATCGAGTTTTCATCCAGGCCGAAGCCTTGTTCGACAAGTCGGTAATTGTATTCGAGTTCGCTGAACTCGGCGAGGCTGCGCTTTTGGCGCACGCCTTTGTTGGCGAAGATGAACGTGTGCCACTGGCTCTTCACCGCGATTCGCAGTGGAATTCGCGCGAAGGCAGTGAGCGCGCTCACCCACCAAGGCGCATGAAAGATGACCGCGGCGGCGTACTGACGTCGCTTCACTTCTTTGACGAGCGCCCAGAAATCATTCCATCCGATTTTGGATTTCACTTCGCGAACTCGGCGTCGAGGCGAGGCGTGATCGGCGATGAATCCCAGGCCGGGTGCCACCCACCAATCCGCGCGCGCACTGCCATCATCGCGGAGGCCGAAACTTGCATCGCAAGGAAGCGTGAGCACCAAATCGCCGATGCGATCCATGCGGATGAGGAGAATGGGCCCGTCGGGAAGTCGTGAATCTTGAGTCATGACAGGACGATAGCTGGGCGTAGGGCTAGGACGTCAACCCGCTTAGGCGTCGCAGGGAGTCCAGAAGCGTGCGTTCTTGACTGGTAGGCTTTTCAGGCTCGTGAAAGACTGACTTAGCGCGTTAGCTATTAGAGCGAGCGCGGGATTCCGAGGTTTCCAAAGCCGGGAATCAGATGTTGGAGCCATGACAAGAGAGCGAAAGCTCTTTATTTTGAAGGCACTTTGACGAGATCGGGGTGATTTCGTCAAAGCAAGTGGGATGAGGGCGAGAGCTCAGCTAGAACTGAAGCTTTTGCGACGGGCACTGACCGAGAGGGCGAGGCGAGATTGGCAATCGACACGAATATTTCGCAGTTCGACTCCATTGGGATTTGCCAGGCGGCGCGCCGGGCGTCGTGGCAAGTGTCTCGGCATGTGTTGCGGTTCGGGGGCGGGCGTTGGCTTTCGCGCGCGGCCTTGAGTTTGACGTTGGCGTTTGGCTTGAGCGCCTGCGGTCTATCCACACAAGATAAGTCGGCCTCGGGCGATCCGCTCAATATCGACAACAAAGCCTCAGCTTGCATGTCGGACTCATTGGACTCGATCGAGTCCTACTTCCGAGGCAACGCGCGCGAAGGTGAAATCGAAAAGGCATTTGAGTGCGTTGATACGGCGCTGGAAACTTTCTCGCTGTATGCGCGAGGCTCGCGCGAACGCAATTCCTATTCGACACAAGAACTGCGCACCTTTTTGGAGCGCTACTTCTTGGGCGACATTCGCCTGAACGATGCGTTTCTGAGCGAGATCATGCTCATCAAGCAATTTTTGTTGGGTGGCGAGTCCACGCAGATCACGCGCTTGGAGCTTGAGCGCGCGCGCCGAATGATCGGCGTGCTGAAGACGGAAGCTGTGCGCATGCGACCCTATGTGCGTCTTTTGAATCGCAGCTTGCCTGATAATGGCGCGTCTTGGGATCCGAGCCTAATCGAACAAGGTTTGTCGGACTTTTCGTTCACGATGGATCAGCTCGGAGGCTTGTTCGCGCAGGCACGCGAGCCGTACAAGTTGGCGAACTTCGCGACTTTGCTCCTTGAGTTTCAGAAGTTGTACCGAGGTCGCTCGAATTGGACGGGTCCGCAATGGTTTGCCAAGCAGATGCCGCTGATCACATCGGCGAAAGCATTGTTCATACGCCCGGGCGGAGATCAAATTGCGCCTGATGAATGGCGTTCGATTTTGGCGACGACGGGTCGCCTGTATGGATTGTTTTTGCGCTTCAAGTATTTGATCGTCGGTCGCGAGCTGTTGCGCGGTGAAGGCTTGAGCCAAATTGAAATCTCGATCAACGAAGTCGCCGACATCCTCGAAGGTGCGATCGATGCCAAAGGCACAGGCGTGATCGACTACGGCATCATTGATGAATTCATCGATGCGGTTTATGCGTCGGAGGCTTTTGAGACGACGATTCGCGCTTCGACGGCCAAAGATTTGGCGCGACCGATTCTCGAGAAGATTCTGAATCCGCCGCGCATTTCGGCGCGCTTGCAGCCCTTGGATCCGCGCGATCCGCGAACAGCGCGAGGCGCACGAAGCCCGCAAAACGGTCTGACGAAAGTGAACTTAGCGCGTGCGCGCTCGGCGCTGTTGGGATGGATTGAGAACCAGCAGATGTGGGAGCGCGTGGAGCGCGAGGCTGTGCGCGAGAATCCGGCGCTGGCGGGTCGCGGAATTCCGGTGAACACGGTGACGCGGCTTTGGCGCAGCTACAAGCCGATTCACGCCGAGTCTTGGTCGGACATGTTGGCGGTTCTGGAGAAGGAAATTCCGCTGAGCACGGCGGCCAATGGCACGATGCTGTGGGAGCGCGATCGCGCGAAGATCAGTTTGGATCGCACGGCTTTCAACGGCATCAATTGGAAGCAAGCGCTGGTGCGGAATTTAGGCTACGGCTATGTCGCCGATCCGTCGCGCCTGCGCATGGATGGCATTTTACTTTCGCAGTTTGAAGAGTTGTTCCGCGATATGCGTTGGATCGCCGTCGATCTTGGGTTCTTGGCGCCGGACGATGAAACGATTTGGAATACAGGTTTTCAGATCGCGAACATTTTCTTGTTCTCTTCCAATGGCGATGATCGCTTGGGTTTCTTGGAAGCCGTGGACTTGTTTGTGTTTTCATTTGGCGGCTCACCGATTTCCCAGCGCGCGCGAACGGCTGTTTATCAGTCCTGCGCGGATCGCGGACCCGACTCGTCGGGCATGCAACGCGTGGATGAGGCGTGCTGGGCAAGAAACTTGCGTCGCACTTATGCGCAGACCTTTGCGGAGATGAAGGATTGGGTGCGCCACTCGCGCGATTTCGATGAAGGTTGGTGGCAAGGCTTCTTCCATCACTTGTCGCGATCTTCGCGCAAGCAGCCCGCGACGGGGCCGATGACCTCGGGTGAAATGGATCGCGCGATTTCGATTCATCATTACATCGAGGCGATCTTCGTGCGTTGGGACACGAATCGTGATGGCCGCTTGTCGTTGGTGGAGGCGGATCGTGCGTTTTACCTCTTTAAGCCAATCTTGAAGAAAGCGTCGGGCTTTACGGACGATGAAGAAGTCCGCGCGCTGTATATGTATTTGCTGTCATACGGTGAGCCGCCGGATCGTTCGAGCATTTCGAGCATCATCAATTGGCTGTGGTTCAAGAACAACACCGACACTTGGCCGGACAAAGTGAAGGCGCATCGCTATCGCGTGTTGCAGATTTTTGGCAACCTCGCTGAGTCGCTCTGATTTTCGTCGGGGCGAGCGTCAATTCAAAAGTAAGACGGCAAAGCCGATCATAAAAGCGACGAAGGCCGCGGCGAGGTAGCGGCTCGGTCGCTTTTTGTGGATCAGAGCTTCTAGCAGAGCTGCGAACATCGGACCGGTGATGCCGACAGCGGTGATCGAGCCGAGATGACCGATGCGAACTGCGGTGAGATACAAACACAGTGAGAGATATGTTCCGCCGAAGCAGCCGAGCAGAATCCACCTTCGCGCTGTGGGCTCGAGCGATCGCCAATACTCCAGCAGGCGAATGCGGCGGTGGGGTTCGCCGCGCGACTTGTAGTAACACGAAATGACGACGTAGCAACTGAGGGCGCCGAGGCAGCGGATGAAGTGGCCTTCGAGCGGATGCAATTCAGGGCTATGGTCAAAGGCGAGGCGAGAAATGAAAACGCCGGTGCTGTCGAGACTCACGCCGATCAACGCGTTCAGCAGGCCCTTGATCTCCCAGTGGCCGGATTCTTTGTAGCGTTCCAAGCTGAAAATGATCAGGCAGGCGATGAGAAAAATCACCGCGACGAGTTTGCCCAGCGGAAAGGCTTGGCCGAGGAAGATCGCCGCGACAAGTCCCAGGCCGATGGGTTGAAAGCCGTAGAGAATGAGTGTTCGCGAAACTCCGAGTCGCGTGTAGGCGTCGAGCAAAAACAGATCACCGATTCCGAGGCCCAAGGCACCGGAGAGCGCGAGCAAGCCGAGGGACGTGAGGTCGGGTGCAACGGCGGGCGCGAGCCCTGTCGCGTAGAGAATGGCGATCGTGGGCACGAGCAAGAGTGCGGCGACGAGGGCTTTGACGGTGTTGACCCACAAGACGCTGAGTCGGCGGGAAAATTGCGCGAAGATCAGACTGGCGCTTGAAAAGCAGAGCGCAGCGCCGAGTGTGAGGACGTAGGGGAGTGCGGCAGGCAGTTCGGCGGAAAGTGCTGAGGTGTTCTCGAGTGACAAAGCTTGGGACTCCCTGAAGCGGTGCGGACTTAGTTCACTTCGAGATCGATGTAGGTGATCTCGGGAAATTGCGCGCGGATCTGCATTTCGAGGCGATTCATTTCGCGGCCCATGACTCGCACCATGCGCTCGGCGGTTTCGTAGAGCACGGGTGCGGCCTCTTCGCCGTCGCGGATGCGGTCGGCGTCGCGCTCGATCAGTTCGCGATCGATGAAGGCTGAGCCGTGAAACTCAATTTCCGCAGCGAGACGGACATTGCCGGGCGCGAGCACGGCGGTTTTGAGTGAGGTCACGCGCTCAATCGATGGCAGGCTTTCGAGGTATTCGCGGATTTCCACTTCGCGATCCACGCTCATCGCGCGACCCATGAGGATGCGGCCGTTGGCGATCGCGAGTGACACGGCCATCACGCCGAGCAGTGAACCGATGACGATGGCGCCGATGGCGTCGGGGACGCGCGATTCAAAGTAGTGCGAGAGGCCGATGGAGACAAAGGCGGTGAGCACACCGAGTACGGCGATGCTGTCTTCCAGCAGCACGGCCACGCCGGTGGGGTCATCGCCGTGACGGACGAAATCCCAGAAGCCCATTTCGCCTCGCGCTTCATTCACGGAGCGAAGTGCGACAAACAGCGTGTAGCCTTCGATGGCCAAGGCGAGAAGTAGCACCAGCCAAGTTTCGAGGCCCGTCGAAACGGCGTCGGTGGGTTGTGTGGCGATCAGCTCTTCGATGCCGTGCCATACGGTGAAACCGAAACCCACAAAGAAAATGCCGACGGCACTGATGAGATTCCAAATGTAGCGCGCGCGACCTTTGCCGAAGGGAAATTCTTTGGTGGCGCGGCCGGTGGAGTGACGAATACCGATGAGGAGCAGGATCTGGTTTGAAGTGTCCGCGAGTGAATGCACGGATTCGGCGAGCATCGAGGGCGAACGAGTCACCAGCCATGCGGCGAATTTGGCGATGGTGACGAGGCCATTGCCGAAGATCGCCACCAGCACGGCGCGAATCGAGGCGTCGTCCCAGATGCTTCGTGGTGCGTAGTCCTCGGCCGGTGTGGTGTCGAGGCGACGGCCGCGAAAGCTCGCGGAACTTTGCGGCGTGCGCGAAGTTGGTCGTGCGCTTTTGTCGCCAGAAAGTTGGCCAGCGGTCTTAGTAGAATGATCGGAGGAGTTGGGGTCTTCGTCGGGGTCCACGGAAAGCATGCTAGTGGTCTGCGGGGGGTATTGGCATGGGACGGTGCGGGGCCAAAGGCCGTTGGGTCGTGGCCTAATAGGTTTGAATGTCTTCGGGGTTAATGCCCAGCGCGGCCGCGATCTTTTGGAGGGTTCGAAGTCTTGGCGTCTTCACTTCGCCGCGCTCGATTCGGCCGATTTCGCGCTCGTCCACGTCGGGAAAGTCACTTTGCTTGAAGCCTTTTTGCAGACGAAGCCGACGCAAGCAGGCTCCGAGTCGCTTGTCCGTCTTGGATTTTTCGACGTTGATTTGCCTTCGATAGTTGGCGTCGAACTCGTAAAGTAGACTCTCGACCGAGGCCTCATAGTTTCCGAAACTCAATGTCTGACCCGAGTCGGTGATTTGAAATTGATCAAATCGTGGTGCCACGCCGTCGCCACTGATTTTGAATGCGCTCAATGGCACGACGAGCTTCTCTAAATTTCCTCGCAAAAGCGCCAAGGTCTGTGAGCGGAAGTTCAGAGTGCCACTGACAATGAGATTCGCGGCGTTCTGGGCGTTAAAGACTTCGACGGCTTCGTCGAGAGATAGCGTGGAGGCTTCAGGCGCGACGATCAGCATCTTGAAGAGGGACTCGAGCGGAGCGCGTTTTGAAGATGCGAGCTCACCTCGGAGGAAGAGAACGGTATTCTTTCTGAGGTGAGTTTGCCGCTCGAGGATGGGTCTGGGCTGCTTCCGAAGTGCACTGAGGAGAAAGTCAAAGTCGTTAGAAATCCAGATCGCATCGGATACTTGGTGAAGCAAGGAATCAATCGCGTTGTGGGGACGCAGGATCGTGGTCTTTGACTGAGCCTGGTCGGAGATCTGAAAGCTAGTGTGCTCGGACACGACAAAAGTTCTCATGCTTCACTCTCCGAGTTGTTGACCTTGTTTTCGGGGTACTTCGCATCCCAATGCTGAACGAGTAGGTCGTAGTTTTCTGAGATCAATTGGAGAAGTTCGCTCGGCACCTGTCGAGGCGACGGAGTGGCGTCCAAAAAGTGGCGCTGTCTTAGACTCCAGCGCCAAGCTTGAGTTCCTCGAATGATGGTGACATGCGGTGGTTCGACGCGTTCGCGATCTCGAATCTTGACCTTCCAGCCTTGAGCTTTCAGTGAAATGGAGAGGGGTAAGCTGTAGGCCACTAAATGTCCTAAATTTCATATTTGTATTATCGGACATTTTTTGTCTGGCTTCAATATTCCGCTGAAAATACACTAATTTCCGATATTTAGATCAAATCATTGGGATCGATGCTGCTGGCGGTGTTTCTGCCGAAGCCGAAGGTGTATGCAAATCGTTAGCGAGGAGGCAAGTCCTTGAAATGCCGGCGGTTTTCGGCCGATTTGGAGTTTTTTACAGGTTGGCGGACCGTGGGCTCGAAATGGTGGGGTGCTGGGCTTGGAATCAGGTTTGCCCAGCGGGAAGGGATGTCCGGGTTTTGATCGGAAGCGTTCGAGTTTCGGAGCGCGCCTTTTGAGCCCGCGGGAATCCAGACGAGATCGTGATGAGGAGTTCGCACATGCGACAGGCAAGCTTGAAGACTGTGAAGTTGGCGGTGGCGGTGATGGCCGTGGTGAGCATGAGCGCCTGCCAAGCCAAAAAGCAGCTCGATAACATGCACGATGCGACCATGGACATGCGCGATCAAACCAAGCAGTTGGGGCGCACGAGTGATGAGCTCGGGCGACAGATGGGCGAGATGTACGATGCGCTTCGACAAGGGGATTCGCTGAAGGCGCGTCGCGATTCGTTGAATGCGATGGTGAGCGCGCGCGACTCGGCTCGCAAGGTGAGTGAAGCGGGCAAGTACTTCATGAGCTTCGAATATCAGATTTGGTCGGCGATCGGTGAAGACACTCCGGTTCGTCGGGTCGAGGCCGCTGAGAGTGCGATGAAGGAATTCATGAAGGACGTGCAGGAGTTTTTGGTGCCGGGTCAGACCGAGGTCGATCCGTTTGCAACTCGCGACTCTGATGCGGGCAATCGGCAAATGAACTTCAACTCATTGGCCGCGGCTCTGCACATGGTGAATCCGAAGCAGACGGTGATGCGCGAGCGTCAGCCGGGTGTGGCAGAGATGACGATGTACTCGATGTTGCGAGAGGCCGTGGCCTCGAAGGCGAAAATGGATCGCGGTGAAGTTCGTGCGACGGATTTGCCGGGCTATGTGCGCGAGGCTTTGAACTATCCGCGTGTGCTCGAGCTGTTGTTGCAGGCGCGCTACAACTACGTGGGCGCGATGGCGGTGGCGCGCGTGTCGAAACTGCGCGAGGGAACTTTGCCGTACTTGCGCATGCGTTTTTTGAATTGGGATTTGGATCTGTCGAAGCTGAATGTGGTGGAGATGCGTGAAGTGGCGCGCTACTTCCGTGCTGCGACTACAGCGCATGATGTGATGAAGGAAGCTGGTCTCACGCCTCGGATGAATCATGCCCTGGGACGCGTGCTGGGCAATATGCGTGTTCGCCGTGTGGAGGCGCCGAGTGCGACACCGTCGGTGAGTTCGGGCAGCGAAGCGGCGCGAGCCGTGGCGGTCTCTGAGATGATGGAGGCTCAGACTGAGCTTCTGATGCATGTTGAAACTTATCGCGCGACGGGTGGCGCGGGCGTGCGACCGATGACGGAAGAAGAGCGCGCTGAGGCGGAGCGACAGGCTGAGGCTTTGGCTCGCGCAATGCCGTATGGGGCTTGAGTATCGAGCCGGTTCTTTGATTAGAGGGCGGGCGAGCTGAGCTTTCGGCCGCCGACGAATTCATCCAAAGACTGAAGTGTCGTTTGCGCAATCGCGGTGAGCGCCTCGTGGGTGAGGAAAGCTTGATGTGACGTGATCAGCACATTGGGAAAGGTCAATAGCCGCGCGAGCTGATCGTCGTTGACGCCGGTTTCCGAGAGATCTTCGAAAAACACGCCGGCCTCTTCTTCATAAACATCAAGTGCGGCGCCGCCGAGCCGTCCAGACTTGAGTGCCTGGATGAGCGCTCGAGTTTCGATGAGGGCTCCGCGACCTGTGTTGATGATCAGCGCACCGGGCTTCATTTTGGAGAAGCGTGATGTGTCGAGCAGGTGACGTGTTTGATCGTTGAGCGGGCAGTGAAGCGAGATCACGTCGCTGAGTTTGAGAATTTCGTCGAGAGAGGTGATGCGCGCGCCGATCTGTTGGGCGAAATCCGGTGAGGCTTGCGGATCATGGAGAAGCACCTCGGTGCCGAAGCCGCTCATGATTTTGGCGAAGACTTGACCGATGCGGCCCACGCCAATCACGCCAACGGTTTTCCGATACAAATCAAAGCCTACGAGGCCGTCGAGCGAGAAGTTCATTTCGCGGACGCGATTGTGTGCGCGATGAATTTTCCGATTGAGGGTGAGCAACAAGGCCACGGCATGTTCGGCCACGGCGTGCGGTGAGTACTCGGGAACGCGAACGACTTGCAGTTTGTGTTCGGCAGCCGCCTTGAGATCGACATGATTGGTGCCTGCGCAGCGAAGCGCGATCAGTCGCACGCCAAGCGCGGCCAATTGCGCACAAGTGTCGGCGTCGACGCGATCGTTCACGAAGGAGCCGACAGCATCGTGTCCAGCGGCGAGGCGCGCGCTTTGTGAGTTGAGGCGCGCATCCAGCCAGGTGATCTGATGAGGTGTGGAACTGTGTGGGCGTGGTCGGGAGTTCGCGGCCTCGAAGTAGGACTTCTCAAATTTGTGCGTGTCGAAGATCGCGATTTTCATAGCGGAAAGTTTCGCGCGCTGAGCGGGAGGTGGCAAGCCGTGCCACGACAAAGGAGCGTGTGTCGCCAGGTTTGTCGTTGGTTGTGGCGCTATTGGGGTGCGAGCAGGAAGCTTTCTTCGGTGGTCCAGCGGCTGGATTTGATTCGCAGTTGTCCGCGAAGGTGTGTGGCCGTGGCTTGGAGTTTCGCGCTTGAGGGCTCGGCGACGCGACCCAGTTGTATGAAGGCGATCTCGCCTTGCGAGTCGCATAGTCCGAGGCGGGTCACGCCTTGTTGAGTGCGGGCTATGCCGTCGAGGGACAAAGTGTCCGCACCGATCCTAAGTGTCGGAGTTTTGCGCGCCGGCGTGTGCAAGCTGATTTGCAGCGTGCGACCTGTTGATGAGGATCCGACGAACGTCAGTGCTTGGCGCGCGAAGCTGGGGCAGCGATCCGGGCGATGCGCGGATGCCAGCAGGACATGGAGGTCGGCGACGTTGGTGCCGCCTGGGGGAATCAGGCGTAACAAGTTGGCGCGCAGCCGTGATCCGACCAGCGCAGTGAGGGCGAGATCTTGGCCGGAGAGTTCGAGTGTGTAGTCGAAGTTTTGCGGAGCGCTTGGGCCTGTCCCTGGGCGCGCAAGTCGATGGCCTTGAATGCGAAGGGCGCGGCCTTCGCAGCGAGCTTGCGCTTGAAGTTGAGGTTGGCCGCTCAAGGTGTCGGTGAAGCTTTGCGGACCGACATCGACGCTGAGTTCTTGACCGATTTCCGCGAGCAAAACCTGCAAAGCCTGCCGTTGATCAGCTGATCGGCGCAGTGACACTTGCACTTCGCCTTGCGGATCGGCGAATAGGCCGAGCGGAAAATTCGCACAAGGCGCTGTGGCCTCGCCCACTCTTGAGTCGCTGTTGTTGGGTTGCGGTTGGCTGACGTTGCAGCCCGACAGTGCGACCAGAGCCGTGACCAGAGTCGCGACCAGAATCGGCGCGAATGAGAGTGAGGCGGGCCATCTGCAAGACATGCTTTGGAGTCTGCCTGCTCTGCGAGGCTCGCACAAGTCTTGGGATGAGGTTCTGCAAGGCGTTCGCAGTGCTTTGAAATCTGCGTTTGTCGCAAAGTCGCTGGAGGAGCGCGTGTGGTTTTGTGGCGGAGGACTTACTTGAGGCGGACTTGCACGCCGGTGACTTTGGGCACGTAGGACATGGCGGCACCAGCGTGGGCGACACGGCTGGTGACAAACTTGGTGGAGAGACTGGAGACGGAGACGCCGGTGTTGAGAACGGCGTCTTTAACTTCCGTGATACTGAAGTTGGGGTTTTGCGCGCGCAAGAGGGCGACAAGGCCTGCAACTTGCGGCGAAGCCATGCTGGTGCCGTTGAGAATTTCGTAGCCTTGCGTGGAGGCCATCAAGCCATCGATTTTGATTTCGAACACTGCCGCGCCCGTCGATACGGTGCTCGAATCCGATACGAAATTGAAACCCGCGCTGCAGGCGACACTGAGGCAATTGACGCCGTAATCGTCGGCGGCATCGTCGCCGATCAGGGGGAGCGCGACGAGCGTTGACGTGCCCGATGAAGTACCGCTCAGTTCAAGTCCAACGTAAGTTGTGGAGTAAGGATCTTGAGTTCCAGTCGCGACACTCCACTTCATTTCATCGACGTTGGCTTGTGTGCTGTAGCTCATTCGAGCGGTGATGTAGGCTTCGCTCGGCGTGCCGCTGAAGATCGAAGACAGTGAGTTAAAGCCTTGCCAGATCGAATCGTTGGAAATGTTGTTCGCATAGGTGTTGCTGCTGCCGTTCCATGTGCCGGGCAAGGCGAGAATTGGTAAACCCTTGAAGAAGGCGCCAGCCCAGCCGCCCACCGTGCCCGAGGTGTCGGTCCAATTGGCGACGGACATGTTCACCACCGTCCACTTTTGAAAGTAGGGCGCGACGATGTTGGTGCCGGGTGCGCCGACATCGACATGCGTGGTGGAGTAGTTGGAGAAGTCGGCGATCGCAAAGTCTTGGTCGACGGCGCCGACACAGATCAGCCCCGTGACTTGGTAGTTGCAAGGATAGGTGGCGCTGGTGCTGGTGTTCGCGGCGCTGTTTCCTGCGGCGACGACGACGCTGATGCCCGAGTTCGCGGCGAGAGTCAGCGCATCGAGCATGGACTGCGAGAACGTCGAGCCACCGAGACTCATGTTGATCACTTTTGCGCCGTTGACTCGCGCGTAGCCGATCGAGTTCACGACGGCAGATGTCGTGCCGGAGCCATCGGCGGCCAGTGCTTTCAGCGACATGATCTTCGCTTGCCAACACACGCCGCTCAGCCCGATGGAATTGTTGCCGCGCGCGGCGATGATGCCTGCGACGTGCGTGCCGTGGCCGTTGTCGTCGGTGGGGTCTGTGTCGCCGTTGATGTAGTCGTGGCCTTTGGCGCTGGTGGTGGGGTGTGACCAAAGATTGTCGACAAGATCTTCGTGCGTGAGCAATGTGCCGGAGTCGATGACGGCGACGATTTGGCTTGTGCAGTCGGTGCGAGTGTCCCAGGCCTCGGGCAAGCCGAAATCTTTGCCGCGTCCCGTGGAGTTCACGGAGTAGGGCGAGGTCTTAAAGGCGATGGAGCGGATTTCCTGAGCGTTGTTGCGCACGGCCCAGGATTGCGAGAGCGAAGGATCGTTTGGGAATGTGGCACTCGCGTAAACGATGTAGTCGGGCTCGGCGACGGCGACCCTGGGGTCGGCTTGAAGCTGGTTGAGCGCTTGTTCAAGTGATTGTGATTGTGTGTCGATCTGCACTTCGACCCAGGCACTGTCGTCAGCGGTGTCGAAGAGCTTGTTGTAGGCGATTGCGTTTTTGAAGACGTTTGAAGTCTTCGTGCCTTGGGCTCGCGCTTCGGGCGTGAGCTTCACCAACACGCGATCCGGGCGGTGCTGGGCTGCTTCTGGCGCGGTGTGGGTGGCGGCTTTTGTGGGGCTTGATTCACGCGCGCGGAGAAGTGTTTGCGCGTGGGCTTTGGGCGCGGTGGCGAGTGCGAGTGTGAGGGTGAGGGTGAGGGTGATTATGAGTGTTGCGGACAACGCGAGTGTGGTGTGGGCGCGATTGGCGAGCGTGGTGTTGGCGTGCGCGGCTGTGTGTCGCTTCATTTGGGCACCTCGATTTGCACGAGGTCTGACGCCGCTGAGCGACCGGCTTGATTGTTGAGAGGATTGATGGCCTTAGAGATCGCCGTGATTTGCACAAAATAAGTTCCGGGGTCGAGTGACACTTCAAGTGCGGGCTGTGAACTCGATCCGAGGCTTGTGCCATCGACGAAATGCGATTGAGTGAGCTGAGTTGTTGCGGCGTCGCTGAAAACTTGCACGAGGTAGCCGCCGCCGCTTTCGTGCACGCTGTTGGCGCTGCTTTTGGTCCACGTGATTTCAACCGCGCGTTTCACGCGAATCGATGATTGCGCTGTCATTTCGGTTTGTTTGCAGGCGGAGAGTGGTGCGAGGAGCGCGATGCCGAGGAACATCGTGAGCAGTCGTTGCTGTTTGCGCAGGTCGACTTCCTTGGGTGCAACAACGGAGGTCGCACGGCTCAATTGAGAGCGGTGCTTTGTAGCTTGAAACTGAGGTCGCGAACTTCGACGCGAATTGCAGCCCGCCATGACTTAGGTCTTATCGGTCGGGCTCGTTCGCTGATGTAGTTTGTCTCAAAGTGGAACGCTGATGGGTTTATCGCTGTGGCCTTGAGTCTTTTGAGGCGGCTGAGGATCGCGAGGGTGTATCGCTCGTTGATGTCGTGTCCGGAGGGTTGGGAGTGATGCGATGAATGGTCACCCGAAGATCTCCGGAGAAGACCTCGTGAAGTTGAACAGAAGTCAGTGTCGGGTATTGGACCTTTTGGAGATTACTCGGGTCGTTCGATATTCCGAACATCACATCTTGGTTGAGGGACAAAACACCTTCTGAAGAATTGTGTCGTGATGGTCCAGGGCTGGAGATGCCTCTCTCGAGAGGGTCGGGCTCACCGAACAAGAGTTGATGGAGCGAAATTCCTAGAACTTGAGCAACTCTTCTGACCTGTATTGGATCAATTGAGCGTTGGCCGGTCGTCCAGCCATGAAGTGTCGCCTTTGGGATCTTCGTCTCCCGGGCCAGGTGGGAGAGTGAGATTCGCCGGTCTTTGAGGATTCGTTCAAGCTGCTGTCCTAGGATCATGTCCGATGATTTTCCCGAGAGTTCGCGTCGAACAGAAGTTGTGTTCGACTTCGCGAACGATCGTTCTGGGATGCGAACAGGCGTTCTGAGTCTGTTTTGGGAGTCAAAGCACTTCAATGTTTCTGACGAGAACGTCTCTTGCGAGGGGCTTAAGTTCAGTTCCGTATATGTGAGGAGGTCCGAGTTTCGTACTCGATTGAAAAGGTCGTTCGATATGAACCTATCTCTCCGTGTGTCCAGAATCTGCTTCGATAAGTGGAAACGATCCTAGGGTAGACTCAGGGATTCGACGAGGTTCAAAATGCATGGTGAGGAAATGTCGGGACCTCGACGGCAAGATCAGCTGGCGGATTACGATTACGGTCTGATCGATCAACTTTCAGAATCTGATCTAGGCCGTCAATTGCGAAACTATTGTCGCCATAGACTGTGGAGTGTCGGACGACTTGCTGCTGAGTTTAAGGTTTCCAAATCGACGGCGCACGGTTGGCTGTATGGAAGTTGGCCGCGCAGCGAAGCACATCGATCTGGGTTGAAGAAGCTTCTGGCTGACTTCGATTCCGAACTCAGACTGCGGGACACGTCTCAGAAACAGTTGGTGACAAAATCACACGTTCACCATCGGGCTAACACAGAGAATGCGACTGCACTGCCGAACGGCGACGACTCGATTGTTGGTGTTCAGAAATTTTGTATCTTGCGAGTTCAAATCAAAGATCTGACTGAAGTCCTCAGTCAAACTTGGCGAGACGTCTCAAATCGCGGCGTTTAAAATCTCAAACACATCAGGTCTCTCAATTTGTAAGTGCTCTCAGTGAGTGAGTTTGAAGTTGGAACCTAGTCTTGTTTTGCGCCGCGCTTGGCGTGCTGTGATCCTCTAAAGGGCAGAAGTTGATCGAACTAATGCGCCAGGTTTTTGAGTAGTTCGGCGTATAGTTCTCGATGGGCTTACTCCACCTGTAAATCAATGAATGCAAACTTGAGATCACAGTATACGGGTTGGTTCGCCCAACTTATTTTTGTTACCACCGCGGGCTACCCTTGCACCCAGAGTCTCATTCGGGTCATTGCTCCCTTGAGCGGTGGCGTTCTCACATCGGGACGTTCAAGATTGGATACAGCTTCGACGCTTGAACTAACTTAAGATTCGGATGGCAGGTTGCACACAATCGGTCGTATGGAATTCCGAATGAATGTCATCAATTCGATCAAAAGAACCGACATGGTCAAGGGTACGTATCAAACAGCTCACTTTTATAGGCTGGAGACTGTCTAATGTTGTACGTAGTTACTCGACAAATCTGCCGACTGACTTTGCTTAATTGCGGAAGTCTTAAGAGTATAATTCCGGTAGTGACGCTACTCATGACAACCGCGTGTGTCTCGAATCCAAATCGAATGGCGAGCGGCCAAATTCGAAATGTTCTGATTGTTGGATTCTATGATGGGCAACTCAAGCCCGATGAAATCGTACCCATACTGACTGAAGTTGAGCGAGATTTGGGACTCAAAGGTGCCAAAGAGAACGTTAAGTTCAGAATTCGACAAAAAATTGTTCCAGAAACAATGTGGCCGAATGACCTAGCACAATCTGAAGGAAAGCGTGAGGCTTGCGACGATGTGATTCTGGTGGCGGTTACCATTAAGCCAACTTTCTATGATGACAGTGAGCAAAGTATAGGAAGTCAACTTTTGAACATGGTGTCCTTTTCTGGTTCTGCTGTTGAGACCAAAGGTTGGATTCGGATTGCCTATATCAATACGGCAAGCGGAGTTTCGTCGATCTTAACCAATGGTGAGGCAAGTGAGTCTTCCCGACACGGGGGAGCCGTTGGTCTTGGGCGAACTAAACCAGCAGTCCTGCAGGCATTGAAGGAAAAGCTCAGAGAGTTGAGGTTTCCAGTATTCTCTCGAGAGCCGGCTTTTGTTGCTGCGCCCGAGGCAAAGCCTGAGTCCGCCGATGGAAATGTCGAGCGAGTGCAAATCGCAATTTCTGAAATCAAGAGTCAAAATGTGCCGCAATTGATTCTGTCAGCTCTACCCGGTGTCATCAAAGGCAGCATGGAGGACACTCGGCACTTCGTCACGTTGAGCCGAGGCGAGTCTCTCAATGTGGCTTTAGGTGAAATTTCGGCCTCACGTTCCATCGCATTTGATGCTGGAAAACTAAAAAAATTCGGAGGCTTTGCAGGAGCGAAGTTGTTAGTTCTGCCGGAAGTCTTCTGTGAAGAAGTGCGATGTATTTTGAACTTCAGTCTGATCGATCTAGAGTCGGGTGAGACTCTGAGAACTTCGAGCAAAGAAGCGGATCAGCAGCTCATTTCATTTAAGCGCGCAGTTGAGTCGATAGCGATCGAGTTTCGAGATCAGTCAATTTTGAGGGGGATAGGAAAATGAGTTACAAAATCGGCAAGTCGGTATGGGCAAAGCTATTGGTCAGTGCGGGTGTGTTATTGAGTGGTTGTGCGACACAAACACTGTCTGGAAACTCAGACGAGCCAAAATGGGTAAGTAGCCCACAAATTGCTGGCGAAAAGTTGTTCGGACCGGATGCATTCTATGGGGTCGGAAAGTCAAACTACTCTGATCTTGATGTCGGATTGAGTGAGGCACGAGACGAGGCTCGTCGCGAAGTCGCAGCTGCACTTCAAACTGAAGTGCAGAAGAGCGCTCAGAAGGTGATGGAGCGGATGAGATCAGCTGCTGAGGAGAGTGCCGGAAATCGAACGGCCGCTTCAGCAAGCTCAACTAAGGTGGTCGATGCATGGAGATCGAAGTTTACGGCAAATGAAACAAATCTCGTTAACCGAACTTTAAATGGCTCCACAATCGTCGCAACTTGGCGGGATCACAAGTCTGGAATGACTTGGGCGTTGGCCAAGATTGACAAGACGCAGGCGCAAAGAGCGATGATCGACGAATTTAACCGAGCCGCCACCGCGGCGCTTTCTGAACTGGGAGTTCGGTCCGACAGTGAAAAGAAAAAGATCATGTCGGCAATTGGCGGAGCATTGGATGAACGCTAAAGTTCTAGTTGGCTTCGCTCTCATGCTTTTGCCCTTTGAGTTTGCAAAGGCCGGTGAGTCCTTCGAGGGAAATGGCGAAGCAACGAACACATCGCAGATAAAGGCCTTGTCCGTAGCAAGAGACGAGGCCAGAGCTGAAATCGCCAAGTCGATTAAGAGCGCGGTAGACGCCCAATCCAATAAGAAAATTGAAGCTACGCGAAGTTTGAATCCGTCAGGTGGAATTACCGAGATCGTGAGCCGTACCTTCACGTCGCAGCACTCAGTTCGGGCAACCTCAGATTTTGTAACTGAAGTGCAGACTCTGGCTGAAGACTACGACAAGGTGACTGGACGGGCTCACGTTAAACTCCGCTTAAATCGCCGCGATTGGCTTGTTAAATATAAGCCTCGGCTTTTGGACCTCGGTAATCGAGTAGGATCTTTGGTCTCGTCCGCAAGATCCTCTTCGATCAGGCTGGCAAGAATTCGGGCGCTCAGGTCGGCATTGGACTTGTTAAACAAGCACGCTCCTCTAGTCGAGGCCTACGATGCAATTCGCTTTCCTAATGATCCAGATTTTCCTGACAGTTCACTGATTCTTCAGGGATCATTTAACAGTATCTCGGGAGAACTGATTCGAGAATCTATGAACGTTGAGTTTTCGCTCCAGCTTGAGGGCGATGCAGATCTTCGTGATCGAGTGTCAAAAGCTCTTTTGACCAATGGATTTAAAGTCACAAACAATGGACCGGTTATCATTCGAGTGAGATCTGAGAAAGAGACTGTGGCTGATCCGAAGATTAGTAATCTGAAACTTCATGCTCAAATACGCCGCCTTTATGTCACAGTGAATGAGGGAAGCGAATCATTTGGTTTTGAGATTCAGGTTTCGGAGGCAGCTGAAAGTGAACAATTGGCCGAACTACGTTCGCGAGATTTGCTTCGCCGGGAAATTGAATCGAATTTTGTTGCCCGACTTTTTTCGGCACTTTAACTGTTGGGCGTACAGTTTTGAGGCCCGCAATGGCTAACAATTTTATTCGCTACTAAACTTCGCTTCCGAAAGGTCCCAATTTTTGGCCATTCCGGATCCCCGTTGTAATGTTGGCCAGCGCTCAGTTCTCTCCACTACTGTTCGCGTACTTCTTTGAGTGACAGCTGGCGCAGTTCGAAGACTCATTTAAATTAGTTGATTTAGTGTTTTAGTCAGCGGGCGGAGCGGGGTTTGCCCGTCTGGCTTTAGCTGCATTCCAAATCTCTGTTTACCTATGGGCCTTGTCCGACTCTCGAGTTCGACCTCGTGCCGGTGGGCTCGTTGGCGGAGTTGAAGCCCTCTCGGGGAATTGCATTGATCTCGTCTCATCTAATTTGTTCGGCCGCTATGTCAACTATGGTTGACGTTTTGGGGACGAGGGGGTATGATGCGTTCGGGACCATTTCGGGTGGAGAGCCTTGAGTTCTATGTCGATCCGACGACGAGGCGATCCCCGTTTCTCGATTGGTTGAGTGAGTTAAAGGACACGAGAGCGAAGGCCAGGATCTTCGTCCGCCTAGAGCGAATGGCGAAGGGGCACTTCGGCGACTGGAAGTCTCTGGGGCGGGGTCTATTCGAGTGTCGGGTCTTCGAGGGACCTGGTTATCGTCTCTACTTTTCGACTCGTAATGCAGTCGGGATCAAATCGGATCGTGATTCTGCGGGGCGGATCGAAGGCGAATCAACGACTGGATGTGCGGCGCGCGCGGGTTGAGCTCGCGATCCTTCGGTTGGTGTGGCTGGAGGAGTCTGAGTGAATTTGGTTTTTCGAAAATTTGAGTTAGCGAATGGGTTGGAGGATTTATGGCAACGACGCTTCGGTGGAAGGGTGCGGTTGAAGAGAAACTGTCGGAAGAGCTCAAGCGGCCTAAGTTTGCAGCTGAGTATCTCGCGGCAGCTATGGAAGAAGGTGGTGATGAGTTTCTTGAGCAGGCCTTGGCGCGTGTGATTCGAGCGCATGGAATGAGCCGTGTGGCGGAGATGGCGGGGATGAGCCGGCAGGCTGTGCACAAGATGTTGTCTTCAAATGGCAATCCTTCGTTTCGAAATGTGGTTCGGCTGTTGTCGGCATTGGGGTTGAAGATTCGGATCGTGCGAGGGGCTTAAGGTCTTCGCGTGTGTGCGAGGGACTTACGGCAGTGTGGACTCGAGGAGTGTGGTGGCTTTGAGGTGGCGCACGCCGTGGCGGGCTTCGAGGCGGCCTCGGAGATGGAGGATGGGGGAGCTTTGCAGTTGCAGGCGCAGGCGTTGGTAGACCTCGGGCATGAGGATGATGTTGCTGATGCCGGTTTCATCTTCGAGTGAGAGGAAAGCGACGCCTTTGGCGGTGGGCGGCTTTTGCATCATGGTGAGAAGTCCTGCGACTTGCACTTCAGCGCCGTGGCCGAGGGTGGCGAGTTCGGCGGCGGTGCGCGCGCCCGCGCGTTGCAGTTGTGGACGCAAGAGTTTGAGAGGGTGAGTGTCGAGAGTGAAGCCTTTGGCGGCGAACTCGCGCTGCACGCGTTGCCATTGCGATTCGCGCGAGATGTTGTGGCGGCCGTCGTCGTGCTGTGTGATCGGTTCGCTCGCGTAGAAGAAACTTCCTTGATCATAGTTGATGCCTTGCAGGCGATAGAGTGCGAGGCGTGTGTCGGGCTCGAGTGCGCTGAGTGCGCCGGCTTGGGCGAGGCGTGTGTAGGTTTTGCGCGTGAGGCGTGTGCGTCGGATGAAGTCTTCGAGATCGCGGAAGGGTGTGCGCGGAGTGGGCGCGGTGAGTGGCGTGAGTGGTGTTGTTGGTGTGCGAGTGGCGGTGAGTGGCGCGGGCGCGGTGAGTGGCGTGGCGGCTTCTTGGATTTGTGATGCGCTGTGACCCGCGCCAGCGCGTGTGACGAGTGCATCGTGAGTGCATGTATCGCTTGCGCCGGTTGACGCCATGTGACCCGCGCCAGCGCGGATGCTAGAGCTAGAACTTGTGTCGCGTGTGAGGTGATCCTGCGCACGCGCGCGCGTGTCGTCACCGATCGTGTTGATGACTGCGCCAAGTAACGCAGCGTGACCCGCGCCAGCGCGGGCGGCGATCTCCGGCGCCTGCGCGCCACGCGCGTCGCCACAAGGCGCGCCACGCGCAGTGATGATCTTTTGCGCGTCGAGCTCGGACAGGCCGTTGATGGAGCGAAGACCTGTGCGAATCACGCCGGGTGTGATGACTTCGTAGTCCCATTGCGAGTGGTTGACGTCGAGGGGGAGGAAGCGGACGCCGTTTCGTTGCGCTTCGTGAATGAGTTGGCGGGGCGGGTAGAAGCCCATCGGTTGTGAGTTGAGTAGCGAAGCGACGAACACATCGGGGTGGTGGCGCTTGAGCCAGCAGCTCACGTAGGTGATGAGAGCGAAGCTCGCCGCGTGGGACTCGGGGAATCCATAGGAGGCGAAGCCTTCGATCACGCGATAGATTTGGTCGGCGTACTCGGTGCTCAGACCGTTGGCGAGCATGCCGTTGATGAGGCGCTGGCGAAGGCCGTGCATCACGGCTTTCTTTTTCCAGGCGCTGGAGACCACGCGGCGCAGTTCATCGGCTTCGCCGGGCGTGAAGCCAGCGACCTCGACGGCGATCTGCATGATTTGCTCTTGGAAGAGCGGCACGCCGAGAGTTTTCTGCAGCACTTTGCGAAGCCGCGGATGCGCGTAGCTCACGCGTTCGAGGCCATCGCGGCGACGCAAGTACGGATGCACCATGCCGCCTTGAATGGGGCCGGGGCGCACGATCGCCACACTGATGACGAGATCATACCAAGTGCGCGGCTTGAGGCGCGGGAGCAGCGCCATCTGCGCGCGCGACTCGATCTGAAAGACGCCGGTGGTTTGTGCGCGTTGGATCATCTCGTAAGTCGCGGGATCTTCTTGCGGGATGGTGGTGAGATCGTGCTCGATCTTTTTCACGCGTTGAAGAGTTTCGAGCGCTTTGCGAATTGCGGTGAGCATGCCGAGAGACAGCACGTCGATCTTCATGAGGCCGAGCAGATTCACGTCGTCTTTGTTCCATTGGATGACGTAGCGATTGGTCATCGTCGCGGCCTCGACAGGCACAAGATCAATAACGGGTTCGTGTGAGATGATGAAGCCGCCGGTGTGAATGCCGAGATGCCGAGGGAAGCCGACAAGTTCCCGCGCGCGTCGCACAAGCAGATCGAAGCGTTCGGGCGTTAGACCGTAGCGTGTGGGATCGAAGGGCTCGTGCGCGGCGGGGTTTTGCAGGCGCGAGAGCCCTTCGCGGCCCATGTACTTGACCAGCGCATCGACGGTGGGTGTGGGCACACCGAAGGCGCGTGCGACATCGCGAATCGCGAGGCGTGATCTGTAGCAGATCGTGGTGCACACCATCGCTGCGCGCTCAGCGCCATACTTTTGATAGATGTACTGAATCACTTCTTCGCGGCGCTCGTGTTCAAAGTCGATGTCGATGTCGGGCGGCTCGTTGCGTTCGCGCGAAAGAAAGCGCTCGAAGAGCAGTCCGAGTTTGATCGGATCAATCGCGGTCAGCCCGAGTGCAAAGCAGACGATGGAGTTGGCGGCTGAACCGCGGCCTTGGTGCAAGATGCCGCGCGCGCGTGCGAACTGGCAGACATCCCAAAGTGTGAGAAAATAATCTTCGTACTCAAGATCGCGGATCAGTTCGAGTTCATGCGCGACTTGGGCTCGCGCTTTGCGCAGAATTTCCGGCGGCGTCCACGCGGGATAGCGCCACTCCACACCTTGCTCGACGAGTTTCTTGAGAAAGCTGGCGGAGGTCTCGCCCGGTGGAATCAATTCTTGGGGGTATTTGTAGCGCAGTTCGCGAAGCGAGAACTGCAGGCGCTGTGAGATCTCGACGGTGCGAGTGAGGAGATCGGGTCGATCGCGGTAGAGCTCTTGCAGCTCATGGAGAGGCTTCAGGTGTCGCTCGCTATTGGTGAGCAGACGTGTGTGAGCATCTTGCAGCGTGGTCTTTTCGTGCAGGCAAGTGAGGATGTCGTGCAGCGGCCGGCGCTCCGGCGCGTGAAACAGCGGGCGCTGCGAGGCGATCAGTTGCACGCCGAGTTTTGTTTCATAGGCGAGCGCTTGTCGCGCGAGCGCAATCGACGACCAAGTGTAGTCCTTGGTCACCGGCAGATACAGGCGATCGCCGAAGCTCGCGTGCAGACGCTCGATCTGCGCATCCGTCCAAGGTGGTAGCGCAATGGCGATCAGATCACCGCTTTGATCGCCAGCCTCCTCGACGAGTTCTTCGAAGCTCAGTTTGATCTTCGCTTTCGCCGCGGGCCGCTTCACGCGCGTGATCAGCCGCGAGAGCAGACGATAGCCGTCCATGTTCATCGGCAAGAGCACCAAGGGACTGGCGTCGTAGGGCGTGAGCTCGGCGCCGACATGATAGCGGAAGTTGCCGCCACGCTCTTGGTGAAGTTGGTGAAGCGCGAGGCCTTCGGCATCGAAGTGACTCGGCCGCTCGGCGGCCTGATGCCCGCGCACGACACCATACAGTCCATTTACATCCGCGAGTGCCAAGCCCCTGTAGCCGAGACGCTTCGCTTGCTCGACCATCTCCTCGGGGTGCGAGGCCCCGCGCAGAAAGGAAAAATTCGAGCGCGCGAGCAGTTCGACGTAGTCGGGGCCGAGTGGGCTGTGAGTTGTGAGTGGGCGGGTCTCTGTGTTGGGTGACGCGGAGTGACCCGCGCCAGCGCGGGTGACGAGTGCATTGTGAGCGGAAGTGTCGCTTGCGCTGATTGACGCCATGTGACCCGCGCCAGCGCGGGTGAAGTCGGTGTCGTGCGTGTTGTTGTCGACGATTGGAGCTTGCGTTTGTGCATGTGCGGCCGCGTGGTCTTGAGCGTGTGCGGGCAAATTGCCCGCTCCAAGTAACGCAGTGTGACCCGCGCCAGCGCGGATGAACTGCCCAGAAACACGAGCAGAAACACGAGCAGAAGCACGAGCAGAGCCGCGTTCCGAGCCGCCACCAGAGGCCTCGCCAGAAGTACTACCAGAAGCACTACCTGAGCCTGCGCTCTCAGAGGCGCACGAGGACGTCGAAGCTGGCGAGGAGGAGGAGGGCGAGGAAGGCCACGCAGGTAAAGAC
Organism: Bdellovibrionaceae bacterium UBA2339; assembly: GCA_002344785.1. Classification (GTDB taxonomy): domain Bacteria; phylum Bdellovibrionota; class Bdellovibrionia; order Bdellovibrionales; family JAMPXM01; genus UBA2339. The sequence continues at coordinate 24,844 of DDUL01000041.1, forward strand.
AAGCTCTTCTTGTGTTGCATAGTTGGACTCGGTTCGGCGAATTGCGCGCGCGATCGGCGGCTGCACGAATTGAGAGCGAGGTGAAGCAGGAACCGAGGTGAGGCGTCGTGATGTCATCATGTTCAGTCCTCGTAAGTTGAAGTGTTGAGTGAGTACGAAGTTAGAGCCAATTCTGAGAGACACGGAGCGAAGGTCAGTGAGCCAGATTCAGTTTTCGCGTCGAAGTCAGCGTCCGCGCTAGCAAAAGTCCGCCAGCGCTAGGGGCGTCGTCGTCGCCGAGCATTTCGATTGCGAGCTTCAGTCGAAGTAGCCGTGACGGTAGAACTGCTGCGTCGACTTCTCCTGAAAGAGCCATTGGGCTCGGCCGCGCGGATCGACGGCGACATAGTAGTCGCGCGTGTCGCTCAGGCGGCTCGCGCCAATCGCGCCACTTGCTCCGCTCGCGCGATCGGCGAGTGGCGAGGCGGAGGTGTGTGGACCGGCGCGTGTTTCCCACCATGCAGGTTCGATGCGCTCAATGGGATGCGTGCTGAGAAGCTGCAACTCTTGGTGCTCGACGTCGCTGACGGGCTCAGCTTGTCGAAGCATCAAGCTTGGACGAGGTGCGCTGACCAAATCGCGCGCGTACTGAGCGTGCGGAACAAATCCTGTCTCCTCGTCCCACTCGCCATAGGCCGGAGCTTCGGCGTGAGCCGAGCGCGGTGTGCGCGACCATGACACCGCATCTTCAGGCGCGCGCCGATCTTCGCGCCGAGCGAAGCCGCATTCGAGGCCTTCGAGCTGCAAGAGAGCCGTCAGGCGATCGATTTTCAGCGCGAGCTCTTGGCGTTGGTTCTCGCCTTCGTCGAGCAAATCAATTTGCTGTTCGTTCTCCGGCATCGGCTCGACTTCAATTTCCAGATCCTTGATCGGATTATCGAGATCAAGTTTGGCGAGACGATTCTCAATCAAGCTCATGAAAAATCCGCGCTCTCGCGAAGGTGTAGTGGGCTCGAGTGCGAGCTGATGCACTTGATTGGAGTACTCGCAGCGCAGACGAAGATGCAGACGGCGCACGACGAGGCGGCGCCCCTCGAGGCGCGCGAAGAGCTGGCGGATCGCGCCGTCGATTTCGTGAAGAAGCAGCGACACCATGCCAACTGGAAAATCGAGCACGACGTTGCGCTCAAGACGCTCACTGGATTGGTAGGGCGAAATGGCCACAGAATCGAGTCCTAAAAGCCGCCTCCGAACTTGCTCGCCGGTGGCGCCCCAGCGCTCCTGAAAACTTTCGGCTTGGAAACCGCCCACTTCACTCAAGCGCTGAAAGCCGAGCATGGCGAAAAAGGATGCGACTTGCGAGACGCGTGCGGGCGACTCCCAGGCCTGTAGACCTTCGAGATCCAGCAGCGAGGTGAGTGGCAGTTCGCCGAGGGCCTCGCCCACATCGCCATCACGATTCATGATCCATTCGCCATGCGCACACGCGAGGGCCTGCGCCGTCGCGGGTGAGTCGGCGATGCCGAGAAGAAGCGTCGACTCCGCGCCGAGCTGACGAAAGAGTTGGCGCACAGCCTGCGCGAGGCCTTCGGCGGACGCATACACGCGCGTGAGATAGCCAGCGGCGCAGGCGAGATCGAGAAAGAACCAAGTCCGTGTTTCACTCGAGCGATAGGTCAGCCGCGGGGAGAAGCGCAGCAGCGACTCCGCGTAAGCGGGAGCTTCGATCGGGTGCAGAGCGGTTCCGATCGCGAGGACGCAGGACGAGGCGGGGATCGACGGGTTCGAGGAAAGCTTCGACATGAGCGTAGCTCCTTTCGAGTCGGTGGGGTGTGGGTCGATGTTGAGCACGAGTGATCCAGACTTCGCGGCGCTCGATGCGAAGAGCGAGAGCTGCGGCCTGATGCAGCTGCTGGATGGCCGATGAGTGAGAGGCTTTCTGGCTGATCGGCTGATGGGGCTGTGTCGCTTGAGACTCAGCCCCCGCTGTGAGTGTGGACGATGCCTTGAGATGCGTCTTCGATTCGAAGCTCAAAGGAGAATGCTCAAGATCGGTGAGTAGAATCAGAGCCGCTCCGGAGCGACGAGCTTGCGCGAGGAGTTGGCGAATCTCCGTTGGTCGAAGCGGCGCACGAGAAACTTGACTCGAGCGCGCGCGACGATCGACGGCGGTTCGCGAAGCAGGGAAGGCCTCTTGTCCACGAGCAGAGTCGTCACTCCGGAGTTGATGCTGAATTGAATGTTGCGGGCCGGAGCCCACCGGTGCTGCGCCCGCCGCGCTCGACAAGTTCGAGCTTGGCCAAGCTGATCTCGACAAGTTCGAGACTTCGGTGCGCAGATCGAGAACCACAAGACTGAAAGCTCGCGTGGCCAAAATTTCTTGCCAGGCCCAAGCCGAGCGTCGCTCTTGTTCACGCGTGTCGCGCGGCGTGTGCACGCAAAGCAAAGCTTCGGGCTGCACGCGCCAGCTGGCGGCGAGACCCGCGGGATTGAGGCGAAGTCGCGAATCACTATGCACCCACGCGACGGCTTGACCTCGTTGAGTGAGTGGCGCCATGGATCGTGCGATGAGAGTTGTGGCGCCGCATCCCCAGGGAGCCTCGATCCAACTCAGCTCACCGCGAGGCCAGCCGCCGCCGACCACGAAGCTGTCGAGCGACGCCCACTGCGACGCGAGCCCCTGCGCGGGGCGCACCTGTTCGTCGCTCAATAGCTGAGCGCCGAGCTCGCGCCGAAGTTCGGCGAGTCGCGGGTTGCGTGAGGCCGCGGACGCCTCAAGTTGGATTTCACAATCGATTTTAGACAAAGCGATTCCCTTCGCGCCGATCGGGCGCGTGAAAAAATGCATCAAGTTGTACAGTCAGTTCCGGCGGCCTCTGATTACATGCATCTGATTACATGCTTCTGATCAGTGGCATTTGATCAGTGGCATTTGATCAAACGGCCAGCTTTATCTGGCCAAGCGTGCGGGTTACCAGAACTTGCGGATCAGGCCGACCACCACGCCGCGAATTTGTACGGCACGAGGGTCACACCAAATCGAGGTCATCTCAGAGTTCGCAGGCCTCAGTTCCACTTTCGGTCTCTGCTGGCGATCGTCGGACTTGTGAATGTAGAAGCGCTTCACCGTGGCTTCTTCTTGGCCGCGCTCACTTTCGACCACAGCGACGACGATCTCGCCGTTATGCGCTTGGCTTTGGCGCTGCACGAGAATCACATCGCCATCAAGAATACCGTCGTCGATCATCGAACGACCGCGCACACGAAGCGCGAAGGTGCGATCCGGCGCCTTAACGAGCGAGGCCGGCACATCGATGAACTCGTCGTTCTCATAGGCTTCCAGCGGTGCTCCAGCTGCGACACGACCGAGAAGCGGCAGTTGCACGGCCTCGGGTGTGGGCTCGCCACTTGCGGCCATCGGAACGGCGGCGCGCTCGCGCTCTTCGACGATTTCTTGATATGCCGAGGACGATCGCAGCAAGCGAATCGCTCGCTTTTGATTGCCGCCGCCCAAGGCGATGTAGTGTTTGGCCTCGAGCTGTTTCAAGTAGCGTTGCGCGGAATTGAAAGAGGCGAAGCCAAAGTGCGAGCAGATCTCCTGATAGGTGGGCGCCATTCCATTGAGCCGCGCATAGCCTTCAAGAAACTCGAGCACGACCTTCTCTTTGGGCGTGAGTGGCGTCGGCGCTGTTTCATGGGCCCGTTCGTCGATTCTTTCGAGCTGTGGAAAAGTCTGTTTATCCATCGTCCCTACCCCTAGCGTCGCAGATGTGTGTAAGTCGCGTGCGAGTAACGTGTAACTGATGTGTAAGTTAGGAGTAAATTCTGTGAGGGTCAAGGCCCTCGCACGAAACTGGACGCTGGCCGAGATTCGGACGGAAGTGTCCGAAATTACGGGACTAACTAAGTTCTGACCCAGGGCCACAGGGCTGTCGACTATGCGCATCATCAAGAAAGCCAATTGCTCATGCCCTACTCGGCCAAGGCTACAATGAGAAAACGCAGCAGAAGCTCAGAAGGGGGTCGCATTGAAACTTCATTTCATTGTCCATGCACTCGCAATGGGACTCGCGATGGGAGTGACCTTCGGAGCGAAGGCGCAGACCGAGGCGACATCGAAGACACAGCAAGAGCGCGACTTGAAGGACTTGAAGGAGATGGCAGAGCTCGCTTGTGCTCCCGGAAAGTTTTTCGACACTTGCTTTGATTGGACGAAGCCGCCGTCAAAGTTGGCGAAGAGTGCGAAGGCTTACCAAGCCACCGCGCCTTGTGAGTCGCTCGGCTTTGAGTTGCTTCGGAATTGCAGCTCAAAGACCAAAGAGCCGAAGATGCGCGATCTCGTCATGTGTTCGTTGAAAGATGGACCGCGACGCTTTGGTCTCAAGCTCAGCGAGGCCTCCGTCTGCCAGGCCAAAGAGTTAAGCCAGATCGAGGAAACTTTATGACGAATCGAAAGCAACACAACCTCATCGCGATCAGTTTGATCGGCATCATGAGCCTTCCGACTTTGGCTTGGACGCAAACGCAAACCCCCGCGCCCTCCGGATCGGAAACTTCCGTCGAAGAAACGCGAGCCAGCATGCGCGCGATGAGCCGATGCATTGACCGCGTCGACGACATTCTCGGCGCCGAGGCCAACATCTATCAGCGTGAGGGCGTGAATTTCAATCGAGGCTACGCTCCTGATCTGCGCGACACACCCAATGCTCGTCCGCGAGATGTCTTGCGACTCAACCTCATCTACAACGATGAGTTTTACACCGCCGATTATCCCATCCCGATGACTCGAGACTCTCAGGGGCGAGAGCAGTCCAACTATCTATGGACGAATCATGAAATGCGCCTTGAAATCCCGAGCGCCAATGGCACGAGAGCATTTTGCGTGACCTTCCGAGCGAACTTCATCGTGGCGGACGAGTCCACGCAGTTCGCTGCGGCTCCGCCGGCTCAATGCGAAGGCCGCACCTCGGTCGTCGCGCAAAGACAGACAGGATCAGAGCGGCAACGAGGCCTTCGCAACGTCGAAAAGAGATTGAGCTCGGAGTTGGGCGTGATCTTGCGCCGGTCGCGACGTGTGGCTAACGACGAAGCTGGCTTCGCCGATCATCCGCGCCACCGTCAGGTGATGGAGCGTGCGCAACACACGGACTGGTCGATCTGTCGGGGCGTTTCGGCCGAGATCGATCGCGTCGTCACCGCATTGATCGAGTTTCAACAGCAGCACGCGACGCCCGAGTCGAAGCCGCGCACGCGGCGCTAGGCGCGGCCACGCCGCAAAAGCCTGTCAGGTCCAAAGAATCAGAGCCAAAGAATCAGGGCTGAAAAATCAGAGGCTTAGAAAATGTAGCGACCGCTCAGCGCCAGACCTGTGGCGTCCACCGAGCCGCCGATTTTCAGATTCGGCTGCGCGGGATCTTTCAATAGCAGGGCGTAGTTCACGCGGCGGAACATGAGTTCCATTTCAAAGTTCGCATTGACCTCGACACCGGCGCCAATCTGAAAGCCCACGCGCGGTCCCAAGTCAAAAGTTCCACCGCGCACATTCGAGCGCGTGAGGATCGGCAAGTTCACGCCGACAGGAAAGTAGAAGCTCTTCGGCGCGCGCCACTCAAGACCCGCGGCCAACACATTGCTCTGATACGTCGGCTTCGCATCGCCAGTGAGTGCTGTCGTTGTCTGGCCCGCGTTCGGTCCGTTCAGAATACGAAAAGTCGCCGCACCCACTTCGCGCTCGCGTTCGATGTTGAGCGAAGTGAACCAGTTGAAGCGGTAAGGAGCGTAGTCGCCTTCATAGGCAAACGACGACCAGCGCAGCTCGATCGCCGGCGTGGAGCCCGAGCTCAGCTCGGTGGTCGCGACCGTCGCGTTGTCGATGTCGACGTTCGCGCCTTGCAGTGAGGGAGCCGCCGCGATGGTGAAGCCGACGCGCAGTTTGCGAGTCACTCGGCGATGCAGATCCACCAATTCGCGCGGTGTTCCGGGTGCGAGGACCACGCGTGCGGCCTCGGGTGCTGCGGCGGGCGTCGCTTCGGTCGCAGGCTTGCGCGCGGTCGTCTTCTTCTTGGGAGGCAGCGACTTCGACGGCATCTTGGTCAGCTCAGTGGCCGAGGCCAAAGGCCCAAGACCGCTGACGACGAGAGCCGCGATCACCAATGCGAGGGACGACGAACGAAGTTGTGCCGAGATGGACTGCATGTGAGCCTCCGGAAACATTTTGAAAATGTGCTCATCGGTTAGCGCGAGTTGGGGAGCTGGGCAAGCCTGAAACTGCCGCGCTTGCGTGTGCGGGCTGAATTGTAAGTGTTTAAAAGTATTGCGAAATTCACCAACTCGGCCGCGCGTAGTTCATGTTTGAAGCCGAGGGCGCACGCCGCCGGGCTCTGGCGGATGTGAAATTACGCTGAAGTTTCAGACCCTTGGCGGGCCGTTGGCCTTGGGCAGCAGGTCAAGATTGGCGGGCGGGGTCTGGGAATCTGCACACTCAAGCGTGGCAGCTCTGGAGTCTCAAAATGAGCAGCTTTCACCCTCACATTCGCCAAGCTAGGTCTTTGAATCTAAACTGGAATTCATGTCGTCCGCGGTCCCGCGGGTGGGGGTGAAGTCGTGAGAAAGTCGCGCGAAAATTCGTCGTCGCCATCGGCATCGCCAACGAAATTGCCAACGAAATTGAAATTGTACAAGTCGTCGCGAGCCGCACAGTTGGCCGTCGTGTGCACGCTGGCGGTGTTGGTGTTGGCGTATCAAAACTGCGGCAAACCCTTTGCGGCGCAGACGGCGGATCAGCTGGGTCTGACCTCGTCGGGTGGAACGGGAGAACTTGCGGCGGATTTGAGTATTGAGCAGGGAAAAGTCGGCGTGGTGGAGATCGCGTTGCCGATTTCGATAGGCGTTGATGGCGAAACCAGCGTGCAGTTCACCAACTTGGCCAGCGAGGCCTCGGATCGCGCGCTGACTTATGCGTCGACGCGCGTGCGTGTGCGTGCGGGCGACACTTCGCTGCGCATTCCAGTGCCGACGTCGCGCTTTCCGGTGTTGGCGACAGCGCGGGATTTTGGATTGCGAATCTCGGTGGATGGCGCGGTTTCTTATTCGCGAGAGTTGCGCGTGCAAGTGAGGCCAGCGGCGCTGGTGCCGTCGCTGCCTGCGGCATTGCCCTCGGTGAGCACGGATCCGCGTCGCTTTGTGGGCGTCGGTGGGGCGCAGTTGTCGCCGCTGCCGGTGTACTTGCAATTGCTCGATGGCGCGAGTCAGGTGATGCCGGCGAATGCGACTTTGTGCGGGACGTTTGACAACGACACGCGCTGCGCGGGCGTGCTGAACGCGGCGAACTCGACCGACAGCGTGCTGTTGAGTCTGGCGTCGCCGACGGTGAAGCTGCGAGCTCAGTACGCGATCACGTGCCTGCGCGGCGTGGATTCCAATTTGCGATGTATGGAAGTGCCGCGACCGGGTGCCACGCCGGTGTCGGCGTTCACGACGACGCCGGAGCTGGTGATGAACATGGGCGCGATCGTCGATCACGGCGTGAGCTCGGGTTGGGTGCATGGACTGTTGGCGACAGGTGAGGTGAAGTGGGTGCGCACGGCGCCTGATAACTACGGCGTGAATCAGACTGTGGCGGCGGCGGAGGCGTTGGTGTCGATCGACTCCGCTCAACATCATGTTTGCGGTTTGAGCTCGGGCGGTAATTTGTATTGCTCGTACAACGGAAACCGCGTGTTTCGCGCGATCACTTTGCCGGCGTCGGCATTGGCTCTGGCGTCGTCGTCGGGTAACACAGCGGCGGGCGTGCAGGCGCATGTTTGCGCGCTGTTGTCGGATGGCAGTGTGGGATGTTTCCGCGAGAACGTGGACACGTCGGCGAACATTCTGGATCCGCCGTTTTCGGCTGTGAGTTTGGTGCAAGGCCTCAGTGGCGCGACGAAGTTGGCGATGGGTTATCAGTTTGGCTGCGCGCTGTTGTCTGACGGTAGCGTGAAGTGTTGGGGTAGCAATTCGGACGGACAGCTGGGCAACAACACCTACATCAATACGGATTTTTCAGCGGTGACGGTGCAAGGCTTGGATGAACCGATCGAAGAACTGGCGGCGGCGCCCTCGGGATTGGCGATGTTGGCTCGAGGTCAAAGCGGCCGCTGGTATGCTTGGGGGCGCTTGAGCTGGGATCGTCGACTCCCCTAAACTCTGGGCCACTTCAAGGTGCTCGCTCACATTTCGTTCCCGGCACAGTTCGTAAAAGTTGCGTTTTAGGCTCAACTGAATTGACGCTGCGGGGACCTCAGCCGCAAGCTCGTTTCTGTGGACCTGTCCTCTCGCGCGCTTCGAGTGTTGATCGAAGCGAGAGGGGCTTTCGTCATGCGCCTGAATTTGCGTTTCAGTTTCCAGCAGCAGCCCGACAATCAGCTTTGTTTGCGAATGCCTCGGATGGGTTTTGGGCGCCGCTTTCTGCGCGGCCTCCTGATGCTTTCGGGATTTTTGACCGCGTCCTCCGGCGCCTGGGGCTTTGAAGCGGGATGGAATCAGGCTTGGATCGAAGGCCGCTACGGTTCGCAGTGGGTGAAGGGGTTTGATTCTCGCGAGTTCGCACGCGTGATGGATGTGGCGGCGGACTCGGGTGCGAAGCGCGTGCGCTTCTGGTTATTTGAAGGCCATCAGTCGGATGCGTTGGTGTGGCGTTCGAGTGCCGTGTTGGATGAGGTCGTGGCCTTGCACCCGGATTTTTTGCCGAACTTGCGGCGCGTGGTGGATCTGGCTCGCGCCCGTGGCCTCAAACTGAATCTCACGTTGTTTGATGGCAACATCGCACATTTTCCGGCGCCGAATTGGGCGCGCAAAAATTTTTGGTGGAATTTTCTCAATGACATTGCGGGCACGCGCGAGGCCATGCGCGAGCGGGTGTTGGTGCCGCTGTTGGATTTCTTGGCGACAGAAGATCCCGCGGGCGTGGTCGATCAGTTGGACTTGATGAACGAGATCAATGCGGTGACTTTGCGGCGTCATGAGTTGCGCATCGAGAGCGGCTGGACGGGTGCGAACGCTTGGATCTGCGATTGGGCGAGTCGAGTTCGCGGGCACGCGGCGAGCGCGCGCGTGAAGTGGACGGCGAGTGTGGGTTGGGGCGATGCTGCGGAGATGATTTTGGCGAATCAGCCTTGGCCAAGTTGTGTGGACTTCTTTGATTTGCATGTCTACGGCGACGGCGGCGACATTCCTCGTGCGGCTGAGCTTGTCGCGCATGCGCGAGCCCACGGAAAGTTCATTCAGCTAGGAGAATTTGGCCAGGCTTGGTGGTTTGAGAGCGACACTTTGCAGGCGGTGCTGACGCGAAACTTTCTGCGCTCGGCGGAGGCGGCGGGATTTCGGGGCGCGATGCCATGGCGGTTGATGGGCGAGGCCAACGGCGAAAAGTTCTTGTACATCAAGGGCGGTCGAGTGCGCCCAGCCTGGTATGAGTTTCAGAAGTTCGCGCAAGCTCGTTGAGCTGTCGGGGCGGGAAGCTGTTGCGGCGGGCGGCTTAAAGGAAAGTGAGTCCGAGCGCGATCGCGGCAGGCGCGGCCTGCAGCCACAAGATGCGCTTGGAAACTGTGGCTGCGCCGAAGGCGCCAGCGACGATCACGCAGGCGAAGAAGAAGCGCGTCCAGAAAAGATCGGCATGGACCTCGGCCACGATCAGGCCTGCGGCCAAAAATAAATTGTAGAGTCCTTGATTGGCCATGAGTGGCGCCGCGCGCTCGGCGAAGGCCGCGTCGACGCGAAAGATTTTTTGTCCAAGGGGTTTCTTGAAGAAGAACATTTCAAGAACGCCGAAGCCGATGTGTTGAATCGCAATGAGCCATGCCATGAGTCGGAGTGTAGCGATTCATTCGCAGCGTTGTCGAGATCTCGCGCTGTGATTGTGAATTTTCCCGAGCGGCGCGCGTGTCCACAGCTCACTTCGGACTTGTGGCTATTGGCAGAACTCGAAGTCGCGCGGGTATTTGACCGGCGGATTCAACTTCGCTTCGACGATGATCTGCAGGGCCTCGGCTTGCGAGATCGCGCCGTTGCGAAGCTCGTTGTAGACATCCATCTCGAGATTTTGCCGAAGCGCTTTAATGCTTTTGTGCTCGGGCCAGAGATTTTCGCGGCGATTGGAGCCGCCGATTGCCAGCGGGATGAAGTGATCGATGGTGTATTCCTTGCGACAGTTCGCGCTGATGCCGTAGTCGTCGTAGATGTCGCGTTTGAGTGAGGAGGCCACGTTGCGCCCGCAGTAGGGGATTTTCTCAGCGTAGCGATCTTGTTTGTAGTCGCGATCGCGCTTGGAGCAGAGCGAGCCAGGTGTGGATTGTGAGTCGGGGATGAAGGGGAAGGCGAGTGTCGGGGCTTGTTGCGGTGGAGGAATTTTGAAGGCTTGAAGTTGGTGATCGGTGAAGCCGAGTGGAGTGTGGTCGAGCGCGGCGTGTGGGTTCGGAAGTTGCGGGTCGGAGAAGCTGAAGGCTGCGTACTCAGGCGTGGCGGGTGGATCAGCTTGCGAGGTCGCCGCGAAGAGAGTGAAGGCAAGGCTCGCCAAAAGCGATGAGGTGAAGATCCGAACAACCATAGTGACCCTCCGTTGGTCATGGTGTGAGCGGGCGGGGTGAAATGCTTCGCGCACGGCAATCCGTCGCCGTAGCTCGAAGCGGACCGCTCCGCAGAGAGTTTGAGACCTGTGGTCTCGCCCTGCTCGATGGATCGATCCTCCACGATGTTGAGCCTAACTTATTTCAGGATTTGGTCAAAATCAGAGTTGGCTTTGGGCGCGAATCGAAGCATCGGATCTGCGAGTTGGACGAGTTTGAAATTTGTGAGGTGAGTTTCGTGAGTTAGCTGCGTCGGGCGAGAAACCAGTCGAGGTGATTGTCGTGATGTCAGTGGTCGGCGGCGATGGTCGGCGGCGATGTTGAGGACAGAGGTGATGTTGCGATTGGTGGTGAGTTCGAAATCGCGAAGACTTTGACGTGAACGACGTGTGACCCGCGCCAGCGCGGAGAATTTTGCGCAGCCGAGTGGTGAGTGACGCGTAGTGACCCGCGCCAGCGCAGGTGAAATGCGACATTCGTAACGCACAGTGACCCGCGCCAGCGCGGAATCCCCAAGCCCGGCTCAGCTCAAACCGTGGCAATGGTAAAAAACACTGTAAATACAAATAGTTAATCCAATAGCCGCCCGGCACTTTCGCAACTGCGAAAAACCCTCCGCAGAGGCGTCTCCTGTGCTCTTGCAGGACAGGCCAATGGCCTTCAAATCAAATTCAGTGGGGGCTCGTGCGCTCCCCGCATCTTGCTCTCTGGTCAGCGCAGGAGGCGAACATGAACAACAACAACTCGCTCAACAATTCAATGTCAGTCGGTGAGTCGCGCACCATGGTGTTTTACTCGCGTGAGATTCAATACTTCATCTTAGTCGTCGAGCATCGTGGGATCATCGGCGCGGCGCGAGCTGCGAATCGCGATTCGGCGAATTTGTCGCGCATGCTGAAGCGGCTCGAAAAGCAAGTCGGCGCGCGTTTGTTCGATCGGCGCAAAACCGGATTGGTGCCGACGGCGACGGCGTTGCGTTTGTATCAGCGTCTGACGGATGTGGACTTGTTGCTACGTGATTTCGCACCTGTGGGCTCGTCCATCGGTTCAGGAAGTGTGAGCCGCGCAACACAAAACTTGGCAGTCGGCTGAGCTCTGCTCTAGTCTCCCTTCGCGTGGGAGGGGAGACATGGTGAATGCGTCCGAGGCCGCGGCGACGAGCTCTGCTCCTCGCATTGAAGACAGCTGGCGACGAGTGCTGGCCGAGGAGTTTCAGGCGCCCTACATGCAAGAGCTGCGGGCGTTCTTGCAGCGCGAGCTGCAAAGTGGCGTGAGTGTTTTTCCGCACACACGCGATTACTTTCGCGCTTTTGATCTGACGCCGTTTGAGAAAGTGCGCGTGGTGATTTTGGGACAAGATCCCTATCACGGGGCGGGTCAGGCTCATGGCCTGTGTTTTTCGGTTCGCGATGGCGTGGCGTTTCCACCTTCGCTTCTGAATATCTTCAAGGAAATGCAAAGTGATTTGGGGCTGGCGAGACCCGCGCGCGGTGATCTGTCGCCTTGGGCCGAGCAAGGCGTGTTGCTGCTCAACAGTGTGTTGACGGTGCGTGAGGGACAAGCGGCCTCGCATCAGGGCCGAGGCTGGGAGCGCTTCACGGACGCGGTGATTCAACAACTCAATCAGCAGCGCGAAGGCATTGTGTTTGTGTTGTGGGGTGCTTACGCGCAGAAGAAAGGCGCGTGGATTGATCGGCAGCGCCATCACGTCATTGAAAGCGTGCATCCTTCGCCGCTGTCAGCCTCGCGCGGCTTCTTTGGCTCGAAGCCCTTTTCAAAAATCAATGCGTACTTGAGAGCACGCGGCGAGCGCGAGATCGACTGGACGCTTCGATGAAGTCGCAAGCTTCGTGGGATCATAGCTACGCGCGACTGTCGCCGACGTTCTACACGCGCGTGCGGCCTGAGCCGGTGCGTGAGCCGCGGCTGATTTTTTTCAACGCTTCGCTGGCCGAAGAGCTCGGATTTGATGGGGATGAATTTCGTCGCGAGGGCTCCGCATGGTTGACCGGAGCGCGCGAGTGGCCGGGGACTGAGCCGCTGGCGATGGCCTACGCCGGTCATCAGTTTGGCGGATTCACCAAGTTGGGTGATGGCCGCGCGCATTTAATGGGTGAGCGAGTCCTCGCCGATGGGCGACGCTTCGATGTGCACTTGAAGGGTTCGGGCCCGACTCCGTATTCGCGGCGAGGCGATGGGCGCGCGGCACTGGCGCCGATGCTTCGCGAGGTTTTGATCAGCGAATCTCTTCACGCCTTGGGGGTACCGTGTTCGCGCAGTCTGGCGGTGGTGGCGACGGGCGAGACGATTGATCGAAGCGAGCCAAAGCCGGGCGCTGTGTTGGCACGCGTGGCGAGCAGTCACTTGCGTGTGGGCTCGTTCGAATTCGCGGCGGCGTTTTCCGCGGCGACGCCGGAAGAGCGGGTGCTGCGGACTCGAGAACTTCTCAACTATGCATTGGAGCGACATGATCCGACGTTGAAAGCAGCGACGCGCCCGGCGCTGGAGTTTCTGCGGGCGGTGATCGCGCGGCAAGCGCAGCTCATCGCGCGCTGGATGTCGATTGGATTCATTCACGGCGTGATGAACACCGACAACATGACGATCTCGGGTGAGTCGATCGACTTTGGCCCTTGCGCGTTCTTGGATCACTATGATCCTGACACGGTATTTTCATCCATCGATCATCATGGTCGCTACGCGTATCGCAATCAGCCGCGCATCGCGCCTTGGAATTTGGCGTGCTTGGCCGAGGCTTTGCTGCCTTTGCTGGCGGAAGAAGCCGGTGTCGATGTGCAGGCGGTGATCCCCGAAATCAAAGCTGAGATCGATCACTTCGCCGAGTTGTACGAGACAGCTTGGCTGGCTGAGTTTCGCGCCAAGCTCGGGCTTGAAGCTGTGGCTCAGGCGGGCGATCGCGAGCTGATTGAAGATTTGCTCAAAATTTTGCAGCGCGGACGCGCGGATTTCACGTTGAGCTTTCGCGAGCTGGCGGAAAATGGCGACGTGCTTCGCTTGCAGTCTCAGGCGGACTGGGGGCCTTGGTTGAAGCGCTGGCGGACGAGATTGCGAGTTGGGCGCGAGGCGCTGAGTGAAGTCGAGGCGCTGCAAGAGGCATGTGCGCGCATGCGAAGCGTGAATCCCGCCGTGATTGCGCGCAATGAGCATGTCGAGAAGGCGCTGGCGGCCGCGGAGCGGGGAGATCTGAGTCAGTTTGAAGCTTTGCTGGCCGCCGTGCGCGAGCCTTGGTCGGCGCATGCGAAATTTGGCGCGCCACCACCTGAAGGCTTCAGTGAGGGCTTTCAGACTTTTTGTGGGACTTGAGTCGAGAGTGTTTCAGTTTCTGAGACCTTGATCAGGTCGATTGTTGAATGGCACAAGCTCTGATACACTCGGTCGTATGTTTCGCGCTCTCAACCGTCATTCAGAAAAGCTGAGCTTCCAGATCGTGGAAGTTGGGGCGGAGCTGTGGCATCGCAACTCCATGGCTATGGGCTCAGGCCGACGCGAAATTTCCCGTCGCGATGCTGCGTCTCGGAGGCGGAGCAAAGACTTTGTTTTCGCACGGCGATGAGCTGAGGCGACGCTGATTTGGAGATCGAACGCGAAAGCGAGTTCGATCGCAAAGTTGGACTCGACCTCGAATGCCCTCATCGCCGCTTCGACATTCTGAATGGGGCGTGCCGTTGTGGGTTTCACCCTTCGGACCTGAACCCACAGAGTGGGCACGACACTTATTCCATCGACATAATTTGATTCACGGGTGCGAAACCGCGAAGTGACGCGTTTTGGTTCGGCCACAGCATGTGCCGACTCGCGTGTCATTTCGCCGGAAAGCAGAAAAGCAGGAGAGGAAAATATGAACTCGACACATAAAGCTTCGGCGGCCCTGCCGATCGAAGACCGTCACTTACAAGCGACAGAAACAAATTTGCCGGCGGGCTCGGGCTCGGACTCGGGCTCGGGCGAGCGGCCGGATGTTTACATCGCGGCTTCCGCGTATGAGGAACTGCTGCGATTGGCGGAAGCGGCGCAAGCTGAGGACCTGGCCGAGGAGTTGAGGCGTGCGCATGTGATTCCGGATGCGCAATTTCCTCGCGACGCTGTGAAGCTGGGCGCGCAAGTTCATTATCGCGATGAGAAAAGCGGTGAGCAGCGATGGGTGACCTTGGTGCGACCTTATGAGGCGGACTTAGCGCAGGGGCGACTTTCGATTCTAACGCCTGTGGGGATGGCGCTATTGGGATTGAAGCCGGGCGCGCAGATCGAGTGGCAGATGCCGCGCCGAGAGCGCCGACATTTGCGCGTGCTCGAAGTTCGCCAGCCCGAGTCCGAAGTGGCATCGCAGAGTGAAGGTCAGCGCGAGGGTGAGGACGCATGAGTTGGCGTGCGGCAATCGAAGCTTGGCTGGGAACAGATCTCTACATTGATTTAGGCACGGCCAACACTTTGGTGGTGGATCGCGATGAAGGCTTGATTGTCAACGAGCCCTCGGTGATCGCTTACAAAGTCATGGCCGACGGACGAAGGCGAATCGTCGCCGTGGGTGCGGAGGCCAAGCTTCGCCTTGGAAAAACGCCGGGCCACTTGACGGCGCGTCGGCCGCTGCGCGCCGGTGTGGTGTCGGACTTGGATGCGACGGAAGCTATGCTTCGCCACTTTATCTGGCTCGCTCGTCGCGCGAAAAAAGGTTGGCGTGCGCTGGGGCGTCCGCGCGTGTTGATGTCGCTTCCCTATGGCGTGAGCGACGTGGAAAAGAAGGCTGTGCGCGAGTGCGGCTTGCTCGCGGGTGCGCGTGAAGTTTTGCTGATGGATGAGCCGATGGCCGCGGCGATCGGCGCGAAGCTGCCGGTGCGGCAAGCGCGCGGCAGTATGGTCATCGACATTGGCGGCGGCACGACGGAAGCTGCGGTGATGGCGCTTTGTGGAATTGTCGCCTGTGAGGCTGTGCGAGTGGGAGGAGACGCCTTTGATGAGGCGATTGTTGAGTTCATGCGACGACGTTACAACTTGCTCATTGGCGAGCCGTCGGCTGAGCGCTTGAAGTTGCAAATCGGCACGGCGGATCTGGGGGCTCAGGAAGCTCAGCCCGAGGCACAAGCCGAAGTTCGTGGTTTGGATGCGACTTCGGGCTTGCCGAGGTCGCTCGAAGTCAACGCGGCCGAAATCCACGAAGCCTTGCAGCCGAAGCTTGAGCTGATTCTTCAGGCGGCACGCCGAGTTTTGGAACGGACGCCGCCTGAGCTTTTGGCGGATCTGTTGGCCGAGGGCGTGGTGCTAGCTGGCGGCGGAGCTTTGTTGTGCGGCTTGCCGGAACGCATGTCCCGTGAACTTGCGCTGCCTGTGCGTCGTGCGCCGGATCCGCTGCTGGCGATTGCCGCCGGCGGGGCTGAGGGTTTGCGCGATCCCGAGCTCCTGGAGCGCGTGAGTTTTGTCTGAGAATTGTGAATTTCCCTATGTCGGCTCGCGATCGCGCGGCCCGAGGCGGAGACTGACGCGGGGCAATTCCCCTATATGGTGATTGACCCGTTCCGCAGGCGCTCGACACAATCGATTCGTTGCGAAGAATTGCCTGAGTCTTTCATCCATCAAGGGGAGAGTGCGCATGTCACGATTCGAATTTTCTGGACGCCAAGATTCTGAAGTCGGTGGTTTTGAATTCAAGACCGTGAAGACGTTGGCAATTGCCCTCGTCGTGTCGATGGCTTGTGCGGCGATCGCGACGGCGCAGGCCGCGACACCACAGACTTTGGTGTATTGCTCAGAAGGCAGCCCGCGCACATTCAACCCGCAGATGGGATCGGATGGACCGACATTCAATGCCAGCGCGCGCACGATTTACAATCGACTGCTGGATTTCAAAAAGGGCGGTACGGAGTTGCAAGCTTCGCTGGCGGAAAGCTGGACGGTCTCGAAAGACAAGAAGCAAGTGACCTTCAAACTTCGTCGCGGCGTGAAGTTTCACGAGACTTCGTTTTTCAAGCCCACGCGCGAGTTCAATGCGGACGACGTGATCTTCACCTTTCATCGCATGATGAAAAAGGATCATCCGTATCACACGGTGAACGGCGGCGTTTACGAGTACTTCACGTCGATGGAGATGGATAAACTCGTGGTGAGTTTGGACAAAGTGGACTCGCACACGGTGAAGTTTGTGTTGTCGCGACCCGAGACGCCCTTTCTGGCGAATCTCGCGATGGATTTCGCGTCGATTTTGTCGGCGGAGTACGGCGAAAAACTTTTGGCCTCCAAAACGCCTGAGAAAATGGATCTTGAGCCGGTGGGAACCGGGCCGTTCAAGTTTGTTCGTTACGAAAAAGACTCGCAGATTCGTTATGAGCGTCACGAGGCTTACTTCGAGGGCGCCAATCCTGTCGCGAAGCTGGTCTTTGCTATCACTGTCGATCCGAATGTGCGCTCGCAGAAGTTGAAGCGCGGTGAGTGTCAGTTGATCGCCGAGCCCTCGGTGCTGGATCTCGAATCGCTGCGTAAAACTCCGTCGGTGAAAGTCGTTGAGCGCGAAGGTTTGAACATCGGTTATTTGGCGGTGAACGTAGAAAAGAAGCCGTTTGGTGATCGACGCGTGCGTGAAGCTTTAGCGCTGGCGGTGAATCGCCAGTCTTACTTGGATGCGATTTATCAGGGCCAGGCCGTGCTGGCGAAGAATCCGATTCCGCCGACGATGTGGTCGTATCATCAAGGCACGCGCGAGCTGACTCAGGATGTGGCTGCGGCAAAAAAACTTTTGGCGGATGCGGGCTTCCCGCAGGGCTTCGAAACCACATTGTGGTACATGCCAGTTTCGCGTCCATATAATCCGAACGCCAAGAAGATGGCGGAGATGATGCAAGCGGATCTTGCGGCGATCGGCATCAAAGCCAAGCTCGTGTCCTATGAGTGGGGAACGTATTTGGATAAAGCCCGCAAAGGTGAACACGATCTGCTGCTCATCGGTTGGACGGGGGACAATGGTGATCCCGACAATTTCTTGGGCACGTTGTTGAGCTGTGCGGCGGTGAAAGGCGGAGCTAATTTTGCTCGCTGGTGCAACAAGGATTTCGATAAGCTGGTGGTGGAAGCACGGCAAACTCCGGATCAAAAGCGTCGCACGGAGCTTTATCTCAAGGCGCAGGAGATCGTGGTGCGCGAGCGCCCGTGGGTGCCCATCGCGCATGCAAAAGCTTTCCGCGCGATGGATGCGCGCTTGAAGGGCTATGTGCAATCGCCGTTTGGCATCGACTCGCTGTATGGAGTTGAGTTGCTGGCGAAGTGATCGGAATTGTTGATTGAAGTTGGGTGGAGCGTCGAGGGAACAGCGGCATGCAGAGACCGGCCACAAAGCGCGAATTGAAGTCTCTTGAGGATCAAGCTGGGCGCGTGCGCTGGCGAGAGTCGCGCGCGCAGGTTATGTCCGTGGCCTTTGGCCTCGCGCTGGTGGGGCTTGTGACTTTTGCGTCCTTTGCGGCTCTGTCGAATGAGAAGAAACCCAGTAAGCCGGCGGCGACGAAGACTCCCGAAGTGGAGTTGCTGCCGCCTCCGGTTGCCGACGAGACAGTGGATGATCGAATCATCGATCCGTCTGACCCGCAAAACATGCAAAAGATTTTGCTCAATGAGTTCGCGGATCGTTTGGGTCGGCAGCCCAAGACTCTCGAGTTTCTGAAGGCGATGAAGAGTCGTCTCGCCGACGATGAGTACGGCGTGCTCGAAAACCGCGGCAGCTTGGCGGATGATCCGCCGCTCCCCAAGCTTCAGCTGTTAACTTCGGGTGACTATGCCTTTCGGCATGGCGTGAAGCTGATCAAGTTTCGCTACCTCGACGTGCGCAAAGGGCAGATCGAGCTCAATGGCGTGAAGTTGGCGATGGCGCCCTCGCGCTCGGCGACTGAGAGATGGAATAAGGTCCTACAAGCTTTGCCGAAGAAGTTGGACTTGGCTGATACGACAGATTTGCGAGATCGCGGTGCTTGGGCGCGGATGCCGTTGGTCAGCGTGCTGCCACAGGCGCAGGCGCAAGACATCAAGCGCGCTCCGAAGACCGTGGCGATGGCGATTGCCGCCAGCGCGATGGCGTTTGTGGGCTATCATGATTCGCTTTGCTATGAGCTTCTGTCGACGGACGCCGAATGCCGCGACCTGAGTTCTGAGATTCGCGATCGTGTCGATGCGCATTTGGAAAAGCTGAAGATTCCGGATCCGGTGACGGGGCGGCTTCGCAATCAGTCGCGATGCTTGCCGCGCGAGGTGAACTTTGAAGAGCGCATCCGCTCGCATTTGGTCGGCGTCAAAAGCCTACTGACGGCCTATGGAGTCGACGTCGAAAAGCTCTACAAGCCCTATGAGGGCCTCTGCCAAAAGATCGTCGACACGGCGAAGACGTGTTGGAAGACCTTGCAGACGGATCTGCATCAGGCCTGCATCCCTTTTCCGAATCTCAATGAATGAGGAGTGAAGCGTGAGCGGTCGCGACTGGCTCAAACGCTTGGGCATGCTGGGGCTCACTCTGTGGGGAGTGTCGCTGATCGCATTTTTTCTGATTCGTTGGGTTCCCGGTGATCCGGTGATGCTGATGATTGGTGAGCGTGGCGCTTCGCCGGAAGCCATAGCGGAGCTACGCGCGCGATTGGGGCTAGATGCGAGTTTGCCGGTTCAGTATCTTCGCTTCGCGACGCAGGCTTTGCGGGGTGACTTGGGAGTTTCGATTTTGTCGGGTCGCCCGGTGATGCAAGAGTTTCGCGAGCGCTTTGCCGCGACGGCAGAACTCGGTGGGCTCGCCATGATTTTGGCGGTGCTCGTGGGTGTACCACTTGGAGTTTCCGCGGCGATTTGGCGCGGGCGCTGGTGGGATCGTGTGGCGACATCGATGTCGGTGGCGCTTTATAGCTTGCCGATTTTTTGGTGGGGACTTGTGGCGATCGCGCTGGTGTCGGTGCGCTGGGCTTTGCTGCCGGTATCAGGACGCATCGGTGTGGAATTTGATGTGCCGATGTGGTCGGGGCTTTTGTTCATCGATGTGTGGCGCGCGGAAGAGGGCGGCTGGCCGGCGTTTGTGAGCGCTCTTCGTCACGCGATGTTGCCGGCGCTTGTGCTGGCAACTGTTCCGCTTGCGGTGATCACACGCATGACGCGCTCAAGTTTCCTCGATGTCCTCAATGAAGAGTATGTTCGCGCGGCGCGCGCCAAAGGCTTGTCGAGGCCGCGTGTGCTGTTCGTGCACGCGCTTCGCAACGCTTTGGTGCCCGTCGTGACGGTTATTGGCTTGATGTTGGGCACGATTCTCACGGGTGCGATCCTCACTGAGAGCATCTTCTCATGGCCGGGCCTGGGGCGCTGGTTGGTGTCGGCGGTGATCTCGCGAGATTATCCTGTCATTCAAGGAGGCGTGCTCTTGGTCGCCGTTGTCGTGCTGGTCACAAGTCTCAGCGTGGACGCTTTGAATGTGTGGTTGTCGCCGCGACTTCGCACGCGAGGTCGCTCATGAAGCTGGGTCGAGCGGCCTCCATCGCCGTCCTCGTCGGGGCGGCGCTCACGGTTTTGGCAGCGGATTTACTTTCGCCGCATGATCCTTTGCAAACTTTCGAAGGCGCTTATCGTTTGCCGGGCTTTTGGTCTGGTGAAGCTCAATTTGATGCGCGTTTTTTGTTGGGCACGGATGATGTGGGTCGCGATGTGCTGAGCCGCCTCATTCACGGCGCGCGTTGGTCGATGCTCGCGGGCCTTGCGGTCGCGGCGCTGGCGACTTTGATCGGCGTGATCTTAGGTGCTCTGGCGGCATGGTGGGGCCGCGGAGTAGATGCCGTGATTTCTCGCGCCATGGATGTGTTGATGGCCTTGCCCTCGATCTTGTTGGCCATCGTTGTGGTTACGGTGTTGGGTCCGAGTTTGCTCAACGCCATTCTTGCGGCGACATTCACGGCCATTCCCGGCGTCACACGCGTGGTGCGCGCGCAGCTGATGCTGGAAATGAGTAAGCCCTACGTCGCGGCCGCGCGGATCGCGGGTGCGGGAGGCTTTCGCATTGTCATGCGCGAGCTGCTACCCAATTGCGGCGGTCCGATCTTGGTGCAAGCGACTCTCGGGTTTGGTGACGGACTTTTGAATGTCGCCGCACTTGGCTTCTTGGGCTTGGGCGCCCGGCCGCCTGCGCCCGAGTGGGGCGCGATGCTGGCGGATGCGCGCGGATTTGTCGAAAGCGATCCGGCCTTGGTGACGCTGCCGGGACTTTGCATCTTCGCGGTGATTTGGGCTTTCAATATTTTGGGCGATGAAGTGCGGGACCACTTTGATCCGAAGACGCGTCTCCGGGAGGCCGCATGAGCGACGCTGATGCTGGAAAGTCGCCAAGCTTAATCGAACTGCGCGACTGGCGCGTGAGCTTTCCAGGCGGAGCGCGCGTGCTTCGCGGTGTGAACTTGCAATTGTCGCGCGGCGAGCGCGTGGCTTTGGTCGGCGAATCCGGCTCGGGAAAATCGATGACGGGACTCTCGATCCTCGGCCTGTTGCCCGAGTCCGCCGTCACAGCCGGAACGCTGAGTTGGAAGGGCGAAACTTGCGTGGGTCGCTCGGAAGCTTGGTGGCGCCAGAGGCGTGGCCGAGAAGTCGCGATGATTTTCCAAGATCCGATCTCAAGTCTTAATCCCGCCTACACCGTCGAGTGGCAGCTGCGCGAAGCACTTCGCCGTGGAGGCCAAGGAACTCATGATCGCGATGCCGCGCTGGAGTTGCTTCGACAAGTTGGTGTGACAGCACCTGAGTCGCGACTCACTCAGTATCCGCATCAGTTGTCAGGGGGGATGTGCCAACGCGTGATGATCGCACAAGCTTTGGCGATGCAGCCGGAGCTGATGATCGCGGATGAGCCGACCACGGCCTTGGATGCGACGGTGCAGATGCAGGTGCTCGAGCTTTTATATCGCGTGAGCGAAGACCGGAAAATGGCGATGCTGTTTGTGACACATGATTTGGCGGTGGCCTCGAGAATCGCCGATCGGATCTTGGTGATGTACGCAGGGCAAGTTGTGGAGCAAGGCTTAGCGCGCGAGGTCCTCAGATCACCGCAGCATCCCTACACACGGGCCTTGCTCGCTGCGCGTCCGCATGTGGACAGCGTGCCGCGATCGCGGTTGGCTCCGCTTGAAGGTGTCGTGCCGCCGGCCACGGCGGAGTTTCGCGGCTGTGCGCTGGCGGATCGCTGTCGTGAAAAGCGAGAAGCCTGTCATCACGAGCCGCCGCCATGGATCGAGGCCAGGGGCCGTGGGCGCTTGTGTGTGTTGAATGAGTCGGGTGCATGATTTGTCTGTGAGATGAAGTGAAATGAGAAGGGAGAGATTTATGAAGTGTGTGAAATTGATTTTGGGCATGATCGCTGTGGTGGGTGTGGCGGCGCTGGGGCCGGTGGCCTCGGCCGCATTTGCCGAAACGCGATCCGAGTTCGCGGAGCGAATGAAGACCAGCATTGATGAAGTGGATCGCGAGATCGCCGAATTGAAACAAGATCTGGCGAAATCGAAAAAGTCGGCGCAAGCGGGCATGCAGAAAAAGCTTCAGCAGTTGGAAGCCAAGCGCGCGGATCTGCAGGCGGACTACAAAAAGTTTGAGAAGGCCTCTGACAAGGCTTGGGATCGCTTG
>DDUL01000042.1:0-44114 GCA_002344785.1 Bdellovibrionaceae bacterium UBA2339
CCTTTTGGTATTTGTTTATTTATGAAACGAAATTCGATAGCGACGATCCGTCTGAGAGGGCGTGTAGGAAAACTGATTCGGCTCTACGCGAAGGACCACGGCCTTTCGATGGGAGATTTTTTGGCGAAAGCTTTCGCGACGATCCCAATCGAAGACATTCTCGAAGAAGCGTCGGATCGGATTACGATTGAAGAGCGCAAACACGAACGCGATTCCGGACTTACGCTTGAGCAAATCAAAGCCAAGCACCTGTCGAAACCTGATCGAAATAGACAAAGACCGTCGAAATAGGTTCACAGCTTCCTCCTTGGCTGCTCCAAGATAAGAACCTTGATGGTCATAGGCCCCCTTAGAACCGAATACTCAGGAGCCTGCCGAACCTTCTCGGCGAATCGATCCGCAGTCCTCGCGAGTGCGCTGCCAACTGCTTTTTTGCCGCTTGTGTCGAGCGACCGCTCCTCTTGCTGATTTCCAAAGGCATTCGTCGGTCGGTTAACCGCTGAGTCGGCAAACCCGGCGGCTGCGGCGGCCGCCAGTTCGGCGGTAAAATACTTTGGCTCTCCCGAGTAATAGTCACCTTCAAGACCAAGCGTTCCGTCTGCGTCCATGGCATGACCTTTAAATTCGAAAAGTTCCGAAGAGTTTTCGATTCGTGCGACTTTGAAATCGACAAGAATTCGTTTTGAGTTTTTCTCGAGAGTAGCCTCGCCGATCAAAACGACGTCTCTGCCGCGCTCATCGGTTAGATGAGCGGCAACGGGCGCTTTACCTTCATTGAATGCCAGAACACTCTGCTTGATACGCGCGGTCTGCATCTCGCCAGGAAATAGAGATCCTAGCTCGCGAGTGACGGGTTGGGCCGGTAATACGATCGGATTGCCTTGAATGACATTCGACCAATTGTTGTGCCGTGTTCGCACCTCATTCGTGCTGTGTTTCCGCGAGGCTACTTCTGCCTGAAGGGGCTTCGGCTCTTCTTTGAACAGCTGCATCCTGGCGGTCGCTATCGAAGGTACTAGCAATAGCAAAAGGATCATTCGATATTCCCTTCAAGTAGTTTTCTTACGATTTTAAGTTTCGGCTCTGCTTTTGGAGCGAGCGAAGTTTCTGTGATAGTTCGGCCAATAGATTTGAATCTTGGTGCGCCGTAGGCGGCGCGTACTTGTATAAAATCTTGATGGCCTGAAGTTACCGGTATGACGTCGAAGACAAATGTTCGCTTCGTTGTACGGACAATGAGATTGGTACGGAATGCGGCCCCTTCCACCCAGAAAAGACTTAGTTCGTTGGGGTCGGAAGCAGACGGGAGGGCTCGCAACTTCCGGGGTGCGCCGTTCTTAGCCTCTGCAATAGCCTCTGGAAGCCTCAAAACAGCGACTCTTCCGGGTGCGACAGATACGGCGTTTACTCGCCCCAGATCCAATACCACAGAGGAAATAGCATCGATTTCGACGCCATAAGCTATTGAAAACACTAGGTTAAAGAAAATGGCGGAAATTCCGATAAAGGTGTGTATAATAGTGTGTATGATTCGAGGTGAGAAATGGCCGTCGTGCGTATGAACATTACGATTCCAGAAAAGATCGCGAAGAAGTTTCGTAAGGAATTTTCGCCCGGTGAACGTTCTGCTGCGATCACGGAAGCGGTCGAATTGGTTTTGGCAAAGAAGACGAAAACAAAACTGATCGAAGACTTGATTGCCGACTACAAAATGAGAGCATCGGAACCGACCGATGAAACAGAAGAGTGGGATCAAACAATTGCCGACGGTCTCGACGATGAAGATTGAGCGAGGCTCAATCGTTCTAGTCAGTCTCGACCCAACTATCGGAGTCGAAATCCAAAAAACTCGGCCCTGCATCGTCGTATCGAGTGATCTAGGAAATATGTATTCCAACATGGTGACGATTCTTCCGATCACCTCGAAGCGCTTAGACCACATAAAAAAATTCGAAGTTCTTTTGGAGCAAGCGCCGGGGCTAACTGTTCCGTCAAAAGTTTTGGCTGACCAGATCCGCTCCGTGGACAAACGGCGAGTCCAAAAGGTCCTGGGGAAACTTCCGAGAAATTTGATCGATGCCTGTGATAAAGCGCTTAAGTACCACCTTGGATATCTAGAAGAATCATAGAACAACATCAGACACCTCCAAAATTTCAAATGGCCACGGGTTCGATTCACTTCGTTCATGAGCGCGCACCTTCAACGTGACTTTGAGATTGGTCGAAACGGATTCGATTCTTTTTGCGATATGGATTTGAAGCAAAACTTCGACTGTTCCTTCATCTAATAGGTCTATTGAAAGAATCTTCGATGTCTGGACGAGCGGTTCAGTTTTCAATCGCTCATTGATTCGCTGAAGATCTGCTCGTTTCGATTCCCAGAGTGATGAGGCCATCACGTCGCCAGCGCGACTGATCTTTTCGGCATGATTGCTCGGTGAAAACTCGTAGTAGTTTGAAATGAATCCTCGAACAAAACTGACGATCTCTTTTCGCCGAAGCGTCTCATTTGATTGCGAAATCACATAAGATGCGTCGTCAGCGACGCCAATTAAGATCGTCTTCTCTGTTTTCATCAATGCAACAGCTGTGGCCGTGATCGCCCAAATTGAAAGCGTGGCGATCAATGAGGCTCGTAGAACTTCTTCGCGAATAAATCGGCTGCGTAGCCAATACTGAACGGCAAATTTCATTTCAAACCTCCAGCCATCTTTAAAGCGATACCAGTGACCGTTCGGAGTGCCGACTGTGGTGCCGCTTGACGAAGCAATGCGAGACAGAACAGCGGCGAAAAAAATTGAAGTACGGTGACGGCGATCGAAAACACGATCGAAGAAAGCGAAGTCGATTGAAAAGACGGCCAAAGATTTGACGACAAAAGACCGATCACATTCCAAAGAACTGGCCACAGCGAAAATGCCAAAAGGCTTGAGCCTAAGGCGGCAACGCCAATACCTTGTCCAAGAATGTATCCCGAAATGAATATCAACGGCGCCGCTACCGCTAAGAGACCGATGAGAAGCGAGAACACCGCGCGAACGAGATGCAGAACCGTGATGTCACCGATGTCCGATAGAAGTCCAACGAACAGAACATGCGTCTTGAGGGACCCGAGCAAATTATCGATGGCGCCACTAGAACGAGCATAAGCTTCGAACCGAATTGCCGCCGCGATTTGCCCAGAAGCCATGACGACCGTTTTTAGAACAAACGGAAAAATCGCGAGAGCCAAAAGCAGCACAACGGTGTCGCGTACGAGGTCCGCAAACGCGTGAGCACCTTCAACCTGAATGATTAGCAAAGCTACTCGCGCTATGAAAACCGCACTCGTGATGCCAAGAACAATTCCGGCCACACGCTGAAAGGTTTCAATGACAGCCTGAAGGACTCCTGAATCAATCGGTGGAAATGGAGTCATCGCAACCTCCCACGACTGAGAGCGTGACGATTGGTGATACCTTCCTCTTCAAGCACTTGTCCTAGGGCAAGCTGATAATTTGCTCGTTGCTCTTTGTTTTCTAAAGCGCTTTCGAACTGCATTCGTCGAATCGCCATAAGCTCATCAAGAATCATGTACTGAAGACGCGCCTCCTGAACTTTGAGGCCCTTTTCCCCAGATTTCGGTCGAAGGCCCATCATGGCCGCAAGTCGTTTCGTGGTTTGAATCATGTCGCGCACGCGTCGAATCCGAGAGGCAAACGATCGCGATCGAGCGAGGTCCTGACCGATCAGCGACTTGATGTCGCGCTCTCCATCACGAAGATTTCGGGACTGTCGCTCGATCTCTTCGAGTCGTTTTACTTGTGCTTCGATCTCCTGGTCGGTTTCGGTGTCGATATCGAGCTCGTCGACAAGATCAGCAACGGCAAATCCTGCATCGGCCATCTCGTCCGCTTCGCGAAGACTTCCCATGATTCCCGAGACAGCCTGTACACCAGCCGCAATCGTAAATGGATCAAACGCGAACGCTTTTGATCCGGTGATGACGATCAATACTATCGGGACGCAACGGACAGACATCGAATCGCCTCCTCGGTGGTGAGTCCTGGGACTGCTTTTACGAGACTTAAAAGCTTCGAACGATCACTCTGCGAAGAAGTGACCTGCCAATACTCTTCAGGCGACAACTCAAGTCGCATGACGCGCGCTTCGTCGCCCTGCTGATAGATGAACTCGGAATACTTGCGATTTTTGAATCCGAGGCCCGCGATGAAGGTCATATCTTTCTCGCGAAGCCTCAACCGTTCGCGAAACTCTGATAGGTCTCCATCAGCAGAGAACAGAATGCGATGATGTGAGTTCTCGAGAATCCCGGTGTCTCCACCTACGACGAAATGTTTCGAAAGCTGAGCTACGAGAATGACCGAGCCGCCAAACTTTCTCACGTTCGCGGTCGAGATCTTGAAAAGCCCAAAGCACTTCTCGATAAAAAACGGTGTTTCATCGCAAATCAAAATCAGGCGTGCATTTGGATGCGTCCGCATCTCTAGATTGAAAACCGCCAGCACAGCTGCCATAGCGGCTTGCGAAAAATCCTGGTCGCTCGCCTGGAAGATATCTTGAAAGTTAAAGTAACGTAGTCGTGGAGGATTCAGATCAGGAGAACCCCGGAATGCTTTTCCAAATAGACCCGAAGAACCCCAGCGCTTCAGAAGTCGATGACGAGAGAAATCGAATTCTAAGAGACGATCAATAGAAAGCGATTCGGCAGACTCTAGTGCTTCTTGAATCATGTGATCGATCTCGATTTTCACGTCTTTCGGTAGCCGTGCCTCTCCTTCTTCCAAAACCAAACTCTCGACAAAACTGCCAAGTACAGCGCGAACGGATTCAGACGCCTCACCGTTGACGAGAGAAAACGGATTCAATCCCTCAGAGGTTTCTAGGCTCAACCGATACTCGCGTCCGCCTAGCAGCTCGCATTCTTTCGAATGCGAGCCACCAACATCGACCTTGATGATGCGAACCGCAGGATCATTCATCAGATCGTTTGTTAGACAACCTAGAAAAGCGCTTTTTCCACGTCCTGAGTTTCCAACGATAACGGCGTTGGCGTTTTGGTTGTCTCTCGAAAGAAGATCGACGCGATCAAGACTTCGGTCGCGACGATGTAGCGCCAGGGCGCCGACCCGATCCGCAGAAGAGCATGCACCTTGTCTCCATATGGGTAAAAACAGTGGCAAGGTCGAATCGACTTCAAGCAATGGAACGTGAAGACCTACACCTGGTAATGTCGCGATGAACGATGGGCCGACACCAACAGTCTCAATCACGACGTCGCCAAACACACGCATGATGCCAGCGGCTTCGAGCAGTGCTTCGCTCAGTTCAGCTTCAGATCGACGCTCGATCGAAATCAGGACCTCGTATTCAAATACCTCAGAGCCTGAAAGCGAAGTGTCTGCGAGCGTTTTTTCGATCGCGTCACGTCGAAGACTCAAAACTTTGCCTTTGCCAGATTCTTGACGAAGACGTTTCTGGAGACCGATTTCGGCGGCTTCACGCGCACACTTTTGAAAACAAACAGTCCATTTGAATGGCGCTGGGAGCTTCGCCAACGCCTGCGACATTTGGTCTACCGTCAACTCTTGGGCGGTCGGACGAAAGAGGCGGACGATTCCTACGCAGCTTCCGCCCTTTGCGACATGCCTTCGGCTTAAGACCCAAGCGGATGACGAGCGTTCAAAGATTTCGGAAGTTGCGATGTCTCCAAGCGGTTCGAGATCAAGCCCTGACTCTTTCAGTTGCTTGTACCCTTGCTCTACGCGCATCGGAGCGCCCTCTGAGCCATGCCGCTTACGGTAGATTAGCTCGAGAAACGGATTTCGATTTGTCTGTATATGCAAGCGCGACCGATATTCGCGAAATCCCAACACCGCTATTGCACGAGCTCTCGAGCTTACGGGCTCGTCGTTGTCGCCGACCTCACAGCTAGTTTCGATGCGGGCGACAAGGCCCGTCGGCAGAGACGCAAGTGCGCGGGACCACTTCGAAAGCTCGACGCTTTCGTCGCTTGCTTCGACGTCAACCGAAGAAAGGTCAAACGACGAACCAACGACGCCGTCGGTTGTTTGCCAGAGACAGAGATTTCCACGCGGAGTGAGAAGATCAAGTTTCGGGATCATAAATCACCTTTGGTCCAATAGTTGAGGAAACAAAATCGCGAACGATTTTCCGTCTGTACTTCAATCGAACTGCGATCAGCGCGTATCCGATGAGGCCCAATACGGCGAACGACAGAAGTCCGAGATTGAACGAGTCGAAAACTCCGTGAGTCGCAACCAGTAAATATCCGAGCGCGCAGAGGTCGATACTTGTAAGACCCATGAATCCGGCAGGTTCGTTTAGAATCCGGAGTGGTATTCTAGTGGCTTGTTTCATAGGGCAGCCCCGAAGATTCGGCCAAGAAGACCGATCAAGGCTGGTGCGCCGAGAATGGCAATCGCGCCGATGAAGCCACTAAAGAGCAGCATTCTCCCAATTTGCGCGGCACCCATCGCAAACAGAATCCCGCCAAGCGTGACGCCAATTGAAATCGCAGCGATGCCGATGCGATTGAAAAATGATTGAGCGCTCGAAGCTGCATCGACAAGATCGCGAGCGAACGCTGGCTCGACAAGAATGAGCGTGGCTAAAATTAGAACGAAGAACTTCATCGAGAACCTCCCTTTGAACGTGATGGATTGAGACTTGGTGGAACGAGCTCCATGACGAGCCCCTGATGGATAAGACGATTTTCTCCGTCTTCGACCCATTGATCGATTTCACTCACGCGCCAAGAGCCTGGCTGGACGAGCGATCGATACTTGGCAGGAATTTTTGCGCCGAACGTGGCTGGCGATTCGAGAATTCGACGAGGGGCTCGAATGCGATCAAGTTCTTCGCTCAGCGTCTGTGCTTCCTTTCGAAAGCGCTCTGACTCCGAGTCTGTGTTCCAAATCAAAAGACCAGCAGCTCCTGCACTCGCGGCGGCCAATCCGCCATAGAGAGCGGCGTTCTGCTCGCGATGCTCCGGCCGTGAAAGGCCATAAAGCACACCGGCAGCCCCGGCGATCGCCATTGTTTGCAGCGTCTTTCCAGTATTGGTCGTCGCGCAGCCCGTGAAACAGAAGAGAGAAAAAATCGCGCCGATGACTTTCATGGGACGTCCTTTGAAAGAGTGAGTTCGAAACTTTGGGCGGACACCGGAGAAGCCACCGGCTTCTTGTCGATTTCGAAGCTTTGCGCGTCGAATGCCTGCAAACCCGAGAGCGTGAAAATCAATAGCGGGTCCGATTCGTCGCGACCTTCGCGAACCGAAAACGTCGTCTCTGAAATGCCGCCGATCATGGCGACGACTCGCGACGGGATCGGGTTTGGACCGCTTGTTAGATCGCGACACATTTCTGTTTCTGTCGCCATGAATGATCGTTCTTTGTACTCACCAGGCCCGTAGACTTTGTCCAAAAACGGATTCGCGACGAATCCCAAGACACGCACGGGTTTTTCTTTCGGCACGTTCACCAATTGCGAATCAAGAGAAAAAGACTGCGGCCAGTCCTTTTCAATTCCAGCGAAATCAGGGACGAGAAAAATTTCGACTGCGATATCTTCGTCTTCGCGAGCTGTGGTCGGTCCGACCTCGCAACGAAAGAAATCGAAGTTGTATCCAAAACGAACGAGCTTGCGTCGAACGGTGCCGCTAACTTTTGTTGGCATCGAGAGCGCCATTCCCCCGGCAGAACCGCGAGCGATTTCGAAAGCCGCGACTTGGTGATAGTTCGAAGTCGTGCCGACACTTCGAACTGAAATCGATCTTTCAACACGGCTGAATGGCAGTGCGTTCGGCAGCGTTCGAATGCCGAAGTTGATCGACGTTGCACCGACTTCGACTCGCAACGGATGAAGTCCATCGAGATTCGGCGGAACTGCGAGGTTGAGTCCTCGAAGCGTCAGTTCTTTTGAACCTTCGATACCAACACAATCGAGTTTCACTGGAGTCTCAGCACGCACCCAAAGTTTCGCGACACAACCGGTGTTGCCTGGTTCAAAACCTTGGATGGTCAAATTCTCTGGCGCGACCACCATCGGAAGCGCCGGAGCATTCACGAGCCCAGACTTCGAGTTTTCGAACGAGCGAAGAATTTCATGCGATCCGCTCGGGTCTCCCCATGCGAATGTAAGATCTGTCCGGGGTTCGGCCACTGGAGCGGCTTTCGACTCGTCGCGAAATTCGCAGCCGCAGTGAATCCAAACCATACCAAGAACTAGAGCTAAGTACCTTCGAGACACCTGGAACCTCCTGAGGAGGACAGGGATAACTCGTTGAAATTCCAGCCGTCATTGAAGTGACGTTCAAAATATTTTCGCTGAACGCGAAGATTCAGAGATGAAACGACTCTTTAACAAATGAACTTTTAAGTTCATTTCTCCATCTTCCGGTTGCAACTGCCTACGCGGAATGCAAGATATTTTGCCTATATGTTGAGCCACCGTCTGAGCCTTTTGGTGAAAGCCAAAGGACTCACGCAGAAATCCGTCGCTGATTCGATGGGCGTCACTGAACAGGCGCTCAGTCGTTATTTGCAAGGCAAGACAGCGATTGGATCGGACTCTCTCGAACTTCTCTTAAGCGCTCTCGGTATGAACCTCGAAAAGGTTGTTGATGCTGAGATCGTGAAAGTGATGAAGACGCGAGAGAAGAAACCGGCGAAGGGACGGAACTTGCTTTCAGAGCTGCAAGAAGAACAAGTCGCGAAGATCGTGGCTTGGTATTCGAAGACGGCAAAGAAGCCAGTCGCTCAAACTTAAAGTCGAAACCATCCGGGGGGATTCGTGGAAACTACACTCGTCAACGGGGGGCCGTTGAAGGAGTTCAAGCGAGAGGAACTTCTCCAGCGCTTATCGGGCAGCTGGAAAGGACGATCGATCTTTGCTCTGCTTGAGCTCCCACGTTACTCGAAAAGTCCAAGAGAGATCGCGCCAGAGCTCGGCATCACGCTCGACGAACTCTTCTTTTACCTCGACCTTCTTGAGGCCGTGTCGCTCGTACGTCATGACGCGAATGGCAACTACCAGCGCCTAGCGGAAACGCTCGATTTTCGGGCGATGGGTCTCGACGGTTCTGGTGAGCTCCGCAACTTTTCCTTAGTAACTGCCGAGATTCTTTCGCGTCAATCGATGGACGTTCCTTGCCACCACGAATCCGCCATCGTTTATTCAAATACGACTCTCGTGAAGGAGCTGATCGGCAAGCTAGGAGCGGCGATGGACGAGTTCGAAGCCGCATCGAAAGCTAGCCCCGATAAGAGCTTCCTTCTGGGATACACAACGGCGTTTGTCGACCTCTTGCAGAGCAACAAGCTCGGGAGTGACCAATGAGAAACATGATTTTCAAAACACTATTCGCATCGATTCTCGGTTCACTTTTCATCGCGCCGCTCGCGCACGCCGACCGTCAAGGCGGCGGGACTTTGCGGGCAATTGTCGGTATGTCGCTAGATGTTCCGAATTTCGACGATATGTCCGTTATGAAGCCAAAAGTGTATGACATCGTTGCCGTTGAAAAGGTCAGATTCATTTCCGCCAAGAACAATGAACTGCTATTTTTGTATTCCCGGCAGAACATGGGCGCATCAGACGTTCAAGAAATGTCGCTCACGCGCGAACAGATAAATTTTCTGCCGAAAAATGTTTTAGATGCGCTATCGGTATCCAAGAAGGCCGACGACTGGCAGCTATTGGGTATCGATAATCCACGCGAAGACCTAAAAGCCGGAGAATTTGGAATTTGACCGCATCATCGAATCTTGTAGGTCAGTCCATTAACGACCGTTGGGATATAACAAAGCTCATTGTGCCAGGTCCGTTGGCGACGGGCGGCCATTTTTCGAATCAGTACGTTGCAGTCGAACGCAAAACTGGAAGAGAAGCATTTGTTAAGGCTTTCGATTTAGAAAGCGCGCTCAACACTGCGAATTTCACTGAAGCGCTCCAAAAGTTGACCGAACAATATCACTTTGAACGTGATGTTCTTCAAAAGTGTCGAGGCGAGAGACTCAGTCGAGTAGCAGTTCCTCTCGACATCGGAGAAGTCTCCGTGAACTCCCGAATCGGTCGCGTTCCGGTAATTGTTTTCGAGCTAGCTGAATCAGACATCAGAAAAGTCGTTGTTACGTCTGGAACTCAGCAAGTGCGATGGATATATAAGGTTCTTCACCACACAGCAACGGGCCTGAGCCAACTTCACTCGCATCAAATTGCACATCAAGATTTGAAACCGTCGAATGTGCTCGTCTATGCAGACGCTGAACATCAAATATGCGACCTCGGACGTAGCTCGGCGGTGGATCTTCGCACCGAAGTCGACGCATTCTCTGTTCCCGGTGATCGTAACTATGCGCCGTTCGACATGGAGTTTCACGATGGAACTATGCATTCGTTCGATCGACGTCGCGAGTTGGACTTATACCTTCTCGGAAGCCTCATATTTTTCTTGTTCACCGGCAATTCGACTAGATCGTTAATTGTCCAACACATCCGCCAGCGAAGCCTATCGACAGGAAAAACCTGGGAAAGCACTCTGCCGTCAATTCGCTCCGCTTTTGCAGACGCACTCTTCGATCTGCGGATTGCAGTCGAAAAAGTCGACGCAAAATACGCCGATGAGGTTTGTGCGATTGCTAGGGAGCTTTGCGAGCCAGATCCTAAGCTGCGAGGTAACTCCGTATCGAAACCGACATCGGTGTCGAGACTCAGTTTAGCGAGATACATTTCGCGATTTAATGCACTTTTCGCGGCCGCGCCAAAATGACAAAGAAAATTACATCTTCGATTCAGGATCATAAGCGGCAAGTGGTCCCTCGTCTTTTACCTGTCTCGACAAATTCGCTGCAAACCAGCCTACCGCGCCAACGACTTCTAGAATTCTTCAATTCGAGAGTCAGGGTTTTCGATTTGCACCCAAACTCGGAGATGGCACTAGAGGTTCTTAACGCGTCTTTACTTTGCGAAGTGCAGGATCACGCATCAGTCAATCGAGCTATTCAAATTCTAAAAGAAAGTGATCATTCGGAACGATGGGATCTTCTGTTTATCGCCGCTAAACACTCTGGCCAAATCGACTATCCATCTCTAATGGGAACCGATCCCCGAAAGGAGATTTCGGTTCTACGGCGTCGTTTGAAATTGTATCCGAAAGATCCACTGCGATGGATTCAGTTGGGATATTGGCAAACTGTAGTCGGCAATAATAGCGGCGCTGAAAAGTCATATACAGTCGCCATGCAGCTAGGTGCGGATCACCCATTCGTCGCTCGCTCCGCTTCAAGATTCTTCTTACATAGCGGTGATGACGATCGTGCTGCAAAAGCGATTCGGACACCGACCAACTGGCGAAGCGACCCGTGGCTTCTCGCTGCCGACATCGCGATTCGAGATGTGGTTGGCAAGCCAACTGAAGGAATAAAGCGCGGGCTCGAGTACTTAGAAGCAGGAACATTCGCTCCCCAATACTCATCTGAACTGGCCGCCGCAATAGCAACCATCCACTGGCGAGACGGAGAGGCCCGCAAGGCCCGGCAGATGTTGCGAGCTGCTGCGCAAGATCCTACCGAGAACGCGAATGCCCAGGTGGAGTATTTAAATCCTCGGCTCGAATCCGCAGTCGTAACGCCCTCTAAGCAACCGCAGTTCAACTTTGAAGCGTCGTCTCGACGTTTTTTCCGCGAGAAAGAGTTTGAGTCTTCTCTGGCTGCCGCTGATCGTTGGCTCAACTTTCAACCATTCAGCTGTTCAGCATTGGTCTGGACTTCTTATCTTCACTCTACGGTTTTGAATCAGCACGCGAAGGCGATCGATTTGATTTACAAGCACATTCGCGCAGTAGGACGCGAGCCGATCCTGCTGAACAATCTAGCTTTTTATCATTCACAGATCGGCGAATATGATCGAGCCGCTCCGTTATTGGCCGAACTGGAGAGCCACCTTGGTGAAGAACCGGTAGTTCTCGCAACGAAGGGCAACTATTTGATTCGCACCGGCCATGTAGAGGCCGGAAAGAGCCTTTATGCCGAAGCGATTGCCCAATTTAAGTCAAAAGGTGTTCGTCGTGAGGAATTGATGGCTCGCTTCCACAGACTCGAAGCTCTCGCCGCAGTAGAAGATGCTGAACTGCTCGATTCGATGGATGAAATCGCAAAGGCTTCTGACGACCTGAAACTACATGAGCTCTCATTCCGAATCGAACAAGGTCTTTTGAGAATCGGCACTAAGAAGGTTACCGACCCCAAGAAGCCATGAAATCGATTAGTGTTCGTCCACCTTGAAGACCGAGCATTATAGTCGAGACTAAGAAAGATAAGCCTGCGCGGCGACGCGCGCTTTCAAAATCCTAGGCGTGGTCGTCAATCGTAGCTACTTTTCGCCGCGGTCTCCCTAAATTTATGGACTGTATATTCTCTGCTCCTTCCAAAGAAAAAAATGTTCCACATGCCTCATGAATGAACACGCCAGATTCGAACGTAACTTTGGCCAGACCCCATCCCTTTACTTCGCTGGGGATTTTTGTAAGCACGCTGAGGAAAGAGCCGTCGTCGCTGAGGATCGCTATTTCTACTTCGGACTCTCCGAATCTGTTGTGCGAAAAGATCGCCCCCTTTTTAAGTTCGCCTAGATAGTTATGCAGTGGTTGTTTGGAAATTTTGTCGGGACAATGAGGGAAGGCGCATGGCGTGCGCCAATTTCGCTGTACAGCCAATGGTGTGTAGGATGCCGTATCGACGGGAGCGAAGTGTACCTCATCCGACCTTTGAGGCATCCAAGATCGAGCACTCAAGGGATCTGCTCGCATTCTTCTATCTGGGTCTTGCAGCATGCCTTCCACAGAGCCCCATTTCTGCCCGATTCGCCGAAGTGTTTTGTCATTCGCAGCGATATTTTCGAAGCGAGTGACCCATCTTAAATTCTCGGAGCGAGTATTCCTTCTGTTCGTATCGACATGGTCAACGACGTGCGAAGGCGACGGCTGTTCGCCATGGAATGCCGTGGCAACGATCTTGTGAACCACCAAACCACAAATTCGCCTGTATCCGTTGGTTCGGCATTGGATGCCAAACGTCCAAACATCGTCGAGCGGACGCTTCCTGCGGTTCGGGCGACCCACGCGACATACAGACCCATTGTCGCGAACCAAGTATTCCTCGCCCCGGTAGGCAATCCTGACCTCTCGATTAATGCGTTCAATTGGTAGCTCTTGCATCTCAGTTCTCCCCAGAGGCTTGTCGTCGACCAGAGCCTCTGTTACGGGATACTTTCACAAAAGGCGTAACGCCTTCAATTGGGTGATTTTATGAAAAAGCCGTTACAATCACATAAAGACCAATTTTTATTGTCGAGCAAAGGCCAATTGATCGGCTGGGGCGCTTCGGACGTCAAAAACTTGATCGCCAACGCCAACAGAGCGAAAACTGAAAGCCTAAAATCTAAAGAGCGTATTACTGTTCGAGACGCCGAATGCATCTTTGCGTACGAATGGCTCGACACGTTCGTCGTCCAAGGAATCAAGGAAGAGGTAATTAAGAAACTCAACTCAAGAATCGCACATGTTCGCTACCATCACGTCTTAATGCATTCGGCTCGAGAAATGCCTTACTGGCGTCACGTCGCCAATGCTGATCAGATCGATGATCCTGAGTTGGCGGTCGCCTATGGTGTTGCGCACCTTCTCGCAATCGGCTCGTTTGTAAACCTAAAACGGTGCCGGATGCGCAGTTGTCAGAATTTTTTTATCGGTCGTCCCGATTCAAAATGGTGTTCAAAATCATGCGGATCGAAGTATCGGGTTAGTCAGAAACGGAAACGCGATCGGTCATAGCTAAGTCGAACGCTAGTTTCGAGATCCAGATTTAAGTCGACTCATTCCCCACCAGGCGACAGGCGCGAGTGGAACGACACTGGCCATTCCAGGAATATAGGTTGCCGGGTGATCGACGAAGAAAGGGAAAACCAACCAGTGCGCGAGCTCGGTGATTCCCATCGAGGCGAAGAAGGTCCACGCCAGGTAGTAGCCGAACGACTTTCTTCGCTTAACTAAAATTGGAATCGACAGCCAGGCCCCAACAGAGATTAAGACCAGCGTGATCACTGGCCACGATGTGATTTCAGGCGTCGAGACGCCAGTCACTCCTGACAGGAAACTAAAGAAGCCCATCATTTTCTCTTCGACCCTGTGAACCAGAAACAATGCGAGGGCGATCCAGTACGGAGCGCGGAGGCGAGCGAAATCCACTGAGCTCGGGAAAAACCACCAGAGAACCAACCCTCCGAGAAAACCGGACGTAAAGATCATCATCGTCCAAAAACCGAAGGCCAAATAGCCGATGATCAGAGTTGCCGATGTGAACGCAAAACCGGCAAAAGTATCGCGGAGCGCAGGATGACCTCTCATTTCATAATCTCAATTCGATCGATGATCGCTTGAACGTCCGCCGAGATAAGCATCGGCTGAAACGCATTAACGTCGCTCGTACCTGGATTTCCTTTCGGATACTTCTTCAGAAGCGACCCCGGGGCCGCCACAAGCAGCCGAAAAATCTGACCCTTGATCTCGCTGAGATTTCGCGTGCGGAGAGCAAGAGAAAGCATCCTCCAGTGCACAAGTGTATGCGACAACGCAAACGGCTGTGAGACAACGTGAGCTTTAGCGAGCAAGTTCCAGGCATCTGAGACTTCGCCTCGCTCGTGCGCCGAACATGACTCTTCGATAAAAATTCGAACAGTCTCTCTAGCGCGTGTTTTCGATCTATTCTCATACATCGTCACTCTTGACTCTTTTCTTCATTGAAGCCGACGAGCTCTCGCAAATTGGAATGATTTTAGAGATTTTTTGCTGGTTCTGCTTGAAGCTGAATAGCAGATCCTGCTCTCAACGCCGCCTCTCCAGAATATTTTTGAGCTTTGATTCGCACGAAATACTCTCTTTCTAGCGAGAGCCCTTCAAATCCTATGACTCCTTCAGTTCCGGAGTGTCCTACCGCCACAACAGTTTTTGCCGCGTCCAGTAGTTCAATGCTGATTCCGCGGCATGGATAAGCGTCCAAAGCACATCGGACAACGGCCACATCTTCAGGTACTTTCTCGAGGTTGCCCAATGCCGAAATTCCGGCGTTCGATAATATACGGACCGAACTCGGTTTCGAACGGATCGAAACGTTAGTCGCCGTGTGCGCCTTTTTTTCATCGCCACCATGACTGTCGCCGTGACCATGAGCGATATTTGAAAAAAGCAAGACCAATGTGCATGCTAGGTACGGCGCTGCCAAAGCGACGACGTCAAGTTTGTGTCTCCGATGCGAATCTACAGCTATCGTCTTCATGCGGTCTCTCCTCGGTCGCATAAATGTTTTTTGAAATTCCAGAGCGGATAGAATGGGCGGTCCGAAATAGTTCGAACTGCCCATTCGTTCAAAAACTAATTCGATTTCTTTTCTTCTTTTTTGTGATCGTGCCCGTCGCCCTCATGGGCATGGTCATGATCATGATCATGATCGCTATGTTTCTCGCTCGCTTCGCAAGTGCATGGTTTCTTCGCGTTTTTGCATTTCTCGCAAGTTTCCTTTTTTGCGGTCTGAGTTTGTTTTGCTGGTTTGGTCTTGGCCGCTTCCGCCAAAACAAAATTCGGTCCAGTCAAAAGCGCTGACACAGCTGCGATCGTGAAAATCATCTTACCCATAGTTTCTCCTTGATGCTGGCGATCATTCGCCTGGTTGTTAAATCAATGTGCGACGCGACCCTTCATTTTCGATTCAAAAATCGAGAAGAGGACGGGAAGCACGATGAGCGTGAGCAATGTCGACGAAATGATTCCTCCGATAACGACTGACGCAAGCGGCCGCTGTACCTCGGATCCAACGCCGGTCGAAAGCATCATCGGGATGAAGCCAAACACTGCAACCAATGCCGTCATCAAAACGGGTCGGAGTCGAATGAGCGTTCCCGACAAGACAAGATCCTTTCCGGTGTGTCCTTCGGATTTAAGTTTGTTGAAGAAGCTCACTAGGACAACGCCGTTCAAAACCGCAATACCAGAGAGCGCGATAAATCCGACACCTGCAGAAATACTGAACGGCAAGCCATTAAGTACGAGGCCCAGAACTCCGCCGACCAATGCCATTGGGATACACCCGAAGATCAAGAGGGTTTCACCGACGCTTTTGAATGCGGCGTAAACCATCATGAGAACGATAGCGAGAGCAAGAGGGGCTAGAATTAGTAGTCGCGTGCGTGCCTGTTCGAGATTCTTAAAGTTTCCGCCCCACTCGTAGTAATAGCCTTCGGGTAGTTTAATTTGAGCTTCTACTTTTTTCTGAGCTTCCAGAACGAACGACTCAGTGTCGCGTCCGCGAAGATTCACTAGCACCGCAGAACGACGGTTTGAATTCTCTCGATTGATCGAGCCAAATGTTTCTTTGAATGAAACATTCGCCACCTTTTGAAGCGGAACTGTGACGGCAGTGCCGACGCCCACCGGAAGACCCTTAATGGAGTCGAGGTCACTACGATGTTCGTCAGCCAATCGAACGACGATTGGAAACTTTCTTTCACCTTCGTAGATAACGCCAGCCTCTTCGCCACCAAGAGCAATCGCGACCGTGTCGAGAACATCCGGCAACATCGCATTATATCTTTTCATCTCCGATTCCACGGGCTCGATCCTGAGAACCGGTGAAGTTCCGGCAAGGTCGACTTCGACATCGCCAGCACCCTGAACTTTTGCGACGATTGCCTGAGTGCTCTTTGCGAGCTCTACCAGTTTCGCCATATCGGGACCAAAGATCTTGATCGCGACGTCGGCGCGTGTTCCTTCAAGCAATTCGTTGAATCGCATCTGAATCGGCTGCGAGGCGAGATATGTTTGACCAGGGACTTCTTTTTCGAGCTTGGCAACCAACAAGTTTGTCAGCTCCTCGTATGTACGCTTCTTTCCGTCGACTTTCGGCCATGCCTCTCGTGGCTTAAGCATGATGTACGTGTCAGAAACGTTCACGCCCATCGGATCGGTTGCTACTTCACTTGTACCTATCCGCGAGAATACGTCTTCAACTTCGACAAACGATTTCACGACGAGATCGGCTTTCTTCTGAAATTCGATCGACTGAGTCAGAGAAACGTTAACGGGACGAATCATGTGGAAAGCGAATGAACCTTCGCTTAACTGGGGAAGAAACTCTGCGCCTCGTGTCGCAAACAGGCCGACTCCCAGTGCTACTGACGCTACAGCGACTGCGATGGTTGCTTTCTTGAAACGGAAGGCGAGATTAAAAAATGGAACGTACGCTTTTCGACAAAACTCCATAAGGCGTGGTTCACGATCCTCAGCCTTGCCAGAGAGCACAAGACTTGCGAGAGCCGGTGCTGTCGTAAAAGAAAAAACCAACGCGGCAAAAACAGCGAGGATGAAAGTTGCAGCCATCGGGGTAAACATTTTTCCCTCAACGCCTGTGAGAGCGAAGACCGGAAGAAAAACCATGATGACGATCAACTCACCGAATCCTGCAGCAGTTCGAATTTCAACGGTCGCTTCGTAAACAGCTTCCTGAAGCTCTTGGGCCGTTAAACGCCTACCGAGCTGTTGATATCGCATTTGCACGTACCGAACACAGTTGTCCAAGACGATAACGGTACCGTCGACAATGATTCCAAAATCGAGAGCTCCAAGGCTCATAAGATTTCCGCTAAGTCCGAGCGGTTTCATCATCAAAAATGTCGCGAGCAACGAAAGTGGAATCGTGATGGCGGTAATAATCGCAGCTCTTAAATTTCCAAGGAAGATTAGCAAGATGATGGTTACTAAAACGGCTCCCATGATCAAATTGTGCTCGACCGTACCGAGCGTCTGATTCACGAGATCCGAACGATTATAGACCGTCTTAAGGACGACACCTTTAGGAAGAGTCTTCTTAATCTCTTCGATCTTCTCATGAACCCGACTCGCAACATTTCGAGAATTTTCTCCGAGGAGCATCATCGCAGTTCCGAGAACGACCTCTTCACCATCATGAGTCGCCGCGCCGGTACGAAGCTGTTTCCCCAATCGCACCGAAGCTACGTCTCCAATCGTCAGAAATCGAAATGACTCCAATTGCTTGACCGGAATTAGCTCAAGTTCAGAAGCAGACTTGAGCAACCCAGCGCCTTGAACGAGAAACTGCTCGGCCGTTTGCTCGACATAGCCACCGCCGACGTTTCGATTCACTTTTTCGAGCGCTTCTTTGATCTCTTCAAAGTGAATTCCATAAGCCGCCATTTTCTGCGGATCGGGTTGAACGTGATACTGCTTTTCAAAACCGCCCGTTGTGTTGATTTCAGCGACACCTTCAACGCTGAGAAGCCGGGGCTTAATAAACCAATCTTGGAGTGCTTTGATCTCCATCATTTGCTTCAGTCGCTCATCGCCAGTTTTCTTCTCTTCGAAGTCGACGACGTATTGATAGATTTCGCCAAGCCCAGTGGAAATAGGTCCTAACTGTGGTTTTGAATCTTTGGGCAGACCGGACGCAACGTTGGCAAGGCGTTCAGCGACCAATTGGCGGGCCCGATAGATATCGACAGAATCTTTGAACACGACGGTGACTTGTGAAAGTCCGAAGCGTGTGATGGATCGAACTTGTTCGACACCAGCTGCTCCGCGCATCGCGGATTCCACGGGGAAAGTAACGCTACGTTCGATCTCTTCAGGCGCAAGGCCTTCCATGACCGTATTGATTTGAACCTGATTGTTCGAAATGTCAGGTACCGCATCGATCGGCAGATGTTGGAAACTATAGATCCCGGCGATCACCAGAAGGAGCGTCAAAAACAGAACTAAGCCACGATTGTAAACGGAAAAGTGAATAATTCGATTGATCATGTGAGCTCCAATTAGTGTGAGTGCCCGTGAGCGCCGCCGCCAAATGCTGTAATCTCGGCGACTCGCAAAAATCCGAGACCGGACGTGACGATCTGATCACCAGGAGCGAGCTCCTTTGAGCGGATCATCAGAGTAGTCTGCGATTTCGAAACAACTTCGAAATCGATTCGCTTGTAGAATCCCGCACGATAGCGAAACACGTTCGTTTCGGTGCCTGCCGTTACAATCGCGGTCTTTGGAATAGCAAATGCCATCGACCCAGTCGCAATTGTCATTCGCTTAAGGCCGAAAGTTGCTTCAGCTTCTGGCGCAAGTTTGAAGCCATTTTTCTCCTCCGCAATCAAGATGCCTTTTTCTGGTCCGACAGAAGCATTTTCTTCTTCCTCGCCCTCATGCTCATGTTCGTGTTCTGACTCACTTTCGTGATCATGGTCATGATCGTGTTTCTCACTTGCTTCGTCGTGGTCCTCTTTGGCCGCCGACGGCGGAGTGACACTCTTCGATGCTGGACCAGCCATCGAAGCAGAAATGGAAATGAACGTGATGGCCGTCGACACCAACAGCAATACAGACTTCATAAAATGACTCCATCAAATGAGTTGTTGAGAATTGAAAGCTGCCCGTAAGCTTCCAGCGCTTCGAGTTCGGATTCATTGCGGCGTTGTTCAAAATCGAAAAGCTGTCGATGAGCTTCGATAACCAGCGCGCTAGAAACCAAACCTTTAAAAAATTGACGTTCGAGCTGCTCGTGTTTGTCGACGAGTGACTTGATGCTAAGTGTGTTTTTCAGGCTTCTTACTTGTTCGACGTAACGATTCTCTAAGCTATTCTGTTCAGCCTGGATCCGAAGTTTCGACTGTTGAAGGGTCAGCTCAGCTTCGGCAGTTTTCTGCGCACGGTAAGCCCTGCCGCCTTCATTGCGGTTGAAGACTGGAATCGGAATGGCCAGCGCGACGCCCACATATGAGTTGCTATCGGCGCCATCTTTTGTAGATCGAAATGCGGGCCCAATTTGAAGATCCGGCCACGCCTCGCCGTCGGCACGAGCTTGAAGACTCTTAGCGATATTCAAATCGGATGCTGCCTGCCGAATCTGCGGCGCTTGCTCGCTATTGATCGCACTCGGAAGATCGGGCCAGGCCTCTCGGCGTTTGGGCAAACTACCGAAGATAACTTCGCGTGTGAAACCTGTCTGAGCTGTCATCAATCGCACAATTTGCTCCTGATCCGCTCTCAGTTTTGTCAGCCGCAGTTTGTGGTCCGCCTGTGCCATTCGAAAAACGGAGAGGGAGGTTTCTTGCTCGGGACTTCGCGCGGGCCGCCCTTCGAACTGTCCAACAATCTTCCCGAACGTTTGAATCGTCTCTTCTTCGATTCTTATTTCGCTTTCGAGATGCGAAAGTCGGTAGAGCGCGAGCATGATTTGAAGACGTACTTGCTGTTTCCCTAGATCGCGAGTTGCAACTGCCTTTTGTGCTTCACTTCTGGCTTCTGCGATCAGAGCGTTCTTTTTGCCTCCGAGCCGAATATTGAACAGAAGAGACGCAGTGGTTTCGGATTTTTCTGAACCCTTCCACACGCTGTCGGCTCCAAATTCAGGGTTGATCCATTGCGAGGCGACTCCTTCAAGTTTCTGAGCCGACTGAAGTTGTCGTTCAAAAACTTGAATATCAATCGAACGACCTTCAACGCAGCTGACAAACTCTGCATAGTTTTTGGGGCGACAACTGGTTGCCGCCTCCTCGACAGCGACGGCTGGTGCTACGGCAAAAAGGACCGCGAAAAATGTGACGAGCAGACGAGCAGGTTCCATCGAGGAAACCTCCGTAAGTATCGCTGGATGAGGTCGCACGAAAGCCAAATGCTAACCGCTACCTAAACAGCATTGATTTCTGATTGATTTTTAAGAGATCACGCGATCAGACTGATCGAACTATTGGCGGGCGGAAAAGACTCGATGTGATTCCTGCGAGCTCAATACCAGGATTGGAACTTTCATACCCTGTTGAGAATTCGTACGTCTGGATGAATGGATTTGCATAGCTCAACGTGAATGCGCAGTGTCCGAGATGGCAGCTATGCAATGCCGTGTGGCCCAAATCTGAGTCGCAAGAATGCTGAGAAGAACCTGAAGTGAGAAAGCTCGTATGTTTTAGAACAACTGATTCGGATGAGGATTCGCCCATATCTTCGCATGCGGCGTGCGCCGGCTGGGACACGCTCCAGATCGTTAGTGCTGCGAAGAGTATGGCGACGAAAGTTTTCAAGTTGTCCTCAACAAAAAGCTAAATCCAAAACCGTTTCAAAAACAAGGCTCAAAATCCAGGTTCTACCAAAACTAAGTCGCTACCGAAAGCCGAAGCTCTTCTTTTGCTTCGGTAACAACCTCATACGAAGACTTAAGAAACAAAGCAGCAATTGCGAAACCGACGATCAGGTCAGGCCATCCCGAATTGAGCAAACCGACAAGCACGGATGCGACAATAACTCCCACGTTCGACACGATATCGTTTCGTGAACAAAGCCACGTCGAGCGCATGTTGATGTCATCCGCACGGTGGTTATACAGAAGAACAAGGCAAATCGCATTTGCTGCGAGTGCCACTGCGCCAATCACGCCCATCGTTTCTGCTACAGGCACCGAAGCAGTCAAAAAGCGATAAGTCGCTTGTCCGAGGACGACAAAACCAAAGATAGCCATGATGACGCCTTTAGAGAGTCCCGCTCGCGCACGCCAGATCGCACCGCGATTCAATGCGAAGAGGCTGAATCCGTAAACGGCAGCGTCACCAAACATATCTAGTGAGTCGGCCATCAGGGCCGAAGAGCGTGAAAGCCAGCCAAAAGTGAATTCGACGACGAACATGAGAGCGTTAATGCCAAGAACCCATTTAAGGACGGTTCCTTGTTTCTCGCGCAACTTCGCGAGTTCGGCTGATTTGGCTTCGCAGCAGCTTTTTCCCATGTTGCTCCGTTCTAAATACTATT
The DNA here is from genome assembly GCA_002344785.1 of Bdellovibrionaceae bacterium UBA2339. Taxonomy (GTDB): domain Bacteria; phylum Bdellovibrionota; class Bdellovibrionia; order Bdellovibrionales; family JAMPXM01; genus UBA2339. The sequence continues at coordinate 21,875 of DDUL01000042.1, forward strand.
CAACACCCTGGAGCTACACCAGGGTCAAGTGGTAGGCTGCGGCTCATGAAAATCGGCGAAATCTCAAAAAAGACCGGCCTCTCGATCGATGCTATTCGTTTCTACGAAAAATCGGGTCTCATTAAGCGCCCGCTGCGCTCCGAGGGAGGATACCGAGACTTCAACTCGGACGCGGTGGCTGCCATCGAATTCATCGCGCACTGTCGCTCGCTCGACATTCCGATCGCAGAAATCAAGAAGCTGCTGAACGTCCGTTCTGGCACCGCGAAATCATGTCGCCAAGCAAACGAAGTTATTAACGAGCAACTAGAGAAATTACGCACTCGAATCAAAGAGCTAAAGAAGCTCGAAAAAAGCCTCGCGCAACTTCAATCTGTTTGTAACGAAGAGTTGGATGCCAAGGATTGCCGAATCATTCAAAGCCTGCAGAGCCTTTGAGTCGACTTACTTCTTCAGAAGCTTTCGGATTTGTTTTTCAAGAATCGGCCCGTCGCCGCTCTTAAAGCCCTGGTGGATATATCGAACGACGCCGGTTGAATCGACAAGATAGGACGTCGGCATGATCTCGACTCCAAGACTTTTTACGAGGTTGTGTTTTCGGTCGTCGAGCAGCGGGTAATCGATTTTGTATTCTTCGAGAAAATATCGAACGTCGTCATCGCTCTCATCGACGTTGATTCCAAGAATTGAAAAATTCTTCTCGCGAAGATTGAGATAAATTGTATTCATTTTTGGCATCGCGAGCCGGCACGGTGGACAGTCGCTTCCCCAGATGTCGATCAGAACAACTTTTCCTTGAATCGTTTTACGGTCAAACTTCGTCTTTGAATTGAGAAGATTCAGCTCAATTGCCGGAAATCGATCGCCAACTTTTACGCGCGCGTTTGCAATTGAAGCGAGTAAACATATAGCGATGAAGATAAAAGTCTGCTTCATGCCGGATTCCTGCTCATTCTCAAAATCCTGAAAGCTCCGCTTGCCACGACCACCGAGATGATGAGGCCGATCACGAGGTCGGGGTATCTCGATTGTGTGAGAGCGACAAGTCCTCCAGAAATGATGACTCCGGTATTTGCGATCACGTCGTTCGAAGAGAAGATCCAGCTCGCCTTCATGTGGTTTCCACCATCGCGATGTTTAGAAATCAACCACAGGCAAAAAACATTTGCGCCTAATGCGATCAACGATATCGCGATCATGAGCGTCGACATGGGCTCGCTGCCCATGAAGAATCGCCGAATAACTTCAAAGAGGCTTCCTCCCGCGAGAAGAAGCTGCAGCCAGCCACTTGTTCGGGCGGCCATATTTTTGGCGGCGATGCTTTTGCCGACGGCGTAAAGACTTATGCCGTAGACGAGTGCATCGGCCAACATATCAAGTGAGTCCGCGATCAATCCCGTCGACTGGGCGACGATGCCGAAAATGATTTCCACAAAGAACATCACGCCATTGATTCCGAGAAGCCAGTAAAGCGCTTTCATTTCGGCTTGATCGGTCGCCTGGATAGATTCTTGGCTTGGAGCGCTCCCGCGTTGAGCGATGCGGGTTTCTTTTTCCACCGCGCCATAGCGAAGCGGCTCTAAAAGGCCCAACAAATACGGCACAGAGTCCGAATGAGCCACCGTGACCGTTCGCGCATTGAGATCGAATGTTACGCTCTCGATCTTCGTGCTGTTCTCAAGCGCCATTCGAACCAGACGCTCTTCGGATGGGCAGTCCATCTTGGGAATACTAAAAATAGTTTCTTGAAGGTCGCTTGCGGGAGTCTGAGCCATAATGCAATTAGAAGACCTGGAGTCACTCCAGGGTCAAGCCTCTGTTCCGAAACAATGCAGTCTAAACGCAAGCCAGATGAAATCCATTACCCATTGCGATGGATTCGAATTCGGGCCGCCCGCGCATACGGAAATTTCTGAATTCGCATGCATTCTCCAATGCTAAGCGACTTCACCGAATTCGGGTGAACAAGGTACTCCTCAACCTCGCGGTTACTACGGTTTCCGGTCTCGATGTTGAATCCTAAAAAGCTGCTTGTTTGCAACGTCGTCTTCCAGACTTTTCGAGTTCCTCCAATGCCGGAGATTAGTTCTGCTGACTCGGGACGCTTCTGAAGGAAAGCGAATAAGGTTGCCGTGTTCCCCATAAGGCGTCCGCAGAACTGCGGCGAGATGCGATCCAGGTCTGAAATCTCTTGGTGTGCGAGTACAATACCGATGCGACTGCTGCGCGCACGATCTAAGAAACTGATGAAGTCTTCCTGCGCGAGGTCGGCAAATTCGTCGATGATAACCGTGAATGGTTTGCGATCGCTCCCGGCGACTTCGGAATCGATTTTCGCCGAAACGGCTTTAAGATCTTGAATTACGAACCGACCAACGGCGCGCGCGGTATCTCCATATCTTCTTGTGTCGAGAAACATGAAAACGATCTTTCCGGCGCGTACCGCTTCGAAAAGATCGATGCCAGTTTCTGATCCGAGAATGCGCTCACCGAATTCCGAGTAGACGATCGATTCAAGCTGCGTGCGTAAGCCCTGGAGCGAATTAAAGTTGTCGCTCCCGCCAAGAAATAGACGTGCCTCGTCCATCAGTTCGAACTCTCGTTCGTGCTCCGAGGGTATCTGTCTCAATAAATCTTCGATCGCGTCGCCATGCTTCGCGCATCGAAGTATTGTAGCCAAATCGAGTCGAACGCCGCGGTTGTCGCGAAGCCAGCAAAGCCCCGTCAGCAAGCGAAGAAGGAAACTTGCTGACTGGTTTCGGTAAAATTCTTCGCTCCAGTTGAGGCTCATCATGATTCTGTCGCGCAATTGCGTCGCCGAACCATTCGACAACAGATTGTAGCTTGCCGACTGATCGTGAGCGTTCAGTGAAAACACCTTGAGATCATCGATCCGACCTGCGGCCCGAACGTAGGAGCTAAATTGTTCGATCGTTTCACGATCGCCTTTTTGATCGATGAATAGAACACCACGACCGCTGTCGATGCGACTTTTCAAGATATGAGAAATCAAAACCGTTTTGCCAAAGCCGCTCGCGCCGACAATGTGGACATGATGGTTCAGTTGCTTTTCGGTGATCCATTCCTTTGGATAAAGGAAACTGTGAGCGCGGCCGATATTGACCGCGGCGTCACTTGGGCGGCGTCCTATATAAGTGCCGATTGTATCGATCCATTTCACTTTCCACCTCGAAGCTTTGTGATCGTTGATTTACTAAGGACAACCTCGAACATATCGCCGTAGACACAGCACTCTTTTGATAGAGCTTCAAAAACAGGTTCACGTAGACATCGGTAGATTACTTTTCGCAAACCATTCGGCTTCGTTCGCGATTCGCGAATGAGTCGAACGTAGCGAGCAACCTTGTCGCGGCACCGGTGACGGGACTTCATTGCGATCTCAAGTTCGAGTGCTGTCGTGCCGACGCCGGGTAGCTCGATCAGCGCGTCGGGAACATGCACGCCCGCGAGCCCAATACCTGAAGCAAAGCCCTGTTTAAGTCGACGGTCCGAAACCCACGACAAACCCGGCATTGTCCGCTCGTACTCCATACGAACGAAGAGAAGCTCACGATCATGAACGAAGGTGCGAAGATCCAAGCCACCAGTGGGTTTCGGAAAGACGCGCTCGGGGTAAACTGAGCTCAATGCGTAATACGCTTTGAACGTCGCGAAGTAGACACTTGCTCCGCCATGAATGCCGACCCCAGCCCGAAGAAATCCACTTTGCGAGAGCTGCCGCAACCGCTTCCTAGTCCATTCGTGAGAGGAAGCCAAAACTTCGCCATCATGAACCCGTGAGAAGAATCTTTCGAAGACCTCGGCGCATCCGGCGAATTTCATATCAAGAATGAATTCAAGAACCCGCAGATCGCGTTCGACGAGTTCGACCCGAATTCGTGAACGACGCTTTCCGAAAAATGAAAGCTGTTCTTCACGAACCGATGCGACACCTTCGCGCGAAACAACCGACACCACTTCCTCGCTACATACTGAACCTTCCAGAATCCGAACCGCACCAGTTTCCGTTCCCATTGTCTCCCTCCCCAGAGAGAAAAAAGTTTCCAGGCCCACCCTCATCACCACATCTGTCTTGGCTTCTTAGACTTTGAAATAAGCAGCTCCTGACCACCTGCCCAATCAACTCGTTGAGGGTGGGTGGTCAGGAGCTGCGTTTGAAAAGTCAGCCAAAGAAGCCAAGCCTTCGCGTGCAGTTAGAGGGTGGGCCTTGGAACCAAAGCAGCCCACGGTTGGGATGGTTAAAGAGATGAAGTGGCACTCTCGAAAAATTCTTCGGCGCGGAGGACCCTCGATTTCCAAGTAGGAAATCGTAGGAAAAAGTAGGAAACCGCCCGGACCCGAGCGACTCCCGCAGGACCTTTTCCGGGGTCCGCGTCGTCGTAACTCATTGAAAACACTTGTGAGGAATTTTGAGTAGTTGCCGTCTATTTCGCCAAAAGGATTTGGGAAAAATGGGGTGACTGACGGGACTTGAACCCGCGACCCTCGGAATCACAATCCGATGCTCTAACCAACTGAGCTACAGCCACCATAGGCGCGCGCTCGGGGCAAATTTTCGGCGTGGAGTTGTGACGGTGAAGTCGCAAATTCCACCCGCGCCGGCGCGGATCAAAGAGACGAGTGAGCAACTTACTGCATTCGGCTCGCCGGCGCAACGAGAGCCGAAGGCGACACTCGCAAAGCCGGCGCAAGCCCGGCGTTCGCAAGTCGCCTCAAAATCGGGCAAATTTACCGCGCGGAAGTTCAGGCAAAAGCACTGTAATTTCAGCAGCCTAGCTATTCAATTTCAAATTCAACTTGGGTGACCACGCGGACCTTCTTCATGAGGCTGGAGCCGCTGCGATCGCCATCTTGGTTGTCGATGCTGAACACGCCCTGGGACGCCGAACGCAAGCTGCCGACGTCCACCTTCATGGACTTGGCGAAGCCGGCAGCGGCCTCGCGCGCGTTTTGTGTGGCCTCTTCGAGCATCGGCGGTTTCACGTTGTTGAGCTGTGTAAAGTGAAAGTCTTTGTCCGTATTGGTGATGACGAGGCCAAGCTTCAAAAGCTCATCGAGCTTCTGTTCAGCGGCCTGCAGCTGGTCCACTTTGCTCGTACGAAGCGAGACGAAGGCGTTGGCGACAAAGCGCTTACCTTTTTGGTCGCCGTACTCGCGCGCCTCTTTGTCGACGAGTGAAGAGCCTTTGCTGATCTCATCGGCGGCGAAGCCCTCGCGCGTGAGAAAATCCGTGACGTGTTTTTGCAAAACGGGGAGGCGCTGCTGCACTTCTTCGAGGCGATCGCCCGAGACCACGTAGCGAATCGTCCACGTGCCGAGGTCGGCTTTGACTTCGCGCTCGGCAAGGCCGCGCACGGAGATCGTGCGTTCTCCGCGATTGAAAGCTTTGAGGCCTTCGCCCAGTGAGATGCCGGCGAGTGCGATGGCGATGGAGATGAACAGCGACGATGTGAAATTCATGAGAGAACCTCGCGATGAAAGGGTGGGCCCGACATCACGGAAGTTTGGTGGCTGTTGCGGTCGTTGGCAAGCGCGCCGCGCTCCGCCGATTTGGCGTGTCGCGCTTAGCGATACACGCGAATGTGGCGATGTTGTGTGGCGGCGATGGGGCCGTAGCCGACGCTCAAATAGACTTCGGCGGTGCGCGAAAGTGCTGTGCAATTAAAGCGCAAGCTGGTTGTGCCGGCCGCGAGGCGCCCGCTCTCGGTGGGGCAAAGCGGAAAGCCATTGGCGTCGGTGAGATTCACTTCGTACTCGAGCGCCACGGCTTGGCCATCGGCGGGCGCGATCGACACGAAGATGGTGAGCTCTTCGAACTTTTCCGCCATGCCTTGCGGCTTAAAGAGTTGCGCCTCGACAAAATACGTCGGCGCGCTCTTGTAGGGGTAGTCGAAGAACTGATCCTCGGCAGCACTCGCGGCCGCTTTTGCGTGCGGATCTTCGATCGACTTAAAGGGCGCACAATTTTGATAAGTGAGAAGTAGAGTCGCACCCAGTACGAGCCACACGAAGTGAGAGTGAGTCCAGCGCTTCATGGCTCACCTCGGTAGTTATTGATGTAGTACATGAGCGCGTTCAGATCCAGAGTGCCGTTTTGCAATGCGGGCCGCGCGCCGTGCGTGGTGCCCATGCCGGAGCGATCTGACTCGATGATGCTGCGAATGTCGGAGGCGCGAAAGCTCATGATATTGCGAGGTGTAGCGGGATTGGTGTGATTCACGTGGCAGGCGGCACAGTACTGCGCGAATTGCGTTTTGCCTTTGCCGTAGCGAGCTTCGTCGAACACGGGGTTGGTCGGCGGCAGTTCCGTCAGCAAGTCGCTCACCGCAGTGACGCTGACTGGACCGTGTTGCACTTGCGTGAGCGTGCGACCAGATCGCAGCGTGAAGTGCAGCATCAGATCGCGCGCGGGGGCTGAGCACTTAAGAAGCACAAGTCGTGGGTAAAACGGATCGCGCGCAAGCTTACAGGCCGCGGCGCCATCAGCGCCACGCACTTCCAAAGCTGTGAACTCGCCCTCGCGACCATCGGCCAGGCGAAACGGAATCAAAGCGTTGGGCACCATGGAATTGGCCGAGACCAAAGGCACTAAGGCCTGCGCGGACGCATCCGTCGCGACGAGAGCGCCGAGCCCGAGGAAGATGATCTGCGCGAGTGGCGCAAGTCGCGACATCACATCACCTGCCAGTGCGAAGAGGCGCAGACGATGTAGAGCGTGCTTCGCCAGTCGTCGAGTGTGGGCTGCGCCGGATCGAAGGTGATTTGAAGGGATTCGATCAGGCTTTGCGGTGGCACGGGCTTATCGCGATAAAAGAGCATCACCGCGCGCTGAAGGTTCGCAGCATTCGGCGTCGGCACAGCTTCGCTGCTGATCTTGGCAAGCGCGTTGCGCAGGCGTGTGTCGTTCGAGAGAAGATTTGCGCAGGTCTTGGCGAGCAAGGCTTGTCGCGAAACCGTCGCATTGGGAGTGAGGCGTGAGCCGAAGCTTGAAGCCGGAGCCCGCAGCGAACATGTGAAGCCGGGGATCGCCGTTGTCAGGCCGCCGCGACCGTTGGGCCGGCGGTAGTTTTCATAAATGGAGCAGGGCGATCCGAAGTCGGTGCGATTCTCCTGAATGTCGGCCAAGACTTCTCCGGAGATCGCGGCCGCGCCGAAAATGTCATTGAGTAACGAGACCACATAGAGGCGATCGGCGATGAGCGGTTCAAAGGTGGTGCTGACTTTCTCGCGCTTGTCTTCGTCGACATGGTGATCGCGATCTCGATGCAAGGACTCTTCGGTGTTCACTTCATACACCGAGGCTTGATCGAGTTTCTGGGGCGCGCAGTTCTGATATGAAAAGGTGACCGCGAAGATGAGCAAAGCCGCGCCAAAGGGTCGGAAGTTCTGAGAGACTTTGTCCTTAGACATTCTTCGCCTCCGCTTTGACAGGGACCCAGACTTTTCCACTGAGTTTCATCAGTGGATAACCATTGGCGACAAGGTCGCGCACGCCGAGCATCGCAGTGATGGTGCGCGTGACGTCGGTGAGCACCAAGGGGCGGACTTCGGTTTCGGCCGGAGTCTTGCCGAACTTGTCGTCGAAGCGAAAGTCGCCTGCGACGCCCCAAGTTCCCGGATAGCGACTGATGCCCGCTTCGGTTCGCACGTTGCCGACCACGGAGAGTCCTTGAATGGCGCCGGAGTAGACGCTCGCGCCGCTGCCGATCACGCCGTGATCCGAGCCGCTGCCGTCGTCGCGAGGATTGCGATTCCACTCACCCGCGACGTGGACAAAGGTTTTCTCCCACTGCGGTCCAAGCTGATCGCGGAATTCTGAAATGCAGGCGATGAGCGCGCGATAGTAAAGCGTCGTCATATAGGTTTCAGCGAATCGGCCGACGAAGTGGTGGTCGTGACTGATGGACATCACGGTGCCGGGGCGAACTTGAATGCCGTTAAAGCGATTCGATCCCAAGATCATGCTGGACGTGAGCTGCGCTTTGAAAAGCAGTTCCGTGGTGGCGAAGCCCGCGGCGAACTCGATTGGTTCGGAGCGGCCCGGAGCGATGAAGTCGCGAAGCATGGCGTTGGTCGTCGAAGTTTGGTCGTCGACGCGAAAGCCGATGTTGCCGCTCAGCACGCGCACGTTGCTTGGGATGTAGTCGTCCACATAAGAGTCGTGCGTGAGTGCGGCGGCGATCAGATCTTTGTAGCGCTTCAAAGCCGCATCATAGTTGCTGGCCATGTCGACCACGCGCTTGGAGATCAGCTCTTCAGCGTTTGAGTACGAGTCCGCCAGTGTCGTGTTAGTTAAACCAATTTGTTTGGCGTAAGCGTCGAATTGCGCGAAGGCCTGTTCGCGAGCCTTGAACCAGTTGGGAAGTGTTGCGGGCACGCGCGCGTTGAGATCGCGATAGGGTGCGAGCAGCGTGGTGAGTGGATTTGCAAGCGCGCTATTGAAATTCACGCCGCTTAAGCCGCGTGAGGATCTGTGTCCGTCACTCGCTGGAGGAATTCCGCTCAGCACCGCGGGGATCGGGCGACCGGCTTGGTCCGCGACAGCTCCTGAGATCGAAAAGCCGCCGATGTTCGTCGCGTTTTGTCGGCGATTGGAGATCGAGTGAGAGTTGATCTCCATGTCCACGCCGCGGGTCCACAGAGCGTTTTTCAACAGCGCCGAATAGTCTTTGCCGCCGGCGTTCATGCCCCAAACCGGTGGCACGCGATAGCCTTCGCGTTCGATGGTGGCGTAGACAGGTCGATAGTTGTCGCCGGGCGCGACATCGATGCGCGTACCGAAACTCGATGCCGGATTCGAAAAGGCTTCAGTGAGTTTGGGTTGTAAAGGCAAATCAAATTGCCAGCGAGGAAGTCCGCCTGCCAGAGAGATCTGCAAGTAGTAAACGTCGCGAGTTGTGGCGTGTAGACTTTGCGCCAGCGCCTGATTGAAGATCGGCGCGAGCATGTGATCGCCGAACACAGAGCCTGCGCCTAGTCCCGCGGTGACTTTGGCCATTTGTCGAAGGAAGTCGCGACGAGCGGCGCGAAGTGATTTGTTATTCATGGGCTCACCGCCTCGGTTTGATAGTTGCGCGTGCGGTAGATGTCGCTTTCGAACAACACCTTCATCATGGAGCGGAAACTTTGCGTGCGTTGAAGCTCGGTTGCCAGTCGATTCAAGACGAAGTCTTGATGCGCTTTTGAGAGAGGCTCGAGTTCGACGGCATTGAGATTCACATCCACGCCAGTGAAGTACTTGTAGTAGCGTTTGGCGGCACAGCGATAGAACTCGGGACGCGAGCTGATTCTTTGCCCCAGTTGTTCCAGCGACGTGAAAGCCAAATTCACCGGTGCCACCGTCGGTCGCAAGCGATCGCGATAGCGGAGCGTGCCGCTGGGAGTTTGGATCGGAAAGGCTTGCGTGTCGGCGCGAGTCGGAAGCTTGATCATCGTGTGCAAGCCCATGCCGAGGGTGTGAACGCGCGTGTTGTTCACGGCGCTCTCGCGAAAATGAATGTGACGGTAGCCGTTGGCGACCGGGTCGATGCTTGAGTGACAAGTCATGCAGGCCGCTGATCGGCGAAATGCGAAGTGTGAGTCGGGCTGAACGTCGCCAACGACGTCGACTGGGTCCAGCGCCGGCAAGGTGAGGCAAAGCAGATCTTCGTACACGCGACCGCCAAGCCGACGATGAATCATGTCTTCGCCGTTAGGGATCTGATTGATGGTGAGATTGGTGTTATGAGAGATGAAGGACACAGATCCCAAAATGCCGCCACCTGCGTGATTGTTCAGCGGCACATTGACTCGCGCTTGTTGCCCAGATGCACGAAAATCTAAGCACTCTTGCGAAGGTGTTGTTGAGCCCGTCGGTCGGCAACTGGAAAGAGGGATGTTTTCGATGCTGCCATCGGCGCGAAGTCGCGAGTACGAACCGACCGTGCCGAGATTGTAGATCAAGGGAATGCGGAAATCGATTCCACGCTCAAGGCCGATCAGTCGGCCCGTGGCGACGATGTCTTCGTCGCGAAAGTGAATGGCGGTCACGTTGGCACTGCCTGCCGCGTGCTGATAGGCCATGGCGTAATCGTCATAGGCATTGCCGGCATCGCGAACGGCGCCACTATAGTTGAAGAAAGTTTGCGCTTGGAAGCGTGTGAGGCTCGAGTCCAAGTCGCGCACTCGCATGGAGCGCAACGAGTCTTCACCGCGAACTATGCCTGACCAGGCTTGGCCTTGGCCGAGTGCTGCGCGCGTGAAGTAGAGGGCCTGCTCTTCGACATCTTGCACGACGGAGTTGATCAGCGCCGGTGTCGGCTCATTGCGAACGTGGCCTTGCAACCAAGTGCGATGCACGTCGTGCAAAGTCTGAAGCACGCGACTCGAAGTCATGTTCGCGGCATCAGCGAGCTGGAATTGCCCTTGGGCGTTGGCGCGAAGTTGGGCTGAGTCAATCAGCGCCAAGCAAGCGGCGGCGCCGGTCGACAGGCCCTGTGAAACGCGACGCAGTTGAGTGTCGTTATCGGGCGCCGGCGAGCGCGTGAGGCGCGCGTAGCAGCGCTTGTAGATCTCGACTTCACTCAAGCGAACTTGGTTTTGCGCATGCGCCTCTTGAAGTGACCAAATGAGGGCCAAAAGAATCAGACCGACTCGCCAGGCTTCGGCACGAAACTTGTCCCGAAGCTTGTGAAGAATCAGTGGAGCACTCAGTGAAGAAGCATCGGACTCGAAAGGCGCGCGCACAAGTTGTTGATCGAGTTGTTGGCTCTTCGAACTCTCAGTCATCTCATTCACTCGGCTCCGGAAATCGTCCCGCCACGATCTCGGATTGAGCTGCATGAATTTTTCCCCCAAACAGCGCCGGCCTGCAGTTTCTTACCTGAATATGCCAAGTCGGCGTGAGATTAGGTTAGATGAGCCAAAGCCGCCCGTTCCACGAACATCTGCGCTTTGTTTCACCTTGAGACTGGCGAAGTTTTGGACGGGAGCCGCTTGCGGGAATTCCGTCGCGAGTTAATCCGAACTCAGCGGTGATCGCGACGGCAACGTCTCACAAATCATCTAGATCGTTGCGGAGATGTTGTAAGTTCTTGTCTTGATCAATGGTCCAGACGTCCCATTCCGGATCACCATCGAGATTCGCAAATGCGAAGGCCTTAAAGCCCGACTCCGAGACCACGCAGTCTGGACAAATTTGCCGCATTCGCTCCAGTAAAGCTTCAGCCTCGGTCGCATCATCACCGGCGCCCTTTTCGCTGATTTGGAAATGTCGCTGGGGATCAATGCCGAGAGCTTGAGTTTGTTCAGAGGCGGCCGAGGCTTGAACGTAGCCGTAACTGTAGCGCAGAGATTGTGGCGCCATGTCTCCATGTTGCAGGTCACTGGAGTAGAAATCATGTTCGGCTTTGGTGAGCATCTGCGCGGTGTAAAGCGACGACAGAGTGATCTTAGCTTCGCTCTGATAAGATTTGTGCTGAAAGCCTTCAAGCTCGGCAGTGACGAGCCAGTAGACGCCGCCGGCGAGTACGCCAAGACCAGCGATCGAGCCGAAGATCGCGAAAAGCCAAACGCCGAGCTTACTCGAAGTCGGTGCTGAGCCGGGGCCAGAACCGGGGCCAGATCCAGGAGGCGTTGTCGATTTTGAGTAGGGGCTTGAGTTTGTGTTCATGCCACAAGGCTCGCGTGCTCGCGAGCCAATGTCACTCAGATCAAATCAGGGAGACTGATATTCGTTCCAAAGCCGAGCCGCTTGTGACTCCAAAGCCGTGATGCCAATCGGGCCCGCGACATGCGAACGATCGCGACCGACAAACTCGACCACTGGACGTAGGATGAGGCGCTGTTGAATCATCGAAGTCAAAGTTGTCAGTCGGGGCGCGAAACGAATGTCGCGCTGACTGAGTTCACGAAGATCTTTGGCGACTTTGGCGGCGGGGAGCAGAATTTCGTCGATGACATACTGAAGCCCTGCACGACCTCGCGTGTTTTCGCTCAAGTCGATTTCGACTTTCATCGCCAGTTGCCAGATCTGTCCCCAAATCGATCTGTCGTTGATGTCGGTCGTAAGCCCCATCAATCCGTAGGTGAAGATGTTGTAGCGAGTTTGCAGAAGCTGATTCACGCGCGCCTCGCGAGCCAAGATCTCTTTGATGTAATGCGGGCCTGCGGGCAGCTGCACGCGGCCGGCATCGATGTCGGGCTTCAGGCGCAGAGCGTGCACCAGGAGATCGTAGATGGATTGCGGCTGGCCTGCGCGCGGATCGGCCAATTGCTTGCGGTTGATTTTGTGAAGCGCAAACGCCAATGCGGCAAAAGCTGAAGCTCGATTTTCTTCGGTGTTCTTGTCGGGATGAGGTTGAGCCTGCGGCCAAACTTCATGAAAGCGCGGGGCGATTTCATCCAAGCGCAAGAAAAACTCCACCAGAGCCTGATGGTAGAGAAGATCTCGCCGCTCCACGCTCTGGTCGACGGCCGTCGCGCCCAGAAGTTGAAATTCAAAGGACATCAAATACAGCCCGGCTTCGGCAACACGTGCCTCAAGGCGACTTGCCGTGAGCATGCGCTCGAAAGCGAGTCGTCGTAAGTTCGAGGCATCACCTTGGCGCATGGAATCGTAGAGTTCGCCCACGCCGGTGTTGATGTTGTTGAGGCCACCGCGAAGATCGTCTTTGGCAACTTCGCCAAGTTCGCCAATTCGGTCATTGAGCTCGCGCGTGGTCTCGCGCATCTCGGCGGTGTTGTCCTTCATTTCGTCGATTTTTTTGAGCTCGCTGCAGCCGAGTCCGCTCAGCGAAAGAAGTGTGGCAAGGCCTAGGGCACGACGGATCACGAGCGACGACCTAAGTGTTTTCATGCGCACAGGCGTCGCAAGTTCGGGGCCGATGGGCAAGGTCCCATGCCCACTTCGAATGAATTCTGTAGGAGATGGCGGGCGGCGTCTGCGGCCCGCCTTGTAAAGCCTACTCGGTCGTCGAGGAATTACTGGCAGCGTCCGTAGGCGGCGTCGATGCGATCGATTTGTGCGTAGGCCTCGGGCGTGGGGTTGCTGCCCGCGTACCACGAGGATTCGACGACAATGGCGGTGAAGTTCTGTGTGCCGTTGGCGTTGAATTCGCGAGCGATCAAGTGCGTGGTGTAGAAGTGATCGATCACACCCTGATCAATTTGTTCGACGCGAACCTCGGTGCGCACTTCCTCAAAGCGAGTGTTGGCGTCAAAGCGGCAGCGCTTTTCGAGTTCGCGGCGCAGCTGGTTTTGAAGCTCAGTGGGAAGTTCTGAATCGAGCAAAAAGAAGGTGCCGATGTTGAGGCTTTCGGCGCGCGCGGGCGCAGCTGCGGAAAATACGGCGGCCGCGAGCAAGGTGGAGACTGAGAGGTTCAGAATTTTCTTGGCGGTGGAAATCATGAGTGAGTTCTCCTGAGTGTGAAGTGATCGGCTGTAAAAGCTCGGAGAGGACTAACAAATTGAGGCGAAACTTCAAGTCCCAGAGTCACAATGAGGTGCGTGCGCCCGGCGCTGAGCGCGAGTCGAGAAAATCTTTTCGTCAGGATTTGGTGAGATTCGGATTTTACAGGGGTAACAAGTACCGGTGCAGAGCGTGATCCATCATGGCGTACTGCTTTTCGAGGCTCTGCTGCAGGTTGAGCGGGACAAAGCGGCTGAGCACGCCGCGGAAGACTTCGCGATGCACAAGCCGCGTGCCGTTGGCCTCGGCATACAACAAAAATTCATGTTCGCCCGTGAGGCAACCGGTCACGCCACCGCGCCAAGCGAGTCGACGTGCGTGACTGACTTCAAGCATCGTCACGCGAAAGCGCCATGAAGTTCCCCAGAGCTTGACTTGCAAGTGCGCGGGCTTTCCGGGCGCAAGCCCTGCGGGCGCGTCGAATTTGCGAATGAGCGGATTCCAAAGTGAATACTGACGAGTGTCCACGAGGGCTTGCCAGACTCGATCCGGTGGGAGCGGAAAACTGAGACTGCTTTCCAGAGTGAACATAGCCCTCAGTTTGCAGTTGGGCTGGCGGGACGTCGATGCCGGTGTCATGCAGTCTCGACGAAGGTCGATGGACGAGAGTTGGCCGCGACGAGGTCGTGACTGTTCACGTATTCTGGAAGGACTGATGGGGGCGACGAGATGTCGCCAAAGGTGGCGGGATGTTTCGTGGGATTTTCAGGAAGCTTTCTGGGAGTGGCGATCTTGCGAGGTGCTTGAGCCTCGTCGTGATGTCTAGCCTAGGAATCTTCGTTGGGACCGAGGCCGCGAAGGCCAATCAAAACGGCGAAGCCTTACGCGTGACCAGCTCGACGACCGCGCTGCCAGCGGGGCAGGCGCGACCGAACTGCACGGACATGTATGCGGACTTGCCGCCCAACAATCGAGGCTCGGTGTGCGAGACTTGGCGTCGCCAACGTCGATCTGTGCTTGAGACCTATTCGGATGGAAGCGTTCTGCCCAATCCGTTGCGTCTGGGCAATTGGAAGAATGATCGGGAGCTGCGCACATTAGCGCAGCAGCCTCCAGCGGCAAGTTTGATTGCCGAACAGCGCACGCACATTGATGCTCTCCGCGAGACCTTCATTCAGAGAGTCACACAAGGCCGACCCGAATCTCTGTGGACAGATCATCAACGCTACCTTGTGAATCGGATTCGTGAATTGCGAATCGGCTATGCAGATGCATCAGTCGACACCTGCCAAGACACGCCGATGAATGCCAACTACCAGGCCGCGAGCAACACCATCACCTTGTGCCCCTTGGCGGCGAGACTGCCGCGCGAGTCGCTTTTGCCGCTTCTTGCGCACGAGATCGGGCACTTGGCTGATCCTTGCAATTACGTCGAACTGCATCGCTTTCGCGGCGCTTTACGAAACGCCGACTCGTCGATGCGCATGCGCGAACCTGCGGCGGAGGCCGTGCGCTCGTGTTTGCGCACTCGGCCGCAAGATGATGTGACGGAGGTGCTCCGCTATTTGGCCGGCGGCAATCGCCAGCGCGAACAAGCCATGACATTGTTTGCGGGCGACCGAAACTCCGCCAGTCGTCGATCGGCAGAAGCCTTGCGTGCCTGCGGCTTGTTGGAAGCTCCGCAAGTGCGCGCCCCCAGCACTTATGCGCAATATCCATTCTTGGATTCCGCTCGTTGTGTCAGCCAAGCTGTGCCCGAAGATCAACATCTCAACTTGTTGAACACGCAGGGCGGGAAGCCGGGGCCGACATTTCAGCGCGAGCCGATCGGCGAGTCGACACCCATCGACAACTCACAAATTCGATGCGGCCATCCAGATCGTGTGAGCAGTGAGCCTGACAGTCTGCATGATGTGCACAAAGAGTGTTTGGCGGATCAGATTGGTGCGGATCTTTTAGCAGCGCACATCGCGCGAAGCCCGCAGAGTTTTCGCGAGCGGCCTCGGCAAGATGTGCTGTTCTTTTTTGCTTCAGCCCACTGTGAGGAGGCCGGAGAATTCGATATCAACTATCCGCGCAGTCATTTGCGCGTCGGCGCCTATTTGCAAATTCCCGAAGTGCAGAACTGGAGCGGATGCGAGGGTCAGCGTTTTGAGCCTTTGTGTCGCTTGACGCAAACCGGGGCTGGTCCGAGCGCGGGCGCGACGCCCGCACCGGCGCGAAGCACGCGCTAAGTCTTTTCAGTCCATGAATTTCAAGTGCCGCGGGTTCGTTAAGGCGCGCGACACTTTTGCAGACGGCGAAGCAGAGGTTGGTCGCTCGCAAGTCGAGCCCGCAGAGCTTGGCGGTCCGCAAGAGGTTGCAACGTGGCTCGCGCATGGCGAGACAATGCGGCATGCAGAGCCTGCCGGGCCTGTGGGTCGACGTCGAGATT
This sequence comes from Bdellovibrionaceae bacterium UBA2339, assembly GCA_002344785.1. Classification (GTDB taxonomy): domain Bacteria; phylum Bdellovibrionota; class Bdellovibrionia; order Bdellovibrionales; family JAMPXM01; genus UBA2339. The sequence continues at coordinate 37,717 of DDUL01000042.1, forward strand.
CACTTCCTTGCCTTGCACATAGACGAACTGTGGCATGGCTCGGTCCAGGTAGCTTTGCTTGTTGTCATGCAGATCGCGAACGCTGCCGTCAGCGCGTTGACCTCGGCATGCGCCTCGGTCATCAAGGCCAGAGGACATTTCAATTTCGATTCGATCTTGGGCGATCGCAGAGATCAAGTCACCGCGGTAGTAGGCGAAAAGTTCGCTCGCCAAGAGTCGCCGCGACCAGAGGCCAAGTTGCCCATGATACTTGGGCAGCTCGCTTGCGAAGACGGAGAGCAAGTCTCGATCTTCGAGGCTCGAGCCTTCTTCGACCAGAAAGTCCCACTCCGCATGGGCCAGCTCATGGAACAAAGTTCCGGTTCGAACCGTGGCGACGCTGCCGAGATCTGCACGAAGTTGTGACCAGGGCTTAAGCTGAAAGCTTGAGTCGCTGAGAGTCTCGGTCAGTTCCGCTGGAACGATGAGCGTGTTGAGCCAATCATTGTAGTGGGCGGCGGCGTCTTCGCCGACAATGCCCCAGCGCTGAATCGTTGAAGGTTGAGCGATGCGAACCTGCATCGCCACGCTTTGCAGTCGCGGCGCTTGAAAGAAAAATTCGCGCTCGAGCGACCAGAGAAAGTTACTTGCGTCGGCCGCGGCTGAACTGCCCATGAGGAGGGACATCAGCCCGGCGCTCAAGGCCAGTGCGTTAGATTTTTTGAAATTGGAAATGCGACTTTGAGCTCGACCACGCAAAAGATTTGAGATTCCCCTCATGCCTCAGCCCTCCCCCCTCAGAGAAAAACCAGCAAGGTCCGACCAGAACCTAGGCCTGGAGTAGTCGGTCTGGCGTAAAACACAAGAGGAGGCCCTCAATTCATCGTTGAAATGAGGGCAATTTGTAGGCTTTGCTCAGCCAGCGCTCAGACAGGCGGGCATGCGTTGTTGAACTTCCCGGATCACCTTGTTGCGGCTGGGCCGACCCGCGCGAAGCGTTCCCCAATAAGCACCCATGACTTGGAGCAAGTCGCGCTGAGAGTTTCTGGCGCTCAACAGCAGACGATTGGCGATGAGGGCGCCGCACTCGAGATTTCGATCGGGCTGGAGAATGCTTCGGTGTGCGTTGCGTGCTTTCCAGCTCATGCGATTGTTGCGCGCTTGGAAGTCTTGTTGGAACTCGCGGTGTTCACGATCATAGTCGAAGCGACAGCCGTAGATTCTGGCATCTTGATATGAGAGTTGCAGAAGTCCCTCGGAGACATGCTCTTGGCCGGTGAGCAGGTCTTGGCCGCTGATGCTGGGCTCATAGAACATCAAGTGAGGACGGAAGTTCGATTCGGCGCGAGCGAGCGCGACGAAGAAGTGTTGCAGTGTCTCGCGTCGCTCCGTCGTGCTGATTTGATTCCAGCGTGGGCAAAAGCTCACGCGTAGGCGGCCGGGCTCGGCGAGCTCGGGCGCAAGGTTGCGATCGATGAGTTCGCGAATCTCGGACTCCTGAACGCGCGAGGGTTCGGCATTGTTGGCTTGCGCATGCGCCGTTGTGGCGCTTCCGGAAGCTAAGCCACAACCGGAGCTGAGAAAGGCCAAGACGAAGAGCTTCTTTGCGCCTTGGAGATTTCGATTCACCTTCTTAAGCCAGTCGACGACGGACGGATGGATCTTATAGTTATTCCACTTCGGGTCTTGCATACAGTTTCCCCTTTTCACGCTGTGAAATTAAGTGCGAGGCGAGTTCGCGTCGCGCGCACAGCTGAAGTCACAAGTGGTGCAAAGTCGTGCTCGGGCTGATTCTTGATGGAGACGTCGCGATTTCGAGTTGGACTTCGGCTGTTCAAAGTTTTTACGTTTTGAGGCGACGATTTGGGTCACAATGCCACGTGACAAACGTAGATCGAGCCAAAGCGACGCGAGTGTGAAATTGGCGCGTGACTCAAGATTGAGTTCGTTTCAATTCTAAACGAAAGTTTCGCATCACAGCCAACGTGAATCCGTGGGCGCGTGGAAGAAGAGCCAGAACGCCAAAATGGTCAAAGAGTCGGGAGAAGCATGGCATCGCAAAGCACGAACATCAGGACGAAAGCCGAAAGCTCCGCAAAGTGCGAAGTGATCGATTGGCGAAAACACCTTCAGGCCGGACAACGTGTGTTCGTACACGGAGGTGCTGCCACACCGAATGCCTTGTTGCGATCTTTGCTGAGTGCGGGGGATTCGCTTCGCGATCTGGAGTTGGTGCATCTGCACACTGAACTTCGCGGCGTGAGCGCTCAAGATCTGGCGCGATGCTTTCGCATCACCAATCTCTTTGTCGGCAAAGATTATCGACGCCTTTTGGATTATCAGCGTGTCGACTACTTGCCCGTCTTTCTCAGCGAAGTTCCGGGCTTGTTTCGAGACGGACATTTGCCTCTCGATGCCGCACTCGTACATGTGTCGCCGCCGGACGCACATGGGTTTTGTTCATTGGGCACGAGCGTAGACGGAGCGAAGGCCGCGGTTGAGACCGCGAAGGTGGTGATCGCCCAAGTGAATCCGCGCATGCCCCGAGTTCACGGTGATGGCTTTGTGCACATCTCTCGATTTGCGTCTTGGATGGAAGTGGATGAAGAGCTTCCCGAAGTTCCTTCCAAGCCTCTTAGCGAGATCGCGCAGCGAATCGGCGCCCATGTCGCAGGCCTTGTGGAGAATGGTTCGACTTTGCAGGCGGGGATCGGCCAAGTGCCCGACGCATGTCTAGCGGCCTTGCGCGGCCACAAGAATTTGGGATTGCATTCTGAAATGTGGTCGGATCACGCCTTGTCGCTCATTGAGTCGGGGGCGATCGATAATTCTCAAAAGCGAGTTCATCCCGGAAAGTGCGTCTCGACTTTTGTGACCGGATCAAAGCGGCTCTACGACTTTATTCATGACAATCCGAGTGTGATTCAACTTGAGGCCAGCTACGTGAATCTCCCCAACGTGATTGCGCGAAATCCCAAGGTGGTGGCGATCAACTCTTGTGTGGAGATTGATTTGACCGGACAAGTTTGTGCGGACTCTATCGGACCGAAAGTGATTTCAGGTGTGGGCGGGCAAATGGATTTCATGCGAGCGGCAGTGCTGAGTCCTGGAGGTAAGCCGATCATGGCCTTCAGCTCGAGATCTGAAAAGGGGCAACCCAGAATCGTGCCGCAATTGAAACCAGGTGCCGGCGTGGTGACGACTCGAGCGCATGTGCACTGGGTTGTGACAGAGTGGGGCGCGGTCAATCTCGCAGGACTTAACTTGAGTCAACGCGCCCATGCGCTCACTGAACTGGCGCATCCCGAGGATCGCGAGAACTTGCGTCGGGCTTGGGCGCAGAGCGACTTCTGAAGTTTGCGGCTCGCTGAAGTTATCGCATCTGAATCCGGTTACATGGACTTTTGACCGCGCGACCACATCAACCAAGCAAGCACGCCTGCCATAACGCCACCGGCGGCTGCGTCCGCGACATAGTGCTGTTTGATGAGCACAGCTGAGATCGCCACTAGTGCGGCCATGATCGCGTGGGCTGCCATCACGGCGGTCGCAGTCTTGGCGCTTAACGGGCGAAGAAAAAATTTGGCTTCATAGCGGACAAAGAACAAGGCGATCAATGCCGTCTGAGCGACATGCAAACTCGGAAAGGTGTTGTAGGGATGATCGGCACGATAAAGTGTTTCGAGGATGGCGCGCGCCCAGTCCTCAGGAAATTGCCAAGGTGAATTGGGAAGCGATGGTCGCTCAATCGGTGTCGGGTAGAGGATAAAGACCACGTACGAAAATGTGTTCATCGCCGCTTGCGCAAGAGTCAGGCGCGCGAGACTCGCGACGGTCGGAGCGAAGAGGAGCGGTGTCAACAGCAGCGGGTAGTAGAGAACGTAGAAGATCACCGTCTCCGGTACATAGGGAAGTGCGGCATCGATGGAGGTCGCGATGGGAAGTGCGGGACGTTGCCAAGGGTTGAGCGCGGCGAACTCGTTCGTTCCCAAGTAGCCGATCAGCAAATATCCCAAGCCAATCAGATAAGACCAACGCGCGCGAGCCCACTCCGAATCCAACCAAGGAAAGTCTCGCCATCGCCAGGCCGTCATTATGCCAAGCCCTGTGCGTGAGTGGGCGGACTCCTTCGACTTTTTGCTTTCGGACATGGTTTAGGTCAGCACGTCTTCGGGACGAGCGCAAGCTCGCTCCACATGGCGAACGAGGCCCGCCAAATGGAATCCATCATAGAGGCGATGATCAAAGGTCGCGGAGATGGAAAGCTGTTCGCGAGCGACGACATGACCTTGTTCGCTGACAGTTGGCCGCAAGGCTTTTTTTCCGATGGAGAAGACGAATCCGCAGCGTGAGTAGGGAACCAGTGGAGCAAAGCCCGCATCAATTCCGAGGCTGCCGACGTTGGTGACCATGAATGTGCCAAATGGATCTTCGGCCAATCCCAAGGCGCTCAACTTGAGGTTCAGCGAATAGCTGACGATCGACATCAGGCGGATGAACGGGAACATGAGCAGAAACGGAATCGCCTGAAGCGCGCCTTTGGCCTTTGCGAACTCTTTGTCTTCACCGCGGCGAATTTTCGCAGCTTGGTGGCGAATTTCTTGAGCGATGCCGATGAGGCTCTTGGACTCAAGTTGACGGAGCGTGACGCCGGACAAGTCGACATCGTGATGGCCTTGGGCGGGAATTGCCACTTGGACGAGCGCGGAGATGTGGCGTCGAACATAAGGTCGACCAAAACGTAAAAGTGCATTGGCCTCGGGATGAGCTTTGAAATAGGCCGCGAGTACGGCGGTGAAAAAGTGCGTGTAGGTCAGAGTCTCGCCACTTTGTTCGCGGCGAGCGGCCAAAAATTTGTCGATGGGTTCGGCATCCACGCACATCCATCCGTAGACGGAGGGATCGTAGGCGTCGCGCCACGTGCCGAGTGAAAGTTTGCGGAAGCCCGATACACGGTCAACGCGCGTGCAGTCGACGTTGCGAAGTGAAGTGAGAAAACTCATGTTTGGATCTCCTGCGTCTTGAGATGCGCTGCTGACGCCTGCAGCGCCGATTGTGGCCAGAGTTTCAGCAACTCATGGGTGTAGCGTTGATCGGTGAGGCGTTGTGCCGGATGAGAGATGCTGTAGCCAAAAAAATGCGCGCCCAGAGCCTGAGCCAACAGCGCGTCAGATTGCCGATCGCCCAAGACGGCAAAGGCGCGATCCAGCTGTTGGGCCTTTGCCCAATTCACTTTACTCAGAGGATAGGAACTGGCTGTCCGATGATGGGCTTGAAAGCTGGAGAGTTTCACTTCGGTGAGCGGATTGGCTGTGAGCCACAAGATTTCACATGCCGACTGTGCGGCTAAGTCGTCGAACTTCGCAATTCGATCATGAATCTGAGATTTGCAGTTCTCCCAAGCTTGGTCGATGGCTTGATCTGCGGCTTGGGGCGACCACCGCCAAAGTGCATGTCCCCAGGTGAGCGGTGAGAAGGGGTGCGCGCGCAAGAACTCCGCCATCGAGTAGAGAGTCAAATCGAGATCGATGATGACGAGTTTGGAAATCATTGCTCGCCTCGTGAGCCGAGTGCGCGAGTGAGTTGCCTTGCACCGGGTAGTAGACGCAATGGATGCCAAAGTCCCATACAGAGGACTTCGCTTTGCGAGGGAAGAATCTCTTCGCGATAGAACTTTAAGAGCTTTGCGGGAAGACGGTAGTCTTCGCTCGGCAACTGAAAGCGCGCATCTTGATTGGCTCCGTAGAGGATCGGAGACTGGCTCAGCTCCAGTCCCAAGGCGGATTGCACAGCCTGGAGGAGGGCATCGGGTGCAGGCTCAAGTTCGCCTTGGGCATTGAAAGTCGGGTAGAAGAGCGGCTCGGTCGCTCGCTTGAGACTTTGATAGCTCGCTGGACTTGAGCATTTGGCGGATAGCCAAATACCAAGCGTCGAGAATTTGAGTGGATGTCGTGCGAGCGCGCGGCGGACCAAAACTTTAGGAAGTTCACGCGCAAGACTTTGTCCGCGATGCTCCGTATGGACGACTGAAAGTCCAAGATGCAAAAGCGGCCAACGGACCCCTCGCCACTGAAGCTCGGTGAGATGACCGAACATCATCGCGGCGCGGACCCCCTGGGGGGTATGGGCTTCGAGCAACAGATTGTATTTTGCAAGTCGCTCGTCGAGATAGTCCGCCGTGCAATGACCGAGATGTGCTTGAAGAAACTCTAGCCGCTCGGCGCGGGCGGGCGCGGACAAGGCCTGGCCAGGCGATTCAATGAAGCTCATGCGGTAAGACGCGATCGAGACAGATTTGTCCTTCGCCGTCGAACGGAGTGAAGTACGCGGTGTTTCGACTTGCATCTTCGCTCTCCTCGCCAAGCTGGCATCCAAAAGTTAATAAATTAGCACCGCAGCGACGGGAAGATCAGCGCTCG
>DDUL01000042.1:44329-44662 GCA_002344785.1 Bdellovibrionaceae bacterium UBA2339
CCAAAAGTTAATAAATTAGCACCGGCGGTGTGCTTTCGGCTTCGCGCGCTTCACGCACTCGCTGGAAAATTTCGGGAAGATAACTTTCGCCGACCGAGGTGATGCGCAACAAGCTCTGTCCTTGATCCGTGGACTTGAGGCGAGTTGAAATTCCGACTTGTTGAAGAGCCTTGTGAAAGGCACCCAGTTGCAGATCGTTGGCATGCCCGAGGATGAAGTTTCCGCCAGGAGGAATCTGTAGCTGCACACCATAAGACCAAGCCAATGCGGAGAGGCCGCGATGTAACTCTTGTCGCACATCAAAGATGCTTTGGCGTTCGACGGCATAGAAGG
>DDUL01000022.1 GCA_002344785.1 Bdellovibrionaceae bacterium UBA2339
GCTCAGAAATTGGATTTGCGCGCGACGGTCACGCCTCGTGATCCCAAGGGCGCGTAAGCCCACGAGTCCACGGACGCGTCAGGCAATTCTTCGAATTTGTTCGAGCTTCGTTTTCGCGATGGCCAACTCATTCTTGAGCGTGACGTTGGCGCGCTCAAGTTCATTGACACGTTTGCGAAGCTTCTCAACTTCTTGAGCCAGGGCCTTCTGATCGCTGGTGTCGATCGGCGTTGGCGTGCTGGGCTTAAAGGTGTCCAGACTTCGCACGACGGCGAGATGTGAATCTTCTGTTTCGCCACTGCCACTTTGACCGACGGAAGTTTCAACGTGCACGATCTCGTGATCATCGATTCCCGCGATGGGTCGTCCTTGTGCAAGACGTTCTTCAATGTCGGAGTCGATGTGAAGTTGGGGATCGATCTTGTCAAAACGCAAGACGCCTTCGGCGGCGAGTTTGCGCACGGCCTCGACCAATTTGTTGATCGAAGTTGAAACTTCGCCCGGAGTGGGGCGCGCGTTTTCAAGTAGTTCCTCCACCTTGCGACGACGTTGGTGAGGAAGCGTCGCGATCAAGCGTGCGCGTTGCGACTCATCGAGCGTCGTGCAGATGGCGACCACGTTGATTTCTTGCAGTACGCCTGTGACCTCGGCCAGGGCGGCATCGCTCCAACTCAAAACTCGGTTGAGATCGATGAGTTTGGCTTCGAGCACGCGGGCCCATCGAGAGTCCTCTTGGCGAATGATCTCGAGGAACTTGTCGCGCTTTTGCAGGCCACAAGTATCAAGCAGAGTAATGAGCTGAATGAACCCACCAGTTTTCTTGTAACGATCCAACATTCCCATGTTCTTCGTTTCGGACTTTTTCACTTGCGAGATAACGACGAAGTGAAGGGCTCGTAGCTTCTTGCGGTGCGAAATCAGGAGAAAATTTTGTGGATCAGGTCCGGCGCGATTTCATGGACGAAGGTCTGTCTCATTTTGAGACGGGATTGTGAAAGACCTGCCAAGGAAAGACTCGGAGGATGGATTCGGGAAGTCTCCATCCTTGTGGCGTAGGGGAAGTTTAAGTCTGGCGCGATGGTTTTCCTTGCGAGCACAATTTTCTCGACGCTGATCCTGAGCCGAGGTGACACTGAAGGTGTGAGTCTCGCCTCCTGCGATCCGCTTGGTGAGTGGGACATGGGGCGAACAGGCCGCAGGCTTCGGTCTTAGGGTCTCAATTTATTGGGGAGTTTCATGGGAAGTGCCTTCACGTGTCGATGGACAATGGGACTCATCCTCTGTGTGACAAGTTTGTTTGGCGTCGAGTCTTTGTCAGCGCAAACTTGTCGGACGCAATTGCAGCCGAATGAGATTGTGCTGATCGGTGACTCGCACACGGCGGGACCATTTGGTCGCGCGCTTGAGAGACAGTTGGAGGCGCAAGGTGTGGGTGTCGCGCGCTATGCTGTCGCGGGCTCGCGCGCTTTGCAGTGGGCGAACTCGAGCGAGAATCGGTTTTCGCAGCTCAACATCACCAGCAGTTGCGAGGGGCGGAATGCGCAGAAATCCGCGAGCGATGTGCCGTCGGCGCTGCATTGGCGCGAATCGCGTCCTCCACCTGCGGCGATGGTTTTCGCGCTCGGCACCAACGATGCCGGCGCGCTTTGCCGAGGCTCGCTGGGGGCAAGTGCCTTCGCGGACGTTCGACGCATGTTGGAGGCAGTTCCTCGTGGCACGCCTTGTTTGTGGATTGGTCCGCCTCAGTTTCCGACGGGCCCTGTGGCGCGAAGTTGTGGTGAGCGCTACGGCGCCTACGTCGATGCACTTCGCGAGACTGTCATCGCGCGATGCCACTTTTTGGATTCGCGAACTTTGCGTCCTAATGCCAACGCGTCCAACTGCTCGGACGGATCACCGTTGATCGCCAACGCGGGTGATGATTTGCATTTCAGTGGTCAGCGTGCTGAGGCCTGGGCCACATGTGCAAGCTCAGGCATTCAGCAGATTCTGACGCCGCCACCGAGTGGTAGTTCACCTGCGGGCTCATCACCGGGTGTGCCGGCGCCGGGGCGGACTTCGCCTCCGACTTCGCGCTGATTTTGGGCTCAGCTTGAGGCTACATCCCACTCATTCTAAGTCTCAATTCATCTTACTTCGACATCTTCGACAAGTGCGGCCAAATGATCTGCTCGACACCAGCTCAATTATGAAGACGCCGAGGCGTAGCGCTTCAAGCCAGTTTTCCAAATGAAAGACGAGACAGCCAACATCATCGCCGCCAGTGCGATTCCCCAGAGCACCATCTCTGAACCTGTGCGGTTGAGGATGACTTGCGCCGGCACACTGGCGAGAAAGGCGATCGGTAGCACGCTGAGCACAGCGTAACGCAAGAACTTGGGATAGACGGTGTCGGGGCGTGTGCCGAGGCGATAGAGTTGATACCAAATGTAGTTAATGGCATCCGCCTTGGTGAAGTATAAGGCCGTTGAGGCCGTCGAAAAGCGAATCGCATAGACGACGATCACGCCGCAAGGCACGCAGATCAAGAGCCACAGCAGTCGCCACCAATCGAAGCCAGGAACTTGCATGAGCGACCAACCCAACCACACAGCTGAGATGATGAAGTTGCCAAAATAGGCGACGCTGATTTTCTGAAAACTCAACATCCACTGTGAACTGACAGGTTTGACCAAGAGCAAGTCGAGATCGCCGCGACGGATTCGATCACTCAAGCGATCGAGATTCTCCGAAAACAACATCATGTAAATGGAGTCCGTGAGAAAGAGGACGCCCATGAACACGCGCATGGTCTCAAGGGTCCAGCCACTCAGTGAGTCCGTGTGGCGAAATAGAACTTCGAAGACGGAGAGTTGAGCCATGTACCAAATCACGTCGGTGAAGATGCGCACGGCAAAGTTAAAGCGATATTCGAGTTCGGACATGAGGCTCACGCGCGCGAAAGCTCCAACTAAGGCGAAGTGCTTGGCCAGATCTCGCACTTCATGCACGACACGTGTGGACCAGCGGTGAGTGAGTGTGTCCGTTGCGGGGTTCGACATGATTAGGCCCCTGTTCCCGAATATCGTCGTCGTCCTGCGCGCCAGAGCACGAAAGCTAAACTTCCGAGAATGACTTGCCCAATCGCGATCGACACGAAGCCTTCGCCCAATTGCTCGGTGGTCAGGCGGCCAGTGAGGTAACCGACCGGTCGAAATACGGCACTTGAGAAAGGCAGCGCAATCATGAACTCGCGCAAGTTCTCAGGCAAAATATCGAGAGGAAAGAACTCTCCGCCGAGCATCCAGAGCGTGATGTTTTTGGCGACCGTCACGTGGTGGACTCGATTGAAGAAAAACGCCATGGACGCCATGATGACGGCAATGGTGTGCACGAAGATCAGGTAAAAGACCACGAGCAGCAAGGCCAGTGGCAGTCGCTCGATCTGCACAGGCAGTTTCATGGCCCAGCAAACGAGCAAGGGAACGGCGAGCGAAAAGCTCGACGTGAGAAGCTTGTAGCCGAGGAATTGGCCTAGCCAAAATGAATAGAAGCTAATGGGTCGGACGAGTACGGCATTAACGGCTCCGGTCTCCACCGAGTCGATCATGTTCCACTCGTACATCCAGTTTGCTGAAATTCGCGCGACGAACGCGGCCCAGATCGCGTAAGCGAGATAGTGATCTTGGCTGAAGCCGGCCAATTCACTTCGGCCCGTAGATTGAAAGAAAGCGAGCCAAAGTGTGAGCTCGACGGCTGCGACGATGAGCGGCTGAATGGCGACATCGGAAAACAAATTGAAGCGATACGTGAGCTGTTCGAGCGCCGCCAGTCGGGCGCCTCCCCAGAGCTTATTGAGATAAGTGGTCATGTCGGCCTTCAAGGAAGTCGCGAATGATGTCTTCGAACTCGACCTCCTCAATCTTGATGTCTTGAATGGGTGAAACCGCCAGCAGCTTTTGCAGAGCGGGCCCGATCTGCTGCGAAGGAATTTCGATCGACAGGCTTCGTGAGCCCGCGGCGATGCGGTGATCCGCAGTGAGCTGCAAATCTTCACTCAGTGGCTGCAAGATCTTCAGTGACAAAGTTTGTCGAGTCTCAGCCCGCGACATGAAGTCATCCACCTGTCCGTCGTACACGATGCGTCCCTTGGAGATCAGCAAAAGGCGATCTGCCAAAAGTGAAATGTCATCCATGTAGTGACTGGTCAGAATGACGGTCGGTCGACGATCGCGAACATATGTCGCAAGGAACTCGCGAATAGAATTTTGCGCGACGATATCGAGACCGATTGTCGGCTCATCCAAGAACATCACTTCAGGCTCATGCAAAAGCGCGCCGATCAACTCCATTTTCATGCGCTCGCCAAGAGATAGGCGGCGAAGCTGGGTGAGCAATTGGTCGCGGCATCCGAGCATTTCCGCCAACTCTTGCACGCGCTTTCGCGCCTGCGTGCGATCCAGTTCATAAATTCTTGCCAGCAAATCGTAGGAATCGGCGGGCGGAAGATCCCACCAAAGTTGATTTTTCTGTCCCAACAGAATCGAAATGCGGCGAAGAAATGCGGCCTCGCGTTTCCAAGGTTGGTGACCAAGAACTCGGGCATCGCCATGCGTGGGGTGAATGAGTCCGGAGAGCAATTTGAGCAATGTGGTTTTGCCCGCGCCGTTTGACCCCACAAGACCGATGATTTGCCCTTGTTCGAGTTCAAGATGCGTGGGCTGGAGCGCGACTTTCGTCTCGTACTTGCGATTCCACAAACCTTTGATGGAGTTCAAAAGCCCTTCGGGCTTTTTGTATGTGACGAAATCTCGACCAAGGCCCATGGCTTGGATACTCAAGCGCGACTTGTCGATGGGACGCACGCCCGATTTCGCTCGGTGATGGCTGTTGGTTTCAAGATCACTCACGCTTTTTCCCGTTCTGTTTCCCGTTCTGTTTTCGGGCCCATTGCTTCGAATCAGTTGGCCCGTACCGTTGGTGATCGAGGCCAAAGCCCGCAAAATGTTAAGCGGCGCCCGCTAATTGCGAAGGTTCTAGCGCCCCTTGTGACAATCTGTCCACCTACGGCTGAGATGAACGCGAAACAGCGTTTCGCTGCAGTGGCTAGAATATGAACCGAATGAAGCGAAGGTCTTGGCCGCGCACCCTGAGCGCTGTTAGCCTAAGTTTGTTTGATTCTGGCGAAGTCAGTCGGCAAGACCCAGTGCTCAGGGGCGAAGTTGCGGGTGGTGTCGGCCCATTGGTGTTGAGTGATGGGTTCGAGGCTCTTTGCTGGGTTGCGAATTGTGCTACTCGCCGAAGAAAAACCCCTTCTGCGTTGAGGTGAAAATGGGGCGAATTTATCTGGTTGTCGGAACTCTGGTGGGCATCATCGCGACGGGCCTTTTGGTCTTTTACGGACCGGCCAGCATGAACCCCATGAACTTGATGTCGAGTGGCACTGTGAGTACGGGCGATCGCATGCAGCCGGATCCATTGCGCTTGTTCGCTTCCTTGGAGCGACCGGAGCTTGCGTCGAATTCTCCCATCAAAGAGACCTCGGGATGTAGTGCGCTTCCGGCGTGGTACCCCGTGAAGATCGCTCAATCGCAGATTGATACCTTGTTTGTCCGCAACTCTGCTCTTCGCGTGAGTCGGGCCTTTGCACTGGTGTTGGATGGCGCCGCGAATTGCATCAAGCCGGGGTACCCCGCGCGCCTCAGTGCCCAAGCTTCGCTATCGCCGTTGCACGCCGAAGTGGGTTGGATGATGCCCACGGCGATCTTGCCTTTGAATGAACAAAACAAAGCCGTCGCGCGACCGCTCATCGATGCAGCTGAAGGCGATGAAGCCAATTCCGTGATCGTTGTCGGCGTCACACTCTCACAAAGAGGTGTTTGGCAATTTGGTGTACCGCTCGCGCCACGCATGGAAGGCGCGCGCGTGATCGATCGGGCTGAGTTCGAGGCCGCTGTGCAGAGTGGCTGGACGGTGATTGATGTGCGATCCGCAAGTGAGCACGCTGTGCTGAACGTACAAAACTCCGTGAATCTCCCGTATGTGCTCGCGCCGCGCGCCCTGATTCGCGAACCGATATCGATGTGGGAGTCTAACGGAGACGAACACCAGTTGGCGCGATTGCAATTGGCCTTGGATAAAGAAGTCGTCGTGGTTGGCCAAGGAAGCGCGGATTTACGAGCCTATCGAACCGCCGCTTTGCTAGCAGATCGCGGCTACCAAAAAGTCTTCTACTTCTGGGAAGGCATGGACTACTTCTTGAGAAATCGCCAGACGCCACCTGTCACCTCAGAGTTGATTCAGGTTGTGAATCTTGAAGAGGCTTTCCGCGTGATGAGCGATCCGGCGAATCCGCCCATGGTGATCGACGTGCGCGCTCCCGCTCAGTTCGAGCAAGGCGCGATCAACAAGGCTCGCAACTATCCGATGCAAGAAAAGGGACCTGTGCCGTTTCGCCGATCCGGTTTGAGTGCGCGAGCCTTGAAGGCTTACGGCGAAAAGTGGGATTTGCCGACGGACATTCCGCGGACTCGGCCACTTTTGATCTATGGATTTGATTCAGACTGGACAGCCTACAAGGCGGCCCTACTCGCAAAGGAAGATGGCTTTTCCACGGTGTACTGGATGCGAGCGGGATACTTGGACTGGAGCACTTACTTCCCGTCGTCAGTGACTCGGCCGCAGCGGCCCACTTCTCGCGGAGGCGCGCCGACTCAACCTGGACAGTCTCGGTAATTCAAAACTTGAAGTGTAGGTCATGAGTTCCAAAAACAAGCCGCCCTATGAACGACTGGATTTGCAAATCGATATCGCGCGCCTGCGCGAACATTTGCAGAACGTGGTCATGAAGAATCCGCCCTTTATGCAATCGCAGAGCTTTGGCGGCTGGTCGGTGTGGTCGGCAGACGGCGAACTCTACGACGGATGGAGCATGGGCCACACTTGCTACAAGACCGTGAACGGTAAAACCGTGTTCGACAATGAAAAGGCCATCGCGCTCGGCCTACGTCGCCGGGATCAGTATCGTCAGCCCACTGAAATTTGCACGGGTTACTTAGACGAAGTGATGAACCGTCTCTTTGAAATGCAATTCAATCCTCGGCGCGTACGTCTCAGCCTGCTTCGTGCGGGTGGGTCCTCCAGTTGGCATCGCGACGGTGTCGAGCCCAACTACGCGGTTCGACTTCATATACCGATTGTGACGGATCCGCTCTGCACCTTCGAGTGCGAAGATGGAGTGTTTCACTTTCCGGCCGACGGTGCAGGTTATGTGGTGCGGGTGAATCGCATGCACAAAATTTGTAATCGATCCAAAGTTGATCGCTATCATCTGATGATGGACATCTTCGATTTCGCGGGTGTGACGCGAGAGCATCGCTTTGATCCAGAAACCCAAGTGATGGAGCCATTTGATTTATGACCGATTGGGCGCGTGTCGAAGAGATCAACAGCAAGCGATTGTCGTTGTTTCAGCAGCTGCATGTTTATGGGGATATTGTTCCACTGAAGTTCCGACTGAACGTCGATGCGATCGAAGAGCAATTGAAGCCCTTTGCTGATCGGTGGGTGCAGTACAACAAAAGCAAGGCGGCCAACGCTCGTATGGGGCTTTCAGTGACTTCACTCGATGGCGGAATGAGTGGTGTTCCGGATCTTGATTCGATTTACGAGTGGAGTCAGCAGACAGGAAAGAAAGTTTCCGAGGCCGACTTCAATCAGCCGACGGACGCCTATCGAGCCTGCCGCGAAATTCATCCGCTCTTTGAGAGCTTTATGCCGAACGTCGGGCGCTGTCGCTTTGTGCGCTTCGGAGCCGGCGGACACTTTCCTCCGCATCGAGATGGTTCAGTGAGTTTTCAAGTTCCAGATTACTTTCGCATCTTGGTGCCGCTCACAAATACAGGAGAAGATGCGTTTCACTTTGTTCACGATGGTCGACTTGTCAGCTACGAAGTGGGACGTCCCTACTTGTTCAATGCGCTGAAGACGCACTCGGTGGTGAGCTTTCAAGATGCGGCGCTGACTTTGGCATTGAGCGTGTCGCTCAAGCAAGAAACCGTCGCGCAGGCGATCAAACTCTTTAAGATTTACTAGGCCTGGGTTTGTGCGCAGTTTGCGCGCGGTCGGTGCGCGTGGCCCAGTAAGCCCAGAGACTCGACCAACCGATCCACCAGACGTAAACCGGAACGTACTCTTTGAAGTTCACCAGCACGGTCAGGTAAATGCCGATCTGCATGCCGGCCACCAGACCCACCACGGCGATGCGCCAGCGCCAGCTTTTCAAAGCAAGTGGTGCGATCAATTCAATGCCCAAGCCGAAAGCCGCTAAGAATTTGCAGAGCAAAGGCCATGCGGCCAATGTTGCGGCAATTCCCCAGCGAAAAGTTTCGCGCGCCCAATCTTGGTAGAGGTACTGATTGGTGAGAAAGATGTTTCGTAAATTGTCCGTGAGAACCCAATCCAGTCCTGAGGCTTTGAGTTTCGAAAGTGCAGCGGAGAAAAACACCAAGCTCCAGACCACGCGCACGCATTGAATCGGCCACGCGTAACTCGCGTCGGCGATGCACATGCGCTCGCGAAGCTTCGGCCAGCGCCAGGCTTCGGGAAGTTGCATTTGCCGGAGGGCCTGTGTTTTGGCGCTCCAGGCTGAGCGAATGAGGTCATCGATGGAGAAGGCATCGCCGGCGCGGGAAAGTGCGAGAATGAACATGATCGAGATCAGCACGCCGTCGCGGTGATGATAAAAGCCGTGGGAGTGGGCGAAGCTCAAAATTAAGTAGCCAAGAATTGCCGCGATCCAGTTCGAAACTCGCGTCAAGAGACCCAGAGCTGATGTTGCAAGTGCACCCACCCAAACTTTTTGGGCCATGAGTACTTCATCAGGGGTCGGTCGATAGAAATGAATGAAAGTCCATGGCTCTTTGGGCTGCCAAAATGCAGCAGAAAGTTGCGCCCAGCCCGAGTAGTCGCGGCCTGAGTAAATCCATACGCAAAGTGCGAAGAAGATCGCCCGATGTACACCCAGATCCACAGCGAGACGAGGCGCAAGGAAAATTCGGTCGAAGCGATCGCGTGCTGAAGTCCACCACTTCATGGCAGCACCACTTCGCGAATCAGCTCGAGGTGGTCGGGCTCATGAACATTGGGCGCGCCGGGCAGCGCTCGCCAATGCGCGCGGTAAAGCGAGAGTCCGTGAATCTCAGGAAAGTTTCGTTCGGGATAAAGTTGTCGGCGAACTCGATAGCGATGCGCAATCTCTTGGAGACCTGCGCTCACATCATCCATGCGTCGTGCTTGAATGAGGCCTGCGAAGCTCTGCAGGAGACCGGGCTCGTCAAACGGCCACAGGTACTGCCGAGAGCGAAACTCGACGTCTTCGCGCTGGATTTGGCCGTTCACCTCGACATGGCGAAAGGCTTTGAGCATAAAGAACTTGTACACGGGTTCGCGCCGAAGCGTGGAGTACATGGGATAGCTTGAAAAAGGAAACCACTCGAAGCTGAGAATCCCCGCGGCCAAGTGGGGCGCGATGATCACAAGGATCAGCAGTCGTCGACCCGTGGCGAGTGAGAGTTGCAAGCTCATATCGACAGTCTATGCACATTGTTCTGAAAATCGAAGCTCGAAGTTACGACTTGTTCCGACTCACTTGAGTCGACGGGCCACAAAAATCGCGACAATAGAAAAGCCAATCGAGATCCAGCCGACTTTTCCATAGTGCAAGATCCGCCCGTCGGGCGCGCTTTGCACGATGCTGGACCCAAGCCAGGCCGCCGCTGCTCCGGCGAGCGATTGGACCGCAGAGTTCAGACTTAGAAAACGACCGCGTTCTTGGGCGCGCACTGTACTGGTGATCATCGCCCATGCTGAAACAAAGCGCGCATTGTTGAGTACGAAGAATAACGCCGCCACGCTGAGCGCGGGAATGAGCGGCGTCGGTCCGAGGTGAGTCACGACATAGAAGGGAATCAAGACCAAAATGGACGCGATGAGAAACACCGGCGGTCGGCCGTAACGATCGCAGAGTTTTCCAACCCACGGACTCGTGAAGATCGTGAATCCGCCGCCGATCAAATACATCAGCGGTAATTGATCTTCGCGAAATCCGACGTTCGCGACCAAAGAAGGTGAGATGAACGGAATGACGGTGAACTGCGCCAGCATCAGCAAGGCCGTCAAACCCAAAGCCGTCAGGCGCAGCGGATCTTTCATTGTGTCACGCAAAAATGTTGGCGTCGCCAAAGGTGCGTCCTCTTGAGGATCCAAGTGGGCTCGCTGAGATTTCACAAAACGTGCGACGGCAAGGCTGAGTAGAATCGCAAGCCCGCCCACTAAAACGAAGGGCGCATGCCAAGTGTAGACGTTGGCGAGTGCAAGCGCGGCCGGAACGCCGACGACCGAGGCCACGGCGAAGGCTGACATGACGATCCCCATCGCGCGTCCACGCTTCGATGCGGGGATGGCATCGCTGACGATGGTCATGACGGTGGTGCCGAGCAAACCGCCGAAGGCCCCGGTGAAGGCGCGAGCCGCCAACAAAGTCGCTGAGGTTGGAGCTAATGCGCAGGCAAATGTGCCGACGATGAAGCCGGCGTAAATGCAGAGGAGAGCACGCTTGCGATCAAAGCGATCGAGAAAGAAGATGCCGGCAAAGCCGCTCACGCCTGCGGCAAAACTGTACGAGGAAACGAGTAGGCCGAACTCGTTGGCGCCGATCTGAAAGAGGCGCATGAGTTGCGGACCCAAAGGCATGAGAATCATGAAGTCGACGATGTGGGTGAAGTTGAGTCCGGCGAGAATGATGAGAAGTCGCCATTCCGCGCCGGTGAGGGCCGGTAGGTCGCGCGCGCCCAAAGTTGTCGATGCCTTCATGAGTTGAGAAATCCTCGCAAGCTGTCACTGAACTTGCCGGCGAAATGCAAACCGTCTAAGTGTCCGCCCTCTGTCGGAAGACTCACAGTTTCGACATTCACGCCTGCGTTTCGCAAGTCCTGAACGCCGCGGGTCGAGTACTCCGGCAAAATGAGCAAATCCGACGCGACTGTGGCCCAGAGCACTTTCGCGCGGATTCGTTGCACGCGATCACGCAGATCATAGAGCTGAACGGCTTTCGCGAGGCGCAAGAAGGCGTTGGCGTCCGTGAGCTCGGCGCGGGCGCGAGCGGTTCCTGCCAGCGCTCGTTCGATGGAAAACAAGTTTTCGAGTTTTTGTTCGGGAGGCAGTTTTCGATCCGCCGGCTGGCGCGCGAAGATTCGACCTGCCCATTCTGGCGAAAGCGCCGTGAGTGTGACCAATTCGAGGGCCGCGGAAAGCCCGTCGAAGGGCGGATCTTCGGGCGGGTAGTGACCATCTTTGAACTTGGGATCGAGCAAGATCGGCGCGCACCACTGGCGAAGCCAGGCAATCAAGTAAGCCTCGGTGGCGATCCCACCGCCGATGGCACCGAACACGCGCGGGACGAGATCGGGGAACTCGGCCGCCCATTCGAGAGCTTGCATGGAGCCCATCGACGGACCGACGACGGCGTGGAGTCTTTCGATGCCGAGGTGGCGGAGAAGTTCGCGTTGGACTCGGACCATATCGGTGATGCGAATCACCGGGAAATCGGCGCCGTAAGGTCTTTGCGTGCGCGGATCGAGTGATGCGGGCGTGAGCGACACCACGAGCGGATGGCGCGCGTTGAGATTGCAGAGGCTATCGACACCAATGACAAAAAATCGATCTGTATCAATCGCTCGACCGGGGCCGATCAGCGCGTCCCAATAGCCGGCTTCGACGTCGTCGGGATGATAGCGCCCAGCCGCGTGCGAAGTTCCGGTGAAGTAGTGCAACACGAGGATGGCATTGTCGCGTGCTTCGTTGAGGTGACCATAGCATTCGTAACCGATCGGCACAGGGCCCAGGTGCGCGCCGCTGGCGGTGGTGTATTGATCTAGAGTAAATGCTCTTTTTTGCACCTGCGAAGTCGCGGTATAGCGAGGCTCGCGCCCGGTCGGCGCTTCTTGCAACACTTTGCCGCTGGTGCTGGTCAAAATTGTCGGGACATCGCGCGTGCTGCTCATGTATTCAACTCCGTGGCCTACAACTTCGGCTCAAAACTTCGCTGGGACTATGGCCCATAGGCGATCTGCGAGCTGAAGTCACTGAGAAGTCTCAGTGGAAGTTGAGGTGAATGTTGTTGTCGATTAAAGCCGAGGTCTGAATCTCACCGTCACAGGAGAGCCCCACATGCCTTCTCAAAAATCCTGGCCTGAATTGAACGGGCGCAATGCCTTGATCACCGGTTCAACCAGCGGCATTGGTTGGGGACTGGCGCGCGCTTTGGCCGAGCAAGGCGTACACGTGACCCTCAATGGACTGGTGCAGGATCAACGGGAATTTCAGCGAACGCACGTCGAAGCTTTGGCCGCGGAATGCGGTGTGCGCGTTCGATACTCCGGTGCGGATCTCGCCAATCCGTCGCAGATTCAAAGTATGATGCAAGAGCATGTGGCCGAGTTCGGCGGCCTCGACATCCTCATCAACAATGCGGGCATTCAACACGTATCGCCGGTTGAGAATTTTCCGCCTGAGAAGTGGGATCAGATTCTGGCGATCAATTTGAGTTCGAACTTCCACACGCTGCGCGCGGCAATTCCCGTCATGAAGCGGCAGGGCCGAGGCCGCCTGGTGCAGATTGCGTCTGTTCACGGCTTGGTGGCTTCGCCATTTAAATCCGCCTATGTCGCTGCGAAACACGCCGTGATCGGATTGACCAAGGCTGTGGCGTTGGAACTGGCGGATACGCCGATCACCTGCAACGCGATCTGCCCTGGCTATGTACGCACGCCGCTTGTCGAAGGTCAGATCGACCAACAAGCTCGCGCTCATGGTCTCCCGCCCGAGCAAGTTGTGCGCGATGTGATCCTCGCGGCCCAGCCGCGCAAAGAGTTCATCGAGGTCGATGACTTGGCTCAGCTCTGTCTCTTTGTGTGCTCTGATGCGGGCAAGACGATGACAGGCGCGGCTCTCAACATGGATGGCGGCTGGACGGCGCGCTGATTGGCGCGCGAGTTGAGGGCGCGACGTTCCCGAGCATTCGTCAAGATTCTTCCTAGGAGAATCGAGCGAAATTTCCTCGCGTAAAACCGATAAGAATTCTGGAATCTCAAAGTGAGACGCAAAATTCGCTTGCGGTCGCGTGCGCCGAGCAAATCGGCGAGACTTATTTTCAGCAGGACGTTAGCGAAGGAGGTTCGATGACAGGACGCATGAAGCTGTTGCGCCAGGCAACAGGCTATGACCATGAAGAGGCCTTTTTCTTTTCTCGAGATCAAGAATTGATCGCGCAGAGAAAAAAGAACGCGCGATCGCGCGAACACCTTAAACTCTTGCCGGGTGGCAAAAGCTCCGAGGTCCCGCAGTTGCCCGTAGGCACGGGAAGCGGAGTCACGAAAAAGGCCGCCTGAAAATAACTTTCAAACATCAGCGCTCGGGTCGTGCGTTCACAGGCAGCAGCGTGATCTCGACCTGAGTCTGGGCCGTGTCGGCGACCGCATCGGTGCATAGCGAGTTTGCCAGCTACGGATTGGCCCTTTGAACAGTCAATGCTCAAGCTCTTTATGACGAAAAGAGAGCTTGAGGTGATCTGATGTCGGGAACCAAGACCTTTAAGCGTGGCGAAGTGATCTTCCGCGAAGGGGATCGCATTCAATCTGTTTACTTCATCCAGTCTGGCCAGGCCTCGGCTCAATTGCAGCGGAAGTCGCCGATTGAATTGATGAGTCTGCGCAAGGATCACGTGGCCGGCGAACTGGGCTTGGCCGGTCAGGCCACGCACACCTACACGCTGGTCGCCACATCAGAGACCACGTTGATCGAGTTGCCTTTGGACGCGATGAAGGCGCAGGTGGAGCTTTGTCCGCCAGCCGCAAAAAAACTGATCGTGCCGCTCTTTGAACGCAATCGCGAAATGCAAAAAGAGCTGCGGAGTGTTCGCGTCGAAAAGGACTCCACGCCGGTGCCGTCGGATCAGCTCGCCAAAATCTTGGCCAGTGTCTACCACACGCTCAAACACAAGGCAGATCGCGATGAGAAGACCGGCCAATCGAAAATTTCTTGGTCACTGTTTAAGAACTATGTGCAGCGAATGTTCGGCGAAAATCCCAAACGCGCCGAGCAAGTGATTTCCATCCTCGTGAAGTTCGGTCGCGCCCAGTATGTGTTGGAGAAACCCGAGGACGATCCTAAGGCCCCTGAAGAAATCACGGCTATCATTCTCAATGACTATGAACTCCTCGAGGCGACGGCTGAGTTTTGGCAATACTACTATTTCAAAGGTGCCAAGCCCGAGTTTCTGAAGACGGATGAACGTGTGATGCAAGTGGTGGCATCCCTCGTCGATCAGTCGTCTGAGCTGACGCCGGATCGAAATGGCGTGGTGCACTTGGAGTTTGGCAAGTTTGTCGAGGGCTATCGCGCTGTGAGTGGGCAAACACTCAACGCCGAGTTCTTTGGCGTCATCGAACAAAAGGGTCTCTTCATCAAGCGCCATCCGACGGACAATGGTGTTGTCTTGCAATTTGAGCGCGGTGAGTTTCACCGTTGGCTGAATGTGTGGATGGTGCTGAAAGAGATTGAGAAGTGGAACGAAAAGGGAAGCGTCGATCCTAATGAAACGCCCTTTGATCCACGAAAGTTTCAAAAGACGACGGGCGCGGGCTCAAGCTGCTGTCCCGCGTGCCAACACGCACTTGAAGGCGCGCCGAAGTTTTGTCCTGAATGTGGACACAAGTTGGCGCAAGCGGCTTGATCAGATCTTGCCGAGTAAAAGATTGCGCAGATCTTCCATGCGCTTGCGATTCACGCCCCAATCGCTGTAGCCGATGCGCGAGGCGCTTCGGAACTGCACAGTCTTTGTGGGCTCGTGAATATAAAACTCGACATCGTCCACGAAGCCTAACGCGCCCACCTTGAAGGCGAAGTGCATATAGCGCTTAGCTTCGTTCTTCTCCAGCAATCGCACCTTCGGATTTTCAAGTAAGCTCGTCTCAATGCCCGCCATGACTTCTTCAGGAGTCTTCGTGAACGTGAAGGCGACGATGGCATGCTCAGGATCTTGATCAAAGGTACACACGCAATTGGGACTTGAGGGACAAGGCGCCAGTCGCGCCTGCTCCACTGCGGTTTCAAGTCCCATGACTTGGCGTGAAGGACCGGGAGACGGATAGGTAAAGGCCGAACAGCCTGTCAGTCCGCTCATTACCAAAACTCCAAAGAGGATCGCGCGTAAGTTCATAATGTGCAGGCTAGCCGCAATTCAAGGCGGCTGTCACCCCTACTGAGTGTGGACTCGGGTCGTCCGTCAATTTTTCCAGCGTCCGATTTCACGAAGCGCCAGCGCCAACATGCGATCCATCCAGCGGAGCGTTCCCGTAATGGGCGTGCCAAGCGTCGGTGCATCGACAAACCCCATGTGTCCGCCACTTTGATGAGACACAACGGCGAGGTTGGGATCAGCACGCAATCGTTCACGCTCTTCGGGTGCAAGATCACTGAGTCCGTGCGTGATCGGATCATCTTCGGCGGTGATCAACAGCAAAGGTCGTTGCAGTCGACCCATCGCATGGCGGGACGAGGCGCGCTCGTAGTATTGCGAAGCGCTGCCGAATCCGCCTGCGGGACCGGTGTAGAGCGCGTCGAATTGAGCGACGGTACTCCAAGGGCGAAGTGTGTGCAGGGCTCGTTCCGCGAGTGTGTCGCCGAGTTCGCGTCGGTCTTCCAAGCACTCCATCAGCGGCAGCATGAATCGCTGACCATAGATTCGACTGGCCTGAGCGCTGAGGCGTTGAGCCGCGCGCGATAAATCCATCGGCGGATTGAAAGCGATCGCGGCGTCGGGCAAGTGACGTTCATCGAGTCCCGCGCGTGTCCACCCTTGCTGCAGAGTCGAACTTGATAGTTGTGTCGGTGATGAGTCCAGCTCCGCGGGCACAAGACCCGCGGCGGTCAAGCATGTTGCATTCGCCGAAAGTGAATAGCCGAGCAGTGCGTGTGTGGAAAGCTGTGGAAAGCGCTGGCGACTCCAGCCGACGGCTCGGGCGAGATCATCGCTACGGCCCGAGTGATAGGGCTCGAGTGATTTCTTCCGGCCTGCCCCACACCCACGATGATTCCAAAGCACGGCGATCCATCCTTCGCCGAGTGCCGCAGCAGCCGCACGTGGCATGTAGGTCGACTCCGTACAACCGGCGAGTCCGTGAAAAATGTGAAGCACGCCCAGGCGACTCGGCAAATGCTGGCCATAGATTTCACCCACCAATGTGTCAGACCCACTGGCAGCCTTGTCCCCACGTCGAGGCACTGCCAACTCGATGTGCTCAGGGGCAGAAAGGTGCAAACTCGCGTTGGGAAGAAAATGTCCAGACAAGGTCTGCACATGTCCGCCGCGGAATCCGGTGGCGGGGTGAAAGCTTTCGCGCGCCACAAGTTCGCGCCAGGATTGAATGAGGCTAGGGGGGGAATTCATGGGCCCCATTATGAGCTGGCGCACTTGCGTGGTCATCGACTTATCCGGGTTCAAAACTCTTTAGAGTCCCTCCGCGGCTGGCCTTGCCGCGGCGGTATTTGAGGACGGCAAAAAAGTAAAAATGCTCAAGCCAGACAAGGGTTTGGGCCAAGGGTCAATTGAACTTAGACCACGCCAGTGGGTCGGTTGGTGAAATTTCTCCCACGCCCTCCCTTCAAATCTCGCTTTGAACGGACGCCCGCCCTTCGAGCAGGTAAGATGCGTGCATCTATTGCGGGAATTCCAGCGCGGGAATGCCAGCGAATACAGCCAACAATCAGCCAACTCAGTTTGGCTCACAGGTGGTGGACGACGATGACGATGAAGCTTTCGAATCTGTTCAAGGAATCATCGGTCGGCGTCTATGCCAAGCGTGAAGTCTGCGGGATCCGTCAAGCTTCGGCGTTCGCATTGCTGACAGTCTTCATGACACTCGCGGCGGCGTGGTCGTTGCCGGCTCACGCGGATCTCACGCTCACCTTCGGTGGCGATGTGAACTTCAACAAGAACAAACAAGCGCCTCGCGGCGATCATGTTTCGTACTTTGGCCGACGCGTGACCTATGAGGAAATGACTCGGCACCTTGCGCCTTTGATCGATGGCGATGTGAATTTTGCCAACATTGAAACTGTGGTCACCGACGATGAGCATCTGCCGGCGCAGCAAAAGGCGTTTGTGTTCCGATCCCACCCGAATTCGATTCGTCACTTGATGGATTTGGGTTTCAACCTTTTTAGCTTGGCGAACAATCACGCCTACAATCATGGCTCGGCGGGTTTGGATCACACTTTGGATGCGATGGAACATTTGCAGCGGCGGGGGGCTCGGCCCATTGCCTTCGCGGGCATCGAGCGACGACGCGCTGACTTTGAGCGCGCGCGAATCTTTGAGGTGCGTGGCTATCGCATCGCTTTCGCGGCCATCGGCATCATTGATCCGCGGTTTCGTTCGCGCGGTGAAGGTGTGGGTGTGCTCAACTATCACGATGAGAGCGACTACGCGCTGACGCTCAAGAGTCTGCGCGAGGCCGACGCCGACTTGAAAATTATTTCGATTCACTATGGCACCGAAATGCAAGTCGAGTTGGATCGTGGGCAACGAGCCAAATTTCTTCGCGCCATCAGCGAAGGCGATGCGGACTTGGTGCTGGGTCATCATCCGCATGTGGTGCGACCGGTTGAGTTGCGCGACGGGCGCGCGATCTTCTATTCGCTTGGTAACTATCTGATGGCCGGTGCGGCGGATCTCACGCGACGAGCCGAGGCGCAAGACTACGGTTTGTTTGGTCGAGCTCACTTTGCACGCGATGCACGTCGCGGTGGGCGCTTGAGTTTGCAAGCGCTCGAAGCCGTTCCGCTGACGGGCATGCACCTGCAAGCTCGGCCGATGCCAAAGGCCGCGTCTGAGCGTCGAATTGAGTTGTTGAATCAACTTTCACGTCAACAGTTGGGTGTTCACGCGGCGGAGTTTCGCGTGCGCTCCGATGGGCGTGGTGTGGAGTGTTCGAACATCAGTGGCTTGGCCTTAAGTGCGAGAGCCGCAGAAGTCTGTGGGAATTGAATTGGGGAAGTGATTGTCGGGCGGGGTGCCATGACGATCGCAAAGGGAAATGACCAGGGGGATTCAAATGACGGGAAGATCTGGGTCGCGCCTTGCGACCTTCGCGAAATTGCGAGCGTTTGCTTTCGCTCTGGGATTGGTGATCGCGGCGGAGGCCTCGGCAGCCACGCGACACTTGTTGATCACGGATGTGGACGACACCATCAAAGTTTCGAACGTGCGGGACAAGTGGGACTTGGCTTGGCGCTGGGCCTTTGATCCTCGCGCGTTCACGGGAATGGCGGAGCTCTATCATGCTTGGCTGAAGCCGAGCTCTTCAGAGTTTCATGTGGTGTCGGGCACACCTCGACTGCTGGAGTGGTCGGTCGAAGGCTTTCTCGACGATTTTAACTTTCCGGCATTTCATTCCTTGCAGACGCGTCCGATTTTCACTTGGGAAGAGTTTGTCATCGCCAGCATGCTTCCGGGATTGAGCGAGCTTTATTCAACACGAACTTTCAAAGAAGCGGCGCTCAAAGAGATTCTCCAACAACGTCAAGTCACGGGTGACGACTTGGTGGTGCTCATTGGTGATGACACAGAGTCAGATCCCGAGGCCTATGCCACTTGGCCCAATCCCGCCGCGATTTACATTCGACAAGTTGCAGGCCGAGCGATTCCTCAGGGGCAAATCGGCGTGTCTTCGGCCCTTGAGATCGCCGCGTGGGAGTGGCGCGCGGGGCGCCTGAGTGCCGCGAGCTTCGAAGCTGTATTGAGCGAAATCGAAAATGAAGGCGATGCGGAGAATTTGTTTTTGCCGAACCAGCACTGCCCAACGGGACACTTTCTCATCCCCGGACTTCCCAGTGCGCTGGCGCGCCGAGCCCAGCGAGCACAAGTTGAGCTGGCTCGCATTTGTCTTGAGATGTCACCTCAGTCGCGGCTGAGATGAGACACGATTTCGTAGTGGCGAGTTCGCGGGAACTGATCGACAAGATGCAGTTCCTTGAGCCTCCATCCGCCCTGTGAAAGTGTCTGGAGATCCTGCGCCCAAGACTCTGGATAACAGGAGACATAGGCGAGCCGCTCGGCCTCAAGCTTGGCTAGCTCCGAGGCAAATCGCCCAAGTCCAGCGCGTGGCGGATCAACCAGCACAAAGTTCGATGAGTTTTTTGAGCCAGATTCCGTCGTGGGACTTTCAGAGCTTTGGCCGCGGATGAAATCCACGGCGCGCACTTGCGCTTTGTGAGTGAGACCCGAGCTTTCGAGATTAAAGCGCAGATCGTCGAGTGCCGACTTGTCGTTCTCCCAAGCGAAGACGCACTCGGCGCGTGCGGCGATCGGCAGTGTGAAGTTGCCTATGCCCGATCCCAGTTCCAGCGCCGTATCCGTGGAGCGAAGATGTTGGAGCGCCAAGCGAATCAATTCGCGATTGGCGCGACGGCTGGGCTGCGTGAAGCTTGCGATTTTGCCATAGAGCGGCTGCGCGACAGCATGAGCGTCGGCCGCTTTCGAGTCACGCATCGTGGCCGATGTCGTCAGCCAAGTTTCAAACCAAGCCTCGGGCTGAGGGTCGATGAGTCGCCATCGCGTTTCGTCCCTGTGGGCTCGCTTGCGACGCTGACCCATTTCGATGACGACACCTTGAGCGGCTTGGCGATCGAGCCAAGCGCCTTCATCCAGAATGAATTTGATATCGGCATTGGCGAAGTCGAGCCAAACGCCGCGAAGGCCGGTGGGTGAAACGCGAAGCCGCAAAGATCCTCGGCCATTCAATGGCGGAAGGTCGCGACGAAACTCGCGAAGCCAATTCTCGAGCTGTGGGCTGAGTTGCGGGCAGCCCGTCAGGTCCACGAGTTCGCGCGATCCGAGGGCTTTGCCATAGAGGCCCAAGCGCGTGATCCCAGCCGCGGACTCGAGGGTGAGATCCACTCGGTCGCGCAAAGACCATTCACCGAACTGATGAATCTGCGCGGGCAAGTTGGTCCATTGCGACACATGTTGCCTGAGTTGCGAGGCGCGCTGCTCAATCGTCCACTGCGGACGATCGCAGCCACTGCAAAGATGATCGTAGAGGCAAGCGCTCACGCCAGATCCTCGGCGATTTGTCGAGCGGCCATGAAGCCAGAGAACACCGCGGCTCGCACGCCGACTCCGGCCCAAGCATCACCTGCTAGCCAAAGCTTTTGGCCAAGATTCAGCGAAGGTGAGCGCGCGGCCTCGCTCGCTGCTGCGGAACCGTCGCCCACGGGATAAGCGTATCTCCAAACTTTGAGATCAAAGAAGTCGGGCTCAAGTCCAGCCTGCTTGAGATTTTGAAGAATCAGAGTGGTGGCTTGTGGAGAAGGCGCGAGAGGCTTGGCGCCTTCGTCGAGGGTGTGAGCGCGGCTCCACGCTTCGTTCATTTGTAAGCTGAGTGCGGGTTGTGTGGATGGACCGTGCTCATCATTCCATCTCCAGCTCATCACGTCGGGCCACTGCGAGCTCAGTGCCGCCCAAGCTTGACGAAGTGAAGCGGCGTCGCCGCGAAATCCGGCAAGTGCGGTCACGCAAGGGGCATACACCGGCGGCGACTTTAGACGTGGATCGGCGAGCAAGCGTTCTCGCCATTCTGTCGGCGCACTCTCCCAAGTGGTGGGCGAGTTCGCACTGAAGCCGAGCAGATCGCGCGCTTGCGGTGCCGGTGCTGTGATCAACAAATGTGTCGAAGTGAATTCTTCGCCCGAGTTCAAGGTCACCGTCCACTGTGAGTCGTGACGATCCACTTTGACCACTTGGGCTTCGAGGCGTGTGTTGGTTTGCGGCGAAAACTGCGCGAGCGCGCGCTTAGCCCAAGCGGTCATGCCGCGTGAAGCTGTGTGCGGATGGGAAAACTGCCGAGTAGGAAGCGTGGAGTCGGAAGAGCTGTCGGGGAGATTGAACTCGCCCAAGGCCCAAAGATCGCGATTGTAGTCGCCAAAGCTTTCGATGCGAAGCGCACCGTGATCGAAGACCCACTCTTGATGACGGCGAGTTGCCATGCGACCGCCCCAGCCGTGAGATTTCTCGAGCAGGAGGACGCGCGTTGATGGACGCCATTGTCCCAAAATCCAAGTCGCGGCGATGCCGCTGGCACCGCCTCCGATCACGATTAAATCGAACTGAGTTGTTGGCATGGCCCTTACTTTCGCTTCTGTCTGAGGGTGAAGCAACGATTTGCGGCACCTCAGAGGGTGGTGTTTTGGTCAATTCTACAAGGCTGCGATCGGGCGTGGAATTGTGGCCCATTGGTTGAGAAAAAAGTGATGTGAATTCACAGGCTTTGCCGGAATTGGGGTGGGACGATTTGTCGTGGCCCTGAGCCCGGATCTTGCCTTCCCGATAGCCATCCCGATCGCCCCCGAGGGCGCCCCCTTTTGAGGAGACGCTGTGGTCCGCATGCTGAGCCGACTCAACTTGAAGTCATTTGTGCGCTCGTGTTGGCGTCGTGTGGCTTTTGAGCGTCCTGAGAACTTCAGCTTCTTGAGCGGCAAATTTTTGGTTGCGGCACTGCTGAGTGCATCCGCATGGGTGCCAGCATGGGCCATGGACTCAACGCAAGTTTTGCCGGTGTCAGTGAACTCGCCCTCGATTCGCATGGGCGTGGTGTCGGGCTTAGGCATGAAGTTCACCGGCTCAGGTGAGCTGATGACGCTCAATGATCTCAACAGTGTCGAATTCGATGTGAAAATGCTCTCACAGTTTGAGCCGCGCGTGCGCGACTTGGTGGGCGTGTTGAATCAGTTTGGTGCACAACGCTTTGGTGACGAGTTGCATTTGGGCACGCTGCGCGTGAACACCTCGCCGGAAGTGCGTTACTTGGCGCCGGTGTACGCTCGCGGCGTGAATGAGAAGTGGACGTTGGCGATCGGCATGCCGGTGCTCACTTACACCAATCGTCTGCGACTCGAGCAAACTGGCGGCAACTTGCAGGCGATTCGCGATCAAGTTGGTACGGGATCAGCTGAACTCAACACGGCGTTTGAGCAACTGAACATCAATCTGGCGAATGCGGCGCACGCGGAAATCGCCAAGAAGGGCTACAAGCCTTTGGGCGATCGCGCTGAAACTTTGTACGGCGACATGCAGTTGGCCAGTCTTTATCAGTTTCTCAAGCGCGAAGCTTTCTCAGCGCAGTTGAAAACCATCGTGTCGTTGCCAACAGGCGAAGGCAATGATCCGGATGATCTCGCGGATCTGGGTGCCTATGGGTACACGGCTGTGGAGAATCAGCTGTTGGCGAACTTAAGGCGCGGGCGCGCGCTCTTCGCCGTAAAAGGCGGATACCGCTACGTACTTCCAGATCGCGTGATGCGCCGAGTGCCGCGCGACGAAGGTGATTCTCTGCCGGATGCGGACACCAAGGAGCGAGTTCAACGCGCGACAGGTGGTACGGCCTTTGTCGGCGCCGCCTCTTCTTATGAAATTTCGGAAGCACTCAACGTCGCGATCGGCTATGAGCACGCGATGAAGTCCGCCGACACCTACGCCGGTCGAGAAGGACGGCGCTACGATCTTCTCGAGCGCGAGACGGCGAGCCAAGTCGGTCGCATGCGACTGGGTATGTCGTACTCTTCGGTCTCGGCATTCTTTGCGGGCACGGCGTTGTTGCCTGCCGTTGTCGCCTATGAATTTTCGGATACAATCTCGGGTTTCAATACGGAGAGGATGAGCGTTCATGAGCTTTGGTTGCAGATCTTCTTCTGAGTCTCGCCACACGCCCAGCGCGCGTGAGAAGATCGGCTCGGGCCTCGCCCAGCTGAAGGGCCAAGCTTTGTCTTCTTCATGGAGTTCATGGCGGCGGTGGGCATCGCCGCAACGGCTGTTGATGGGATCGGCAATTTTGATGAGTCTTTGGACGGGTGCGTGTTCGCCGCAACCGAAGGCTCGCTATTTTAAGCCGATCAAAATGGAGTTTGGGCCGACGCAGACGGAAGTCGATCTCGGTGAACTCAAGCCGCAACAAAACCCGAGTGCGGCTTCACTGACTTGGCAAGGCGAGATCGCGACAGAGCAGTGGATGTCGTTGATCGAAGATTTGACGACGCTCGCTCTGCAGCGCCGAGATGACCGCGTGGCTCGGCTTGTGGATCGAATGCGATTGAATGTCGAGGTCGCTGGCAATGTCGTGCAGCTTCCGGCTTCACGTAGCTTTTTTGCTTCGGCGGCCATCGGCGAAACGCGCGAAGACGTCGCGGATCTGTTGGCTAAGGGCATTCGCATGCTCGGCGAACAAGCGGCCCCGCTTCGCGCCTTGGCGGCCGCTCGGAGTTCGAGAACAAATTGGCCTCGAGGCGAAGTGAGCGTTGAGATTGTGGTCGACTCGGTGACCACCTATTTGCAGGCCTATGTCGCAGACGTCCAAGCGGCACCCAATGTGGATGCCGCGGTCAAAGAGGCGATTGCCAAAGAGTTGACGGTGAACTTCATCCCGCGCTTGGGAAGAATTCGTCGCGAAGTTATCGATGTGTTTCAAGAGCGAGATACAGTTCGCCTCATACAGCGCGTGCAGGCTTTGCTGCGCCGAGAAGGCGTAGAATTGGGCCGCGATACCAATCAGCGTTTGGAAATGGCCGAGCGCTTGGTCGGTGAAGTGCGCGCCATTCATGATGCGCGTTCAGCGCTGGCGGTGCTGGTCGAATTTTGGCGCGCGTCTTCGCAAGAGGTTCGCGACACTCGCTTCAAGCCGGTCTCGCCGGCGCTCTATGATTTTTTGACGGGAAAGTCCGAGAGCCAGCTGGAGTGCATTCGCACGGGATGTATTGGCATCACAGGATTTGCTCGCTTCTTCTTTGTGTTGCCTGAAATTGATAGCTATGGTGTGCCGAAGCTCAAGCAGGACTTAGCCGTCGCGGCTCATGATGCGATCTTGTCGGAAATGCGAAGCCAAGCGGTGGCCTTCTTGCCGTCTTTGCATGAGGAAGTCGCCAATCAGATCGACAAAGAATTGAATCAACAGATCACGAACTTGCGACAAATTGCTCGCGACTATCCCAGCTTCTTCCGCATCGTCTTGGATCGCATGGCGACGGCGAAGCTCGGTCTTTTGCCCGACTCGCGCTTGGGCTTCTTGGAAGCTTCGCGCTTGCAAGTTGAGCTGGCGCCGGGTGCGCCGCTGAAGGCCTCGTCGGCGGACCGCGCGGGTGGCACAGGTGCGGCGGCGCTGGGCGCGTCGATGAAAGTCGCCGTTCGGCATTATGAGCACATCATTCGTCGTCAGCGATTGCTCAACGGTGAGAATCCCTATCTGACAACTCAAGGTCTGGGTCGATTGCTGTTTCGCGAGATCAATAAAGTTTTGTCCATCGGTGGCTACCGCATGGAAAACTTAGAGTCCTTTCCGGCGCTGGCACTAGGATTTGATGCGACTCGAACAAATGGAGATTGGCCGCGCTTGAATCTGCGCCGCTTGAGCGACAGTGATGTTTCATTTGCGGTGCCGGATCGGCTGCAGGTGCAGCTGGGATCTTCGGCGACGTCGAACTCATTGCGCACAACGCCCACGCCTGAAGTGCCCAGCGTCAGCGTGCGAGGCCAAGCCGAGTTGCTCAAAGGACTGAGTCGTCTGACCCGATTGGCTCGGGACTGGGAGCCGACGGCATACGATCCCATCATGGGTAGCATCAATGCGGCGGATTTTTTGCCGGATCTTCCGCGCGATGCGGTCAATCAACGTCTGTTCCCGAAGGATCTGATCTTTGCGGCCTCGCTCGGCAACGCCGGAGTCTTGTTGCAAAACCTCACTAAAAAGTCGTCGCCGGTGATGTTGATTGGCGCAGCAAATGGTGAGGGTCAACGACGAATCAAGTTCGCGGATCAAGTGGGTCTGACAGGTGAAACGCCTTCGGAGCCGACTTCGGCATTGGCTGCCATTGTCGATGTCACCGGCAGCGAGCGAGGACAAATCGCTCGCACAGGAGATGTGGCCCGCTATATTCTGGCTCTCGCGGAGTTTTCGCGTTCCGTTGAGGGACTGGAAAAGACCAAGAGCGCGCCACTTCTGGAGTCCATCGGTAGCGGCAAAACCGCGGTTGAACAAATTCTGGATGCACGCGAGGACTTGAAGTTGCTGGTCATGGCGATGAGTAACTTCTTGGCCTCTGAGATGGTGGATTCTCGAGGTCTGTTGATGGCGGAGTTTGATCGCACTTCAGTTCGCGCGCGACCGCGTGACTTGCAGCAGGGATCTGTGATTCTCGACCATGCCTGGGCCATTCGCGCATTGATGGAAGCCTCGTCCTTGTTAGGCGCGCAAGTCTATAAGACGTCCGCCTTGGATTTGTATCGATCACTCTTGCGCCATCACTTTCATGCACCCAGCGGGTTCTTCCGCAATCGACCCGAGCAGGCGCCGACACCTGAAGAAATCGTCGCCATGCTCGTGGCGGGCGAGGCCGTGCATGCGCAAATGTCGCCGCTCGAACAACGACAGTGGCGACAAATCCTTGCGACCTGGATGTCGGCATGGGGCGATTTGGCGCAGCAGGTGAAGTGAGACTTCGCCACATGGCCGTTTGACTTCTTTCTCGCGCACGTCAGTTCAATTCTTCCGAGTTCAATGAATCCCAAGTCATTTCGTGGAGCTAAACCGCGCCTCGCGGCCGTGGCCTCGCGCTTGTGCGCGGATGCAGCCCGTGCATGCAACTGCAGCCGTGCTCGCGTTCAGCTCAAAGCGAATCACGTCCCGCGTTGTTGGGTTTAGGCGAGCACTTTGTTAAGCTCGTGGTCTTGGAAGCGAGGAGGGGACATGCATCCAAATTCCATGCGGACGTTTGAAAAGTCCAAAGGTCTGAGCCGTTCGGATCAACTTGCACCGGGGCTTCGGCCTTGGTCGATCTTGAGTTCGATGTTGAAGATCAGCTTGGGAATCCTCGCGTCCCTCGGTAGCGGGTCGATGTCGGAGTTAGCCTACGCGACCACGAACACGGCGGCGGCTCCCGCGGTTTGCGCGGCACAAAGTTCCGAAGATGAGGGGACTGACCGAGCCAAGAGCGTCGATCGATTTTGGGATCTCAGCGCTCCGTCATTAGAGGGCCGCGAAGTCGACTTCGCGACATTCCAAGGGCAAGTCGCACTGGTTGTGAACACGGCCAGTCGCTGCGGGCACACGCATCAGTACGAAGGTTTGCAGCGAATATTCAAGAAGTACAAATCGCGCGGCTTTGTCGTGTTGGGCTTTCCGTCCAATGACTTCGCGGGGCAAGAGCCGGGCACGAACGCGGAAATCAAAAGCTTTTGCCAATTGAAGTACGGCGTGGACTTTCCGATGTTCGCCAAGGCACCCGTGAAGGGTGAGGCGCAGCAAGAAGTTTTCCGCTACCTCACCTCAAGAGATTTGCCGGCGGAAAAGTTTCTCAACTCCGCGCGAGATCCGAGCTCCGCGACGGCTGAGAGTCGGGAAGTGGCGTGGAACTTTGAGAAGTTTCTGATTGATCGTGACGGGCAGCTCATCGCCAGGGCGCGATCGCGCGTTCAGCCCGAAGACCCAAGGCTCATCGCTGCAATTGAGGCGGCCCTCAAGCAAAAACCCCCAAAGAAGAATCCAAAACAGAGCGCGAAGTCCGCGGGATCAAAATCCAGCAAGACAAAGAGTGAAGTTCCGTGTCAGCCCGAGTGAAGCTCACCGATGTCGCGAAACGTTTTCGCGACTCCATCATCTTTGATGATCTCGATTTGCAGATCGAGCCGGGGAGCTTCGTGGCTGTCATGGGCCCATCGGGATGTGGTAAGTCGACTTTGCTGCGATTGTTGGCCGGACTTGAGAGACCGGATGTTGGCCGAGTGCAAGTTGAGATTGCGGGGCAAGAGTCGCCCCGCATTTCATTTGTGTTCCAAGAGGCGCAGCTGTTGCCTTGGCGTAGCGTTCTGCAAAACGTGACGCTGCCGTTGGAGTTGGGCGGTCAAGAAGCGCGAGAGGCCACTTCGATGGCGCGCGAAGCCCTGATCCGAGTCGGCTTGGGCGAAGCGCTGAGTAAATATCCTCACCAACTTTCTGGCGGCATGAAGATGCGTGTTTCCTTGGCGAGAGCCTTGGTGACTCGACCGCATCTGCTTTTGCTCGATGAGCCCTTTGCCGCGCTCGATGATGTCACACGCTTTCGATTGCAAAATGATTTGCGGGCCTTTTGGTTGGCGGAGCGGATGACGGTGGTGTTTGTGACACATTCAATGACGGAGTCGGCGTATTTGGCGGATCGGCAAATCATGCTGTCGCGTCGACCTGCGGAGATTTTGCTGGATCGCATTTCGGAACTTCCGCCACATCGCCAAGATGAACTGCGCGTGACCTCGGCCTACTTGGCGGAAATCGAAAAGCTGCAAAATCAGCTGCAGTCCGCCCTGCATTCACGGGCTCAGGGTGGATGGCGCCTCGATGAGGAGTTCCCCTAATGCGCAAGGATTCTTCGACCACTTCGTTGCCGGACTCGCACAAGGGTGTTCAGACGCGACTTCAGACACTCGCGAAAGTCTTGGGTCCCTTGCTCATCGTCGGTGTCGGACTTGAAGTCGCCGTCCGAGCGGAGTGGATTTCTCCCTTCGTGTTGCCGCGGCCGACAGATGTTCTCAAGTCTTTGGTGAATGATCGCGTCGAGTTGCTGGATGGGCTTCATGCGACCGCAATGGCAAGTTCGCTCGCTCTGGGCGTGAGTGCCAGCGCGGCGATGGTGATGGCACTCATCATGTCTCAGAGCCGTTGGGCTCGGCAGGCGCTTTTACCTTACGCGGTTTTTTTCCAGACTGTGCCGATCATCGCCTTGGCGCCGATGTTGGTGATTTGGTTTGGCTTTGGATTTCCGACAGCCTTGGCCTCGGCTGTGGTGGCCTCGTTCTTTCCGGTCTTGGCTTCTGCGCTTGCGGGGCTGGATTCGGCGGATTCGGCGTGGGTGGATTTGTTTCGCTTGCATCGAGCATCCGCTTGGCAAGAACTGGTGAAGTTGCGATTGCCCGCGGCGCTTCCCTACGTCTTTGCAGGCTTGCGTGTGAGTGCAGGACTTGCCGTCATCGGCTGTATCGTGGGTGAGTTCATTGGTGGTGGAGGTTTGGGTTCGGTGATCGATGCGGCCCGAACCCAGCAAAAGCTCGACAAGGTTTTTGCCGCCGTGTTTTTGTCGTCGGCATTGGGATTCTTCATGATTGGAGTCGTGGATCAGCTGGCGAAGTGGAGCTTAAGCCCGTGGCATGTTTCAGCACGAGATCAAGACGCGTAAGTGGGTCGGGCTTGTGCGAAGTGAGCCGAGAATAGGGCGACAAAAGGGACCAGAAGAGGGGACCAGAAACGAGGACAAATCGTGAAATTGAATCGAAAGATCATGGCTCGAGTTGCGAAAGTAAACTTCTCCCGCCGGGCGATTCTTCATTTGGGCTTATGTGTTTTGGCCATGGGTTGGACGATGAACAGCCGAGCCACCTCCAGCGCCAACGCCGAGGCTACAGTTGCCGAAATCAAAGTGAAGCTGGGGTTGAATTGGAAACCCGAACCGCAGTTCGGCGGGTTTTACGCCGCTCAAGTTCATGGTCTCGATCGCGAAGCGAAGGTGAAGCTTGAAATCGTGCCCGGAGGATCGGGTACGCCGACCATTCAAATGCTCGCGACCAAAAAGCTCGACTATGCCATCGCGAGTGCCGATGAAGTGGTGATGGCGCGCGCCCGTGGTGTTGATGTGATCGCGCTCTTGGCCGTCTACCAAACCAACCCGCAAGGCATCATGGTGCACGAAGAGCGCGGTTTCAAAAGTTTGGACGATGTGTTTCGCAGCGAGGGAACCTTGGCCCTGCAAAAGGGATTGCCGTACGCCAAGTTTTTGATGAACAAACATGGCCAGGGCGCGAAGGTCAGCGTCGTTCCGTATGTCGGGGGGATCTCGAACTTTGCGATGGATCGCCGTCATTCGCAGCAGTGCTTTGTCACGGCTGAGCCACTTCTGGCGGCCCAACAGAAGTTGAAGACGAAAGTCTTTCTCGTCGCTGATTCGGGGTACAATCCCTACACCACAGTGCTTGTGACTCGCGGGGATGTTTGGAAGACACAGGCGGAGCAGGTCCGTCGCGTGCGAGAGTTGTTTCGCAAAGGATGGCAGCAATATTTGCGCGACGCCTCGGCGACCGACCAACGTATGGCGGAACTCAATCCCTCGATGGACTTGGCGACCTTCAAAGCTTCGGGCGAGGCCCAACGGCGATTGATTGAGACACCTCAGGGCATTGGTCACATGCAGATTGAGCGATGGCGTGTGTTGGTTCAGCAACTTCGAGACCTCAAATTGGTCGATCGCGATGTGAAGGCCGAAGAGATCCTTCCAAGCTTCGAGTGAGCTCGAGGCGCAGGCGCATTCGAGGCATTGAGTCTCATGATTTGGTGAACGCTCTGGTGTTTGTCAGATCTCACCTGAGGCATTTCAAATTGGCTTAGCCAGATCGTGACTTGCTCTTAATGGGAAATTCAAGATTGAGAGACTAGGGTTTGTTAACATGTTAGGAATGCCCACTCTCTCGCGACGCACATTTCAAGGCCATCGCATACTTGTCGTCGACGATGAAGCCGATCTTGTTGAGATTTTGGCCGAGGACTTTTCGTCATATGGCGCTGAGGTGTTTTCCGCAGCGAGTGGTCAAGAGGCCCTCGCGATTTTGGATCACGAGCCCATCACTGTCATTGTTTCGGATGTTCGCATGCCCGGTATGGATGGCGTGGAGTTGCTTCGTGAAGTTCGCCGACGTTTTCCGCAAGCTCCGCCCTACGTCTTTTTGTTGTCGGGATTCGCGGATCTCAAACCTGAACAAGCCTTGGCTTTAGGGAGTCAGGCGCTCTTGCCGAAGCCGTTTGACCTTCGATCTCTGCGCCGAACAGTGGCGCAGGTCCTCAAGTCCAACGATTCCCAGCGAGATTGAAGCCTCGTCCTGTGGGCTCGACCGCTCGTATTGAAAATGCCTTGAACTGCCGCCGAAGGCAGCCGCGCTAAGCTTTGCCTTTTGCCAGGGGAACAGATTAATTGCTGACTATGGCGAGTGGATGGGAAGTTCTCAGCTGGTCGGTCTTTCAGAGCCTGTGCGGCTTGATCGCACTGCTCGCCTTAACACATCGAAGTCGGAAGCGAGGTCAGGCGTCTCAATCGAAGCTCGCCACCAATCTCAATTTGAGTCATGTGAGCGTGATTGTTCCGGCCCGCAATGAAGCGGAAAATTTGCGTCGACTCTTGCCATCACTTTTCCGTGGTGAAGGTGCGCAACTCGAGGTGATGGTCGTCGACGATCACAGTCAGGATGCGACGGCGAGTGTGGCCGTGCAGTTGGGGGCGAAAGTGATTCCCGCGGGAACGAGGCCTGAAGGCTGGACGGGAAAGTCTTGGGCTTGCCAGGTGGGTGCGCAAGCGGTCTCGCGCGAAGTGCTGCTGTTTATCGACGCTGATACCTTACAGAATCCCGCAGCGATTCGGGCCTTATTGCCGCACTTGGAACAAGCCAGCTTGGTCTCGGCCGCGCCCTTTCACCTGAATCCGACTTGGTGGGAAAAGCTCTTGGGTCCTTTCCAAATTCTCATCATGCTGGGGTGTGCGGTTCAAGGTGGAGATCGCTACGCGATCGGACAGTTTATGATGTTTCGTCGCTCGACCTATGAGCAGATCGGCGGGCATGCGCGAGTTCGCGAGACGATCTGCGAAGACTTGGCGTTGGCGCAATTGGTGAGAGATGCCGAGGCCCGCGGCGAGTTGCAACATGGCGTGTGGTCGGACTTTAGCGGCGATGTTTACAAAGTTCGCATGTACGAAAGCTTCGCTCAGTTTTGGTCAGGCTGGAGGCGGCTCATGCGCCTTGGCCTAAAGCGATCTTCGATGCTGGGAGGACTTGCCGTTTATGCGGTGATTGCCAATCTCACGCTCGGCTTCGCGCCTCTACACGCCAACGCGCTTGTCGCCGCACTTTCGGTCGGCGGTTGGATTTTGACTTTGCGGCTGCAACAGCGCTGGGGAGAATTCAGTCCACTCGGATTTTTGGCCTTTCCCTTCACGTTGCTGCTGTTTGCGATTTTGTCTGGTGTGGCGATCGTCGATCAAATTTTTCGGCGAGACTTCGTGTGGCGCGGGCGGCGCTATTCTTGGCAGGTGAGCTGATGAGTTCTTCGGCTCGTGCGCATCGCTTGAAGGCGACAAACACCAAAGGCGCTTGGATTGCGGCGGGCGTGATCTTGGCTTGGCTCTTGAGCGGCCTGATGCTTTGGTGGCAATGGTCTGAATTGTCCTGGTGGGCGCAAGTCTGCGCGATGCCACTGATGAGTTTTCTCTACACCGGACTTTTCATCACCGCGCACGATGCCATGCACGGTCTGATCTCGCCGGGCTCCGCACGCGCCAATCGCCGATGGGGGCAATTGGCTTTGGCTTTGTATGCGGGATTCTCCTTTGAACAATTAAATCGCGAACACCATCGTCATCATGCGCGACCGGCATCTGAGGAAGATCCGGACTATCACGGTCGCGCACTTGGAGATGATCCTCCATTCTGGAGTTGGTGGGCGCGCTTTATGTGGACTTACCGAAGCTGGCGACCCTTCGCATTTTTCTCGGCGTTGGCGGCACTGAATGTGATCGCGCGCGGTGAGTGGTCGGCCTATGTGATGATTTGGGCTTTGCCGTCCTTGCTGAGCACTCTGCAACTCTTTTACTTTGGAACCTATCGGCCGCATCGGCAGGCCGATGTCTTAGATCGAGAGCAGGGCGAACGAGTTCGCGCGCGCAGCGATGATTTCCCGATCTGGCTTTCGTTCATCACTTGCTATCACTTTGGCTATCATGAAGAGCATCATCGTCGGCCTGATGTGCCTTGGTGGGCTTTGCCGCAGGCTCGGCGCGCTCAGAAGACAATGCGGGGAGTGCTGTGATGAGCGCGAGTGCGATGCTGATCCCTTTGTTGACTGTTGTGCTGAGCTTCTTTGCGATGGAGATGCTGTCGTATGTTCTGCATCGCTTTGTCTTTCACGGAATACTTTGGCGCATACACCAATCGCATCACATGGCGAAAGTGGGACGCTGGGGTCGAGGCGCATGGCAGATCGAGGCGAACGATGCCTTCTCGATCTTCTTCGCCGCTTTAGCTATCGCTGCATTTGCCTGGCCGCCGACTTGGTGGGTGGGATTTGGTATAAGCGTCTATGGCGCCGTCTACTTTGTGGTGCATGATGCGGTCACGCATCGACGGTTTTGGCCGCTGGACTTGAAGTGGGCTTGGGTGGCTCGAGTGCGGGATGCGCATCGCGAGCATCATCGCGATTTATCGCGGCGAGGTGTGGGCCCGTACGGACTGTTTCTCCCCAACTGGCCTCGTTGAGTGTTGCGAGCCGCAGGGTTTGAGGCGAGGGCCTTGAGCTGCCACACTTGAGTGTGCAAGAACACACCTAAGCCTTTGAACTCATTGAAAATCATTGAAATTCCGAATGCGGCGAGGCCGATGGCCACTTCGCCTCATGAAATGCTGTGGAAGTGCCGGGACTTAGGTGATCAGTAGCGCCGATTTTGCACACTCAAACCGGGCAGCTCACCAAAAAAAACCGGGGCGCTGATCAGCGCCCCGGCTCCATTCACAGACTGATTTTACTGAGTGATGACACTCGTGTTCGATGGATCCGAAGATCAGTTGAACTGTGAAGCGCGGTCAGCTTCGCGGCGAGCGGCGTCCTGAGCTTGAGCAATCGCAACGAGTTGCTCCAACATGGCCTTGGTCGCCTCGGGAGCTTGGTTCAACACGCGAGCCATACGGTCGATCCCAGTGGCCTCGGGAAGTTGGAACTTTGCCAGGCGCTCAACGTCGGAGCGCTCAAGACCGAGTGTCGAGATGCCGGCGGGGTCGCCAGCTTCCGACTTCGCGAGAGCCGACACCAACAATTCAGCCGACTCAAAACTCATCGAGTACTTCGAGGCGATTTCATTGGCGTTCAAGTCCTCAGCCTTCGCGACTCCGCTCAGCAAATAGCGACGGTAGCCGCCGCGACAAGAGTCATAGACTTCCCAGCGGCATGTGCGGTGATAGACTCCCCAGTAGTCGCGATGTGAAGAGCAGACTTCACGGCGAGTTGTTCCGCAGCGGGGAGCCGGAGCGGGTTGCGAGTGCGCTGAGCCCACGATGATGGCGCCGACAGCGGCGCCCGCCATGCCGGCTGCGATCTCGCGATCCGTACAGCTGGTTTGCGCCAGCGATGTAACCGCAGCGAGCACGAGGGCGAGTTGACCGAGCGACTTTGAGCCAAAGATTCGGCCCGATGTCGCCGTCGAGTTTCCAGTCACATTCTTCATTTCCTACCTCCAAAAAAGTGGTGGACTAAAATTTTGCGCGTGGAGCTCATTCCCCATGCGCGCCTTGATCTGTCAGTTCCTGCCTCAGTTCAGTGGTGAACTCGATTGGCCTTCGGGTTGACGAAAGCGAACGCAATTGAGTCCTTGGCAACTCCACCCTTACCGCTAGCAAGCCGAGGGCCCTTAACATGTTTGAGTGGATTGGCTGCTAAGGCCCCGCTTGGTTTGGGGCGGAGCTGGGAATCAATTAGTTGATTGGCAGTTGATCTGGAGGTGCGGGGCGAGCGAGGGAGGTTGTGTCTGGTTTTTTGACACAAAGAATTTCCAAAATGCTCGGCCAATTTGTGCCGAAAATGGGCAAGCCTGGGGAGCACGGATCAGGTGTGCTTTCCGGCGAGCTGAGTTGAGAGTTCGCGCCCACTGAGCCGCGTGTCGAGCACTGACAAATGGCTTTTGGAAAACAAGACTGCAGCAAGTGAACCGCGAGTCGTTGAGACAGGAGACTCCAATGCGTCCTTTTCGACCAATTCAGCTATTTGATCGTGTGATGTGGATCGCGATGTTGTGGGCCCTCGTCGGCCTTACGGGTTGTGCCAGTGTGATCTCGCAAGTTTTGGAAAAGCCTGAAGTGAAGTTTCAGGGACTCTCGATCCGCGATGCCAATGCTGAGGGCGCGACAGCCGTCATTGGTTTGGATGTTCACAATCCCAATGGCGTCGGTCTCCAGCTCGATGAGGTTCAGTACCGATTGGAGTTGGCGGGCCGTGAAGTGGCGCGTGCGAAAATGGATCGTGCCGTCGCGCTTGAAGCGAAGTCGACCTCGCGCGTGGAGATTCCCGTACCGTTTTTGTACAACCAAGTTTTTCAGTCCCTCTTGGATCTGATGAAGAGTGGGACGGCGGCCTATAAGGTCACGGGCTCGGCGCGCTTGGGGATTTTCGAACTGCCATTTGAAAATGGCGGCGATGTGAAGCTGCGATGATGGAGTTCTGGCTCTTTCGACATGGCGAAACAGATTGGAATCGCGCAGGTCGGCTTCAAGGTCGAACGGAGATTCCCTTGAATGAACTCGGCTTGGCTCAAGTTGCCGAGTTGGGAGAATTCCTCAAGCACCACGCCGACAGTTTTTTGTGGGGCGTGAGTTCGACTTTGGGTCGCGCCCAGCAAACGGCGAAATTGGCGCTGCCGAATCTGCAGTGGAGATTGGATGAAAGTTGGGTTGAGACGAACCTTGGTGTTGCCGAGGGGCTGACTCGCGAAGAAATCGTGACGCAACTTGGGAGCGAGGCTTGGGAGCAATGGGCGGATCTGAGCCACAACTCTTGGTCATCCGCGTTTGTGGGTGGCGAGTCGCGCGCGCAAGTTCGCGATCGCAGCTTGCGGGCCCTCGAGTCCCTGCGAAATGAAGTTCTAGGGCATTTGGCCGCGAACGCCGATCGGATGAGCGTTTCAAGCGCGCCGCGAGTGGCGATCTCGACACATGGTGGATTGTTGCGAAGATTGATTATGCACTTCTTGCCGCACGAAGCGGCGCGGATCTCCGTGCCGAATGCGGCGCTGTTTGTGTTGCACTGGGATGCAGAGTCGGGATGGCGAGCCGAGGCTGAGCCGCGGTTTGTGCCGTCCAAAAGATCATGAGCTGAATCTCATTAGCGAAGCGCGACGCTTTCCACGCGAAGAATGCCGGACTTATCGACGACGATTCGGTGTGACTGAGTGACCTCGGTCAACTTCTCTTGCTCATGTGAATACACCGTCGATTTCGAAATGAAATAGAGGTGGTAGACGCGGCGAGATCGAGAAACAGTCCATGAGCCATCGTCACCCAATTCGGAAATTTCCTTGAAGGGGTCATCCAGAAACTTCAGATGTCGTTCCAAGTTCACGCGAATGTTTTCGTGAAGGGTGCGCGCTTGCGTGGCGGAACTGCCGCGTTGATCAAAGCGAAGCATCTTTTGCAGGGCCAAGACGTCCTCGCCGATTTGCAGTTTGCCCTCGAGATCTTGTGGCGAGTGGCGAAGCGCCAGAGCTTCGGGCGCCAATTCTTTGCTCTTGGATTTTTGGAGGCGGAAAGTCTCTTGCACCAAGCCGAACTCGCGCCCTTCGGCGGCAAGCTTGACCTGGAAATCGGGAATCCAGTTCTTGGCCTTTTCGCGCAAAACTTCTCGCGACCAATCCTTCAGGCGGTCGCGCAAGACGTAAAGCAACACACCAAAGCTCACCAGCAAAAGACCCTGTGAGGCCATGTGTGTGAGATTGCGAATTCCAAACTGCTCGAGGCCAGCGGCAATTATACCGGCCGTCGCCGTACCGATCAGCGCGGCGGACTCGTTGATGCGTTTTGCAGTTTGGACTTTGCCGACTTCGATGAAGCTTTTGGCTTGAAAGAATTTTTTGAACTGGCTCAGGCGCATGAGATGAGCTTCGCGCTGAGCTTCATCTTCGCAGTCAAAGGAATAACCTTTGGCGCGGCGATAAGTCGCTTCATCCTCTTGCAGAGCTTTGAGCAAGCGTCGCGTGCGATTCACTTGGAAGTGGCGTGCGCCCTGCGGATCCATCACCGAGCCTTGTTCAGGCATGGAGCTTGGAGATTCGGCGTTGGCTGGAGTGACCCCGTCGTTCATCTGATCGAACTCGGAAGAGGTCGCGCTGAGGTACTGCACGTAAGCTTGGCTGACGTGCTCGTCCACATAGGAGCAGAAAGTTCGCAGATCATTGTCGGGAGCGAACATGCTGAGCGCATCGCGCAGCCGATCAATTTTGCGTCGTACTGACTGCAGGGACTTTTCGAAATTTTCGACGCCATTGGAGCGGGACCGATCCGTCGCCCACACACTTTGCGAGAGGAAGAACTGGCGCGAGTGCTCGGCTGAGTGCCGCTTCAAACGTTCGGTCAGCATCGCCGCCAAGTCGCGGAGCGCTTCGATGCTGTGCTCTTTCAGATGCGCGGACAGCGAGGCCTGACGAGACAACTCCTGCAACATGCGTCCGTGCGCATGCAGAGCCGCCAGCGCGCTTTCGAAGTCTTGATCGGCGTGAAGGTCCTTCAGCGGCACCGAAATGCGGTACTTGGTGCGCCAATCGCGAGTGAGATCCTGAAGGCCCGTCGCGGCCAAGTCGAAGGACTTGGGAACGAACAGCCAGTAGTTGGTTTCCACGCGACCGATTTCCGGTCCAGCTTTAGGGTGCAATTCGATGGCGCTTTTGATTTCAAAGTTGTGGTGATCATGGCGATGAACCTGATTCAGCACAATGTTGCGAGGCAGGTTCGAGTCCGCATCGTCGGTTGAGGCTTTGCGCTCGGCGCGAGTGGGCTCAGCGCTCACAACAGAGAGGACGCGAGAAGCCGCCCAACGCGGCGATAACGACATGAGCTTCATGCGGATTGAAATCAACGAACCCGGTCCTCCAGCCTCTGACCCGACTGCGTGTCAAGTCAGAACTCTGTCAGGTTAAGGTCAAACCGTCGCTTTTCAAAGCCTTAAATGCCTTTCCTACGACAAATTTCACATCTCGGGAGAATCGCGCCCAGACCGGCCTTGCGGGCATCCTGCGCGCCTATGAAATGACCCGCAGGATTGAGAAAGACTCGTCGGGGGCTTACAAGGGCCTATGGCCTCGCTCGAAGCTGAGATTCAAAATTCTAATCCTCGGCAAAAGCCCGAACCCGGTGCTCCGGGTGCGCTGATTCAGAATGATTCAGCTCGTGTGAAGGTGGGCTGGATGAGGCGCTTCCTCCAGCAGTTGGCCAGAGGCCTCGCGCTGATTCTAGGGCAAGTGATGCAGTGGATTTTGGCGACGGCGGTCACTTCCGTCGTGGGGGTTGCAATCGCGGGATGGGTGCCGATCACGTGGACGCCTTTAATGGGGCTGAGAAGTTTCGAGTCCTTGGTCGCGGGGCAAAGTCCTTGGGCTCGACAGGTTTGGCGAGATGACTTGTCCAAGCATAAACATTTGGTTCGCGCGTTGCTCGCCGCTGAGGACGAGAAGTTCTTTGAGCATCATGGTTTTGATTTCGAGGCCATCGCGCAAGCTTGGGAATACAATCAGAGTCAACGTCAGTCGAAAAGGCTGAAGTCCAGCGGGCGAAGTGAATCGCGACGAGGCATTCGCGGTGGCTCAACGATCACACAGCAAACGGCGAAGAATGTGTTTCTCTGGCCGCAGAGATCTTGGGTGCGAAAGGCGCTCGAGGCCTGGCTCACGGTTTGGATTGAAGTGCTTTGGCCAAAGTCGAGAATCTTGGATGTTTATCTCAACGTTGTGGAGTTCGGCCCGAATGTTTATGGCGCCGAAGCGGCGAGCCGAATTTACTTCGGCAAAACTGCCGCGCGCTTGAGTCGCGCAGAGGCTGCGCGTTTGGTGGCGGTGTTGCCCAATCCACGGCGACTGCGAGTGGATCAACCCAACAGCTATGTGCTGCGGCGACAAGCCGCGATTCTTCGGCGCATGTCTCGCATGGATGTCTCAGCGCATGTGTCCGCCCACCACGTCTCAAATTGAGGCGGGCCCTGGGGGCGGCGGCATTCGCATTCGACCCACCTACGGTCCTTAGTCGGGAAATTTCACGATATTGCCGAATTTTAAGCCAAGTGAGCTTCGGAAACTCAAGGTTTACGCCGAAATGAAGCTTGGAGGTCGGCATGCGCAATGAACGCAAACCCACGGGTCGTCCTGCAACTTATGATGTGAGCTTGAATCGGTCTCGGCTCATCCAAGCTTTGATGAGCTATAGCCTCGCTGCCGGTCTGTTCCTGACCTTGGCGATGGTCTCGCCCGCGGCGCAAGCGCAAATGTTCTTGGATGAAGGCGACGAAGTCTCTGGCGCTGGAGTGTCGGACTCTGTGACCTCGTCTCCGCGAGGCAAGGCGACTTC
The DNA here is from genome assembly GCA_002344785.1 of Bdellovibrionaceae bacterium UBA2339. Taxonomy (GTDB): domain Bacteria; phylum Bdellovibrionota; class Bdellovibrionia; order Bdellovibrionales; family JAMPXM01; genus UBA2339. Next base: position 38,243 of record DDUL01000022.1, read on the forward strand.
GAATCAGCGCAAGCCGCAGTCGAAGGCGGCTTGGAGCGACAAGCGAAAATCGCATTCGCAAAAGCAGTCGAAGGCGGTCGCGAAGAGCCAGCAAAAGCGTGCGTCGACCAAGACGGCGGCGAGTTCGGCTCCGTCGAAGGGTTCCAAGACGGCGAAAGCTGCACCTGTTGTGAAGAATTCGAAGTCGAGTGCTTCGGCACCGGTTGCGAACAAAGTTTCCAACGCAAAGTCTGGCCAAAAAGTCGCGGCTGTTTCCCCAGGGCGATCGCCAGCCAAGTCGCAAAGCCCATCCGCGCCGAAAGTGGCGACGAAGGCGGCGGCTAAGTCTTCGGCGGGCAAGAGTCGCGCGCCGGCATCGGCATCGACTTTTGCGACAACGAAAAAGTCTTGTCCCTTGCAAGTGTCGCCGGGCGCGAAGGAAAACATCGGCGTCACCAAGTTCCCGCGCAAGCTTTGGGTTCAAGATGCGGGCAATCCGAACTACTTCAAAGTGGTCAATCGAGAGGGCCGCGAAGGCTTCGTGAAGAAGTCCTGCTTCGAGTGATCTGCGCTTCGAATCCGAACGCACGCGAACTCTGATAGAATTATTTGAACTGACCGCGGCTCCGAGAGGGGCCGCGATTCGTTTTACCCTCGACAAGTTCGTTCGACTCGGGCCAATTGATGGCATGAAGCCCATTGCGCAATTTCGAATTCAAAGCTGTCTGCCGCTGACGATGTGTGGGGTTATGGCATTTGCCGGCCCTACATCCAGCGCACATGAAAGTCATCCGCCTGTGGCGCCGACGAAGTCGTCGAGAAGTGTGGACCCTATGAGTGCTGAAGATTCCCGATCTCGAGCTGTGTTCAAGGATGGTAAGTTCATTTCGCCATTTGGTTCGCCAGAGAAGACTTTTGGAAGTTTCTTAAAGTGGCAATGGCAGCGACTTTTCACGAATCCCAAAGCTCAGTGGCCGGATTGGGTCGGATCTGAGTTCGAGTTCAAAGGACTGCCGAAGTTGGCCGCCGGTGAAGTGGACGTGACCTTCATTAATCACGCGACAGTTTTAATCCGGGTGGGATTGAACGAATCCGCGGGGCAAGCGTCGAGCAATGAATTTCGAATATTGACGGACCCGATCTGGTCACATCGAGCCAGCCCTGTGAGTTTTCTGGGTCCAGCACGTGTGCGACCGCCTGGGGTTTCATGGGATCAGCTGCCCAAAATCGATTTAGTCGTCGTGAGTCACAATCACTATGACCACTTTGATCTGCCGACGCTGCGGCGACTGAGTGAGCGAGATCGCCCACAGTTCCTTGTGCCGCTCGGTGATGCCGAGCTCTTGCGTGATCACGGTGTGCAACGCGTGCGCGAGATGGATTGGTGGGAGGTTGAAGATTTCGAGTGGTCGCCCGGCCATGCCCAGACTGAAACGTCGACTGAAACGCCGACCAAGAAGCAGACTCAGGCGCCAACTGAAGCGCGAACCGACGCGCGAACCGACGCGCGAACCGAGACGCGAGCCGATATGCGTATCGAAGCTCAGTTTGTGCCGGCCCATCATTGGTCGGCTCGAGGCATGACGGATCGCTTGCGATCACTTTGGGGAGGCTTCGCATTTAAGATTCAAACTCGGACGGGCGAGACGAAGATCTTTTTCGCCGGTGACACAGGTTATGCGTCGCACTTCACTGAGCTTCGAGAAGTGTGGGGTGTTCCGGACTTGGCGATTTTGCCAGTTGGCGCTTATGAGCCGAGATGGTTCATGCAAGCCGCGCACATGAACCCAAGTGATGCGGTCAAAGCTGCGTTAGATCTTCAAGCGCGCCAAGTTTTGGCGATTCACTATCGATGCTTTCAGCTGACGGACGAGTCGATGGAGCAACCCGAACTGGATCTGCGCCTCGCGCTGACCGAAATGCAGTTCGCTGACGAAAAGTTTTGGCGACTCAAGGAAGGTGAGACTCGACGTGTGAATGCTCAGCCAGTTCGCGAAAAGAACAAGCCCGACCGCTGAGGGTCGGGCTTGTGTTGTCGGCTTCATGAGCTTTTTCCAGCTCAGGCTCAAGCAGCGGGTTTGAGCTTTAGGCTCGCAATTGGCCGCCAGCTTGATAGGCCTGAGCGGCCGTGCCTTTTGACTTATGTCCGAAGTACTCATCGCGAGTGAACGAGTCCACTTGGATCGCTTCCCAGCGCATTTCTTCGGCTTTGATCATTTCCTTGTATTCATCCTGTGAGATGACGCCTTTCGCGAGGCAGTTTTCAATCAAGGCTTTGCCCTTGGACTTTGGCACGAGGCGGTCTTTGACGGCCTTGCGCATTTTTCGTTCCGTGGCCTCGGCGCGTTTGATGACGGAGAATGTGGCCTCGAGCTTACCGAGCTGCTCGATGGTGTTCTTCGGCACGAAGATGCCGGAGGTGTGGCGCTTGCGTTGATCCGTGTCGGCCAAAATCATGGATGCGATTTTGTGCGTGTGTTGATCGTTATGCTCGCCCGCGAGCGCATTCAGATTCGACCACCAACGAATGGGACCAGCGAAGAACCAACCGAGGCCCGGCGGATTGAGGTTGGCGAAAATGCCGTCAAAGGCCTTTTGCATCTCGTTCAAGCAGTGATTGAGCGAGAAGTGCACGAACGGCAAATCTTCTTTGAGTCGACCCTCAGCTTCGAAGCGTCTCAAAACCGCCGTGCCGATGTACATCCATGACAAGACGTCAGCGAATCGACCGGTGATCTTTTGGCGCGACTTCAGCGAGCCGCCGAGTGAGCCCATGGCAATGTCCGACATGATGGCGAAAGTGGCCGAGGCCCACGCCAGCTTTCGATAGTAACGAGCCGTTGAACCGCCGACGGGGCTTGAGGCCAAGTGTCCGCGAGTCACCGACAGCACGACGGCTCGTGAAAGATTGCGAACGATGTGGCCGATGTGTCCCCAGAACGCGCGATCGAAGCTTCGCAAATCATTGCGGCCAATCGCATCGACTTCTTTGAAGGCGAAGGGATGTGCGCGAAGCGCGCCTTGGCCGAAAATGATCAGTGTTCGGGTGAGAATGTTCGCACCTTCAACGGTGATGCCAATGGGCGTGGCCATGTAGAGATGCGCGAGCAGATTCTTTGGACCTCTGGAGATCGCGGCTCCACCCATCACATCCATGCCATCGTTGATCACTTTGCGCGCTAGTTCTGTCGCGTTGTACTTGGCCATCGCGGTGATGACCGGAGGCTTGATTCCCTTATCGAGAGCACCCAGCGTGTATTTGCGCATCGACTCCAACATATAGTTGGTGCCGGCGATTCTCGCGATCGGCTCTTCCACGCCTTCCATCATGCCGATGGGAAAGCCGAACTGCTTGCGAATCGAAGAATGAGCGCTGATCACGCGCGTGACGAGCGAGGTGCCGCCTGAAGATTGCGCCGGCAGCGAAACGCCTCGTCCCGCAGCCAAACACTCCATCAGCATCTGCCAGCCCTTGCCGGCGCCATCCAGTCCGCCGACGATGGTTTCGACGCTGACAATGACGTCTTTGCCGAAGGTGGGACAGTTGTAAAACGGCGTGTTGAGAGGATCATGTCGCTTGGAAACATCAACGCCCGGCGTGTTCGTGGGGATCAACGCGCAAGTGATGCCGATGTCTTCGCCGCGACCCAAGTGATTCTCCGGATCGCGTAAGCGAAACGCGAGTCCAAGGATTGTCGAGATGTGCGCCAAGGTGATCCAGCGTTTGTTCCAGTTCAGTCGAATGTAGAGCTTGCCGTCGTTGCCTTTGAACAAGACGCCATCGCTGGTGATGGAGCCCGCGTCCGAGCCCGCGCCGGGTTCTGTGAGAGCGAAGCAGGGAATCTCTTCGCCGGTCGCGAGGCGCGGCAACAAACGCTTCTTTTGTTCGTCGGTTCCGTAGTGAATCAGCAGTTCCGCAGGGCCAAGTGAGTTGGGGACCATGACGGTGATGCAGGCGGGGATCGAGCGCGACGACAGCTTCTTGATCACTTCGGAGTGCGCCAAAGCGGAGAAGCCCAAGCCGCCGTACTCTTTGGGAATGATCATGCCCAGAAATTTTTCTTTCTTGATGATCTCCCACGACTTCGCCGAGATGTCGCGCGTTTCCCAGATCTCCCAGTCATCAATGCTCTCGCAAAGTCGCTCGACAGGGCCCTCCATGAAGGCCTTCTCTTCGGCGGTGAGCTCGGGATAGGGCTCTTGCATGAGCTTGCCGAAGTCGGGTTTGCCGCTGAAGAGTTCGCCCTCGGCCCACACCACGCCGGCTTCCAAAGCCACGCGCTCAGTTTCGGAAATCTTGGGCATGATGCCTTTGAGCACGTTCATGACCAACTTCGAAACCAGAGGAGCGCGAATCGCGGGGATGTTGAAGATCGCGAGCACCACGGCGATCGCAATGAGGATCGGCAGAGAAACTCCAAAGCCAAATCCCACCGCGAGAATGGCAAAGGTCCATACGATAAAGGGTGCTCCGATGAAACCTAACGCCAGCGTTAGGCCGAGAGCGCCCGCGGCCCATGCCGCCGTCGACGATTGCAAGAAAACTCCATGTAGCTCCACAACTTTCCCTTCTCCTGATGAGAGCCATGTCGAATTCGCATTGGACGTGGCGATCAGGTTTTCAGTTCACTTCAAAATCTTTCGTCAATTCCCAAACCGTTTCCATTTCCTTCATCAGCCCGCTCACGACTTCGCCTTGGGCCGCCGTCCCGAATTCGTCACCCGGCTCGGGCGACGAGATCGCGGAGCCGACGAGGCCCCGAGCTTCGCATTTTGTCGTCGTCGTGAATCCAACGCTGAAGCGCGAGGCTTCTTCTTGGCGGCGCGCTCGGACTGGATTTGTCCGCGTGCCACCTGAAAAAGTCCCGCGACGGATCGACGCAATCTGCGTTCGGCTTGGGGGTCTTCCAACATTCTTGAGAAGTGGTGATAGCCCAAGACGAAGGAGTAAAGCGACCAAGCGAATTGCTCGCAGTCGAGATCCGCTCGGAAGTGCCTTTGCTCCACGGCTATTCTCGCTGCTTTTTCGATATTGGTAATCAATTCTTGTTGAGCTCGCTGAACAAAATCTCGAAGCGGACCTGGACGGTCGTCGAGTTCGATCGATGCGGCGATCAGAATGCTGCCGCCAGGTTGTGAGTCCGATCCATCGATGAACTTCAGCCAGTGGTTCAGAAGCGCCATCAAGCGAGGCTCGCCGGGCGGCTCTTGAAACGCTGGTCGCATGACGGCGTCGATGAAGCGGTCGACGGCGGCTTGAAGCACTTCAAGCTGTAAGGTGTCTTTCCCCTTGAAGTGCGCAAACAGTCCGCTTTTGGACATGCCAACGGCCTTAGCGAGTTCGCCGATCGTCAAGCCGCCTAGACCTTCGCGACTGGCGATTTTCACAGCGGCCTCGAGGATCTGGGATCGCGTCGTCCGGCCTTTGGGTGTTTCAGGAGCCACTCTCAGGGTCATAAGCTAAAAATAGCACGACCGTTCGTTCGGTCGCCATGACTTTTCCTCAGTTCGATGAAAACGAGACGAGGTCGAGAGGAAATTGGGCAGAAATGCCTCGAAGTGAGGCGCTGGACAACTGCGGCGAGCTTTGCTGGGATCGTGAGGAAGCGGAGGTTGGACTGTGAATCAAAATTTTCGAAACTTCCTGTCGTGCAAATCGGTCCGTCGCGCTCGGCGGTGGCTCGGGCTGGGTGCGGTCCTTCTCATGTCGGTGTTGGCGATCTCGCCGGGCGTGTTTGCCGCCACACCAAATTCCAGTTGGCGAGAGAAGATTGAAGCTGTGCTTCAGCGCGGCTCAACGCCTGAAATTCGTGAAGGTTTAGTTTTGGGTGCTGTGCTTGAGGTGCAGGGAACGGAAAGCGCAGAGACCAAGAATCGCGGGCGTTGGTCAGGCCGATGGATTGAGGCGCTCCATTCTTTGTCGCCGAACATGAAGAGCCAGCGGCCCGCTCATCAATTGGCCGCCTTGCACACGCCGCAAGGGCAATGGACAGTCGAAGTTCGCTACATGGGCGAGTCGGCTCAGGGTGCCGAGCGAGAGCGCGGAGATTTGGCGAACTTGTCGCGCGACGAGGATCGAGAGGCTTTGGGCGCACAGCAAGTTGAAGTCACTTGGCTTAAAGACGGTGAAGTTTCGCATCGGGAGGCTTTGAATCTCACTTGGGGTGTCACCGGTGAGGCGCAGTATCGTCCCGTCGGCGGAGATCTGATGCGCGCCTATGTGAAACTCGTGAAGGTCCGCTACTAGTTCAGGATTTGTGGTGCGACGGACGGTCGCTTCCTGAGCTTAGAGTGGAAAGCGCTGAACAAAATGCTCGCCGCTTTCTTCGTGGCGATGCACTTCCAACTCAATGATGACATTGCGGTCTTGTCGGCGAATGACGATTTGCACGGGCGAGATCTGACCGACAAATTGACTAACGCGTTCGGCGTGCGCGAGCGGCGTCTCGCCTGGCTTCGGAGCGAAATGCGCCAGCGTATTTTCCGCACGAAGCGCGAGAGCTGTTTCTGGAATTTGATGCCGTCGAAAGACGTCGCGCAGACGAGCTTGAAACGAGAGGCTTGTCAGTTGAGACATAAGTGGAGAGAGCGGTTGACCGCTCATCCGATGCGACGTCGACAGTCCCGTGCCTGAAGGCGGGGCGGTGAAATTCGTGATGGTCCCGGTGGTGATGGGCTCAATGATGTCCAAGTCCGAGGTGCGCAGATGGGCGTAGCCGTTCACGAAGCTTCCGGCGAGACGAATCTCAGAGTTGAGACTGGTGTGCCGATATTCACTTGCGATCAACTGAATCACGTCGCGCACCAACGCCGGTGTGTAAGCGGCCAGCTCGGGATCTCCGCGTCGCATGACGTGCATGACCTGTTGCAGATGCGCTTCATAGGCGCGAGGCGCATCGACCTGCGCTTGTCGAGAGAGATTCTCCGGCCAAGAATTCATAATGCTCAAAAGTCGAATCAGAGCCCGCTTGGGTCCCAGCTTTTGGTAGACAAAATACGTCGGCAACTTGGGCGCGCGCCGCAGATGCGCGGCGATCTCGACACTGAGGCTTTCGCGTTGTGTGGGAGGCAAGGCACGAAGCTCTTGGCCTAGCAGTTCAATTCCCAAACGATACTCGCCTTCGCGGTAAACATGCTCCACGAAGCGGCTCGGAACTGTGATTCGGTGAGGTGCCGAAAAGAAAATTTGCGCACACTGCTCGGCGCTTGCCGACATCGACGTCAAGAGTTGGACGGCGAGGCCTATGGCGACGGTGAGACGACGGATCACGCGCCCGCGCGCGGCCCAAGCTGGGTGCTTATGTGGCTTTGGCTGAAGTTGATGCAGCGGGGAGTGGTGACTTCGCATGATGTGTTGGGTCCTCAATTCACGTGCGTGAGTTTCAAAAAATTCGCCGAGATCCGATGTGCCAGCCGTTATCGAATGCGAGTTTCCTTAAGTGCCAAAGAATGGCCCATGGGTCGCGGGCCCTCAGCGAGGTGTTGTTCAGCAAACGTGCCGCGCGCGTAGGGCCTGAGAGCGGATATACGGGAGTTGGGGGCGGGTGGGGTGTTTAGCCACTTTACAAGCTGGCTCACAAGGGTAGGCCAGCGGGCCGCTCGGTGTTGTGCCAAGTTCGTCGGAAGCCGCCACGGCGGATCCTTGGGTCTATTGATCGCATGGGGGCTTCGGCTCGTGGTTAGCCAACTCAAGCCAAAGCAGTAGTTCACGGCTGTTCGTGCCTGTATCGTGCCCAGAAAATTCGGAAAATCTGGGAAATTTACTTCAGAGAGACGTTGGGTCCTTGCGCACTCTTGACCGGCTCCCCATGATTTAGAGAGTCACGAACTTAGCATTCGGGAGTTACCCATGAACCCGTTCCATAGTTACTCGGTTGAATTCAAAACTTACGAACTAAGTTCTAATGATTTGATAACGCTGTGTACGCCAAACACGACTACCGGACAGAGAGTGTTGGTCGTTTTCAATTTCAATACGACGTTGAAGGGTCCATGCAGAGATCTCCTCAGCAATTTGATTCTTGAAAATCTTCACGGCTTCAGATTTGCTACGTTCTCTGCGGCGCCGGAAGTGGCATCACTTTCGATCGATGACTTCGTAGCCGCAATGGACAAGACCTATGGGCCAGACAAGCCAGAGCTTTATCCGAAACGGGTCGTTCTCATTGAAATTTCCCATCAAGGTTCAAAACAAGACCCTTGCACACTGATCATTGACCCGAAATTCACCTCATCGCATCCAGACTTCGTATCTGATTTGAGGAGAGTTCCCCCAGGCGACACGATCCCAGTTATTCAAACGCCTCTCGATGAAAGCAGTAAATTCGATTTTTTTAAAATTGTCGTAGCGAAGAGTATGAATGAACCCAACGAGCGTGATCTTGCTGAGGAGCAAATCTGGACGATTTTGGCTCACCTGCGCTTCATGGGATATTCCGTGCCGACATAATCTGGGGTCTAATTCTTCCCGATGGGTCGTGTGTAAGCTCTTGAGTGCGTTTGTCGGGCACTCGAAACTTTGATCATCGCCGAATGTTGTCCGATGAGCCGACGAATTCGGCGCAGCGGTAAACGGCTTTTCAGGGTGCGCCTTTGGCCAATCGCTGACACTTGTTGGCTCGCGCGCCTTGCAGGGCTTTGAGCTGTAAGAAATCCGCGCAGGCGTTCTGAAGTCCACGCTCCGAATCGAGAGTCTCGGAGATGAGCTCTTGAACGCGGTCTTTTTGTGAGAGCAGATGTTTCCAACAAGTCTTGAAGGCGACCTGACGAACATCGGCGAGTTCGGGAGTCGACGGCTCCCAGGCCGACAGTGCGCTCGACAATGTGCTCACCATGTACTCGTGTTGGCAGAGCTCAGCGACCTCGCGCTCGGTGGGTGCGGCTTGCAGGGCCGCTTTGAAGTACGGGAAGGCCGCATGCTTGGTGGAAAAGCTTCGCCACACGAGGGGCGGCAGCTGACTTTGCAAGTGCCAGTTCTTCGCATCCTTGTCGCTGAAGAGCTTGAGCTGCTTGTTGCACTCAAAGACCGAGTGAGCTGGACCAAGGCACTCGCCGAAGTATCGCACGCCGACGTCGGCTCGCGTGTTCATGAAAGTTTTGTTGGACGTCAGATGAGGGTGCAGAGCCAGTTGCGAGTCCGCCCACTGAATGAGGTCACTGGGGGCTCGGCCTGGTGCTTGAATTTCCGCGACAGCGGCCTTTTGCACTAGCTCCTGCCAAGTTTGATCGCGGGAACTCACGCTCACCTTGGGCGCTTGGTCCAAAAGTTCTTTCCACGCTCCGCGCTCAGCGAGCGTCTGTAAGGCCGAGACGGTAGGACCCGAAGCTTGGCCCTGATTCTGGGCTTGATCGGCAAGGCGTTGATCGATGCTCTCCAGAGTTGCCGCCATTTGCTGCGTTCGGTTTTCGATGCGCAGGAGCGAGTTTTGTAGCTTGCTGACCCACTCCACTTGATCGGCGACGACGCCGCGATCTGAGTCGGCCAGAGCTTGTTGAGCGGCGAGGAAAACACCCATCACGACGGTCGCGACAAGGCCGAAGGAGAAGCCGACGGACCAGCGATCGGAAGCCACGATGGTTTCAAATTCACGCTGATCGATTTTTCCATCCGCGAGTGCGGTGAGGATCTGTCGTTTTTTGACTCCGAACCAAAACACCGCGCTCACCGCACAAATGCCACACGCGAAGATGAACAAGTATTTGAGAAAGGGCCCAAGCGGGCTGAGAACATCCGATACAAAGCCACCGACGACTGCGATCGGGACGACAACTTTGGTCGCGCGTTCCCAGATCGAATTGACGTTCTTCAATTCGCTCAATCCATCATCGACTTTGGGAGTTTGTTTGTTGGCCATTTGTGTCTTCCTATTTGAGTTGCTCAAGCATGTCGTCGACGTCGTAAACAATGACGGAAGCGACGTCAGCGCCACTGAAGTACACCAAGTCGCGGGCGCCATCGGTGTCGCGCTCGATTTCAAGACTCAGGACATAGTAGCGAGTTCCCGATTCGGCGTCGGGATAGGCCGCGTTCAACAAGTAGCCGCGGACGGAGTGGCCGAGTCGCAGATAAACCTGAATGCGTGGGTTTTCAGCCTTACCTTGGGCCGCCAAGAGCGCGATCTTCGCCAGACGATCGAGAATCTGGACGGGGTGGTGGGCGCTCACTCGTCGCGTGAGTTCTTCGTTTGAAATCATTCGGCCTCCTGTGCCTTAGCGTCCAATCTGTAAACTTCGATAAGGGATGACGCGGAAAACTTCTTCGAGCGAGGTCTCGCCTGAAGCGGCTCTCTCAACCGCGTGCTCAAAGAGCGAGCGCGAACCGCGTTGCTTGAGATGCGCGCGAATGTCAGACAGATGCGCCTGTGAGCTGAACAGTTCAATCAGTTGATCGTCCATGGTGACCAATTCAAAGACGCCCAAGCGTCCCGAGTAACCGCGTCCGAGACATTGATCGCAGCCTTCGGCCGCATAGAACGTGGAGTTTTCAGCGACGCTGCCGAGAGTCTGACGGAGTTTGTCGGAGATCTCTTTGGGCTTGCAGCAGTTGGGGCAAAGACGGCGAACCAGGCGTTGGTTGAGAACGCCGAGCACGGAGTTGTGAACCAAGTCTTGGTCTTTGACCAAGGCTTTGAGGCGCAGAAAAGTTCGGATGGCGTCGCTCGCGTGCAAACTCGCAAAGACCATGATGCCGGTGTAAGCCGCTCGCAGAGCGACCTCGGCCGTTTCAGCGTCGCGAATCTCGCCGATCATGATCGCGTCGGGATCTTGGCGGAGAGTTGCGCGCGCATAGTCGGCGAAGTCCATCTTGTCGTTCACTTCCTTCTGATTCACTTTCGGAAGGACTTGCTCAACGGGGTCTTCGATCGTGACGATCTTGAGGCCGGCATTTGAGAGTTCGCGAATGCACGCATACATCGACGAAGTTTTCCCGCTGCCGGTGGGTCCAGAGAAGAGCAAGAGACCTTCAGGACTGCGGACTAAGTTTTTGAACAAGATGGCTTCACGTCGATCGAGGCCCAACTGGTCGATGTTGAGTCCGCCCGAATCAACTGTCGAGAATCGCAGCACGAGGTCTTCGCCACGACTTGAGGGCAAGGTCGATAGTCGCGCGTCGATTTGGCGGGTCTTTTCGGGATCCAGAAAGCTGATGCTGACTCGGCCATCGAGCGCACGCGTGCGCTCGGTCAAGTCCAAGCCCGCCAGAACTTTGAGTCGCGAAGAGATTTGGCGGACTAAGTCCGGAGAGGCCGGTGTGTTGACCTGATGGAGAATGCCGTCCAAGCGAACGCGCACATCGACGTCGTCGGCATAGGACTCGATGTGCAAATCGCTGGCGCCAAGTGTGATGGCATAACCCAGAATTTGGTTGAGAAGCTCAACGGCATCTTTGATGTCATAGGAGACTTTCGCCGTTGGTTTGACCTGAAGGGACTGCGATGCACTGGTTTTTGCGCTCGTCGAATTTTCATCGCCAAACGCAATCGAAAGAGCTTTGCGAATTTCGAAGCTCGAAAGCTGCACAGGCTCGATCTCGCGTTTGAGATGAAGGCGGAGCTGATCAATGAGATTTCGATCATCTTTCCTCAGCATGGCGACGAGGATCGGCTCGGTCGCACCTGCTGTCGCATTGACTTGATCGAGGATGATCACTTGATTCTTGATGCAGAATTGTTGCGGAAGAAGGCGAATGCTTGGAGGGTGCAGTTCGAACTGCGAAAGCTCGACATGATCCTCGAGTGATGCGCGCGGAGCGCGACGAGCTGTAAGCGACATGCGAGTCCCCCCGCATGACAGTTTTCTAGGCTTCCTGATCTGTGTCAGGACCAGCTTATTGGGTTCGCGGCCAAAGTCCGAGGCCACGCCGCTCTAGAAGCGGCGGCTTCGTCATCGACGAAGGTCGCGTGGGGCGAGTTTTCTTGAGGATCGGAATTCGGAGATCAGTCGAAGTGAACGATGCCCGACTTGAGATCGTAAAGTGCAGGTTGAATTTTGAGATCACCTTTTTCGACCCGAGCTTTGAGAAGCGGAGATCGCTTGGTCAAGTCAGCCGCCACGCTCTGCGTGAGCGCTCGACCTTCGGTCGCGAGATTCGGCGAGGGCTGCGCAGCGGGGGCGCGTGCTGGGAGTCGCGAACGCACATCTGTCAGCCATCGGTCGAGGTGCGCGCTTCCCGCTGTCTGACCTTCGGTCGACCCGAGCGCCGCATGCACAGCTCCGCAACTGGTGTGTCCCATGACGATCAAGAGCGTTGGTCCGAGATGCTCGACGGCATATTCCAAACTCGCCAGCGTCGCATCGTCGACAGTTGCGCCAGCCGAGCGGACGACGAAGATTTCACCCAATGCTTGATCAAACACAAGTTCGGGTGGAACTCGCGAATCACTACACGACAACACGATCGCGTGAGGATTTTGTGCCGAGGTCAATCGCTGTCGATCTTCCGCACTTCGCCCATCGCGTCTTTGCGTCTGTTTGATGAATCTCTTGTTGCCGTTCTTCAGCCACCCCAAAACCTTTGCAGCGTCGGGTCCTCGTGGCGAGGCTTTCGTTGTCAGGTGCGCCGAAGTCTTTGCATCGGGCGCTGGAGAAGTTGTGGCGGTGCTTGTCGGTGACGCTTCCTGTGAGGCGGGGACACGAGGTGCGCCGGGTGCGGGCGAAACCTGAATCTGCCCACTCGATGTGGGGGCGCTGGCATTTTGTGGAAGATTTTGCGTCGATGCGGTTTCGGGTGCTGGATTTGCGGGTTCTGGATTTGTGGCGGCCGCAGGGACTGCATCGATGTCTTGAACCGTGACGGTCGGGCGGACTTCGCCTTCGGTGGTGGTGTCGGTGGTTGTGTGATCGGTGGTCGCGTCGGCGTTGTCGACGAGGATCACTTCGACACTTGTGCCGCTGCCACTGCCGACTTCACCGGGCGATGAGGTGATCTTTTCGATGGATTCGGAAGCTACGGCTCGACGAAGTTGTGAGCCGCCACCTCGGGCGCCCATGGCCCACAATTTTTCTGCGGCCTCGACGGATGAAATCGTAAAGATCTGCAGAAGGCTTGCGACCGCGACTACGAAAATTCCACGAAGCGGCCAGCGGCGACGATGCGAAGTGAGATTGGGCTTGAGCAGAAAAGGCACGCAAACTCCTTGAAGCGAGCGACCCTTTCTCATCGGCAGGTCTCGTCGAGTTTGTGAGAAGAATGTCACGATTTTGCGGACGTTCGGAGTTTACGAACTGATGTCGCAGGACGTGAAGAGATTTGAGTGTGATCTCGAGATCACGCGTCTCATGTCGAGACGCGTTCGTCACATACCAAACTGAGATTTTTGGAAGTTGGGAAGCACCCAAATGCGCGAGGCGCTGCGCTCGCCGTACTGAACTTGCGCCGTACCATGACTGGGCAGTCGCAGCACATCTTGGCGTGGGATGCTGAAGATCAACACGTCGGTTTTTCCTGAGCTGGGGTAGCGGCTCACGCGGAAGAACTGATTGGCGAGGTTCAACACTGGAATTTCGCTCATCACATCAAAGCGCTGATCGGCGCGCACGGCGACCTCAAGCGCATCTTCGCCTCGTAGGTAACGCGACTTGCTCACCCATCGGCTGGTGACCCAGCTCGCTGTCCTGCGTGGAGCCCGCGGTCCAATCGGCGTGAACGGCGAAAGACGATAGGGTGTCAGCGTGCGAGCGCTCGGAGGAATCGCGAGATCCAAAGCGGGGTTGCCGGAAGGACGCGCGAGTCCACTTTGCGGTTGCGTGAAGCGAATCTGCGTCACGTAGATCGTCGATGCGTGAGATCCGGGTGTGTTCTTGTTGAAGGTCAATCGAACGCCGCGAACCTGACTCAGGTCAAACTGTCGACCCGTTGAAGCAGCGATCAGCGCCGCCATTGGGATTCGCGCCGTCTGCATCACGCGAGCATTGTCGTTTGCGGGGCCATGAAGCTGAGAGAACTCCGCCAGCTCCACGCCTCCCGAGAGGCGACCTTGTGAGTCGGCCAATTGCACGGTGAAATTGACAGCCTGATTCAAATCCAAAGGCGATTGGAAGACGTCTCGCGACACGCGCATTTCCAGCCACTGAGTTTGGCGCAGATCGCGGCCTTGCCCAAGCGGTGTCCAGTTGCTTTGCATGAAGTTTCCTTCAGAGGCTTGTCGCCAGCTGATGCGCGCTGCGGACGGCTCGTCGTCGGTGTTGTGTTCGATGTCGACTCCCGAAGCTTCGTTGGCGGCTCCAGAAGAGCTTTGTCCTGTTGCAGCTGTGAAGTTGTCGAGGACGAGGTACTGTGCGGAATCCAGAGCGCTGATGAAGTCGCGGTCGATTCGCGTGAGCTTTTGCAGTGAGCTGGGGAGGCCAAACTGCGGATCAAAGGTTTGCGCGAGATTTTCTTGGCGATCTTCACCCACATGGGCGCGGAAGAAGGCCGACATGCTTTGCAGTCCAACACTTTGTTGCTCGACCGAGAAGTGCTGTTGGCCGAACAGCGGTCGGTGTTGGGGCTCATGCAAGCAACCATATGAATCGTTGCTCTGCCATTCAGTGTTGAAGAAATTGTGGTTAGCGCCCCAAACATGCTGAAGCGTCTTCGGCGAAGCTTGATCTTCATCGCGTTCCGCGCTCGGGAGTTGGGTGTTGAACAGCGCTTTAGCCATGCGTTCAAACGGCATGCGCCCTTGCAGGTCGCTCACATCGCCATCACAAAGTGGCAAGAGCTGTGACCAAGCCGTACCTTTGGCGTCGAGCACGCGATCGGATTGACCGTCAACGGCGCCGATCTCAAAGATGCCTTTGACCTTCAATTGCGGAATCTTCGCGACCCATGGGCTTTGCGGATCTCGGTAGAGATTGTAAGCCGCACGCACACCTTCGCCGCCTCGAGAATGTCCCATAAGTCCCACATTGCTGAAATCGAGGCGTGGCAAAAGGGGTTGCATCGAAGTGAGCTCGGTGGGTGCGCCACCTTGTTGGCTCCACTGCGTCCAAAGCTGCAAGTGCTTGAGCACCAATCGCCCTCGGGCCAGCACCAGTCCCCAATCCTCAGAGTCGCCGCCGCTGCAAGTGATGCCACGGTTTGCATTGATCGATACGACCACATAGCCCCAGCTTGCGAGATGGCGAGCGACATAGTTGTAGCCATCATGATTGGGCACAACCACCATTCCCGCGGGGCAAGTGCCTTCATGTGTGTATTCGCAGGAAGAATCTTCTCGAGGAGCCGTGCCTCGGCCGCAAGTCGAGTGATTGCCGTGGAGGAAAAACAGCATCGGCAATTTCTTTTGCGCGGGAACATTCTCCGGCCAGAACACACGCGCCCAAACTTCAGTGGTCACGCCGGGCAACACGTCGGCGTCGACGCTGGGGCGTAACTTGTATTCCGTGTTTTGCGTCACATAGGGGCCGTCGGCATCCACGCTGGGAGCGGCGGCCGATGACCAAGGATGTGTGAGGCCCGGAAGTCCCGGCTGAGTGCGAGTCGGGACAAAGCCTTGCGCATGAGCGATGGAGTTGAACCATGAAGCTTGCGTTGCGACCGCGAGCAAGAGTCCGACGAACAACGACAAAGGTCGAGTGAGCGCAGGAGCCGCATGATCAACGACAGGCGAAAAAGTCATGAGCCGTGATGGGAGTCGTCGGACTTCGCGCCAGTGCATATTGTCGCACTCCTTTATCGATTCGTGACGGGCTCAAGTCGTGATCCTCGGGTGTGATTCTCGCGCTCGTCTGCGGACTGACTTTCTGGCTGAACTTCTGGAGATCTGCTGATTCAATTGATTCAATCAGCATTGAGGGGAACAAGTTCGGGAGCCGGGCCAGCTTCGCAAAGTGGATCCATCAGAGCCTTCGCCTACTAGGGCGCATTCTAGGTGAGGGCGGGCGAACTGGCGAGTGGCTTGAAAGCTTTACCGCGTGTGCGGAGGAGTTCGACATCGAGGAAAGTCGATGCCTTGAGAGGGGCAGGTTCGCCGCCGCAGAGTCATTCGGATAGTCCTAAAAAAGCTGAGATATCTC
This sequence comes from Bdellovibrionaceae bacterium UBA2339, assembly GCA_002344785.1. Lineage (GTDB taxonomy): Bacteria > Bdellovibrionota > Bdellovibrionia > Bdellovibrionales > JAMPXM01 > UBA2339. Next base: position 54,221 of record DDUL01000022.1, read on the forward strand.
TAGGGTTTGGGAGCAAATGGGAGAGCCGTTGTTGAAGCGAGAAAGTGCCGAACTCAGATTCAGAGCCGTGGCCTCGGAAATGACTTTTCCTGTTCGAGGGGGCGGAATTTTGAGTTCCAAGCTGCGGACATTGATTTTGGCCGTGGTTTTGGCCTGGGCCTTCTGGGGCCCGACGGACGCGAATGCAATTTGTTCGGCTTCCAGCAGTGGTCGCGCGACCCAGGGTGGATCGGCGGCGCCAGGGCCAGCGATGTCCGAGGCTTCGAGTGAAGTGCTGGGTCACTTCGCGAGTTCGAGAATTGATGAAGCGAGTGGATTGGCGCGCACGCCGGATGGCGGATGGGCGATCATCAACGACTCTGGCGACAAGGGACGAATTTTTTTGAGCCAGAAAGATGGGTCCAATGTGCGCGAAGTCGGATTGAAGATTCGACCTTGGGATACGGAAGACTTGGACGTGGCAGAATGTCCTGCATCGATCGCACCCGGTGAAACTTGTGTGGCGATTGCCGACATCGGTGACAACCGACGCAAACGTCAGTCGGCCGTGATCTATTTTTTTCGCTGGAAGGATCTCGAGGCCGCCGCTCAAGTTCGCGAAGGCAAAGCGAATACTGCGGAGCCGCTCGCTCCGCTATGGAGCTTTCAGTTTCGCTACCCGCAGGGCGCTCGAAATGCCGAGGCCTTTCGGATCACATCGGCTGAAGACGCGATCATCGTGACCAAGCAACAAGATCGAAAGAAGCAAGCGGCTGAGCCCGCGGAAATTTATCGACTTCGTTGGCGGGACCAAGTTGCGCCCACCGAGACGACGCCTGATACGACGCCGGGGGCGACGATTGGTAAGACGACTGGTAAGACGGACGCCGAGAAGTCCGCCTCGAAGACGGATCCCCATGCTGCAAAGCCCGTTTTGCCAGTGGCTCAGTTCATGGGAAAGATCGATGTGCCTTCTATGATCCGCGACAAAGGTCTAGCTGGCCTCGTGACGGGAATGGCGATTTCGCCAGACCGAAGTCGAGTTTTGTTGCTCACCTACAGTGCCGTCGTCGAGACTCGATTGGTGGTGACAGCCGATCGTGTGGAATTTCAGGAACCGAAGGTGATTCGGTTTTCTCCACTCGAACAGCAAGAGGCCATAGCTTATGATGAAAGTGGGAGAGGATTTGTGATCACCACGGAAGTGGTCCTGTCCTTCTTTGCGCAACCATTTCGCAAACGGCAAGGAGCGCCCATTGTTGCGATTCGCGACCCTTACTGCGAGGTCAAGCCATCGACGGCTCGGCCAGCTCAGCCTTAGAGCGACGCGATCATTCGCATCCTCGATGCTCGTCGCAGTTTTCGCCTTCGCTGAAACTGCGTCTTCGCAAATTGTATCCGAACTTGAGCCAGAGTCTCGTCGGCCCGCAAGCGATTCGGCTCAGCCCACCGCTCCCACCGACAACTCAAATTCTGCCAAAGCTCAGAGCGGTGCGATCGCGAACTCAAAGACGATGGGTTCGACAGTAAAATCAAAGGCGCTTTCAGCGGAGAGTGCGACGGAGTCACCGGCGCACGTCGAGCTGGCTTATGCAACTCCGACGACTCGTGGTGATGCGTGGGGGCCGCTTTGGGGAGAGACCACGCAGTTTCCGTCGGAGCAGCGGCACTCCAAGCTTGTGTACCTTTTGGATCAGGCCGTGCGACTCAAGCGAATTCAGATTGAAAGCTGTGGCGCGGACTTCAGCGACGCCGCGGAAGTTTGGCTGGATCATTTGCGAAAGGCAGAACGCCTCGAGGGCGGCCGTTCCCAGATGTTGTGGAAGCTGGAAAATGATGGAGAGAAAGTCCAAAGCATCAGCATCGCTTTTCTCGAGTCCGCCGGAGTTTGTCTGAAGAAAGTCGAATTGGAAACTGAGCCACCTTTACGGACACCGAAGTGGATTCGCGTGGGCGAAGATTCCGTTGTCACTTGGGCCGATGGTGTTCCTTTGGCCGAAGGCTCGGATCGCGGTCGATTGAGTTTCAATGAAGAGATTGAATTTGATGGCGTGCGAATTTGGTTGGGGGATCACTTGCCTCTTGAGGCGTGGCCATCGAGTGGTCGGCCTCGCGAGGTCGAACTTCAAGCGCAAGGCATCAGTCGCCATCTCGTTTTGCCAGTGCGAGACACAAGATTTGCGCAGGAGTTCCGCTTCGCCGATCTTGTTGCTGGGGACTCGCCCTGGGCCAAAGGCATCAAAGCGCGCTCGGTCAGCCTGGCCATGCGGGGCGTGCACTCCGGAACATCGGAGCAGACGCAGGCTCGTGATCGGGCGAGAATCGCTGAAGTGCAACTGCTGAGCCGAGATCAGGCGACGCCGATCTTGTTAAGAGCTGCGCGAATTCCGGAGCAAGATGACGTCAAAGCTTGGCGCGCCGTGGACTTTGCCAAGGTTTTGGATCGCGAACTGAAGAGTGACGAGCGAGAAGGTATCGAGGCAAGTTGGGTGTTTCGCTTCCGAAGTGACGGAAGCTACTTTGCGGGCAATGCCTCGTGGTCGAGTCAGGGGCGATGGCGAGTCTTGGGTCGACCCTCATCTGATGGACTTCGTCTGGAACTCAAAGGCGGCAAGTGGCGCACGCCGCGCCCGAGCGATTCGGTTCCATGCGCCTCACGATGCCATGCTGTGGACGAACAGAGGAGCATCGCCTCGCAGATGCGCACTCAGGCTGGCGAGATCAGCGTGAGTGAAGTGGTGGAGCTGCAAAAGTTTGATCGAGCGCGATGGATACTCCGCAATCGCAAGCCCGCAGCCTCTCGGCATCTCGATTTTTCTGATGTTCGTCTGCGTGTGAACTCGCTGCTGGATTGAAGTTCGGTGAGCGTCGGGGCGATCTTCGGAATTCTGTCGAGCAATTGATCAGTTCACTGAGGAAAAGCTCCAGCTCAAGCTTAATTAAGAACTTCGTGGCGAGCTTAGGTGCGAGCTTCTGGGTGAGCTTTGGGCGGGTTCGAAATTGAGACGTAATAGTCGAGCCAGGGTTGACGCGTCGAACAGGAATCGCGACCATAAATGTTGATGAAAGATTACAATCCCGACTCATTCCGACGCTCTTTCAAAGAGCCGCGCCGTCTTCACGACACTCAGACCAAGGTGTCGAAGCTGGTGGCTTCGTTGGGGAGCCGGGTGTTGGTGTTTTTGCTTCAAGCTTTTCACGCTCTCGCGGGGCTCATAGCCTTAGGTCTGGTGAGTGCGCGTCGATCCCTCGGCTACTTTGATCGCCCCGGACGAATCAGTGTGTTGATGGTGGTCGCCGGAGTTTCGGCCATCGTCTTCGCAGTTTGGGCCATGCGTGGATTGCCATTTGGCTTGAATCAACCCACGGCGGAGCTTTCGAGCGAATTGCAGCGCCAATTGGTGACGAAAGAAGAACTCTCTAAACATTTGGGTGAGTCCGTCAGAAAAAACCAATTGCCTGAAAACATTCAGCTCGAGATCGCATCCATTCCCGTGCAAGCCAAGGTGGCCTACGCCTTGGATGAAGAGCTGCAGCGAGTATCGGATCGCTTGCTCAAAAACTATCGGCCTGATTATGGCGTGATCGTGGCGATGGATGCGACCACAGGTCGAATTCTGGCGATGAGCTCGCACAGATCCGGTCGACCCTCCGATGAGAATCTCGCGCTGAAGGCGAGCTTCCCGGCCGCCTCAATTTTCAAAGTGGTGACGGCAGGTGCCGTGCTCGATACGCAAAAAGTGACGCCGGACACTCTCGTTCCCTTTCAGGGCTCCAATCACACGCTCTATAAAAGAAATGTGATCACGCAAAAAGAGAATCGGTGGACGCGTCGAATGTCGGTGCGTGAGGCCTTTGGTTCATCGGTCAATACGATCTTCGGGAAGCTTGGTCTGTTCTACGCGGGTCCCGAAGTGCTGCGTGAGTATGCCGAGCGATTTCACTTTAATCATCCCATTCGCGCGGATGTTCCTGTGGATGTGGGCTACTCGCGCTTCTCCGCTGAGGATCCTTGGAGCGTTGTGAGCGCGGCTTCGGGATTCACACAGGACAACACCATGTCGCCGCTGCAAGGCGCGATGATCGCCGCCGCCGTCATCAATGATGGCGCAATGATGGAGCCTTGGATCATCGAGAACGTGGTCGATCAGCAAGGCAATTTGCTCTATAGCGCCGAGCCTCGTCTTGCCGTTCACGCCATCGATGCGACGACGGCAAAAGCCATGCGGCGCTTGTTCCGCGCAACCGTCGAGTCGGGAACTTCACGGCAAGCATTTCGAAAAGCACTTCGCCGTCGCGCCTTTGACGAGGTTGAAGTTGGCGGCAAGACGGGTTCGCTCACAGGTCTCCATCCTCGCGGCAAGTGCGATTGGTTTGTGGGCTATATGTCGAATGGCACAAGAAAGATCGCCGTGGCCGCACTCACAGTGAACGAAGAGAAGTGGCGTGTGAAATCGGCGACGCTCGCGGAATCCTTATTCACGCATGAGCTGACGTCGGGTGTGGTGGAGCAGCGACGGCCGGGTTCGACGAGGGCTTCGCGGTAAATGGGCTCACCGAAGTGACTGAGTGATGAAAGCCCCGTCGGCGTGATCGCCACGGGGCTTTGTCGTTGTTGGGCCCGCAGAGAGCACGCGCACCACGCTTGGCCGCTTGGGCCAGCTGAATACAAGTTCGACAAATCCCCGCATCCCTCGCTCGGCATTTTGCCCGACTTTAGGGGCTTGCCCGTACAAGCGACTTAACTTGAGACGGTCGCCAAACCTCGACTCAAGACTACGGTATTCGTGATCGATAGGGAAAGAGCGACGGAGGTCAGACGATGTCAGCTCAATTGGTCCAGTACCATGTGTCTCGCGGTGGTGAGACGTTAGGGCCTTTCACATTGGAGCAGATCGCGCAGATGCTCGCGGCGAACAGCCTTGCTGTGACGGATTTTGTTTGGGATGCGAGCGCACAGGATTGGGTTTTGATTCTGCAATTCGCTCAACGTCCTGAGATGGCCTCACTGTTGATGGCTCGAAAGCCGAAGGCCCCCGTGCCGCCATCGCCACAGGTGGGTGCAGACTCACGACTCAAGCCAACGACCCATGAGAGCGCCAGCGAAGCCAGCAAGTCGACGGGCGCAACTGCAACAGCCGCCCATGAGAAGTTGAATTTGGATGCTGTCCAGGTTGTCGCAGTTGAAGGCGGCTTGGCTGAGTCCGACGCGATCGAGTGGTTTGTGATGCGCGGTCAGCAGCGCTTTGGTCCCTTCACTTACTTGGGTGTTGTGCGTGCGCTGCAGGAAAAGACCGTGTTCGAGTTCGATCATGTTTGGAAAGCGGGTATGGAGCGCTGGGTGCGGATCGCGGAGCATGAAGAGTTCAACGCGGTCGCCATGCGTGAGCTGATGCGACGGCAGGAAGCTCGCGAAGTCTTTGCCAAGCGCCAACATCGCCGAGTTCGCTTGGAGAACAATGTTTTGGTTCATGATCAGAGACAGGTGAGTCCGGCGCGCATGTACGAAGCGAGCCGAGGCGGAAGTGGATTATTAATTCAGAACGCCACTTTGATGCCGGGGCAAATCGTCAACTTGCACTTCTCAGCCGTGGATGGACTGCCAGCTTTCGCAGCGAAGGGCGAGATTGTCTCGAAGAAGTTTACGCCGTTTGTTCGCGATGCGCGCACGCCGGTGTTCTATGGGGTTAAGTTTGTGCAGCTTGAGCCGAAGGCCGAGGCGCAGATTCAGGCTTACTTCGCAAAGCTTGGTGAGTCCTCAGGTGGCGGTTCGGCGAAACGAGCGGCAGGCGGGTGAAGTGACCTGTGCGAGGGTCAATTGCCCGAAGCGGACTGAAGTGAATTGGGATTCGAAACAAAACCGATAACGGTTCGAAACGATGGGGGAAACGATGGACGGACTGATGAAATGGGCGGTCGATTACTACATGGTCGACGCCACGATTGGTTTGATGGGCTTGTTTGCACTCGGATTGATTTTCGAGCGAGTGCGAGCTTTGTACTTTGATTACTCGATGAACTCGCAGGAGTTCATGGGCAAAATCTTGAAGTTCGTCGAAGAAGATAAGATTGAAGAGGCGATCACGCTTTGCGGTGCCAATGAGAAAAAGCCGCTTGCGAAAGTGGTGAAGCGAATTTTGGAGCGCGCGGATCGCGATGACTCGGCCATCGAGCAATCCTTGGATATCGCAGCTTCGGAAGTTGCGCCGGGGATCTCGAAGAACTTGTCGTATCTCTCGATGGTTTCGAACGTTGTCACCCTGATCGGTCTGTTGGGTACAGTTGTTGGACTCATCATGTCGTTTAAAGCGGTGAGCTTCGCGGATCCTTCGCAAAAGCAAACGCTGCTCGCGGATGGTATCTCGCTGGCGATGCATGCGACGGCGGCAGGACTGTTGGTGGCCATTCCAGTGATGGTGGTCTACTCCTTCTTGCACGCTCGACAGTCGAAGCTGTTCTCAGAGATTGATCTGCACTCGAATCGATTGATCGAAGCCCTGCGCTCGCGCGACTTCACGACATTCGGTGTGGCGTATCCGGCGGCAGCTGGTTTTGAGAAGGCTGGTCCTTCAAAGTCCAAAACATCGCAAATCAAGACGGTGTGAAGTTGAAACTTCGGGCGATGCCCGGGAGTGCTTATGCGGATTCAGCGAACTCGAACGGATGACTCGACATTCGAACTGAACTTGGCGCCGATGTTGGACATCATCGTGTCCATCGTGCCGATGTTGCTCTTGAGCGTGGTCTTTGTGCGGATCACGGTCGTCGATACGCCTGTCCCCCAGGCGGTTGAGCAAGCGGTGGCGGCAGCCAATGAGAAGAATAAAGATCTCGTTCAAGTCTCAATGATGGTGACCAAGGATCGAGCCGTGAAGATCACGGTGGTCGATCGAGGTCAGAACAAAGAGTTTGATGTTCCAGGAAAGCTCTCCGCAACAACGACGGACGGCAAGGTCGTGGTGGATCTCGATGCACTTTATCAGAAGGCCGTGGCGATCAAACGCGAGTATCCGGATGTGTTTCGAATGGAATTCAATCCGGATGAGTCTTTGCCGCTTGAAGATCTGGTCGTGGTGATGGATCAGGTGCGCAAATTGAAGAGCAATGAAACCAAGGTGCAATTCACGGATGTGACCTCGGGTAAGCCGATTGAAACGGACTTGATGTTTCCTGACGTTGTCTTTGGCAACGTGGCCGGGGGTTGATCATGAGATTTGGCAGAAAGCGCGGCATGTCCGCCTACATCGAGCGACGTTCGCCTTCGACGTTTAAGATTCAAATCACGTCGATGGTCGACATGTTCGTGATCTTGTTGGTTTTCCTCTTGAAGAGTTATTCGACCAGCCCGGTCAACGTCACCCCTTCGGATGATTTGACCTTGCCGGCTTCGAGCTCGCTGAAAGATCCGGCTGAGAATTTGAAACTCGTTGTTTCGAAGGCCGGAATTTTCGTTGAGGACGAAAAGGTTTTGGATCTCAAAGATGGTCGCTTGGACGTCGCGGAAGTTGACGCCAGTGACACTCAGTTCATTCGCAAGCTCTATGAAGCTTTGGATCAACAGGCGAAGAAGTCTCGGGACATTGCGAGCCAGAACTCCGAACTGGAATTTGACGGCAAAGTCATCATGCAGGCGGATCGCTCGCTTCCCTATGAGATTCTGCGCAAGGTGATGTACACGTCGATGCTCGCGGGATATTCGGACGTCAAAATCGCGGTGATGTTGAAGGAGTAAGCTATGGCGAAACCAGAATTGCTCCTTGAGCAGAGTCGAGAGGGACGTCCTTCCAAGAAGGTGCGTGTCGCCCCCGATCGAGGTCTCTACGTCATCGGCTCATCGCCGACGGCCGACCTGCGATTGCCGGATTTAGATCCTTGTCACGTGGTCCTCGAGTATCGATCTCCGAACTGGGTGGTTCGCAGTTTTGACTTGGAAGAAGACCGAGTGCGTGTGAATGACGCCTCAGTGTCGGAGTCGGTGGTCTTGGGCCGATCGACCCTGCAAATTGGCCGACATAAAATCGAATTGTTCGCACGCGAACAGCACGACTTATTCCGCGAAGGTGGATCAGAGGCCAATACGCTCACTTTGCACCAGGCCATCGTGTTGCGAAACGGTCACGTGATCGAGACGGTTTTGCTCGAGGCCTTGGAGAGCTTTCGATACCACGACGGTTCAGAGACGCACACATTGCCGCCGCCCACGTCTGGGAAGTGGATCGACACCAAAATTGGCGGACGAAATATTCGTCAGCGATTGGTTTCGCAGCAGGAAATTTTGGCGGCTGAGGGGATTTCGTTCGATCGCGAACTTAAGAAACCCTTTGCTCTGGCGGCGGCGGTGTTGGCCGCGCTGGCGGCGATGATTTTGACGATGTCGTTGATGGTAAAGAATGAACCGCAAGTGGTGTTGGATCAGAAGTCACGCGACGTGATCTTCAATGCTCAAGCGATTCAGAAAAAACGCGTGGAAGCCAAGAAGGTGACGAAAACCGCGAAAGCCAAATCAGGTGGTCAGCCGAACGCGGCGCCGACGGCGTCGACGGTTTCGCAGCCGGATGTGTCTCAGGCGCCTGTGGCCTCGGCCAAAGCGCAAGCGGCTTTGACTTCGTTGCGAAATGCGGGACTTTCATCGTTGGTGGGCAAGGTCGCCAAGCGCGCGAACAAATCGGGAATCTTGGTGGCCACGCAAGGAGTCGCTCCCGATACGAAGGGAGCCGGTCGCGCCTTCTTCTCGACGGGAACTTCGACTTCGGGTGGTGGAGGTCAAGCGGCGACAGCGGGCTCGACTTATCGATTGGGTGGCGTGGCGACCGCGGGTCGCGGTGGCGGCGCAAAAGGTGTGGCCAACGGTACAGCCTTGGCTGGTGGCACGATCGGTACGGGTGATGTGGCCTTGGTCGACGAAGAAACCGTGATCGAGGGCGGATTGGATCGCGACGTGATTGCGGAAGTGATCAAGCGTAACTTGGGTCAGATTCGTTACTGCTATGAGCGTCAGCTCAGTTCGAATCCTGATCTCTACGGAAAACTGCTGGTGCAATTTACGATTGGTGCCGATGGCAACGTCATGGGCCCGTCGATCGGTCAGAGCACCATGAAGAGTGCGATGGTCGAGGGCTGCGTGCTTCGACGAGTTGCGGGCTGGCGCTTTCCTTTGCCGAGAGGCGGAACGCAAGTGCGCGTGAGTTATCCCTTCCTCTTCAAAGCCTTGGATTGATGACGAGGCTGAAGAGTTGTGAGAAGGAATGCGAACCGTAGAGACGCTTGAATTCGGCCGCATGCGATGAAGTGCAACTTGAGTCAAAGTTCAACCTTGGGTCCAACCTGAGTCAGAGAGCAACATGAGTGAGTCGAAGCCTAAACCGAAGACGACGACATCGAGCATCAGCTTGGATCGCGTGCAGCCGCCGGGTTCGTCTTCGGCTGAAGTGAGCCAGAGCGATGAGGCCGATGTGAGCGAGGCCAATCCGCTGGTTCGCAATTCCGCTCGAAAGCTTCAAGTTCAGGATCGAGTGATCGAAGAGAAGCAAGCTCGCGAAGAGGGCGTGTTCACGCCGGCTGCTGCCGAATCAAATCCAGATGATCTCGACTTGACGGTGTCGGGACACAGGGCCCGAGGCGACGATGCGCTTCGGCCAGGGCAAGTGTTCAGCGATGAGAATACAGCTGTTCGGCCCCCCACGGACGCTCAAGGGACAAAGCGTCGCGCTTCGGGAAGCTAGGCTCGCTTCGGCGACAATCGCCTCAGGGTGCAATTGCGGCGACTCGAAAACATTGTCGCCACCTCAGCATCTCAACTTCACAAATTCCACAACCTCAGCTAATCCCTTTGCTGTGTTGAATCTCAAGCCTTCGCAAGCCTTAGAAGTCCTGCATCGGGACGACGATTTGATCGTGATCGTCAAGCCGCCGGGCTATCACGTGCATCAGCCGGAAGACGCGCGACATCGTGTGACCCGGGAAATCGTCGTGTTGACTTTGCTGCGCCGACAGATCGAACAGAAACTCTTTCCGATTCATCGTTTGGACGTAGCCACTGAAGGTGTTTTGGCTATGGCGCTCAACTCCTCAACCGCGGGTCGGCTGCAGAAAGAGTTCCAAGAGGGACGCGTGCGAAAGGTCTATCACGCTGTTGTTCGTGGTTGGGTGGACGACGAGGGCGAGTTCAATTTTCCCTTGGAGCGAGATTCGAATCAAAGTTTGGCCGAAGCGATCACGCGCTTTCGTTGTCTTGGTCGGTCGGAATGCGCATTCGCCATCGGCAAGCGATTTCCGACGGCGCGCTTTTCGTTGGTGGAAGTTGAACCGCTCACAGGGCGCTGGCATCAGATTCGTCGACACTTTGCGCGCTCGAATCATCCGATTGTCGGTGATCGCGAGCACGGCGATTCACATCACAATAAATACTTTCGACATCAGTTGGGTCTCGACGGACTTTGGCTCAAGGCTTCGTCGCTGGAACTTGATGGAAAGAAATTTGTGGCGCCTCCCAATGCGAGGTGGGAGAAAATGAGTCAGGAACTTGGACTTCCTTTCATTCCAGATCTACGAGAAACTGTGGTTTCAGTCTAAGGAGATTCATCGTGCCTTCTGAGTCACAACTTGATGTTTTGGATTGTGATGGTTATCGACCGGTTCATCGAGCTGTGTTGAGCGATGATCTCAAGCTCTGTGAGCAGCTGGTGAGCCAAGGCGCACTGCTTAATGCATCGACGGAAGATGGCGAGGGCATACTGAGCCTCGCTTGTCGCGCACTAGGTGAAGACAGACTTGTGATTTGGTTGCCGAAGCTTTTAAGCTGGGGCGCGGAGATCATCGATCGAGATCAGCGTGGCGACACGGCTCTGCATGTCGCGGTTCGCGAAGGCAAGCTCAAGGCGGTGACTTTGTTGATGAGCGCTGGCGCGGATCCGCTGATGAAGAATGCCAAAGGCGAAAGAGCTACGGATTTGGCCGCGACGCAATCGCCGGAGTTTTCGAAAGCTTTGCAGCTGGGTGGTCGCGCTTAAAGTGGACCCGTCGATGGATCGCTCAAATGGCTCATCAATTATTCTTCCGCTATTAGACCGACGCTCGCTCGCGGCTCAGCTCGACGGGGGTGATCGCTCTGATAGGGCGCAGGCAGCGGCGCCTGAGGCCGCGGAGCCTCGATGAGCGAGAGCGCAATCAGATCAGCGAGATGTGCGGTAAGTCGTCGATGCGCGGGGTGTGCGGACCAGATGTTGATCTCCACCCAGTTTCGCGGCGTTTCGATCCAGATGCTGGAGGAAACGGCGCCGGGCTCTTGGTCATTTTGTGTTTGAAATCGGCACACAGCCAAAGCGTCTCGCCAAAGTGAATCAGATTGAAGAGCGATGAATTCGAGAGTGGACTCTTGGCCGATCGGCAGGCGACGTTGACCCTTCGAATCTTGATCGAGGGCAAAGCACTGAGCCGTACCGGGTCGTGAGTAGAAGTCGCGATGCAGGCTCTTGGGAATTTGATCCCAGCGCCCTTCGCGCTCAAGCTCGCTCACAAGCAGCAGCGGACGCGACTCAATCATGCGGCGATTGCGAAAGCTCATCAAGTCGAGGCCTGGGGAGTTGGATCGAGCGCGACTTTGAATGCTCAGTTGCCATTCACCGGCCGAAGACATGCAAGCCGAGACGTCCGTAGCGGCTTCGCGAAAATTCGATGAGCGAGAATCTGAGTCGGCATGCGCAGCGCTGTTCGTCGCTGTATCCAGGCGCTGGCAATTGTGGAGGGCCGTCGGCAAGAGCGCGCGAATTTTTTTGCGACCGAGGCTCAGTGGGGTCCAACGCCAACTTTGAGTCGCGGAGGGATCGGACGTGCGCGTCCACGTTTTCAAGCGAGGTTTGATATGCTCGGCGATCCAAGTGTCGGCGGACTGCGTGACTTGTTGAATCTCGTGGGCTCGAGCACTTTGCAATTTGCGAAAGCCAAGCCGCTTTGATTTTCCCAAGAACTCTCGAATCACTTGGGCGGATATGCCGAATGAAATATTTTGGCCATGGCGCTCGGTTTGATAGACAAGGCCGATCAAGTCGCCCTGTTTGCCAAAGATCGGACCACCTGAGTTTCCAGGATTGATCGCGGCATCGATTTGCAGCTCTTCAAACGGCTTTGGAACTTTGATCGGCTTTGTCGAAGCTGGCTCCGCTGTGAATGTGGAAGCTGGCCGCAAGCCTGAGACGATGCCTGTGGTGATGGAGTATTCGAGTCCACGCGGGTGACCAATCACAGAGACGGCTTCGCCGGGCGAGGGTCGACGTGAAGAGGCCTTCAGGAATTTGTTGGCGCGAAGTCCGTGCACCTTGAGGTGGCAAAGGTCCACGGTCTGAGTGAGGGGACCTGAGGTGCAATGACCGATTCTCACGTCGCTGTAGGACTTTTGATTTCGAGAGCGGATTTGAATTTGGGCTTGTGGATGATGGAGTAAGGGACGGACGACGTGTTGACTTGTGAGAACTTCGCCGTCGCGGCTGACGATGATGCCTGAACCCGTTGAGATGATTTGCTGGTGCAAGCGAACTTCAATGCGGACCACGGCATCGGCATTTTGTTTGTAGATCAGCTCGGGAGACTTCACAGCCGTTGACTTGGGCGAGGCCCAAGCCACGGCATCATGTCCGAGAGACGCCAAGATCATGCTCGCGAGGAGTACGATTGAGACACTTATTCGTGAAGGCAAAGTGAGCTTTGTCGTGCGGCAAAGAGCTTTCCACTCAAGTGAGTGCCGCCGCAAGACGAGCTGAATTTTCTGATGCGTTCCGCACACTTCGCGCATGTGATCTCATCGGCTTTTTTCGGCGAAATTTTGAAGGATTACAGGCCGTCGCGGTCGCCCAAATACGGAACCAGATGCGGAAGGAGAACCGTGCATGCAGGCCACTTAGACGAAGGTCGGGATCTTGTGGGATTGCTGTCGAATTGAACGAGTCGGCTCGGCGGAAGTGCGTGTTGCGGAACTCATTGCGGTCGGGGATGTGGCCGAGGCTTGTCGCGAGACATTTCGGAGTGGCTGGCGGTGCCATTTGCCGAGCCCATGTTGAAACCCCATCGACTTCGGCGGAGAATTTCGGTCGAGTCGAGAGGAAGTGCAATGGGCCAACATGCAAATCAGGTCGGGCCAAAAGACACGCGAGTCTCACAGGTCGATGTGATTGTCTTTGATTTGGGTGGCGTGCTGTTGGATTGGGATCCGCGCGAAGTCTATCGGCGAATGTCCGATGACGAAGAGAAGATCCAGAAGTTCCTACGAGAAGTGGCCGTCAGCTCATGGAATCAACGCATGGATGCCGGTGAGAGTTTCGCTCAAGCTGTCGCGGATCGCGTTCGAAGTTTTCCGGAGTGGAAAGAGTGGATTGAGGCCTGGCGATTCGAGTGGCCAACGATGTTAAAAGGCGCCAAGCCGGATGTGCTGCAAGTCTTTCAGCAACTGCGGAAGCTTCGACAGGTGGGACGACTCAAGGGCATCTACGCGCTGAGCAACTGGTCCAGCGAAACTTTTCCGATCGCGACGTCTCGCTTTCCATTTTTGGCCGAATTCGATGGCAAGTTGATTTCGGGGCACGAGAAGTTGGTTAAGCCGCAGCCTGAGTTTTATCTGCGACTTTGCGATCGCTATGCACTTCGACCTGAGCAGTGCTTGTTTATCGATGATCTGTCATCGAATATAGAAGTGGCGCGAAAATTGGGCTTCGCCACGCATTGGTTTCGTGAATCAGAAGGTTTGATTCGCGATCTCAACGCGCTGGGTTTGCAGGTCTCACTTTCTTCGCCGAGTTTTTCAGCGAGGTGAGCGCAATCCATCGCGCGAAGCCCAGTTTGCTGGAATGAGTTTGTCGTCCTGAGATCTTTGGATGGACTTTGTTCGATGCATTTTGGAGTTGAGGCCTTGCCGACTTTCGGCGCTTTGGCCAAGGAGGGATTGATGTTATCGCAGGCCCTGATTGAAAAGGCACAAGGTCAATCGCCATCCCTCGGTGATAGTCTCCGAAGAGATCTGCGGCCTGTCGTGATCATTCTGATCGCGCTCGGTGTGGTGGTTTGGTTCAATCGCGGTTTTGTAAAGCCCATGGCGATGGCCGCACTATTTGCCGCCACACTTTCGCCGTTGGATACGATGCTGCGGTCGCGAGTCCCTTGGGCGGCTTTGCGGGCTGGGCTTTTGACGGCACTCTTTGCCGTCACCTTCATCGTGCCGATTGGCATCGTCGCGTTTTTGTCGGCTGAAGCTGGTCTCAAGGCCTTTCATGATTTGCCGGAAGATGTGTTTCAGATGCAAACCTTGGATCGATGGATTTCGTCGGCGCTGAGCTGGGCGTCGCAGTTCATCAGCATCGACACGGATCAAGTGAAGCGCGTGCTGCAACAAGGCTTGGGCGCCGCGGGCCGCTCGGCACTTGGGATTTTGCGCAATCTTGTGACGGATCTGCCGAAGCTCACTATGGATAATGCCGTGATCGTTGTCGGACTTTATGTGTTTCTTTGCGAAGGCGAAGCGCTCAAGCGTTGGGTGAAACGGCTATTGCCCATGCGCGAAGAAGCTGGCGAGGGTTTCTTGACGCATCTGCAGTCGCTGGCGAAGTCCGTCGTGTTAGCGAGTGTGGTCGCCGGCATTGTGCAATCGCTCATCTTTGGTCTGGCCTCGGCCTTCGTGGGTCAAGGGCATGCACTGCTCATCATGATGACAGCCTTCATTCTGTCGTTCATCCCTGTCATCGGCACGGCTCCCGTTTCGATCTTTCTGATCGGTTCCAATCTCATCGAAGCCGAGTACGCAACGGCGATTGTGTTTGCAGCAGCGGCGGGGCTTGCGGGATTGTCCGACAATTTGATTCGTCCGTTAGTGATGAGTGGCGCGGCTCGAATTCATCCCGTCGTCGGATTTCTCGCGGCGTTTGGTGGCCTTGAGACGATTGGATTCTATGGCCTCTTTCTAGGTCCAGTGATCGTCGGTGGCGCTCTTTACCTCATCGAGATTTCGGCCCCTCGCAGAACGTCGAGTGGCCCAGCCTCGACTTCGCACGCCTAGGGCGCGGTCGCAAAACAGCTTAAACTTGTGGAGTGACGAATGTTTCAGGCCAAGCCTCGCTTTATGATTTGATTGTGATCGGTTCCGGTCCCGGCGGTCAGCGGGCCGCTGTTCAGGCGGCGAAGCTCGGCAAAAAAGTCGCCGTGATCGAAAAGGATCTCTTGGGCGGCGCTTGTCTGCAGTTGGGAACAATTCCGTCGAAGGCCCTTCGCGAGTCCGCATTGATGGCTCAGGCGGGCGACATGTCACTGCTGGGCGTGATGGAACGCACACGACGAATCATCCGCGAAGAACGCGAAGTGATTGAAAAGAGCCTGCGCCGAAACGACATCGAGTTCGTGCGAGGCACGGGTCGTTTTCAAGACTCCAACACGGTGATTGTCGAACACGAAGGTGTGGCGCGAAAGCTCAGCGGCCGCTTCATACTCATCGCGACTGGCACGCGTCCGCGCCGGGCCGCGGAATTTGATTTTGATGGCTTCACTGTTTTTGATTCGGACACGATCTTGCAGATGAAGTTTCAGCCGCGCACGATGTTGGTGGTCGGCGCCGGCGTGATCGGTGTCGAGTACGCTTCGATTTTCGCGCGTACGGGTGTCCGAGTGACGCTCTTTGACTCGAAAGCCGAGATCTTACGAAACATCGATGCCGGAATCGTAGCGGCGCTGAAAAAGCAATTCAAGAAAAATGGCATGCGCCTCAAATTGGGTTGGACTTTGCACTCCGTGGAGACGGTGCCGGGCGAGACCGGTCGCGCTTGGCGTGCGGACGCGACGATGAGTCGCGATGACGAAGTTGTGACGGAAAAGTACGACGCCGTGTTGGTTTGCCAAGGTCGAACGGGCAACTTTGAATTGCTGAATCTCAGCGCTGTGGGCCTGAAGCCGGATGAGCGCGGAACTTTGGACGTCGATGCGAACTATCGAACTTCGGCGACCTCGGGGAATATCTACGCCGTCGGCGACATCATCGGCGCTCCGGCCTTGGCCGCCTCGTCCTCGGAGCAAGGGCGACTGGCCGCACTTCACATGTTCACGGGGGCCGAAGCCAGTTTTCCCGAGACTTTTCCTTATGGCATTTACACCATCCCCGAAATTTCAACTGTCGGAGTTCGCGAAGAAGATCTGCGGGCGCGCGGTGTGAGGTTCGTCGTCGGAGTAGCGAATTACTCGGAGCTGGCGCGCGGAAAGATGATTGAAGATGAGTTCGGATTTTTGAAACTCATCGTGCACGAGCAGACCCGACGAATCATGGGCGTGCACGTGATCGGCACGGGCGCGACGGAGCTTGTGCACATTGGTCAGCTCTGCATGGCTTTTGGTGCAACTGTGGATTTCTTGGTGGACAACGTGTTCAACTATCCGACGCTGGCGGAGGCCTACAAAGTTGCCGCCTACAATGCACGCAATCAACTCACAGACTTAGAAGGAACATCATTGTGATGGATTCGGGTCGACGAGATCACGTGTGTTCCCAGCGAGGGCCGCGATCGCTCCTCGCGCAAATCTGTCAATGGGGAGTCGGAGGACTCTTTTCGGCAGCCGTGGCCTCGGCATCGCCCGCCAGTCCGCCAGCCTGCCAAGATCACAATCCGCAATCACCTGATGTTCCCGAGTGTCCAGCGCCGGGCGCGGATGGTCGCACGACATTGCTTTCGGAAAATTATCCGGCCATGGCCGTGATGATTTCAGATGGCGGCGGCATCAAGCAGTTTGGCTTGGGCAAAATCGTCATGGGAAACATCAATCGCTCGATGGGGATCGATGCGCAACGAGATGCCGTGGATCAAGCTTGGCACGCTCTGGAGTCGCAGCCGGATCGACCTCCGCAATTGATATTGAATGTCGAGGCCGCGACTCTCGAAGCTCTTCGGCAACGCATTCAGGGAATCGAAGATCCGCGCCGTCGCGCGCTTTGGATGCGCGCGATCACCTCAGTTCCGCCATCGCGATTTTCTTGGTCCTACCCTTGGCAACAAGACTTGCTGCAAGCCTATGTGAATCCCCAGACGGGTCGTCCTGTGCTGCGCGCACTTGATGGATATTTCGGCGGAGAGTTTGATTCGGTGACTCGGCAGCTGATGGAAGCCGCAAAAAACAATTGCGCGGCTGAGATCGGACCGAGTCTGGGTGGCGATGACCTCGCTCGAGTGAACGGACGTGCGGGTGGAAACGTCGAAGGCTTTCCAGGCGGTGTTTGCGCCGTGGGTGAAGATCACTTTTCCTACGGACACTATCGCCGATTCGCGAACCGCGCTTGTGGCGGCAACACGAACTTGGTCGAAGTCGATACGCAGTTCTTGGGCACCGGGCATGTGGATGAGTTGGTCTCCATCGTGCCTCGCGGGGGCGCGCAGAATCCTCCGGATCCTTGCGCATTCTCCGTGGTCGTCGCCAGCCCTCGCCTGGGGCTTGAGCTGGTGGAGCGTCATCCATCGCAGCCGGCGTTTAGTTATGAACGTGAAGTCGGCGACGCCGCGATGGGGCGGCGGTTTCGTGAGCTCGAATCGTGGAAGATGCTCTGTGAGCAAATGGTCGAGGCCGATGCGGCCCGCGGCACGCGTGGCACGCGAACGCGCTCGCAGTGGTCGCGACCGCTTTTGGAAAGCGCGCAGGCGAGCGACTTTGAACGTTGCGCCAGGATGACCAACGCCAGCCTCATGGCGACACTTCGCTCGCCAGGCCGAAATTTCCAAGGCAGCTGGGCGGATTTCAATCGCGCCCTGCAGAGCATTCAGGATCGGAATCGCGATCGGCTTGTGCGCGCGATCAAACGCCGACTTCCGCAGTGCGGAGAGCCGCGCGTGATCGAAGTTCCTGCGCTCTTCGTTGGACGCCTGCTGCCCAACGGTCAGCCGGCGCAGCACTCGGCGGTGAGTCTTTTTCCTGGCCCAACCAATGCGATGCTCACCGGCGGGCGAGCGCTTGTTCCTGATCCGGCGAATCCGGCGTTTCGCGCGCACATTCAGCGAGCTTACACGGAAGCCGGCGTGCAATTTCGTTTTGCGGATTCGTTTGGCGGCCACATCATCGGCGGCAATCTTCATTGCATGACGAATGTGATTCGCTACTGCAGGCCTCGTGCGGGAACTCGTGCGCCATGAGGTTGCGAATCGGGGTGAGCGTAATTGGGGTCGCGTTGGGATGGGTCGGTGTGGCCTCGGCAACTTCTTCATCCTTGGTCATGCAGTGCCATCTGAAAGCGCCGAAAGCTTCAGTGATGAAGTCGCTGGAGGGACGCAGCATTCTCCAACTCGATGCCGTCGGCGACGCCCACTTGGTGATCGACGATGAGGCCGGCAAGCGCAGTGTGTGTCGGCTGCAGATTCTCGATTTGCGGGATGCCTCGCGAGAGAAAATTCCCGCGCTGAGATTTCGCGCTTCGCGCGAGAGCAAGTGTTCGCCAGCGCTCTCCAGCAAACTCAATGATGAGATCGTCAAACGCGTCGAGTTCAGTTACTCGGTGATCACGCAAAAGGCCGACGTCGTGTTCCTGATGCGCGACGAAACTTGGGGTTGTCAGTTGAAGCTTTGGAAGCCCGAGGCGTTTAAGCGATTGGCGGAGGGGCGGATTCAGCGTCGCAACTAACCCAACTGGCCTCGTTGACTGTTGAAAGTCCGAAGTGACGCGTGCGAATTCACCTAAGATGTTGTTTTTAATGGGCTTTATTAGGTCCGCCCTGCTGGTGAAATTTAAGCCTGGCAAGTTTTCTCATTTTCTAAGTAAATTCGTATACTTAAGTTGATCTCATCCGATTTTCAACAGTCAACGGAGCCAGGTCTGAAGTCCAGCTGGCTTTCATCCGATAAGCCATAAGGTCACAAGCGACGTTTTCGTCGAGGTGTGGGGCGTGAGTTCAGGGCGTGGTCCATTGAACAAACTGACGGTCGACACTTCGGCGCGCACAGCTGTGCTTTGCGCATGGCTGATCCTGTCTGTGTTGGGCTGGCCCGACACTTCCCACGCCAATCGAAGAGGACCTGCGAGCTGTCCGATTCCCCCATCGCAGCGACCCGATGTTCCCGAGTGTCCACCTGACGGCACGATGTTGCCGGAGACTTATCCCGCGGCCGCCGTTGTGCTGTCGGACGATGTTTTAGTCGGCGAAGATCGGCTCGCGGCGCGTATGGGGATCGATCGTCATCGCGTGATCGGCGACAAAGCCATCAGCATTCTGCGTGCGTCAGGTCAGCATCCGCCGGTGATGTTTCTCAACATGGATGCGGCCTCGGTCCGCGTGATCGAGCAGCGTATACGCCGTGAAGCTCCTGATCGCACCACGCAGGCGCGCTGGTTGGCATCGCTTCGGCGCACCGGCGCGCAATCTTTCAACTGGCAGCAAGACATCATGCAGCCGTTCTTTGATCCGCGCACGGGTCGGCCGGTGATTCGCGGTGTGGATCGCTACGTGAATCAGGGATTCAACGCCAATGCGACGCTCGCGGCGATCAGTGCAGCGGCCGCGCAGTGTGGTGTGACGACGGGGCCGACGATGCGACGTGAAGGCTCGCTGGAAAATGGACATGGTGGCGGAAACATCGAGGCTTATCCCGGCGGCAACTGTGTGTTGGGTACAAATCATCTCGAGTCGGGACAATGGAGTCAGTATTCGACCGAGGCCTGCGGCGGCCAGCGGCCTTTGCAAATCGACACTTCGTTTTTGGGTGTGGGTCACACCGATGAGATCTTCAGTGTGGTGCCGTCCAATCAAAGTCGATGCGGCTTTGCGGTGATGGTGGCGTCGCCGCGTTTGGGATTAGAGTTGCTGGAGCGAAATCGTTCGCAGGCGATGTTGAACTGGGAGCAGGACGTGGGGCCTGAACAACGACGCGGACGCATCGAGAATTACGATGCTTGGCGCGATGTCTGTCGTCGTTGGCGCGAGACGCGGGTCGAGCGGCGCGAGCGCCCTGGAGGATCACGGGGGACTCGCACGCAGGGCCTGCGTTGGATTTGGTCACCTCGCGAGGCGAGAGCCGGCATCAGTATTGAGCCGGCTCCCGCGTCGGAGCCCGCGCCGCGAAGCTCACGGCCCACCACGCCACGATCCACCGAGACGCCCGTCGGCGATTCGCCGGTCGAGGCGAGGCCACTGCTGAATTGCGAAGACATGACCAATGCCGATCTGCTGGCGGCGATGGATATGCCGGGCCGAAACGGTGAAGGTTCATTGCGTGATTACAACATGGCCATTCAGGCCATCATGGATCGCAACACCGAGGCTTTGCGAGCGCGACTTCGTGAAACGAACAATGGTTGCGACGTGCCGTTCATTGAAGTGCCGAATCTCTTTCACGGTCGAATGGCGGGCTCAGGAGCAGAAGCCCGGCCCACGAACGCGCTGGGTATCTTCAGCAATCCGACAAATGGTTTAAACATCAATGGACGCTTCATCTTTCCGGATCCAGGCAATGCGGCATTTCGACGCGAGTTGAATCAGCGAATGCGCGGGCACGGAGTGGAGGCGGATCATGTCGACATGACTTATGCGCATTTGGCCCAAGGAAATTTGCATTGTTCGAGCAATGTGTTGCGATACTGTCGTCCTCGGGCGAACGCGCGACCACAGGGAGGGCGTCGATGAAGATCTCGCATGCGAGCGAAAGACTCAGCCTTCGGCCTCCGGGCTTTTCGGCTCGGCGATTGTTGATCGTCTGGTCCCTATTCTGGTCGATGGCGTCGACGTTCATCGCGCTCGACGCCGAAGCGCGGGACCTGATCCGCTGCTCGGGGCAAGCGCGCGATGTGCGATGGACTTGGAAGATCGACACCAATGGCAAAGCGGGAATTGAATTTGTCACCGCTCAAGGCCAGCGACATAGTTGCCCACTGTTTCTGTTGAACATTTCAGACTATCGCCGAGGTGTTGCGCCCGAAGTGGTCTTTGATGTTGAGCGCGTGCGCGCGTGCACGCCGCGCTTGCCGGACACTTTGCGTGAGAATTTGGCCGTGTCCCATCAGTTGCGTTCATCGACTCGCGATGATCGCCGAGGCCAAGCCCGTGCGGTGATCTTCCGTGCGGATTCAGAGAGCGAGTGTCGGCACCAGCCGATGCGGTCCGTGGATCTGGAAATGTTGATTCGAAAAATTCGCGCGCGTGGTCCGCAGGTGCCGGCGGGTGTGCCCGAAGAAGCGCCCGACGACATTCGTAAAGCCGCCGAGCAGGGGCGCGCGATGAGCGATGGTGTTTCGCGATAGGCGACGACGGCCCAAGTCTCAGCTTGGTCGTCACATCAGCTTTCCCAGCGCACTAGGCGCGCGGCGCGAGTGCTTTTTCCACGATCTCTTTCACATTCGCCGAGAGGCGCGGCTCACCGAGCACGCGTCGCAACTCCGCTTCCATCAACTCACGTCGGTCGGCCTTGTAGGTGCGCCATGAATTGAAT
This sequence comes from Bdellovibrionaceae bacterium UBA2339, assembly GCA_002344785.1. GTDB lineage: Bacteria > Bdellovibrionota > Bdellovibrionia > Bdellovibrionales > JAMPXM01 > UBA2339. Next base: position 75,623 of record DDUL01000022.1, read on the forward strand.
GCGGACACCAGTCGCGAGGCGACCTGCGGATTTCGCGCGTCGATGTCGAGAACCTGATCGGCGATGAATCGATATCCGGCACCGGACTTTTGGTGAAAACCGACTTGGTTGAAACGAGCGAAGGCCAACAGCAATGAGTAGATCTTGTTGGGGTTGTTGCGATCGAAGATCGGCGAGTCCATCAGTTCGCGAATTTCCTCAAGCGTGCGAGGTGCCGGTGATGTCGCGCGGATGGTGAGCCACTTGTTGACGACCAAGGGCTCGTTTCGCCACTTGCCAATGAACTCTTCAAGTGCGGTCAGGCGCGCGGCTTGCGAGCTGCGGTTGAGGGCCTCAAGCGCACCCAGCTCCGTGGTCATGTCTTTGGCCTCGCGACGTTGGCGAAGCGCGCGATCGAGGTCGCGAACATCATCTGACAAACAAAGATAAGTCAGAGCCGTGTTGCGCAAGGCGCGCTCGCCCATGGCTCGGCCGCTTCGCGGGCCGCGTGGATCTTGAATCGCGGCGGCGCTGAGGCGCTGATTGAGTTGTTCGTAAATTTCTTCGAAGCGCGGGCGAAAGCGTTTGGCGATCTCACGTTGCAGACCGGAGTGGGCTTGAAAGACTTCGTCCGGATCCACGTCGGAGAGGAACTGCTGCACATAGGCTTCGGCGGGGAGTTGCAACATGAAGCTCACAAACGCCGGATCCAACTCAGGCGCTTGGTCGAGCAGTCGCGCGAGTGCATCGAGGACGCCGGCGCGAAGCTCAGGCGCTTGGGCCTCGGCTCTCAAGGTACTGAGCAGGCAGCGGAGCATGAGTTCCTGCGAGGTTTCCCAACGCGCGACGGGATCGGCGTCGAACGACGCCAGAAAGCGCAAGTCGTCGACGGAAATCTCGCGCATGAGTTTGACGGGCGCGGAAAAGCCGCGCAGCAAAGACACGCGAGGGCGTTCGCGCAAGCCGGATTTTTTCCAGCGCTGTTCGAACTGTGTCACTTCGACAATCTCACTCGGGCCGAGATCGCGGCCATCCGCACCGATCAAGCCCAGCGCGACCGGGATGACTTGCGCTTGTTTGTCTCGTCCTTCGAGCTGTTCGGGAGTGCGTGGCAGTTCTTGGCGAAAACTCAATTCCAGCTCGCCGCGTTCGGCGTGCCAAATTTCATGAACGAAAAGTTTGGGTGTGCCGGCCTGTTCATACCACAGCTTAAACTGCGTCAGATCACGGCCGCTGGCATCCGCCATCGCCTTGACGAAGTCGTCACACGTCGCCGCCGTTCCATCGTGTCGCTCAAAATACAAATCCATTCCACGACGAAACTTCTCAGCGCCAAGCAAGGTGTGAATCATGCGAATCACTTCCGCGCCCTTTTCGTAAACCGTCAGCGTGTAGAAGTTGTCGATTGAAACATAAGACTTCGGGCGCACCGGATGCGCCATGGGTCCCGCGTCTTCAGCGAACTGATGTGTGCGCAGGCGAATCACGTCTTCAATCCGCTTCACCGCGCGCGAGCCGATGTCGGAAGAAAACTCCTGGTCACGGAACACCGTGAGACCTTCTTTGAGCGAAAGCTGAAACCAGTCGCGGCAGGTGACGCGATTGCCGGTCCAATTGTGGAAGTATTCGTGACCCACGACGGCCGTCACATTGTGAAAGTCCTTATCCGTCGCCGTGGTGGGATCCGCCAACACGTAGTGCGCGTTGAAAACGTTCAGGCCTTTGTTCTCCATCGCGCCCATGTTGAAATCATCGGCGACGACGATCATGTAGACGTTGAGATCGTACTCCAAGCCATAAACGTCTTCGTCCCATTTCATCGCCAGCTTGAGCGAATCCAGCGCATGCTGGCAGCGCGCTTCCATGCCTCGTCGGCAATAAATTTCGAGCGAAACATCGCGACCTGAACGTGTGGTGAAGCGGCCTCGCAAGCAACCGAGATCGCCCGCGACGAGTGCAAACAAATAGCTGGGTTTATTGAACGGATCTTTCCACACCGATTCGTGACGACCGCCATCAAGGCGGCGCGAGCGCACGAAGTTGCCGTTCGATAACAGCACGGGATATTTGGCTTCGTCGGCCTCGATCTCCACCTGATAAGTTGCCATGACGTCGGGACGATCGATGAAATAGGTGATCTTGCGGAAGCTTTCGGCTTCACATTGCGTGCAAAACATCGAACCGGTTTTGTAGAGACCTTCGCAGGCCAAATTTTTGTGGGGTTCGATTTCGACGACGGCCTCGACGATGAAGTCGTTGAGGTGTTGCGGAACGGCCAGCTCGAGACCGAGCTCGAAGAGTCGACACTGACCGGCTTCTTGCGGTGAGGTGGTGCACGGATCGACGCGCTTACCGTTCAAAGACAATTCGACGAGTTTGAGGTTTTCGCCGTCCAACCAGAGCACGGTGGCGTGGGGATCTTGGCGCTTGACGCTGAGGCGCGAGCGCACGACGCATCGATCTTCATGCAGCTCAAAGCGCAACCACACGGTGTCGATGTTGAATGCCGGCGGCTTATAGTCTTCGAGCCGAATGGTGTGCGGAGGCTTTTGTTGAGATTCGAGTTCGCGCATTCGCATTCCTTTATGACGGATTTCAGTTCCGCTCAACTTTTGCTGGCCAGTTCAGCCAAAAGCCAAAGACCAGCGGCCGATTTTTAGCCGACACTCACCTTCATCGACATGAGCTTCTCCCAAATCATCGGCGGCAAAATTTCACTGCCAATCAGCATGACCGGTTGCTCCGTCGTTGTGCCGGGTCGCTTGGCGAAAACTTCGGAGGGCACCTGGCCGCGCACATCACCGCGCTCCATGAGCAATCGCCGCACCGCCAGGGAGTTGGAGACAAAGAGTCGCGATTGCGAAGTTTCGTCCTTTTCGCGTTTGGCTGAGCTGCGCTTGCCGGTTTGGATCAAGTTCGCATACTCGAAGGGACTCAACACGCGTAAACCTTTAGTGGGACCCACCATCAGCAAGTCTTGCCAGCCCAATGAGCGCACATAGCGGTGTTTGGCGCGGCCGGGCTCGCGGCAAGTCAGCACCAAATCAAGCTCATCTTTCTCAAAGTGCTCTTCGAGCTCGCTCAAATCATAAACATTGAGTTCGAGTACCGGAATTTTGGTTTCGCGCAGAAAACCATGCGCAATTTCAATCGCCAGCGGCACCAAGCCTTCGAGCGTTCCCATATGCACATGTTGCAGTTGATCGCCGCTTTGCAGCTCTTGCAGTTGTGCGGAGAGTTTGCGGGAGTTGCGGAAGTAAACGTCCGCGACTTTGTACGCCACTGGCGTCCAACCTGACTTGCGGCGCGCGGCGCGATCCAGGAGCACGACACCCAACTCTTCTTCGAGCTTGGCGATGAGTCGCGAGAGTTGCGGCTGCGAGAGGCCAATGTGCGAGGCCGCTGCGGACAAGTTCTTGTGGTGAATGGCTTTGCTCAGCACGCTGAGTGGCCAGTGAAGATGGTCCATGCGGCGAACTATGTATCAGGCGAATATTGAAATTCCAAGTATGTATTGTGCGGGGAGGGTGGGCTCGACTTAGGTTGGGTTCAACTGTCTCATAGGAGGCCCGTATGAACATCATGACGCGTTTAATTGGATTTGGCGCCTTGGCACTTTCCATCAGCGTCCTGCTGACCTCGACGCCCGCGATGGCACAGACGGCGGTTGATTCGGAACAAACCGATCCCGCATCGACCCAAGCCGCAACTCAAGGTGCCGACTTAGCCACTGAACAAGCAACTGAACAAGCAACTGAACCCGCATTGGGCCACACGGCCTCACATTTGCCATCACATCTAGCAGCAAAGACAACGGCTGGCGATCCGCTGATGATCCTTTGCGACAGTCTCGATGGCGACACGCATTTTCAGGTGGATCTTGAAGAAGGTGTGGCGAACGAAGCGCCGACGGCCTTGGACATGTTTGTCTACGATCCGACGGTTTCTGAAGCCAACTCACTCATCGCACATTTTGATTCCGAAGATGGTTTGTTGAACAACACCAATGGTGTGCTCGTGGGCTATGTGGATCCCAAGAACCCCAAGACTGGTCGTAAAGGTGAGCGCATCGGCGGCACGCGCCTTGGAGCGCTTCGCAGCGTGATGTTGGATCTGAACATCGATTTGATCTCGAAGCGGTCGCGCAAGGCTTATTCAGGCCAAGCCATTTACCTGAAGAAAAACGGCGATCAGCTGGTTCAAGATCTGACCTGCACCATCGAGTGATCGGCGCGTCGGCCCCGATTGTCGGGCCTCGGGCTCTGGGGATCAAAGCTCAGGGGCGACTCGACGCGAATTGAATTTCGCGGGCACTTCTCGCAATTTCTTGGGCGTGAACTCGTCGCAAAATCCAAACTCCTCACAGCCACAGGTTCGTCGGCGCCAAGCGGGCGGACTGCAAGCTATTGAAGTGCGCTCGCCACTTGCTGTGCCCAACCAACAAGTCGATCAACTGATCGTCTTGTTTCATGGTTATGGGGCGGACATGACGGACTTGGCTTCGTTGTCGATGGAAATCGAGGCCGAGGCCCCTGGCCGTCGCGTGTGGCTGTTTCCGAACGGCCACCATGAAGTGGATCTGGGCGGTCACTTCACCGGGCGAGCTTGGTTTCCGCTTCGCTTGGCGGAGCTCGAAGCTCAAGGCGTCGATTTCACGCAAGCGACACCGCCAGGTTTGGAGCGTGCGCGCGATCTGGCGTTGAAAGCTGTGGACCAAATGCGTGAAGAGTTGGGCCTTCAGTGGTCGCAAGTGGTGCTCGGTGGATTTTCGCAGGGCTCGATGCTCGCGCTGGAGCTTGCGCTTGTGACGCCGGAACCACCGCGGGCTTTGGTGATTTTGTCGGGATCATTGGTCGATGAGCCGCGCTTAAGGCGCGAGCTTCCTCGGCGCAAAGCTCTGCGGTTCTTTCAGTCGCATGGTTTGCGCGATGGAATTCTCAATTACGAGTTGGCCGAGGGCCTTGAGCGCGTGTTGCGCGACAGTGGTCTGGATGGACAGCTGCTTGCGTTTCGAGGCGCGCACGAAATTCCGCGCGACGTCTTGGCCGCGCTCGCCCAATTTCTAAAGCGAACTTAAGGACAAAGATAAGCTTGGCCGCGCACAGCTGTGCCGGTGCCTGAAGTGCTCTCAAGCTTCACGACGTTTGCGCCTTTGAGGGCCGCATCGTTTTTCAAATCCTCTAGCGCTTGTTCGAAGCTGCCCTTCACAGACATATTGCGCCCTTCGACAAGTCCGAGATCTTTGCAGTCCTCATCAACTTCGTCGCGCGTGACTTTGATGTTTTTGCCTTCGGGTTTGATCGGCGGCGTGCTGGAGCAGCCGGCGATCGCAGCGGCGCAGGCCAGTGCGCTGGCGATAAAGAGAAACTGCAAGGGAAGGCTTTTTTCGGCGCGCGATGATCGATCTGAGTTGTTCATGCCTTAAGGCCAACTGAACTTCGCGGACTCGTCCACTCATGGAGAATTGCGTCGGAGTGGCTTGAGCTTCGGGGCGAACTCAGTAGACTTGGGTAACACTTAACGCCTTGCGCTCCGGACTCGACTTCTGTCGAGGGATGGCGGATGCGGCGGGCGAGGCCAAAGCTCGAGACCCACGAGCAGAAATGAGCGTCGTGAACGAAACCCAAGCGACGAACACGGCAAGCGCGCCCGCGACAAAAACTGAGTCACCTGAACGCTGGTGGCGCGCGGTCGCGCAAATCTTGGCGGATACGTTTCGGCGCGTGCGGCAAGTTGAACTGAAGATGGTGGTGGGCTCTTTGTCGTATGCGACAGTGTTGGCCTTCGTGCCATTGTTGGCGGTCTCGGTCTCTGTCTTTCACCTGCTCGGTGGCTTCGAAAAAATGCTGAGCCTTGTGGGGCCGTTCATCGCTTCGCATTTGCGAGAAACTTCCGGAGCGGGTGCGACGAAGTTTTTGGAGACAGCTTTGCGGCGTGTGCACTCGGGCGCGTTGGGGGTCAGCGGGGCGGTGGTCTTGTTGTGGATCTCCACGCGTTTGTTTCATGAGATGGAGTCCGCGGTGCAGAGAGTGTGTCGCGTGCGGCGTCCACGCGCCCTATGGAAGCGACTGGGAGTTTATTGGGCGGTGATGTTCGCCGCGCCTCTCGTGCTGGCGGGGTTGTTGGGAGCTTTGGGCTCGAGGCATCTGCAACTTTTGGCGATTTTGCCGCACACCTTGATTGGTGTGGTGGTGATGCTGGTGGCGTTGATCGCGGTGTACAAGTGGATTCCGGCCCGGCCAATTCAGTGGGGCCCAGCGCTGATCGGAGCATTGAGCGCGGCGACGGCCTTTGCGCTGGTGCAAGCGTCCTATGCGGCAGTGATGAAGCAGCTGTTTCGCTACTCGAAGGTTTACGGTTCGCTGACGGGCATGATTTTGTTTCTCACGTGGATCTCGGTGATGTGGTGGATTGTGCTTACGGGCGCGGCACTCACGGCGGTGTTGCAAGAGCGTCGCGAGCAATTGGCGCAATCGAGCGGGCCAGCCGCTGCCCGAGGTGAATGGGGCGGCCCGCCAGATGAAAAGTCAGATGGCCAGTCCGGTGGCCCCACTTAAGAGATTCAGTGTCACCCGAGATTCTGTGCGGGTCGAAGCTCCGAGTTGAACTTCGCAGGGGCGAAGTCGATTCGCCGGCGGCCTCGATTTGTCGGCCTCGCGTTTTGACAAGCGCGCCGATTCGTTCAAAAGTGCCTTCATGTTTGCCCGACCACTCAATACTCTCGAGCGCCTGCTGCCGGTGTTGTTCATCGGTATTGTGATCATGCGTTTGTTTTTGGCGGGCATGACCGGCCTCGGTGATGACGAGGCCTATTACTGGGATTGGACCCGCCAACTTCAGCTGTCTTACTTCGATCATCCGCCGATGATCGCCTGGTTGATTCATCTTTCGACCGCGGTGTTCGGTGACACGGCCTTCGCAGTGCGATTGCCGGCGATTTTGTGCAACAGCTTGGCCACGTTGTTTTTGATGCTGCTGGCGACGGAGATGTTCAGCTGGCGAACGGCCTTGGTGGCCGGCGCTCTGCACATGCTTGTGCCGATCTTCGCGCTGGGTGGCATGATGGCCGTGCCGGATGCGCCGATGGCTTTGGGTTGGAGCTTCATGCTGTGGTTGGGGTGGCGTATGGCCTCGACAGCTGAAGGCGGCACCTTCATGGGTGATAGCGAACGAGTTTCGCTGGGCTCATGGATGATGATGGGTTTAGCCGTGGGATTTGCGTTCTTGTCCAAGTACACGGCGTTGATGGCGGCGGTGTCGCTCTTGATGTTCTTTTTCTTTAAGCCCGTGCTTCGTCGCAATCTCATGACGAGCGGCTTTAGCGCGAGCCTTCTGGTCGCCTTCATTTGCACTTTGCCGGTGGTGTTCTGGAACATGAAGCATGGCTTTCCGAGCTTCGCTTTCCACTTGAGCGATCGACACGGCGGCGGCGGCGGCGCGGACTTCAACCGTTGGCTGCAGTTTTGGGTCTCACAAGTTTTGTTTTTATCGCCAGTTGTGTTCGTGATGAATCATGTGGCGCTGGGCGTGGCGTTTTTGCGCGGCCGCGATTCGCGTTGGCGCTACTTGTTTTGGATGGCGTTTCCAACCTTGGCGCTGTTTTCCATTCAGTCGCTCTTTTCCGAGTTCAAACCTCATTGGCCGGCGCCGGCTCACTTCGCGTTGATGATCGCCTCGGCGCGATTGTTTGAAGAAGGATTCGGCGGACGCGAAGAGTTTCAACAATCCGCGCGCCGAAAGCTGGTCGGCTGGCTTGCGGCGGGTTTCATTTTGCCGCTGTTTGTGTTGTTTCACGCCGCGCTCTTGCAGCCGGTGATTCCACGTTTGGCTGCGAGGATCGCGCCTTCAGCAAGTTGGGATCCGAAGTTTGATCCGACCAACGATTTGTTTGGCTGGGATCAATTGGCTCAACATTTAAAGTCACTTCGTGCGGATCGAATCGCCAACGAAACCGGCGATCCCATCTTTGCGTCATGGCGCTATCAGTTGGTCTCGCAAATGGCCTTTTCCTTGGGCGAAGAGGTTTGGCGTCTGTCGCCAACGCGGGATCATTACAGCTTCACTCAGCCGCCCGAGCGCTGGAAAACTGTGGCGGGACGACCCGTGATCTTTGTCAGCGACAACCGCTATCACCGTGATCCGAATAGCGATGTGGAGTTCAGCCGCTTGTACTCGATGTGCGCTGAGCTTGAGCCGGTGTATGTGCAGCGCGACGGTGTGCATGCGCGCAGTTTCCGACTCTGGGAATGTCGTTAAGCACAGGTTTAGTTTTCCTTAAGCTATCAGCTGAGTCGGGTGGCCCAACTTATTTGGCTCGTGTCTTTGGTTTGTGTTTTTTGGGCCGCGCTCTCTTTCAAATTTGTTGGGCACTTTGAAGTTGTATCGGCGACCTGTCTGCGCCAACCTAATCGTGTTCTGTGATTTGAGCATTTGCACCAGGGGAGGGCGCGATGGCGAAATTGAATTCAGTGAATCGAGCGATTTGTGTTTTGGCGGCCGGGTTGGCGGCGGGATCTGCGGCGGCCTCGGGCTTTGAGAAATCAATTCCATGGGGTGGTCGAACTGCGGGCTTGGCGGGTATCGGCACCGTGGACCAAGAAGGTGCGGCGGCTTTGTACTTCAACCCTGCGGCCTTGGCGGGCAAGAGCGCAGGACAAGACCTGTTCTTCTCAGTTTCGCCGACACAAGCGCAGTTCAAAGGCCCGATCACCAACACCAATGATCAGATTTCTGGAGCAACGACGGTGACAACGCCGTTTGCGCTGATTTACTCGGCCACAGTCGATGAGACCTGGGGTTTCGGCGTCGGAGGTTTTGTCAGCGGCGGAGCTAATGCGAAATTCACTGATATTGAGTGGGTCGCCAACGGTGCGTACAAGCCCGAAGTGAAGACAGATCTCAAGATCTTTGAATTGTCGGCGGGCGCTGGCTATCGCTTGAACGACAAGTGGCGCTTGGGCGCGGCTTGGCGCATGGTCATGGCCGAGGCCGACTTTTCGTTTGTGAAACGCGCCAACGCGGCGGCGACAGCAAACGCCAAACTCACAGGCTTGAAGAACACGCAGTCGGCAGCCTTCCGCTTGGGTGCTTCGTATGATCACAGCGAGGACACGCAAATCGGCTTGAACTTCCGCAGCGAAGTGAACTTCTCGGCGACAGGTCGCATGAGCAACACCGTCTTCTTAAACGGCAGCGGCGCCGTGGTCGGTGGTTCATCGGTCTCTGACACTGACGCACAAGCCGAGACATCTTTCCCGATGGCATTGGCTTTGGGACTTCGTCAGAAGCTGAATGAAGGTTGGACGTTCTATGGTGAGTACGCGCTCACTAAGTATTCGAAGATCAACGAAATCAAGCTGACATCGACCGGAACGCCGGCGTTGAACACCAACTTGGCCACCGAGTGGAAAGATCAACACAACCTGCGATTGGCTGCTGAGATGGCCGGCGATTGGCCGCTTCGTTTCGGCTACGGCTACACGTCGACAGTGACGGATGCTTCGCTGGCGCGCGCTTCGTTCACGCCTCCGGGCCCGGCGCACACGCTGACTGTCGGCACGGGACAGGCCTACGACACTTTGCGAGTCGACGGCGCATTTGAATACACCACGGTCACAGGCGATGGTGGCTCGGCGGGCGTCGGCGAGACCAACCCGACGACGAACACGAAGGTCGATGCGCGTACAGGTTCGTATGCGGCGACGGCGATGGTTTTGCATTTTGGTCTGACTTACGGGTTCTAACTTCGGGAAGATCTCGATGGGCCCGCGACGTTTCGGGTCATCGAAGTCAGAGGTTGGAAAGTGGAAGTGGCCGGGCCTTGGGGCTCGGCCATTTTTTATTTGCTTCAAGAGCAGCGGAGTCGGCGCGAAGTGGCTTGACGCCGCTTGAGCCTCGGGAAATGGATAAGAGGGCGGAGGTCGCAAAATGGCGAAGGGTCGAATTCGACGTGCAGTGAAAGACGCGATTCAGAAGCGAATCGGCCGAGCCGCCGCGACGGACGACGGCGATGTGATCGTGATCAAGCCGAAGCGTGAAACTGGCGCTCGACGACGAAAGCTCAAAGGCGTGACGAAATCTGTGGCCTCGACGGTTGCCGCGCAAGTGGTGCGAACGGCGGAAAAGTCTCGCGTTTCAGAGAAAGTCATTCAGCGCTTGGGCGAGCTGCGCAAAGCCTTGGAAGTCTTCAATGCCGAGCTCAAGCTGCAAAAGTACAAAGTCCGAGAGTTTCAACCGAAAGTGAAGTTCAGCGTCGACAAAGGTCACTTCACGGTGAAAACCGCCGAGACGCCGCGTGAGTTGGAAGATGCTCTGCGCTTGCGCTTCACCGTCTTTCACAAAGAGTACATGAAGAAGTCGCGCACCTTCGGCGTTGATGTCGATGGCTTGGATTTTGTCTGCGACCATCTGATCATTCGCGACAATCGTACCAGTGAAGTTGTGGGCACTTACCGCTTCAACTCGTCGACCTATTCGTCGACGTTCTATTCGACGAGCGAATTTGTTTTGGATCAGGTGCTGGCGCTTCCAGGTCACAAGCTGGAAATGGGTCGTGCCGCGATCAAAAAAGAGTATCGCACCGGCGCGATCATTTCGCTGTTGTGGCGGGGGCTTGCTGAATACATGCGACTCACGCAGACGCGCTATCTGTTTGGCTGCTCCAGCGTGAAGACGGTGGATCCTTTGCAGATCGGCTTGGTCACGCATTACTTGGATCAGATCGGCGCGATCAATCGCGACTATGGAGTTGAGCCGACGAAGAAGTTCAAAGTCAAAACTCTGCGTCAGGCGCTCGAGTACATTGAACAGAATCCCTACGAGTACGATGAGTCGACAGTTGAAAAACAGATTCCGACATTGCTCGCGTCCTACATCAAAGCCGGAAGCAAGGTGTTGGGCGAGCCCGCGATCGATAATGACTTCAATTGCATCGACTTTCTCACCTTGCTGGATTTGCATAATATGAATCCGGCCTACAAGAAGAAGTTTCTGAACATGGAAGGTGAGGCGTGAGTCCGACCGGCCTGCTTCGGACCGCATCACAGATGGCCGGCATGGTGAGCTACATCGGCGCCTACACGGGTCAGGGATACTCCGCACATGCTTTGATTCGCGATCAGCAAGAGCGCCTGCGCTTTCACATTCACAATGTCTCGCGCTGGTGCCGTCGCGCTTTGCGATTGTTGAACTTTGAAATCGAAGAGATCGGCTTAGAGAAAATCGATTTCGAGAAAGAGAACTTTCTCGTCGTCGCCAATCACATGAGCTACGTCGATGTGTTGGTGATGAGTTCCAAGCACCCGATGGTGTTCATCACCAGCAAGGACATGGGCGAGCAGTTTTTCATCGGCACGATGTGTGAGCTGGGCGGATCGATTTTCATCGAGCGTCGTCATCGAGGACAAGTTGCGCAGGATTTGTCCGCCATGCGCGACACTTTGGCGGC